>NZ_MEHJ01000001.1:1365000-1965000 GCF_001746415.1 Streptomyces agglomeratus
AGCTGATAGGCCGCGGGCTCATCCTTCACCGCCGGAGCTTTTAACCTCTTCAGATGCCTGAAGAAGTGTTATCCGGTATTAGACCCCGTTTCCAGGGCTTGTCCCAGAGTGAAGGGCAGATTGCCCACGTGTTACTCACCCGTTCGCCACTAATCCACCCCGAAGGGCTTCATCGTTCGACTTGCATGTGTTAAGCACGCCGCCAGCGTTCGTCCTGAGCCAGGATCAAACTCTCCATGAATGTTTTCCCGTAATCGGGATCACACACACGAAAGAGCGGAACAGGTCGGGCCGGAATATGGCCCGCTGTTCTCAGCGTCCTCGCTGTGTTCGCCTGGACTGTCACAAGGACAGCCAGGACTTTTCAAAGGAACCACCAACCCACCGAAGTGGGCCGGGGTATCAACATATCTGGCGTTGACTTTTGGCACGCTGTTGAGTTCTCAAGGAACGGACGCTTCCTTTGTACTCACCCTCTCGGGCTTTCCTCCGGGCTTTCGTTCGGTATTTCGTGTTTCCGACTCTATCAGACTCTTTCGTGTCCGATTCCCCGTCGGTGGGGTGTTTCTTTATCTTTCCGGCTGTTGGGCCGTTCCGACGTCCCGAACTCTAGCGGATTTCCCGGGCGGCTCATAATCGAGCCTGTCGAATGAATTCCGGCATGCCGAATTTCTCCCGGACCGGGAAACGTGCTGGGTTTGGGATTGTCGCTCTCGCGACGTGGTGGAGTCGCAGAACCATTCCGGCTCCATGACAGCTCGGAGAACATTACGGATCCGCCGGCCGCGAGTCAAACCGGCCCACCGAAGCCGACTGCACCGCGGCGCCGCCTGTGCCCGGTGCGCAGCTCGGCCCGCGAACTGTTCACCACCGGCCCGTGCACCCGCGCTCACCGACCGGGTGGACTACGGCGAGCTGGACGCGCTGCCGCGAAGGGACTGACGGGCCCTTGGTCCTCGCCCTACGGGCACAAGTTCCCCTGGCGGGGACGGCGTGACGCCCGTCACGATGGATCAGTCGTCCACTGCGCGAGAGGCCCCTGGGTATGCCGGTCCGTCTGCTCCGTCCCCTGCCCCTGCGGGTCCCGGACCTCTCACCGCGCGGCAGCAGACTCGCGGCGGCGATGCCGTGGCTGGTGTGGGCGGCGGCGTTGCTGGTGGCGCTCCTGACAGAGCCGGACGTCTCGGTCGGGCCGGTGCTCGCCGCGGTGCCCGCGCTGGCGGCCGTCGCTCACCGGTGGCTGGGGATCCTCGGTTTCGGTGCGCTGGCCGCCGCGACGCAGACGGTGCTGCGCTGGGGCAGCGTGCCGCTGGGCGGTTCGGCCCTGCCGATGGTGACGATCGCCATCGTGGTGGTGACCGTCGCGGGGGTAGCCGCGGCCGTCGCGCGTGAGCGCAGTGAGCGCACGCTGGACCACGTGCGTTCGCTGGCCGGTGGAGTGCAGCGGGCGGTGCTGCGGCCGCTCCCCGAGTCGACGGCGGGCTACCGGCTGGCGGGTTTCTACCGCGCCGCCGAGGCGGAGGCCCGGGTCGGTGGTGACTTCTACGACGCGCTCCAGACGCCTCACGGCCTGCGTCTCGTACTGGGCGACGTGTGCGGGAAGGGGCTGCCTGCCGTCGATGCCACGGTGACCCTGCTGGGAGCCTTCCGGGAGGCGGCGTACCACGAGCCCGATCTCGCCGCGGTGGCCCGGCGCATGGACCTTTCCCTTCGCCGTCGCCAAGGTGCCAGCGGGGACGACAGGTACGCGACGGCGCTCCTGCTGCAAGGACACCCGGACGGCACCCTGAAGCTCGTCAACTGCGGGCACGTCCCGCCGATCGCCGTGTCTCCGAAGCGTTCCAGGGAACTGAGCCTGTGGCCGGGCTGTCCGCTGGGGTACTTCGAGTTCGCACAGGACGAGCCCCTGCGGGTGGACACGCACACGCTTGCCGCCGGCACCTCCCTGCTGATGGTGACCGACGGCATCACCGAGGCCCGCAACGGCGACCGCGACTTCTTCGATCTCAAGGCCGCCGTGACGGGGCAGGACCTCGGGCCGTGTCCCGAGGCCCTCACCCGGGCGCTACTCGCCGACGTGTCCCAGCACGCCGCCGGGGGCCGGCTGCGCGACGACGCAGCCGCGCTGGCCCTCGTACGTCACATCCCCGAGGCGACCGGAGCCGTCACGGCGCCGTCACGTCCGACGCCGGCAGATCCGATGCCAGCAGGTCCATGAGCAGTCCGTCGTGCCAGGTGCCGTCCGGTCCGCGCTCGTAGTCACGCATGATGCCGACGGGCCGGAAGCCGGCCTTGGTGTAGCAGCGGACGGCGGCGGCGTTGTCCGCCGCCGGGTCGATCACGATCCGGTGGTGGCCGAGGTCGGTGATCAGGTGGCGGGCGAGCGTACGCACGGCGTCCGTGCCGAGGCCGCGGCCGTGGACCTCGGGGTCGAGGTAGATGTCGATGTTGGCGTGCCGGTAGTCCGGGTCCCGCTCTTCGCCCCACTGGACGGCGCCGGCGGTACGCCCGGCGTGCTCGATCACCAGTGTGGTGACGTCCGGATCGGCGAGGTCCTGGGTGACCGCGGCGACCAGGTCGTCACCGCCGCGCCAGACAGCGTGCACTTCCGGCCTGGCGCGGATTGCCGCCAGTACTGGAATGTCGTCCGCGGTGGGCGGGCGCAGCACGACCTGGGCGCCGTACAGAGTCTTGGCCATGGGCGCACGCTAGCGCGGCCTTGGGGCGGGGCGGGTCAGCTCTTGCCGGCAGGCTCGGCCGCGTGCCAGACCGTCGTGACGTTGCAGAACTCGCGGATGCCGTGGCCCGACAGTTCCCTGCCGTAACCCGAGCGCTTGACGCCGCCGAAGGGCAGCGCCGGATGGGAGGCGGTCATGCCGTTGACGAAGACACCGCCCGCGTCCAGGTCACGCACGAACCGTTCGACTTCCGCGTCGTCGCGCGTCCACACGTTGGAGCTCAGGCCGAAGGGCGAGTCGTTGGCGAGGGTCACCGCCTCGTCGAGCCCGGAGACCCGGTAGACCGTCGCCACGGGGCCGAACGCCTCCTCCCGGTGGATGCGCATGCTGTCGGTGACGCCGGTGAGGACGGTGGGCTCGTAGAACCAGCCCTTGTCCTGGCCTTCCGGGCGCCGTGCCCCGCACTGTGCCGTGGCGCCGAGGCGCAGGGCGTCGTCGACGAGCTCTTCGATGTCGGTACGTCCCTGTTCGCTCGCCAGCGGTCCGACGTCGGTCGATTCCCGCATCGGGTCGCCGACGGCCAGGTCCCGCATTCCGGCGGTGAATCGTTCGCAGAAGTCGTCGTAGACGTCGGTGTGGACGATGAAGCGTTTCGCGGCGATGCAGGACTGGCCGTTGTTCTGCACGCGGGCCGTCACGGCTGTGCGGGCGGCCCGCGCGATGTCGGCGGACGGCATGACCACGAAGGGGTCGCTGCCGCCGAGCTCCAGAACGGTCCGCTTCACCTCGTCTCCCGCGACGGCGGCGACCGAGCGGCCGGCCGGCTCGCTTCCGGTGAGCGTCGCGGCGGCCACCCTGGGGTCGCGCAGGATGTCCTCGACCGCGCCGGATCCGACGAGCAGTGTCTGGAAGCACCCTTCGGGGAAGCCCGCCCGGCGGAAGAGGTCCTCCAGGTAGAGGGCGGTCTGCGGAACGTTCGAGGCGTGCTTGAGCAGGCCCACGTTGCTGGCCATGAGTGCCGGGGCCGCGAAGCGTACGACCTGCCAGAGCGGGAAGTTCCACGGCATCACGGCCAGGACGACTCCGAGCGGGCGGTAGCGGACGATCGCCCGGGAGGCGCCGGAGTCCGTCACGTCGTCGGCGGAGGGGTACTCGTCGGCCAGGAGTTCCCTCGCGTTCTCGGCGTACCAGCGCATCGCTTTCGCGCATTTGGCCGCCTCCGCGCGGGCGGCGGTCACGGGCTTGCCCATTTCGGTGGTCATGGTGCGGGCGATGTCGTCCCGGTCCTCGTCCAGCAGGTCCGCGGCGCGGTTGAGGAGCTCCGCCCGCCGGTCGAACCCGGTGGTGCGGTACTGCGCGAAGGCCGTCGCGGCGCGCGTCAGGCGCCGTTCGATCTCTTCCGGTCCGAGCGCGTCGAACGTCTTGAGCGTCTCTCCGGTGGCTGGGTTCACCGTGGCGATGGGCATGGTGCGGTCCTCCTCGGACTCGGTCCTTTCGACACTTGCTCGCCGCAGGCGGTCCCGCAACGCGACGGACCGGCGTGCTCGCCTGGGGAGGCAGCTGGCTCTCGCGGTCCGTGCCTCAGTGGGCGCGGGGGTGCGACGGCAGTCGGGGGCCGACGTGCGGGAGGCCGTGCACGGGCGCGGCGGGCGTCTGCGTGTCCCGTACAGCGGCCGTTAGCCGGAGCGCGGAACGGGAAGCCGAAGGCCATGGATGCAGAGCGTCCGACGATCGACGAGTCGTACTGGATGGCTACCGCCCCCGGCACCGGCTTTCCCGCTCTGGACACGGACCTGACCGCGGACGTCGCCGTGGTCGGCGGTGGCATCGCCGGCTTGTGCACCGCCTGGGAGCTGGTCGGGGCCGGCCTGGACGTCGTACTGCTGGAGGCGGACAGGATCGCCGCCGGGGTGAGCGGATACACGACAGCCAAGCTGACAGCGCTGCACGGTCTCGGGTACGCCCGGCTGGAGGCGACGCACGGGGCGGACAGCGCCGCGCTGTACGCGCTCTCGCAGCAAGAAGCGGTCGATCGGGTGGCGGCTCTCTGCGCCGAGCTGGGCATCGACGCCGATCTGGAGTCCACCGCGGCCTGTACGTATCTGGAGGATCCGGGGCGGACGGACGAGCTGCGGCAGGAGGCGCTGGCCGCCCGGCGGGCGGGGCTCGACGCGTCCTTCGTGTCCGGGACCGAGCTGCCCTTCCCGGTGGCCGGCGGGGTGCGGGCGGAGGGGCAGCGGCAGTTCCACCCGCGCAAGTTCCTGCTGGCCCTGGCCGAGCGGATCACCGCCGCGGGCGGACGCGTCCACGAACGCACGCGGGTGACCGGACTCCGTGACGGGACGCGGTGCCGGCTGTCGACGGAGCGGGGTTTCACCGTCGAGGCGCGTGACGCCGTCATCGCGACGCACTACCCGGTCTTCGACCACACGTTCCTGTTCACCCGCCTGAAGCCGAGACGGGAGCTGGTGATCGCGGCGCCGGTGCCTTCCGGTGACGCGCCACGGGACATGTACATGAGCCCGGCCGACCGGGTCCGTTCGGTCCGCAGCGCGCCGTACGACGAAGGGCGGCGACTGCTCGTCGTCACGGGCGAGACGTTCGAGCCGGGCGCCGGCGGCGTACGGGAACGCTTCGCGCGTCTGGACAGGTGGGCGCGCGAGCGGATGCCGGGTTTCGACGGCGCCGACAGGGTCTACCGCTGGGCGGCGCAGGACAACGACTCCAGGGACCATCTGCCGTACGTCGGGTACGCGCACGCCGGGACCCAGCACGTGTTCGTGGCGACCGGGTTCGGGGGCTGGGGCATGAGCAACGGTGTGATGGCCGGCCGCCTGCTCACCGCGCACATCGTGGGCGGCCCGCGCCCCGCCTGGACGGATCTGTACGATCCGCGCCGCCTGCCGCAGGTCCGGGAGACCGCGGAGCTGGCGCATTTCCAGGCCGCTGTCGCCCGGCACTTCGTGGGCGACCGTCTGCACACCGCTCACGCCGACTCGGTGGACGAGGTCCCGCCGGGCGGCGGCGCGGTCGTCCGTCTTGAGGGGCACCTCTGTGCGGTGTACCGCGACGAGTCCGGCGGGACCCGCGTCGTTTCGGCGCGCTGTACGCACCTGGGCTGCCTGGTGCGTTTCAACGACGCCGAGAAGGTCTGGGAGTGTCCGTGCCACGGTTCGCGCTTCGGAGCGGACGGTACTGTGCTGCACGGCCCCGCCACGCGGCCCCTGGAACCTCGCGGATCTCCGGAGCCCCGGGAACGCGGGTGACGGCCGGTGCGCGGCCGGGCCGGGACTGCCGGCCGGTCAGGGCCCGACGGGTCGGCCCGACGGTTCAGGACTGTCCCAGCGAGCGCTTGAGCTCGGACTTGTTCATCGACGAGCGTCCCTGGATGTTGCGGCGCCGCGCCTCCGCGTACAGCTGGTCGTACGTCTGTCCCTCCGACCCGCTCTGCGAGCGCTGTCCGCCGCGCTTCGACGACGACTTGTCCTGGGTCGAGCTCCTGCTCGCCGTCTTGGACTCGCCGGAACGCGCCCGCTCCTTGTTCACGGTCCGCGCGGCCATTTCCTTGGCCCGCTTGGTGCCGGCGCCGCGCTCTTCGGCGCCTTCCTTGATGTGTTCGTACTGACGTTCCCGCTTGGAGCTCGAACCCTTCGGCATGGTTACTCCTTCGCACGTGAATCAGTGGTCGGCCGCCCGTCGTACGAGCGGCAGTGGTCGGCCGCTCGTCGTGCGAGCGGCTCCCGCCCACCCTGCGTCCGGTGCGTTCTCTCCGCAAACTCAGTAGGGAGCGCGGCCGGCGCCCTCCGCGCACGGGAACAGACACGCCTTTCCATGATCAATGTGCCGCTCCGGGTGTTCAGCGGTTCGCCAGCACGCGCCCCGGGGGGCAGGATGGATTACGAAACCGGCCTCACATGCTCCTGCCCCCATGCCCCCATTCGACCAGGACACCTGCGATGGAAATGGAAACGACGGCCACCGGTAGAACTTCGAGTCACGAGATCTTCGGCGCTCCGTGCTGGATCACCCTGATGGCACGCGATCTGGAGCCGGCCCAAGCGTTCTACGGCGCTGTACTGGGCTGGGAATTCCGGCGGGCCGGGCTCGGCCGCGGGTTCAGCATCGCCCTGCTCGACGGCGACCCCGTCGCCGGAATCGGGTCGCTCGACACCGCTCTGCGCGCCCCTGTCACCTGGACGCCGTACTTCGCCGTCGCCAGTGTGGACGAAACCGCGAGCCGGATCCGGGAGCGGAGTGCCACGGTCGCCGTCGGCCCGCTCCGGTTCGCCACCGGACGCGGCGCCATCGCGGCGGACCGTGACGGAGCCGTCTTCGGCATCTGGGAGGGACAGCTCTTCTCCGACTGGCACGTCTGGCGCAAGAACGCACCCGTATGGCTGCGCCTGCGGACCCGGGACGCGTTCGATGCGGCGATCTTCTACGGACAGGTCCTCGAATGGGCCAGCGGCCGCCCCGGCTGCTGCGAGGTCGAGTACCAGGAGGACGAGGTCGTACTGCTCCAGGACGGCCAGATCCTCGCGCGGCTGAGTTCCGGTGCCGTCGACACGGCGCCCGATCCCCTGATCCAGCCCCGGTGGCACGCCCACTTCCCGGTGCCCGACGTCGAAGCCACCGTCGAGGCGGCGCTCCGGCACGGCGGTACCGCTCTGGGGCACGGCCCCACCGCGTACGGCACGGAGACGACGCTGCGCGACCCGGACGGCGCGATCTTCACCGTCACCAGTGCAGGGCCCGGATAGGGCGACGAGGAAGGGTGGACGCGTGCGCGGTTACTCACCAGACGCCTCCCGGCCCGGCGACCGGCCCGAACCGGCCGGGCGGCTGACGGCGGGGACAGCTGTGGCAAGCGCCTCCGCCGGACCGCCCCCGGGAACGCCGTACGGCCGTTCCCGGGAACTGCCCCCGGACCGCACCCAGGCCATCCTGGAGGCCGCCAAGCGGGTGGCCTCCAGGCTAAAGAGCTGCGGGTTGCCGTTCGCGCTGGTGGGGAGTGTCGCGGCGTACGCCCACGGGGTGCCGGCGAGCTTCCAGCACGACGCCGACTTCTGCATCCTGCGGGAGGACGCGGAAGCCGTGACCGAGGCACTGGAGGCCGCCGGGATCGAGGTCCGTGTCCCGCCGGAGGACTGGCTGATCAAGGCACACAGCCACGGCGAGGAGATCGACCTGATCTTCGAACTGGCCCGTCAGCCGGTGACCAGGGAGCTGCTGAGCCGGGCGCAGACCCTGCCGGTGGACTCGGTTCACATGCCCGTACTGTCGCCCACCGATCTCATGAGCAGCCAGCTCCACGCCTTCTCGGAGCACCACTGCGACTTCGGCGCCGTACTGCCCATCGCGCGGACGCTGCGGGAGAAGATCGACTGGGACCGCCTGCGCCGCGAGCACCAGGACTCACCCATGCCGGACGCGTTTCTCTACCTTCTGGAGCGTCTGCACGTCATCGAGCCACGGGAGGCAGGGCCGTGAACGACACATCCGCCGTCGAGTACCGCATCGCCCATCTTCAGGAGCATCTGGCGAGTGGGGACTACGCCGAGATGGGCGTACGCATAGAGCTGCGCGGGAACAGTGTCCTGATCGCGGGCACCGTCTCCAGCGCCGCGTGCCGGGACGAGATCCTGCGGATGGCCGAGGACGAACTGGCGGGACTCCCGCTGCACGAGGATCTGGTCGTGGTCTCCGCGACCGCCCCCGACCACCCTGAGGAGCTCGCGTGATCCGGATCGCGGCCGTCGGCGACATTCACCTGGGGCTGGACAGCGCGGGGGTGCTGCGGCCCGCGTTCGAAACCATCAGGGACTCCGCCGACGTGCTGCTGCTCGCGGGCGACCTGACGCGGCACGGCACGGCAGCGGAGGCGGGGATCGTCGCCGGGGAGGTGGCCGGGCTCGGCGTGCCCGTGGTGGCCGTCCTGGGCAACCACGATTACCACAGCGACCAGCAGGGCGAGGTGACGGCGGTGCTCGCCGACGCGGACGTCACCGTGCTGGAGGGCCAGGGGACCGTGCTGGACATCGGCGGGGTACCGGTCGGGGTCGCCGGCACCAAGGGCTTCGGAGGCGGCTTCGCCGGGCGGAGCGGCGGCGAGTTCGGCGAGCCGGTGATGAAGGAGTTCATCCGGTACTCCCGGCGGTGCGCGGAGAGCCTGCGGTACTCGCTGGACGGGCTGAAGGAGCAGGGCTGCGCCGTACGCATCGCCCTGACGCACTTCGCGCCCGTACCGGACACCCTGGCGGGCGAGCCGCCGGAGATCTTTCCCTTTCTTGGCAGCTACCTGCTGGCCGAGGCGATGGACGAGTCCGGAGCCGACCTCGCGGTCCACGGCCACGCGCACCTGGGCACGGAGCACGGCATGACCAGCGGAGGGGTGCGGGTGCGCAATGTCGCCCAGCCGGTGATCGGGCGCGCCTTCGCGGTCTACCACCTGGCGGTGCGCACGGCGGCGGCCACCCGGGTCGGCGGTGTTCCCGTGGCGGCTGAATAGACCGGCTGCGCGCTCCCCCGGAAAATCTCCCGGCTTTGCTCGGCCCTGCTCCGGCCGTTCTCCCGGGAAACGGAAAAGGTCGTATCGGATTGCTCCGATACGACCTCCGACCTGCGGAAAAACGCTGGTCGGGACGACAGGATTTGAACCTGCGACCCCTTGACCCCCAGTCAAGTGCGCTACCAAGCTGCGCCACGTCCCGGTGCCCGTCTGGCCTGGGATTTCCCCTGGCTGAACGCGCTTGAGAACAATACCGCACTTGGGCCGGTGGTCACGAACCGCTTTCCGCGCCGCGCGCTCGGACGCGTACTGCGCCGTGTGCTCCGACGCGTGCTGCGCCGGAGCTCGGCCGGGTCCCGCGCCGCGTGTTCAGACGCGCTTGTCGAGCCAGGCGGTCAGGTCGTCCTGGACCTCGTCCCGGTTGGTCTCGTTGAGGATCTCGTGGCGGGCCCCCTCGTACCCCTTCCAGGTCAGGTCCTCCGTGCCCAGGTAGCGGAAGTCCTCCAACAGCTCGTAGACGAGGGTCATGCCCTGGTTGCAGGGGTCGTGCGTACCGACGGCGATGTGGACGGGCAGGTCGGCGGGGACACGCGCGAGGTTGCTCGGGTCGTTGATCTTGCGGATCGCGTGCACCCAGTCCAGCGCGAGGCCCGCGCTGAAGGCGAAGCCGCAGCGCTCGTCCGCCGCGTACGCGTCGACCTCGGCCTCGTCGCGCGAGAGCCACTCGAAGCCCGTGCGGTGCGGGAACGCGTCGTTGAAGGACGAGAAGAGCGTGGGCAGGTACGAGGACCGGGCCGCGCGGCCGTGCTCCGCGATCTCCGCCTCCAGGCCGGCGATCGACTCCTGGATCTCGGCTCCCGGGAGCGTACGGAAGGTGCCGGAGAGGAGGAGGCCGGCCAGGTCGTCCGGGTACTCCTGGGCGTAGTCGCGGGCCAGCATGGAGCCGAGGCTGTGGCCGAGCAGCACGACGGGCACGCCCGGGTGCAGCGCGCGGGCCTGGTCGCCGACCGCCTTGAGGTCGTCGACGACCGCGCGCCAGCTGTTCTCGCCCACCACGCCGTAGCCACCGGTGGCGGCGGCGGTCGCGCCGTGGCCGCGGTGGTCGGAGGCGATCACCCCGTAGCCGTGCGAGACCAGGTGCTGGGCGAAGCGGTCGTAACGCAGGGCGTGTTCGGCCGCGCCGTGGGCGATCTGTACGAGGGCGCGGGGCCTGCCGCTGTCCGGCAGCCAGGTGTACGCGGCGATCTGGGCGCCGTCGCCTGCGGTCGCTGTTCCCGTGCGGTGTGCGGTGCTCATCGGGCACGCCTCCTGGGTGAGTCTGCTGGTGTCCGGGCTCGCACGCCCGAGCTAGTCCTGGCTGACCCTCCCCACGGGAAAGCGGCTCACACCGGTCCGGTGCCGGCCCATGCCTCTGTTGGCGGGTACCTGCTCCGGGCGACGCACGTCAGAAAGCCCTTTCCGCGCCACCGCAGTCGGCGCCCTGCCGCCGACGATGCCGTGGGGGCGGCGACTCGGCCGGGCGCGCCGCGGAGGGGCGGGACGAGACGGGGCGCGACGCGACGCGGCGGAGCGCGACGCGTCAGATACCGCGCGCGTCAGATACCGCCGTCCTCACGGCGCCGGATCAGTTCGGCCAGTTCCGCCGCCATGGCCTTGATCGTCTCCAGGCCCGCGCGCCCCCACCGCCTCGGCTCGGTGTCGACGACGCAGACCGTGCCGAGGAGGATGTCCGTACGGTCGATGACGGGCGCGCCCATGTACGACCGGATGCCGATCTCGTCGACGACCGGATTGCCCGCGAACCGCGGGTAGTCGCACACGTCCTCGAGGACCAGCGCCTTGCGCCGCGCGACGACGTGCGGGCAGTACCCGTGGTCGCGGGCGAGGAACCGGCCGATGCGGCTCGTCGCGGCGACCGCGCCGAGGTCGGTGCCGCTGTGCGTGCCGGTCGGGGTGTGCAGTCCGGCGAAGAACTGCCGGTTCTCGTCGATGAAGTTGACCATGGAGTACGGCGCTCCGGTCATCTCCGCCAGCCGGTCCGCGAACGTGTCGAACGCCGGCACGGCCCGGTCGCCGATCCCGAGCTGATGCAGCCGCCGGACCCGGGCGGGCGCCTCGGGGTCGACGGGTGTGAGCAGCAGGTGGCCGATCCGGTTGTACGTCATGCGGGTGCTCCGTAGCTTCCGTAGCCCGTCGAGGCCGGGGTGATGGTCAGCAGTCGCCGGACGAGGGTGACCAGCGTCTTGATTCCTGAGCTGGCGATACGGGCGTCGCACAGCACGACCGGGACCTCCGGCGCGAGGTCGAGGGCGGCCCGTACCTCTTCCGGTTCGTAGCGGTGCGCCCCGTCGAACTCGTTGACGGCCACGACGAATTCGATGCCGCGCCGCTCGAAGAAGTCCAGCGCCGCGAAGCTTTCCTGGAGGCGGCGGGTGTCGGCGAGCACGACGGCGCCCAGGGCGCCTTTGGAGAGTTCGTCCCACATGAACCAGAAGCGTTCCTGGCCGGGCGTCCCGAAGAGGTAGAGCACATGGTGCTCGTCGAGGGTCATCCGGCCGAAGTCCATGGCCACGGTCGTCGTGGCCTTCTCCTCGATCCCTTCCAGGCTGTCGGTCCCCACGCTCACCTGGGTGAGGAGTTCCTCCGTACTCAGGGGGGCGATCTCGCTGACCGCTCCCACGAAGGTCGTCTTGCCGACGCCGAACCCGCCCGCGACGAGGATCTTGAGTGCGGTGGGAAACAGATCAGAGCCGTCGTCGTAGGCCATCGAGCACTGCCTCCAGAAGGGTGAGGTCGGTGGGCTGGTCGTCGAAGCGGGGCGCGTGGGTGGTGAGCGCCCCGCAGTCGACCAGGTCGGAAAGCAGCACCTTGGTGACGACCACGGGAAGCCGCAGGTACGCCGCGATCTCCGCCACCGAGGTGGGGTGCGAGCACAGCCCGAGCGCCTGGGTGTGCTCGGGACCGAGGTGCAGCGGGGGTTCCGCGCCGGTGGCCCGCACCATGGACAACAGGTCGAGGGCGGTGGTGGGGCGGGTGCGTCCGTCGCTCACCGTGTACGGGCGGATGAGCCGCCCGGCCGCGTCGTCGAGCCACGGCCCGTCCTGCGGGAGCGGCCCCATCAGCGTCCCGTGGCGCTCGGTACGCCCGCCCGCTCCCTGACCGGGGTGACGAGGTACGGCCGGACGCTCTTGACGAGCATCGCCATCTCGTAGCCCAGGACCGCGGCGTCGGCCTCGCGGCCCGCGAGGACCGCGAGGCAGGTGCCGGAGCCGGCGGTGGAGACGAAGAGGAGCGTGGAGTCGAGCTCCACGACGACCTGGCGGACCTCGCCACCGTCGCCGAAGCGGGCTCCGGCGCTGCGGCCGAGGGAGTACAGGCCGGAGGCGAGGGCGGCCATGTGGTCGGCGCTGTCGGCGTCGAGGCCGTGGACCGACTTCACGAGGCCGTCGGCGGAGAGCAGGACGGCGTTGCGTGTGAACGGAACACGCTGGACCAGGCCGCTCAACAGCCAGTCGAGATCGGATGCTTGACCGGTCGGCGCATCACTCACCATGGTGCATCTACTCCTTGGGTACCGCGCGGGGGCGGAGGGGCGGGGAGGGGGAGGGCGGAGGCAGTGGTCAGCCTGCGTCGCCCTCTCGGGGGTGGTACGGCATCGGGTGCTGCTCCGGAGCGGGGGCGGTCGCCGAGCCGCGTGCCGGGTCGGCGACCGGGCTCGGCACCTGCTCCAGGTGCGGGGCGGGGTACGGGTCCGGCGCCGGGTGCTGATGCGGGACGAGGTACGAGTCCGGCGTTTGATCCACGAGCGGTGCGGGGTAGTCATCCGGAGCTTGGTCCAGGCGCGGGACGGGGTAGCCATCCGCAGCTTGGTCCAGGCGGGGGACGGGGTGCGGGTCCGGCGCCCTGTCCGGGTGCGGGACGGTGTACGGCGCGTGCTGCTCGGCGTACGGCTCCAGTTGCCGGTCGGGGGCCGCGTGCGGTTCCGGGTCCGGCTGGGCTTCCGCCAGGCCGATACCCCGCTGGAATGCCGCCATCAGGCCCGGGTCGTGCAGGGCCGGGTACTCGTCGTCCCGGGGCACGACGGGAGCTTCCCGGAGCTGGGGCACCAGGTTTTCCTGGCTGCGGCGTCGGGGCAGACTCGGGCGGCTGGTGATGCCGCGTACGTATCCGCTGGAACGCGGCTGGGCCTGCGTGTGGACCGGCTCGGCGGAGAAGTCGGGCCGTGGTGAGATGCCGGCGCCCGGGCGGGCGGCGGCCGGCGTAGGCCGGTCCTCACGCGCGTCGCGCACGGGGAGCGGTGCGTGGCTGTGGCCGTTCAGGGCCGGGGCGGGAGCCGCCGGAGTCGGGGCCGCAGGGGTGGGTACGGAGCCGGCGGTGCTCGGACCGGTGCCAGGACCGGTGGGCGCCGGGTGGGCCGGGCCGGACGCGGGGGCATGGGGCGGCACGTTCACGGCCGGCGCGGGCGGCGGGCCCGGCTGCCCGGTCGCCGCCGTCGCCGCCCTGCCGGGACCGACCTGATCGTCCCCGCCCAACAGTTGCTGCGGCAGAACGAGTACGGCCTGCACGCCGCCGTAGATGTTGGCCTGGAGCCGGACGGTGATGCCGTGCCTGCGGGCCAGGGCCGACACGACGAAGAGGCCGATGCGCCCGTCCTGGAGAAGACGGCCGACGTTGACGTTGTCGGGGTTGTGGAGCAGGGCGTTCATCTTGTTCTGCTCGGCGAGGGGCATGCCCAGTCCGCGGTCCTCGACCTCGATGGCGAGGCCCGAGGTGACGTGCTGGGCCCTCAGCAGCACCGTCGTGTGCGGGGCGGAGAACACCGTTGCGTTCTCGACGAGTTCGGCGAGCAGGTGGATGACGTCGGCGACGGCGTGGCCCCGCAGGGTGCCGTCGATGGGCGGCACCAGTTTGACCCGTGAGTACTGCTCGACCTCGGCGATCGAGGAGCGCAGTACCTCCGTCATGGTCACCGGGTTGCTCCACTGACGGCGGGACACCGCACCGCCGAGGACTGCGAGATTCTCGGCGTGCCTGCGGATACGGGTGGCGAGATGGTCGACGTGGAAGAGTCCCTTGAGCAGCTCGGGGTCCTCGACGTCGTTCTCCAGCTCATCGAGCAGCTGGATCTCCCGGTGCACGAGCGACTGGAGCCGGCGGGCGAGGTTGACGAAGACCTCGACCATCTGGTCCGCGCCAGCGCTGTTCGAGAGCTGCGCGGCCTGGACGACAGCGCCCAGGGCCGCCTCGTGCGCCCGCGCCATCTCCTGTTCCAGCCGGTCGAACGCGTCACCGCCCCGCGGTGCGGGTGGCGGCGTACGCCGGACGGGCGGCCCTTCGCCGCGCCGCAGCTGCTCGACGACCGTGCGCAGTTCGGCCTGGGCCCGCGCCCCGGCCCCGCGCAGGGCGTTGCAGCGGTCGAGCACGGTTCTCGCGGCCCGTTCGGCGCCCACGACGGCCGCCGCGAGTGAGACCACGACCAGCGCCGCGGCCGCGGCGAGCGCCACCCATAAGTCGCGCTGCGGCTCGGCGGCGGTGGCGCGGAGGGTGAACAGGACCGCCGCGGCGCCGCTGAGGGCGACGACGACGGCGGGGAGTACGGCGGCGCGCAGAAGCTGAGGGCGTATGTGGACATCGGGCATCGGCTGCGGGGTGTGGGGCCGGGCGCCCGGCCGTCCGTGCCGCCCGCCCTCGCGGCGGTCTGCGCGCGCGGCGGGTGCGCGAAGTTGAGACATCAGTGTCCTCGGTACGTGGGGCCCCAGGGATCGGCGTACTGCGTCGGTTCGACCACTTTCGGTCTGGGCTCAACTTGGGTGATGTGGCCCCATGTTGATCACCGGGCACTCACAGTAGTCGGCAACCTTTCATGATCGACGCGCTGTTGCCAAACTTGCCCGTGCAGCGTCCCGCTCTGGTATGACACCTCGTACTACAGACCGAAAAACCTACGGCCGGTGTCCCCGTCGCCGCGCGACCGGACGGGGACTCACGACTCGTTCGCGCGCGTCACCTTGTCCATCAGCCCGCTGTACGCGAGCTGGAGGGCGTCCGCCCCTGCCACGGACGCCAGAACGGCTGTTACGGTCCGGGTCGCCCGCGGCCACACGCAACGGCTCGCGGTCAGTGCGGTGCTGGTCCAAAGACTCATGCAGAACGGGCACGTCATCAGCTCGCCGAAGGTGTGCCCCGGACCGTGACGCGGCTCGTCGCTGACCTCGGCCGGCCCCTGCGTGCCCTGGTACGTGGTGAAGGGCGCCCGCAAGGGGCTGGTGACCGCCCCTTTGGTCAGGAGGCGGCTGAGCCGGAACGTGGCGACCGCGGTGAGGGCGATGTCCCGGACCTCGTGCCGTCCGGGCTGGCGGCCGTGACGCCGGATCAGGGCCGCCCATCCTCCGGCGTACGCCGCGTAGGCGGCCATCGCGACGGCGTAACCGCGCAGCGGCCGCTCGTCGGCTTCCTCCCCGGTCTCCCGGACAGCATCTTCTTGCGCGCTCACCAGTACCCCTTTTCGTCGTTCAGACGGCGGGTTCCCCCTGCGGGAAGGGGCTAATCAGCAAGGGGCCGCACCGGCGGTCCGTCGCCCGAGCCCAGTGGGACCGCAAGACCGGTGCCGCGCTGCCGGCGAGCTCCCTGCGCCGCGTCAGCGCTCACCGGCGAAGTCGAGGTCTCCCCGGTCGGCCTCCGGCGTGATGCGCGGCTCCTCGGGGCGGCGCCACGGGTGTGCGACGGGCGACGCGGACACGGCTCGCCACCACGGGTCCACGGGAAGCGTTCCCGCGGGCTCGAAGGGCTCTCCGGGCCGGGGGAAGGCGGCCAGCTGCCCGGCTTCCTCGGCCGCGTCCTTCGTCCACTCGGCGGGCTCCGCCCATGGGTGCGGGGCGAGGTTGAACGTACCCCAGTGGATCGGCAGCATGGGGCCGCCGGCCGAGCCCTGTGGCGCGCCGGCCTGGAGGTCGAGATGGGCCCGCATGCCTTCGGCAGGCGTCATGTGGATGTCGGGCCAGTACTCGCTGTACGCGCCGATCTGGATCATGGTCGCGTCGAACGGGCCGTGCTCGGCGCCGATCTCCTTGAAGCCTTCGAAGTAGCCGGTGTCACCGCTGTGGTAGATCCGGTGCTCCGGTCCGGCGACGGCCCAGGAAGCCCAGAGGGTGTGCTGCTGGTTGCGCAGGCCGCGGCCGCAGAAGTGACGGGCGGGGGTCGCGGTGACGCTGAGCCCGGCGGTCTTCACCGTCTCGTTCCAGTCCAGCTCGTGCATCCGGTCGGCCGGTACACCCCAGCGCTCCAGGTGGGCGCCGACGCCCAGCGGCACCACGAAGACGGTCCGTGTGCCGGCGAGCGCGCGGATCGTCGGCATGTCCAGGTGGTCGTAGTGGTCGTGGGAGATGACGACGGCGTCGAGCGGACCCAGCGACGCCAGCGGTACCGGGACCGGGTGCAGGCGCCCCGGCCCGACGAAGGTGAAGGGGGAGCAGCGCTCGCCCCACACCGGGTCGAAGAGCACCCGTCGGCCGTCGATCTCGGCGAGCACGCTCGAATGGCCCATCCAGGTGAGGCGCAGCCCCGTGGCGGGCGGCCGGGCAAGATCGTCGAGCGTCGTGGCGCTCAGGGGAACGGGGCCGGACGGCGCTCTGAGACGCCGCTCCTCCTTGCGGAAGTACACCTTCGCCAGTTCCACCGTCGAGCCCGAGGGCCTGTGCCGCGCGCCCACCGGGTTCTGGAAGACCCCGTCCGCGAAGTGGGGCGAGCGGCGGATGCGCTCCATCCGCTCCCCCGCGGGATCCGCGCCGAAGGCGGCGGTCCGCAGCGAGCGCAGCCGGGTGCGCAGCGGTAGCAGGGCGTCAGCGCCGGTCACAGGACCTCCAGGGGCTCAGTGTCCTTCCCATTATGGGCGCCGGGTACGACAGCGCGGGAACGGGACCATTACGGGACGGGGTGCGGGACTGGGTGCGCGGAGGCGCAGGGGGCGGGGTGCGAGAGGTGCACGGGGCGGGATGCGCGGAGACGCAGGGGGCGGGGTGCGGGGCGCAGGCGGGCGGGTTCGGAGCCGGGGGCGAGACAGCCGCAGCAGCCGTCCTGGACCGATCGGCGATTTAGTCACGGACCTCGTTGACAGGGTCGCTCCTGGCTCCGGATACTGACTGATGGTTCAGTCAATATGGCGTTGGGACACCGTCGCCGTTCCGGATGGCACCCCGGCGAGGTCGGAATCACGGGGTTCATGCTCCCGAGGGGTACGGAGGCGGCGGTTTCACCGACGTCTTCATGCGGCGCCTCGCCCAGGAGGAGCTGTGCGTCGGCGACCCGGGCATCGGCAACGACCGGAAGGCGTGGGTCTCCCAGGTGTCGACCTGCCGGTGCAGGCGCGCGTACGGGCGGCGGGGGCACGCATGCCGCGTCCCCGGCGGCGCGCTCGCCGACGCGCCGGCGCGCGCTGCGCACCCCTGGCCCCACTGTCATCGCCGTTCCCGAGGAGAGCACCGTATGAACGCCCCCCTGATCTCGCAGACCTGGACGGACCACGTCACCGGGCGCCGCGGCTTCCTGGTCGTCGACCGGCTGGTGCGCGGTGTCTCCAGCGGCGGGCTGCGCATGCGCGAGGGCTGCACGCTCGACGAGGTCGCGGGGCTGGCCCGCGGCATGACGATGAAGGAGGCCCTCCACTACAACCCCGAGGGCCGTTACATCCCGCTCGGCGGCGCCAAGGGCGGCATCGACTGCGACCCGCGCGACCCCGGGGCCTACGGCATCCTCGTCCGCTTCCTGCGGGCGATGCGTCCGTACATCGAGAGCTTCTGGACCACCGGGGAGGACCTCGGTCTGACGCAGGACCTCGTGGACAGGGCCGCCGCCGAGGCCGGTCTGGTCTCCTCCGTCCAGGCCGTCTATCCGCTGCTCGACGACGAGGTCGCGGCGCGGCGCCGGCTCGCCGACGCGTTCGCCGTCGAGGTCGACGGCATCGGGCTCGGCGAACTTGCCGGCGGCTGCGGGGTCGCCGAATCGGTGCTCGCGGCGCTCGACCGCGCGGGCGTCGCACACGAGGGGACGCGTGTGTCCGTGCAGGGCCTGGGCACGATGGGCGGCTCGACCGCCCGCTTCCTGGCGCGTGCGGGGCTCAAGATCGTGGCCGTCGCCGACGTGAAGGGCACGATCGCCAACCCGGAAGGTCTGGACGTCGAGGCGCTGCTCGCGGCGAGGGACGCGTACGGGGCCGTGGACCGAGGGGTGCTGCGCCTCGCAGACGCGGAACTGCCGGGCGGGGACTGGCTTTCGGTGGAGGCGGAGGTCCTGATTCCGGCGGCCGTGTCGTACGCCGTCGATGCGACCAACCAGCAGCGGATCGGCGCCGCCGCCCGCTGGATCGTCGAGGCGGCCAACATGCCGGTGCTGCCGGACGCGGAGGCGCTGCTGGCGGAGCGGGGGGTGAGCGTCCTGCCGGACGTGGTCGTCAACTCCGCCACGAACGCGTGGTGGTGGTGGACGCTCTTCGGTGACATCGGCGCGGACGCGGACGAGGCGTTCGCGTACACGCGGCGATCGATGCGGGCACTGGTCGACCAGATGTTGGCGCGGGCGGAGGCCGACGGCACGTCGCCACGTGCCGCGGCGCACGCGATCGTGGCCGACCGGCTGCCGGTGATCGCGGAGCGGTACGGGTGGTACAGGTGACGGGCAGGTCCTGGACGCGCTTCCCGGCCCCCGGGGCGGTGGCGGTCGCCGGGCCTCCGCCGCCCCGGAGAAGTGGGAGCTCTCGCCGCTGAGTTCCACGTTTGCGAACCGAGCACCCGGCCGGCCCGTCCCGGAGCCTGCCGCAGCCCCGGCTGCGGCGCGTCAAGCCGTCGTGCTCCCGGTCACGAGTCGGTGGCCGCCCAGAACGGCCGAGAGCTCGTCCAGGAACGACTCCCCCAGCGGCGGCCAGTTCCACAGCACCAGCCCCAGGTGCGCGACCGCGACCGGCGGCTCGATCGCCCACGCCGTGAACTCCGCCCGCTCACCGCACCGCACACAGGCCCCGCTGCCGGGCCCCGTACCCCCGAACCAGGCGTACAGGTCGTCGAGCAGCGGGGCCCACGCGCGCGTCCACACGTCGGGGCCGCGCTCGGCGGGTTCGGTCGTGGCGCCGCAGGCCGGACAGGTGGCCGTCCAGAAGCCGGCGCACACGTAGACACGGCGTTCGATCTCCATGCCGACACCGCACACCCCGTCGGCAGTCACCCCGCCCGCCGTCACCTCGTCCTCGGTGACGGCGCGCGCGGCGTACGGTCCGGGCGCCCTTCCGAGCTCGTCACCCGTCAGGCAGTTCGTCAGCTCGCTCCGGACAATGCCCCGGCGCTCCAGCCAGTCCATGACTCGGCCGGCCAGCACCGCCGCCTCCTCCGGCCGGGCGTCCACATCGGCCACCCATACGTACGCATCGCCCATGCGCCGCACGTTATCCCGTACGCCTCATCACTTCGCGCGCCGCGTCTTCGCCGCGGCTCCGGACCGGCCGCGAAGTGCTTTCGTCCTGCGGACTTCGCACCGCGCGCTTCACGCTGTGCGGTTTCACGCTGAGCGGTTTCCCCGTGCGTACTGACTGAATGGACAGCCTGTACAGGCGGCTGTGGCCCGCTCCACGGTGCGCTGTCGAGGGCTCGTCGGCGTCCGCGTGGCCCGTCCTGGCCAGGCGACCCGTGTGTAGGGTTGGCGCGTGACAAGGGTCCGGTTGAGCGTGGAGGAGCGGCGCGAGGAAATGCTGCGTGCCACGGTCGAGCAGATCGAGGCGCGGGGCGTGAGCGCCGTGCGCATCGCCGATGTCGCCTCCGCCCTCTCCGTCAGCAACGCGCTGGTCCTCTATCACTTCTCGACCAAGGAGAAGCTCGTCGCGGCCGCCTTCGCGTACGCCGCCGAGGGCGATCTGGCCCAGCTGCGCACGCTTCTCGGCCGTCGCACCAGCGCCGTCCGCAGACTGCGTACCGCGATCCGCTGGTACGCGCCGACCGGCCGGGCCAAGGGATGGAAACTGTGGATCGAGGGGTGGGCCGCCTCGCTGCGTGAGCCGGTGCTCCGCGAGGTGGCGCGTGACCTCGACCAGCAGTGGAAGGCAGCGCTGGCCGATGTCATCGCGGAGGGCGCGCGGGCAGGAGAGTTCCGGTGCGAGGACCCCTCGTCCGCGGCCTGGCGGCTCACCGCCCTGCTCGACGGGCTCGCCGTTCAGATGACCTCGTACGCCGGGTCCTTGTCCCGTGCCGCCATGCTGGAGTGGACGGACGACGCGCTCGCCCGCGAACTGGGTATCAGCCGCGCGGAGCTGGCGGCCGCGGCGCGCTGACCTTCCCGTCCGGCGGGTTCGCAAGGATCGGATGGATCGGACGGCCGGCTGGCTGGCTGGCCGGCCGCCGCTCATGGCGTCAGGACAGCTCGTAGACCGCGGTGACAGCGACCTCGTTCCGGATCTCGCCGGGCGCCACCGGCATCTTCCCCTCCTGGAACGCGGCGCCGGGTACGTCCACCGGGCGGTGCGTACCGCCGCCCGTCTCGGTGATCGACACGAGCCGCCCCAGCCGACGGCCGCTGAGTTGCGCGTACTGCACTGCCTTGGCCCGTGCGTCGGCGTGAGCGGCCTCGCGGGCCATGGCGCGCAGGGCGGAAGGGTCGGCGACGTCGAAGGTGACGCCGTTGATCCGGACCGCGTCGCCCGCCGCCCCGGTCACGGCCTCGACGACCGCGCCGGTCCTGGCGAGGTCGCGAATCCTGATGGAGAAGGACTGGCCCGCCTGATATCCGGTCAGCTTGGAGCCCGCGCGGTCGCTGTGCTGGTAGACCGCGTTCAAGGAGAGACTCTCGGTCTGTACGTCGCGGTCGGCGACGCCCTGCTTCCGTACGGCGCCCAGCACCGCTTCAGCGGCTGCGGACTGCGCGGCCAGCGCCCGCTTCGCGGTGGGCTGCGTGGACTCGACGGCGACGGCGAGGGTCGCCATGTCGGGGGCGGCGGAGGCACTGCCTTCGCCGCCGACGGAGACGGTGGCGGCGTCGCGGTCGGCGTCGGCCGGAGCGAAGGCCGCGACCGAGGTGGGAGCGGCTGTCGCGGCGGATGCCCCGAAAGCGGGTGCGGCGCCGCCGGCGAGCAGTCCACCGGTGAGCGCGGCGGCGGTCAGGGCCGTACGTACGGACATGGCATTGGTCCTTCCAAGGGAGGGGAGCCCATCCCAGCACCGGCGACCGTGGGGCCGGTCGCGCCACTCCCGCCCTGTCACCTCTCCGTACCAGCCATACTGTGCCCAGCGGAGCCGGAAGGGGCTTGCGGTGTCTGAACAGCAGTCTGAACAGCAGTCCGAGCAGCAATCCGAGCAGCAATCCGGGCAGCGGTGTGAACAGGGCGCTGAACAGCGGTCCGCGCACACGGCGTACGACGTACTGGTGGTCGGCGGCAGCGGGGTGGACACGGTCGTCCGCGTCGACTCGCTGCCCGTGCCGGTCGCCGACTCGTTCGGCGTGCCGCCCATCCGCGAATGGCCGGGGCACACCGGAGGCAATGTGGCGCTGGGCTGCCGGGCCCTGGGACTCGAGGTGAAGTTCCTCGACTTCATCGGTGACGACTGGATCGGCGGGCAGGTCAGAGAGCGTCTCGCCAAGGGCGGCGTCGACTTCGAGCCGCTGATCTCGCCCGCGGGCACCCGCCGCGCGGTGAATCTCGTCGACAGCGCCACGGGCCGCCGGATGTCCTTCTACGACGGCCGCGACCCCGGTGATCTGCGGATGCCCCGCGACTTCTACCTGCCCCACCTGCGGCGGGCGGGGCATGTCCATCTGTCCATCATGGACTTCGCCCGGCACCTGCTCGACGACATCGAGGAACTGGGGGTGCCGGTCTCCACCGATCTGCACGACTGGGACGGACTCGCCGATCACCAACGGGAGTTCGCGCTCCGCGCCGACCTCGTGTTCCTCAGTGCGGCCGGCGCCGGGGAGCGTATCTCCGCCGTGATGCGCGACATCCTGCGCGAGGGCCGCGCCGAGGCCGTGGTGGCCACGGCCGGGGCGGGCGGCTCGTACCTCCTGACGCGCGACGGCAGCCGCACCCCGCGCCCCGTACCGGCGACCGTGCCGCCCGGCCCGGTGGTGGACTCCAACGGCGCCGGGGACGCGTACGTCAGCGGATTCCTGTACGGGCGTCTCACCGGCCGGGGCCTGGAGGAGTGTGCCCGCCTCGGGGCGCGGGCTGGAGCCCACGCCTGTACGACGGAGGGCAACACGGACCTGATCGGACCGGGCAGCCTCCTCTCCACCTAGCGACCCCCCGGGCGGTCGCGGGTCAGGTCTGGCGCACCGGTTCGTACGCCTCCTGCCCGAGGCCGAACGTCCAGGCCACGCCTTCCTTCGCGGTCCTCGTGGCCGGCGGCACGCGCAGCCAGTACGTCCGGTACGTGCCGTCCGGCTCGGGGGTGGAGTTGACCACCTCGACCATCACCACGTCCTCGTCTCCCTCCAGGGCTATGCGCCACAGGACGCCGGTCTCGTCGCGGTGCACGGGCTGCGCCCCGGACTCGGCGAGATAGCGGTCGTAGCCGTAGTACTCCAGCATCACGCGGCGCAGCTCCGCGTTCTCCTCGACCCGGATGCGCTCGGGCGTCAGCGAGGTCAGTTCGTCGAGGAACTCGGCCGGTACGGGCATACCGCGCCAGGCGTAGAGCGCGAAGCCGTCGGAGAAGGCCAGCGCGGGGCCGTCGCCGCGGTCGAGCCGCCCCGCCTCGTCGCGGTGGAGCTCCACCGGCCGTTCGCTGATCACCACGGCGTGCTCGTAGGGCCACCACCAGCCGGCGTTCCGGGCCACCCGCGCCAGCCCCGTGAGCCGCTCGCCCCGGCCGTCGAACGCCGAGAGCCAGGCGGCGTCGTGCTGGCCGAGGACCGCGTCCAGCAGGACGAGCCGCACGTCCGACTCGTCCTCCGGCCGCTCCACGAGCTCGGAGACGACTCCCGCCCGTATCCGCTCGGCCAGTTCCCTGGTGGTGTCCCACAGCTGGGCTCCGGTGGCGGACCACAGCTCCGCCCAGCCCGCGGGGCCCAACTCGTCGTGCAGCCGACGTCGTTCTTCGGCCCACGGTCCGGTGCGCACCTCTTCCCGCACCGACTTCCCCGCGCCGGAGAGCAGCTCCACGGCCTTGACCGCCTCCTTGGGCGAGGCGGCCCAGACGATCCGTTCCGGCTCCGGTAGCCCTGCGCTGCGGTAGGCGAGCCGCACGCCCTCCTCAGCGGCCGCACGGTCCGCCGCACCGGTCGCCGCCGCGACGGCCCGCCAAGTGTTCACCTGCTGCATCGAATTCCCTGTCCCCTGGTGTCTGGTTCCTGGCCGCGTTGTCGCGCCGGCCCTTGCTGCCCGCGCCGTCGAGCACCTTCAGCCCGTTGGCTCCGTCGGCCCCTCTGCTCCGTCAGCCGGGCCGGGCCGGGTCGTCAGTCCGCGACGATACGGACCGAGCCCGGTACGTACTCGCGCTGGCGCACCACCCGGTACCAGCCCTTGGGCAGCGGTATCGCCGCGTGCTCCTCGTGCACCACCCGTCCGCCTTCGGGCAGATGGAGCAGCATCGGGTCGAGCGGTCCCGCCTCCCGCAGCAGCCTGCCCGGCCCCTGCACTGCGTGCGCGTGCCCCGTGACCTCGCCCAGCGCCAGCACCAACCGGCCCCTGGCGTCGCGCCGTTCACCAGGGGCGTCCGCCAGATGGGCCGGTACGGCCGACTCGTCCAGCGACACGATCAGTACGTCCCCTTGCCGGTACATGGCTGTCTCCCCTCCCGGACCGCACACTCTGTGCCGGCCACGGGGAAAACGCTACGACCCGGGTCTGACAATCACCCCTGACCTGCGGTGACCCACCCGCTCGCGGGATTGTCAGTCCCGCTTGATAAACCTTTCGCACGTCAGTCGCTCGCACAGTGTCAGGAGACCAGGGCCATGTCCGGTGTGGACCATTTGCAGGAATTGCTCGGCCTCCCGGCCGTCGACTTCCGTCCCGACTCCCCTTCGCCGTTGCCGGCCGCGGACACCGTGGCGTGGCGCATCTCCGTGGACCCGTACGAGGACGAGGACGGGACGTGGGACGAGAGCTTCGACGCGTTCCTGAAGGCCGTTGATCCCGCCCGGGTACGTGCGCTGATCATCGGCCAGTGGGGCGAGTCGTACGAGGCGGACTCCAGCTACCCCGTCAACCTGGTCATCGCGGCGGCCGACCGGCTCACCTCCCTGGAGGCAGTCTTCGTCGGCGACCTGACCCAGGAGCAGGCCGAGATCTCCTGGATCGAACAGTCCAACGTCACAGGTCTGCTCAGCACCTTCCCGCGCCTGCTGGAACTCGGCGTACGCGGCGGTACGGGGCTCCGTTTCCCGCCCGTGCGGCACGAGCGGCTGCGCTCGCTCGTCTTCGAGTCCGGCGGCCTACCGGCCTCGGTCGTGCGGGGCATCACCGAGAGCGAGCTGCCCTCCCTGGACCACCTGGACCTGTGGCTCGGCGTGTCCGAGTACGGCGGCGACACGGAGATCGCCGACCTCGCGCCGCTGCTCTCCGGCACCCTCTTCCCCGGACTGCGCCACCTCGGCCTGCGCAACAGCGAGATCGAGAACGAGATCTCCGCGGCCGTCGCGTCGGCCCCGGTGGTCGCCCGGCTGGACACGCTGGACCTGTCGAACGGCACCCTCGGTGACGAGGGCGCTGCCGCGCTGCTCGAAGGGCAGCCGCTCACCCACCTGGAAACCCTCGACCTGCACCACCACTTCCTCTCGCAGGAGATGGAGGAGCGGGTGGCCGGGGCCCTGGAGCCCCATGGTGTGGACGTCGACCTGTCGGACCGTCTGGAACCCTGGGACAACCTCGGGGCCGAGGGCCGCTACACCGCCGTGGCGGAGTGACCGGCCATGACCGACATCGAGCACCCCGAGACCTTCCACGGCCTTCCCGTTCTCACCCTGCCCGAGCCCGGCGAGCAGCACGCCCCGCCGCTGCCGCCCGCGGACTCCGTCGCCTGGCGTCTGGACTGTCTGTGGAACGAGGACAATCCGTTCGCCGAACTGTGGCCGCGCTTCCTCGACTCCGTCGACTCCTCGCGGGTGCGCGCCCTGCTGATCGGCCCGTGGTGGCACGGTGAGTACGAGCATCTGGGGCCCGTCCTGGACCGGATCCTCGCGGACGCGGACCGCTTCCCCGCGCTGCGCGGCCTCTTCCTCGCCGACGTCATCAGCGAGGAGTGCGAGCTGTCCTGGCTGGAGATGACGGACGTGACACCGTGTCTGGAGGCTTTCCCCAGGCTGGAGGAGCTGGTCGTGCGCGGTTGCGGCGAGTCGCTCTCCGACACGGACACACTCTCCCTGCGGCCGGTTGCCCACGACGCGCTGAAGGTACTGCGCTTCGAATCGGGCGGCCTGCCCGGCTCCGTCGTCCGCGCCGTCGGCGCGTCCCGGCTGCCCGCCCTGGAACGCCTGGAGCTGTGGCTCGGTGTCACGCATTACGGCGGGGACGCGACGGTTGCCGACCTCGCGCCCCTGCTGTCCGGCGGCGCCCTGCCGCGCCTGCGTCAGCTGGGCGTGCAGAACAGTGAGATCCAGGACGAGATCGCGACAGCCGTCGCCGCGGCGCCGGTCGTGGCCCGGTTGGACACGCTGGCGCTGTCGATGGGCACGCTCACCGACGCCGGTGCCCACGCTCTGCTCGAAGGGCAGCCACTCACCCACCTCGGCGAACTGGACCTGCACCACCACTACATCACCGAACCGGTCCAGCAGCGCCTGCGCACGACACTCGAACCGCACGGCGTGCGCCTGCATCTCGACGAGCCCGACCACTGGGACCCCGAGTACGACGAAACCCGCTATGTCGCCGTCGACGAGTAGGCCGGGCAGCGCGGACGGCCCGGCTCCGCGCTTCGCGGTCGTCGGCAACCCGGCCAACCGCCGTGTCGCGCTGTTCCAGGACGCGGTGGCCGCCGCCGGGCTTCCCGCCGCGCGGGTCGTCCCCTGGCTCGACGTGCTCGGGGGCCGGGCCCCCGCGTTCCGGCCCGGAGAGACCGTACGGATCGACTCGCCCGGCGAGGACCCCGCGGTGGAGCGGCTCCTGCGGGGCGCCGGCGACGCCACCCGTGTGGAGGGCTCGGCGCTCTGGTACGAACGGTTCACCGCGGCCGTACGGGAAGTGGGCCGGGCGGCCGCCGACTGCGTCCTGCTCGACGACCCCGACGAGCTGGCGGTGCTGTTCGACAAGCGGCTGTGTCACGCCGTCCTGAACGGCGCGGGCGTTCCCGTGCCCGCTTCTCCCACCTCCGGACCGACGGCACCGGCCGTGCGCGGCTGGGCGGACGTACGGGAACTGCTGCGGGCGCACCGCATGCCGCGCGCCTTCGTCAAGCTCGCCCACGGCTCGTCGGCCTCCGGTGTACTGGCCGTCGAAACGGCGGGGCCCGGCCGCGTACGGGCCACCACGTCCGTGGAGCGCGACGCGCGGGGGCGGCTATACAACTCCTTGCGGGTGCGCAGCTGTACGACCGAGACCGAGGTCGCGTCGATCGTGGACGCGCTCGCACCGGACGGACTCCACGTCGAGCGCTGGCTGCCCAAGGCCGCACAGCGTGGCCGGGCCGCCGACCTCCGGGTGATCGTGGTCGGCGGCAGGGTGACGCACGCCGTCGTACGCACGAGCCGCTCCCCCATGACCAACCTCCATCTCGGCGGCACGCGCGGCGACCTCGACGAGGCCCGCGCCGCCATGGCAGCGGCGGGGGCCGGCTGGGCGGAGGCCGTGGACGTGTGCGAGCGGGCCGCCGCGTGCTTCCCCCGCACGCTCTGCGTGGGTGTCGATCTGCTGCCCGCCGTCGGCTGGCGCCGCTTCGCCGTCTGCGAGGTCAACGCCTTCGGCGATCTGCTGCCGCGTCTCACCGGTCTGCCGGGCAGCGGCGCCGAGGGCCTGGACACCTACGCGGCGCAGGTCGCCGCCGTACAGCGGTCGGTACAGCACCCGGTGCGGCAGCCCGTACGTCCCGCCGTACAGCGCACGACAAGGAACCACCATGCGATCACCTGACATGAACGAGATCGTCGGCAGCCACGATCTGCTGCTCGTCACCCTGGACACCCTGCGCCACGACGTAGCCGCCGAACTCGCCGCCGCGGGCCGGATTCCGAACCTGGTCCGGCATCTGCCCGGCGGCACATGGGAGAAGCGGCACGCGCCCGGCAGCTTCACCTATGCCTCGCACCAGGCGATCTTCGCGGGCTTCCTGCCCACGCCGGCCTCCCCCGGCCCGCACCCCCGGCTCTTCGCCGCGCGCTTCGCGGGCAGCGAGACCACCGCCGGGCACACGTACGTCTTCGACGCGCCCGACCTCGTCTCCGGCCTCGCGGACGCCGGTTACCGCACGGTGTGCGTCGGCGGCGTCGGCTTCTTCAACCGGCAGGGCCCACTCGGCTCGGTGCTGCCGGGGATGTTCCAGGAGAGCCACTGGGAGCCGCGGTTCGGCGTGGCCTCGCCCACGTCCTTCGAGGAGCAGGTCGCCCGGGCCGAGCAGGTCGTCGCCGGGCTCCCCGACGAGCAGCGGCTGTTCCTGTTCGTCAACGTCTCCGCCCTGCACCAGCCGAACTGGTTCCATCTGCCCGGCGCCACCCGCGAGGCCGGTGACTCCCGCGCCACCCACGCGGCCGCCCTGGAGTACGTCGACCGGCACATCGGCAGGCTGTTCGCCGCCGCGAGCAGCCGCCGTCCCTGTTTCGCCATCGTCTGCTCCGACCACGGAACGGCGTACGGCGACGACGGCTACACCGGCCACCGCCTCGGCCACAAGGCCGTCTGGACCGTGCCCTACGCCCATTTCACTCTCGACCGAGGGGCCACCCCATGAGCACCGCACCGCCCCGCCCCTACGGCAGTTACGTCTACGCCTACCCGCACAAGACGGCGTACCGCGAGCTGGAGGACCGGCCCGCCCTCCGCGAACTGTGGGCGGACGAGCCCAAGAACGCCCTGTCCCTCTACCTCCACATACCGTTCTGCGAGGTCCGCTGCGGCTTCTGCAACCTCTTCACCCGGATCGGCGCCCCGGACGAACTGACCGGCCGCTACCTCGACGCGCTCGACCGCCAGGCGACCGCCGTCCGCGACGCCCTCGACGCCGGACCCGCCGGAGCCGACGACGGCGGCAACGGCGACAGCGCGGTGCGCTTCTCCGCCGCGGCCTTCGGCGGCGGCACCCCCACCTTCCTCGACCCCGGCGAGCTGGAACGGCTCTGCGACATCGCGGAGAAGCGGATGGGCGCCGACCTCGGCGCGGTTCCCCTGTCCGTCGAGGCGTCCCCCGCCACGGCGACCAGCGACCGCCTCGCAGTCCTCGCCGGCCGCGGCACGACCCGCCTGAGCCTCGGTGTCCAGAGTTTCGTCGCCTCCGAGGCCCGCGCGGCCGTGCGCCCCCAGCGGCGCGCCGACGTCGAGGCGGCCCTGGCCGCCGTCCGCGAGGCCGGCATCCCCGTCCTCAACATCGACCTGATCTACGGCATCGAGGGCCAGAGCGCCCGCACCTGGCGTGCCTCGCTCGACGCGGCGCTCGCCTGGCGGCCCGAGGAGCTCTACCTCTATCCCCTGTACGTACGCCCCCTCACCGGCCTCGGCCGGCTCGGTACCGACGCCGACGTCGCCTGGGACACCCAGCGCCTGCGGCTGTACCGCCAGGGCCGTGACCACCTGCTCGCCCACGGCTACGAGCAGGTCTCGATGCGCATGTTCCGCCGCGCGGACGCGCCGAAACAGGCGGCCGACGACTACGCCTGCCAGACCGACGGCATGATCGGCCTGGGCTGCGGAGCCCGTTCGTACACCTCCTCGCTCCACTACTCCTTCGACTACGCCGTCGACATGCGCGAGGTACGCAAGATCATCGACGACTACACCGCGACGGAGGACTTCTCCCGTGCCGAGGTCGGCCGGTACGTCGACGCCGGTGAGGCCCGCCGCCGGCATCTGCTGCAGTCGCTCCTTCAGGCCGAAGGCATGCCCCTGGCCGGTTACGCCGACCGGTTCGGCACGGCGCCCACCGACGACTTCCCCGCCGAACTCGACCGCTTCGCCGCCCTCGGCTGGCTCGACGAGAGCGCACCCGAGGGCCTGCTGCGCCTGTCCCCGGAAGGACTCGCGCACTCCGACGCGCTGGGCCCCGAGCTGTTCTCCCCCGCCGTACGGGCCGCCATGGCCGCGTACGACCTGAAGTGAGCGCGGCCATGGACCCGGCACACCTGACGATCCTCTACCGCGGCCCGCTCGCCTCCTGCGATTACGACTGTCCGTACTGCCCGTTCGCCAAGCGGCGTGACAGCTCCGAGCAGTTGCGGGCCGACCGCGCCGCGCTGGAGCGCTTCACCGCGTGGGCCGCCGCGCAGACCGACGACCGGCTCTCGGTCCTCTTCACGCCGTGGGGCGAGGGCCTGGTCCGCTCCTGGTACCGCCGCGCCCTGACCGAGCTGTCCCGGCTGCCGCACATCCGGCGCGTCGCCATCCAGACGAACCTGAGCTGCCGCACCGACTGGCTCACCGAAGGCGGCCCGGACCTCGGCACGCTCGCGCTGTGGTGCACGTACCACCCGGGTCAGACGCCGTACGACCGCTTCCTCGCCAAGTGCCGCGAACTGACCGCCGGCGGCGTGCGTTTCAGCGTCGGTGTGGTCGGCTTCCCCGAGCACCTGGCCGAGGCGCGCAGACTGCGCGCGGCGCTCCCGGCCGAGGTCTACCTGTGGGCCAACGCGGCGGAGGGCCGCACTTACACGGACGAGGAAGCCGCCCACTGGACGGCCCTGGACCCCCTCTTCCCGTACAGCCGCCACCCGCACCGCTCCGCCGGTCTCCCCTGCCGGACCGGCGAGTCGGTGATCTCGGTGGACGGCGACGGCACGGTGCGCCGCTGCCACTTCGTCCGTGCCGAGCTCGGCAACCTCTACGACGGCTCGTACCGCCGGGCACTGCGCCCCCGCGCCTGCCCGCTCGCCGTCTGCGACTGCCACATCGGCTACGTCCACCTGGAGACGCTGCCGCTGTACGACGTGTTCGCGGGCGGCGTCCTGGAGCGCGTACCGGCCGCCGTCTCACAAGGGCAGCAGATCGGGCCGCTTCGCCTCGACGTGGTCACCCGATGACTCGCCGCGCAGTCGCCGCCCGATCCAGGGCACCAGGTGCTCCCGCGCCCACTGGATGTTGTCGCGGCGCGCCTCCAGTGAGTTGCGCGGGGCCATGGGCGGCCACGCCTGGTCCGGGTCGGCCGGTACGTCGAGGCCGAGCACCTGGGCGGCGCGCAGCGCGACGCGGGTGTGGCCCTCGGGCGAGAGGTGGAGCCGGTCGCCGTCCCACGCGCGCCTGTCCTGGACGGACTTGAGCGACCACAGGTCGAGCACCGGGCAGTCGTAGCGGTCGGCGACCGCCCGCACGTGCGCCGTGTACGTCGCGATCTTGCCGCGCAGATGACGCAGCACGGGAATGCCACGCGTGTCGAAGCCGGTGGTCACCATGACGGTGCCCACAGCGTCGGTGAGCTCCGCGACGGCCCGTTCGAAGCGCTCGGCGACGTCGTCGGGGTCGCTGCCCGGCCGGAGGATGTCGTTGCCTCCCGCGCAGAAGCTCACCAGGTCGGGAGCCAGTTCCTTCGCGCGCGGGACCTGCTCGGCCACGATCTGGTCGAGGAGCCGGCCGCGTACGGCGAGGTTGGCGTAGCGGAACGTGTGCTCGGGGACGCGGTCGTCGAGGAGTACGGCGAGCCGGTCGGCCCAGCCGATGAACGCACCGTCGGGTCCGGGGTCTCCGACGCCCTCGGTGAAGCTGTCGCCGATCGCCGCGTACGACCCGATGGTGCCCGCACTGAATGTTCTCGAATCGTCTGCCACGTCGGCACATCCTTCACTGGAGCGAGTGACCTACGCCACCGTAGGGACGGGTTGACGCGGCGTGAGATAAGACACCGGTCAAGATTCACCCAACCCGGAATAGACCGAAAACGCACGTACGCCCCCTTTTGCCGCCGCGTGTGGCTGCAAAAGAGGGCGTACGTGAGCGTTCAGGAACGCCCGGCCGACGCAGAAGGACGGATCAGACAGTGACGATCGACAGTGACTGATCGGACGGCGACTGGTCAGACAGTGGCTGATCAGATGGTGACGCCGTGGCCGCGGAGGTAGGCCAGCGGGTCGACGTCCGAGCCGTAGCCCGGGCCGGTGCGGATCTCGAAGTGCAGGTGCGGGCCGGTGGAGTTGCCCGTGCTGCCGGAGAGACCGATCTGCGTGCCGCCACCGACGCTCTGGCCGGCGGAGACGGCCAGCGAGGAGAGGTGGGCGTACTGCGAGTACCGGCCGTCGTTGTGCCTGATGACGACCTCGTTGCCGTACGAGCCGCCCCAGCCCGCGGAGACGACGGTGCCGGGGGCGACAGCCTTGACCGGGGTGCCGCTGGAAGCGGAGAAGTCGACGCCCGTGTGGTAACCGCTGGACCAGCTGCCGCCGGCGGCGCGGTACGGGGTGGTGACGCCCGCTGCGACCGGGGCGGTGAAGCCGGACCCGTTGCTCTGCGCGGCAGCGGCGGGAGCGGGGGCGGAGACCTGCTTCTCGACCTTCGGAGCGGCCTTCGGAGCAGCCTTGGGCGCGGCCTTCGCCGGGGCGGGCTTCGCGGGAGCCGCCTTGGCGGGGGCGGGCCTAGAAGGCGCCGCGGCCTCGCCGCCGATGGTCAGCTTCATGCCGGGCAGGATCAGCGAGGGGTTGCCGCCGACGACCTGACGGTTGTCCTCGTACAGCTCCTGCCAGCCGCCGCGCACGTCCTGCTCGTCGGCGATCTTCGACAGGTAGTCGCCGGAGACCACGGAGTACGTCCTGGTGGCGGTCTTCTTCTGCGGCGCCTTCTTCTGCGGAGCCGCCTTCTCGGCGACGTCGGAGGCGGCGCTCTTGCCGGCGGCGGCGGGAGCCGGGGCGGCCTTCTCCGCGGCGTTCGCGCCGGTGGCGGCGATGAGGGGAAGTGCGAGTACGGCTCCGCCCGTTCCGGCGGCGACGAAACCGCGCGTCAGCGGGTTGGACCTCGGGCGGCGGTGCTTACCCTTTGCGGGCATGGAACATTCCTCTCCGGCGCCTACGAGGTGAGCTGTCGGGTTCGGGCTGGAGATGCCCGGCCGCGCCGGTGCGCGACTTAACCCCAAGCCGGTCCGGACAATGGGACATCCGGAGACCGGCGTACTTACCTGGTTCCCCCGCTCCTGCCACGCGTGAGTGAGTGTGAGTGCGGATTCCGGGAGGTGGCAGGATTCGGCGGTCCACCCGGATTGACGGTGACCGTAAGCCGACGGGGCTGCCCCGTACAAGCCAGTCCATTCATTCCGCCATGGACCGGTGCGAATTCCTGAGGCAATTCCCGTCACCCTCCGTGGATTACGGATCTTTACGCCCCGGCCGTGAGCTGGCATTCGCACACGGCGCTTCACCACGCACTGTCACGAATATGATCCTGCTCACCCGCCTTCGGGCCATTTCCCTTGCACACAAGGGCAGTTAACGTGATATCGCCCGTTTCGCACCAACTGCCGCATACCTACCATCTTGCTGCCGTAAGGGGGTCAAATCCGCCGCAGCCGGAACACCGCCGCGTCGAGGTCCCCGCGCAGCGCGGTGCGCAGCCCCCGGTGGAGCAGGACCGAACCCCGGTGCACGGCGGACGTGTCGGGACAGGCGTACGCCGCACCCGGGTCCAGCCCGCGCAGGCGCAGCGGCGGCTGCTGTTCCCCGTAGTGCTGGGCCTGGAGCCAGGCGAGGACCACGACGTCGTCACCGCGCACGTACTGGACCGCGCTGAGTCCTCCGTCGGGTGCGCGCAGCCGGTACAGCTCGCCGTGCTGCACGACCGGCCTGATCTCCTTGTAGAGGTCCACCCACTCGCGCGCCTCGGCGATCTCGTCCTCCCCCCACCCGGTCAGATCGCCGCCGATGCCGAGCACGCCCGCCATCGCACTCACGAACCGGAAGCGCAGCGAGCTGACGCGTCCGTTGAGCTGCGAGTTGGGGCTGTCGGTGACCCACGCGGCCATCGCCCTGGCCGGGTGCAGCTGGCTGAATCCGTGCTGGATGGCCAGCCGGTCCAGCGGATCGGTGTTGTCCGAGGTCCACACCTGGTCGGTACGGGAGAGAATCCCGAGGTCGATCCTGCCTCCGCCGCCCGAGCAGGACTCGAAGGCCACGCCGGGATGCGCGGCCCGCAGCCGGTCGAGGAGCGCGTACAGAGCGTGCACGTGTTCGGTCCACAGCCGTTGCGGGTACGGTTCACCGGGCCAGCCCGCGTCGGTGAAGCAGCGGTTGAAGTCCCACTTCACGTAGTCGACCGGGGCGCTCGACAGCAGCCCGTCGAGCTGCTCCCAGAGGTATGCCTGGACGTCGTCCCGCGCGAGGTTGAGGACGAGCTGGTTGCGGAACTCCGTGCGGGTACGACCGGGATGGTGCTGCACCCAGTCGGGACGGGCTCGGTACAGATCGCTGTCGGCGTTGACCATCTCCGGTTCGACCCAGATCCCGAACCGCATGCCCAGCCCGTGCACTTCGTCCGCGAGCGGCTTCAGCCCTCCGGGGAAGCGGTCGGGATTCGGTGTCCAGTCGCCGAGCCCGGCGCGGTCGCTGACCCGCGCGCCGAACCACGCGTCGTCCACCACGAACAGCTCGACGCCGATGTCCGCGGCCCGTCGCGCCAGGGCGCGCTGCTGCTCCTCGGAGATGTCGAAGCCGGTCGCCTCCCAGGAGTTGTAGAGGACGGGCCGCGAGCGCCCGGCGTCGGGGATCACGTGGGCGAGCTGCCAGGCGTGCCAGGCGCGGCTCGCCCCGCCGAACCCGCCGTCGCTCCACAGCCCGGCGAAGACGGGCGTGGTGTACGTCCCGCCGGGAGCGAGCCGCAGCAGGCCCGAGTCGTCGTGTCCCGCCCCGCCGGTGATCTGCATCGTGCCGTCGGGCAGTTGCTGTACGGCGATGCGCCACGACCCGGACCAGCCGAGCGCGCAGCCGTACACCTCGCCGCTCTCCTCCGTGGCGCCCTCCGCGTCGAGGGCGACCCAGGGCAGGTGCTGGTGCCCGGTGTGGCCGCGCCGGCTGCCCAGGACCTTCTCGCCGGGAGCGAGGTCCGAGCGTACGAGCCGGGATTCGGCCGCCCACCGGCCGTGCAGCTGGCTCAGCCGCCACCGCTCGCGCCGGGGCAGCGTCCAGGCGGCCGCGTCGGCCCGCAGCAGCTCCAGGCCGAGAGCGCCGGCCGGCCCGTCGTGCGCGACGGTGGCCCACCGCTCGACGACGTCGGAGTCCGCGCGCATCCGGTAGTGCAGGGTGAGGCCGAGGTGGTGCACGGGGTCGGCGAAGCGCAGCCGCAGCTCGTCGCCGTCCGTGGCCGACCCGGTGTGCCGCCACTCGGTGCCGCGCACGGCGGGCGTACGGACGGACAGGGCGGGCCGTACGAAGCGGGGGCCACCCTCGACGGGGTACTCCTCGCGTCCGTCGAGCTGCGACTCGAAGGGCCAGTACGGCGGTGGGGGTTCGGCGGCGAGCGACTCGGCGTCGGCCAGGGAGATCCGTGGCCCCCAGTGCAGATGGACCAGCTCGTCGCGGTCGGTGAGGTGCAGCGCGTAGCTTCCGGCCGCCCCGGTGAGCAGCCACGTACGGCCGTTGCCGCCGGTCTCGATCATCAGGTCCCCCAGATCAGCACAGGTGCGATCATCTTGGTTCGTCCGGCTTCCCCGGTGCAATGACCGGCGTCGGCCGAGATGATTGCCCCGGGAACCCATGTCGTATCGTCGAATCGCGCCGAAGTCGGCGAGCAGCGCCGACGGCAGACTTCAGGAGCCCACGTGACACAGCAGCTGCCGCAGGTCCCGCCGACAGAGCCCGAGCCCGAGCCGGAGCTTGCCGCGGTGCGCAACTTCCGTGACGTGGGCGGCCTGCCGACGGTGGACGGGCGGCGGGTCCGGCACGGAGTGCTTTTCCGCAGCGGCCACCTGGCGCACGCCACGGCCGCCGACGCGGCGTTCCTCGGTTCGCTCGGCCTCCACACGATCTTCGACTTCCGCAATGAGGCGGACCAGAAGCTGGAGGGCCCGGACGTCGAACTGCCGGGGGTGCGCAACGTCAACCTGCCATTGACGGACCCGGCCGACGGCGCGGTGTTCTGGAAGATGGTCCGCGACGGGAACCTCGACGAGCTGCGCGAGATCCTCGCGGACGGCAAGGCCGCGGGCCGGATGTCGGCGACGTACCGGATGATCATCAAGGAGCGTACGGCCGAGCAGAGCCAGGTGCTGCACGCGCTCGCCGGCGAAGCCGTTCCCGCGCTGATGCACTGCGCGGCGGGCAAGGACCGCGCGGGCCTGTCCATAGCGGTGACCCTGCTGGCGGTCGGTGTCGAGCGCGAGGCCATCGAGGCCGACTACCTGAAGTCGAACGACCCGCACCGCCGCTACAAGGTGCACCGCAGCGACAGCTCGTCGACCGGGATGTCACCCGAGGTCATGGAGCTGCTCAGCCCGCTCTTCGAGGCGCGCGCGGAGTACCTGGCGGCCGCCTTCGAGACGATCGAGAAGACCTGGGGCACCACCGACCGCTACCTGACGGAAGGGCTGAACATCACTCCGGAGACCCGCGAGCGGCTGCGGACGCGCCTGCTCGACGAAGGCTGAGAGCAGCCCCCCGTCAGCGTTGGCCGCCGAGGGTGAAGAGCAGGTAGACGAAGGCCGCGAAGAGGTGGCCCGCGACGACGTAGACGAAGACGCGGACTGCAAGCCCCCGGGGGATCCTGTCCTCCACGAAGCGGCGGGCGGCGGCCTTCTCTTCCGGCTGCGGCATGTCAGGTCTCCTGGGGTAGGCACAGCCCGGCCGTGGCGCTCTGCATCAATGTGTGGACGAACAGCAGGTCGGCCCCGTCCGGGCCAGCGGCCGCGATGCGGTGCGGGGTCAGCGAGTCGTAATGCGCGCTGTCCCCGGCATCGAGCCGGTGGACGCTTTCGCCGAGTACGAGCCGCAGCCGTCCGGACAGGACGTACAGCCACTCCTCGCCGGGATGCACGCGCACCAGGTCGCCCTGCGCGCCGTACGGCACGTGCACCCGCAGCGCCTGCATGGCGCGTCCCGGCCCGCCGGCCCGGTGGTACGTCCAGCCGTCGGCCTCCCGTGCCTGCGCCTCGCCCGCGCGCAGTACGGCGTCCCGGTCCCCCGGGGTCTCGCCGAGGAGCGCGGAGACCGTCGTACCGTAGACCCGGGCCAGCGTGAGCAGCATCGGCAGCGACGGCTGGCGCTGTCCGGTCTCCAGACGCGACAGATGTGCGGGCGACAGCCCGGCGCGGCCAGCGGCCGCCTCCAGCGTCAGGCCGCTGTGCCGGCGCAGGTCGCGCAGGCGCGGGGCGACCGTGGGCAGTGCTCCCTCGGCCGGCTCTTCGAGGCGGGGTGTCATGCCTCCATTGGGCCAGAGGATTACCCGCGAGGCAAAAATTTTGCCTCAGAGGCAAAAGGCATCCTGGCCTCGGAGCCCGCCCCTAGCGGTTGCCGACCGCCTGCTTGATCAGGGCCTTGCCGAAGTCCCACATCAGACCGCCACCGCTGTGGGCGTCATCCATCACCTCGGTGAACGCCCCGACGAACCGGTCCACTTCCCGCTCCCCCACGGTCAGCGGCGGAATCAGTTTGATCACTTCCATGTGGTCGCCGGAGACCTGCGTGAGGATCCGGTGCTTCTGGAGCAGCGGTACGACGACCATCTGCGCGAAGAGTCCCTTGCGGGCGGCCTGGAGCACCGCCCAGCGGCTGCGCAGCTTCAGCGAGCCGGGCCGGCCGAACTCGATGCCGATCATGAGCCCTCGCCCGCGTACGTCGTGCAGCAGCTCGTAGCGGCCGATGAGGGCGGTCAGCCGCTCGCGCAGCAGGTCGCCCGAGCGCCGGGCGTTCGCGACGATCTCCTCGTCCTCCATCACGGCGAGGACCGCGAGTCCCGCCGCCATCGCCTGGGCATTTGAGCCGAAGCTGGCCGAGTGCACGAGCACCCGGTCCATCGACGAGTAGACGCGCTTGAAGATCCAGTCCTTGCCGAGGGTCGCGCCGACCGGGACGTAGCCGCCCGAGAGCGCCTTCGCGACGCACAGCAGGTCGGGCTCCACGCCCTCCTCGTGCTGGTAGGCGTAGAAGTCACCGGTCCTTCCCAGCCCCGTCTGCACCTCGTCGGCGATCAGCAGCGCCTTGTGGCGGCGCAGCAGTTCCTGGGCAGCGGGCAGGAACCCCGGCGGGGACGCGTGCACGCCCTTCCCCTGGATCGGCTCCACGACGAAGCCGGCCACGTCGCCCTTCTTGAGCTCCCGTTCCAGCGCGTCGAGGTCCCCGAGCGCGATGGCGGTGTCGGGCAGCAGCGGCGCGAACCCGTCACGGAAACCCGCCTCGCCGTTCACCGAGAGCGAACCCGTCGTCAGGCCGTGGAAGGCGTGAGCGCAGTACAGGATCCTCGGCCTGCCCGTCGCGCGGCGGGCGAACTTCAGCGCGGTCTCGACGGCCTCGGTGCCGCTGTTGCCGAAGAACACCCGGTCCAGGTGAGGGCTGTGCGTCAGCAGCTTCTCGGCGAGCAGCCCCGGGAGGGGCTGGCAGTCGAAGCGCGTCAGGTCGGCGAGCGAGGCGTCGAGTACGTCGTGGAGCGCCTTGCGTACGACGGGATGGTGCCGGCCGAGGCCCATCACGCCGAAGCCGGCGAGCATGTCGAGGTAGTCGTTGCCCTCCGCGTCGTAAAAATAGGCGCCCTCGGCCCGTTCGTAGACCTTGTCGAAGCCGATGGTGCGCAGCATCCGGGGCAACTGGTGGTTCAGGTGTCTGGCGTGCAGCTCGTAGCGCTCGGCCCCGCGTTCGGCGAGGAGCCGCGCCAGGTCGAACTCCTTCGGCACCACGTCCGTCATCGTGCGCTCTCCTTCGCGTGGTTCACCGGTCGGGCGGCCCGTTCTTCGCGGGCCGCGGGGCGAGGGCGGTCCGGGCCGCCGTCGACGCGGGCGTGGGCCCGGTGCCCGGCCGGCGCCTCGCCGGGCCTGCCGTGGGCGGGAATCTGCTCGCGGATTCCGCACCGTCCCGCGGCTCCGTACGGTCCGGGCGGAACGGGTGCGTCCGCGCCGGCCGCCGCCGGCCCCGGCCCGGACACGCCGTGCGCGGCCGCGCACCGCCGAGGCCCGGGCCGGCGGCCGGGGGAACCCTGTGCGACTGGCTCACCCACGCCGCATCAGGTCAGCCGTGGCTGCTCGACACCGTCTCGCGGACCGCGCGCAGGGACTCCTTGAGCGAGCCCATGGTCGCGAGGACGGCCGTCGGCTCGTAGCCGCAGTGCGCCATGCAGTTGGCGCACCTCGGGTCCTTGCCCCGCCCGTACTTGCTCCAGTCGGTCTCCTCGATGAGTTCCCGGTACGTCGGTACGTACCCGTCGCTCATCAGGTAGCAGGGCCGCTGCCACCCGAAGAGGGAGTAGTTCGGGATCGCCCACGCCGTGCACGGGAAGTCCGTCTTGCCCTCCAGGAAGTCCAGGAAGAGCGGCGAGTGGTTCAGCCGCCACCGCCGCCGGTTGCCGCCCGAGAACGCCTTCTTGAACAGCTCCCGCGTCTGCTCGACACCCAGGAAGTGCTCCTGGTCGGGGGCCTTCTCGTACGCGTAGGCGGGCGAGATCATCATCTCGTCCACCTCCAGGTCGTCATTGAGGTAGTTGAGCACCTCGATGATCGTCTGAGGGGTGTCGGTGTTGAAGAAGGTGGAGTTGGTGGTGACCCGGAAGCCGCGCTTCTTGGCCTCCTTGATCGCCTCCACGGCTTCGTCGAACACCCCTTCCTTCGCCACCGATTCGTCGTGCCGCTCGCGCAGCCCGTCGATGTGCACGGCGAAGGCGAAGTACGGCGACGGGGTGAACTTCTCGATCTTCTTGCGCAGCAGCATGGCGTTGGTGCAGAGGAACACGTACTTCTTCTTCGCCACCAGCTGCCGCACGATCTCGTCGATCTGCGGATGCATCAGCGGCTCGCCGCCGGCGATGGAGACCATGGGAGCGCCGGATTCCATGACCGCGCCCACGGCCTGCGCCACGGGCATGCGCTGCTTCAGGACCCCGGCGGGGTGCTGGATCTTGCCGCAGCCCTCGCATGCGAGGTTGCAGGCGTAGAGAGGTTCAAGCTCGACGATGAGCGGGAACTTCTCACGCCTGCGGAGCTTTTGTTCAACGAGGTACGTCCCGACCCTGATGGTCTGACGGAGCGGCATGGCCATCTAGCTCACCTCCTGGGGAGCAGCAAAGAACGGTGCCATTCAAAAAAGGCAGGCATCACTGCGCGGAGAACACGAAAAGCCGATATTCCACCGCGAAGCGTCCCAATGCGTACGAGCTCGTGCTCCGGGGCGTCCACGATCACCCGAACGGCCGCAACCGGACACGATCCCGCGCGCCGCGCGCTCCACAGCGTCGCGGCGGATTCCATGTCCACCGCGATGGCACCCGTGGCCCGCAGGCCGGCTCGCTCGTGGCCGCGTACGACATGGTCGGAGCCGGTTAGCGGGCCCGTATGGACGGTGCGTCCGGGCACCGCCCTCGACAGCGCCTCGGCCAGCAGCTCCACGCCCGTGCACACCGTGCTGCCGCCGGGGCCGCGCGTCTCATCGGCGACGACCAGGTCCCCGGGGTGCATCCCGGGTGCGAGCCCGGCGCAGAAACCGGACGCGATGACGGCGGCGCCCCCGGCCGGGCCGCCGGCCCGGAGCGCTCGGGTGACGGCGGCCTCGGCCGCCATGGGCCCCATGCCCGTACGCAGTACGGTCACGGGCCCCGGCGCCTCCTTACGGTGACCGCGGCGCAGGGCGAAGCGCTCGATGCCGAGCGCGCAGGCGATCAGCAGCGGCCCTGGCGGCGGAGGCTCCGGGGTCCGGCCCGTCGGGTCCGTCAGGCCCATCAGGTCCCTTCCCGGACGTCCAGGCCGGGGTAGGTGGGCTCCCCGTGGACGTACCGCCCGAGAGCGGTGAGCGGGAAGACCTGACGGTAGAGGTGGTAGTTGATGGAGAAGTCCCAGGGGAATCCGGTGCCCGTGAAGTACGGCTCGTCCCAGGAGCCGTCCTCCCGCTGGGTGGCGGCGAGCCAGGAGACGCCGCGCTCGACCGACCTGGCGTCCTGCTCCCCCGCCGCGAGCAGGGCGAGCAGGGCCCAGGCGGTCTGCGAGGCGGTCGAGGCACCGCGCCCCGCCCAGCCCCGCTCACGGTAGGAACGCAGGTCCTCGCCCCAGCCGCCGTCGTCGTTCTGGACCGTCTCCAGCCAGGTGACGGCGCGGCGGACGGCGGGATGGTCCGTGGGCAGCCCGGCGGCGGTCAGGGCCGGGACGACCGCTCCCGTGCCATAGACGTAGTTGACGCCCCATCGCCCGAACCAGGCACCGCTCGGTTCCTGTTCGGCCAGCAGCCACTCGACGCCACGCCGGGTGCGGGGGTCGTCGGCCATGCCCTCGACGGCCAGCATCTCCACCACATGCGCGGTGACGTCGGCGGACGGCGGGTCGATGACCTCCCCGAAGTCACAGAAGGGCAACCGGTTGGGGAAGGGGCTGGTGTTGTCGGCGTCGAACGCGGCCCACGCCCCGTTCCTGGACCGCATGCCGAGGCTCCAGCGGACGGCGCGGTCGACCGTGGCCCTTATACGCGCGCGGTCCGGGTGCGCGACACGCCGCAGCGCCAGGACGACCTCGGCGGTGTCGTCGATGTCCGGATAGTTGTCGTTGTGGAATTCGAACGCCCAGCCGCCCGGCTCCAGACCGGGGCGGCGAACCGCCCAGTCCCCGGACCGTACGATCTGCTCGCTCATCATCCAGTCGGCGGCCTTGACGAGGGCCGGGTCGTCGGGCCCGACCCCCGCGTCGGCGAGCGCGATGGTGGCGAGGCAGGTGTCCCAGACCGGTGACTGGCACGCCTCGATCATGCGGGCGCCGTCCTCGCGCCACACCGTGAACCGGTCGAGCGACTCCAGACCCGCGCGCATGACCGGGTGGTCCAGGTCGTACCCGAGCAGATGGAGCGCGATCAGGGAGTACACGGCGGGCGGCTGGATTCCGCCCCAGCAGCCGTCGTTCTCCTGCCGCTCGACGATCCAGCGCGCCGCGCTCTTCATCGCCGCGCCGCGCAGCCTGGCGGGCGCGACCTTGCGGTACACGTGCAGGGCCTTGTCGAGCCGCTGGAAGACACCCTCCCAACTGGTGGGCGGGGCAAGCCGCTTCCGCGGGACGCGCAGCCGCGGATTGGTGTGCAGCTCGTCGAGGGCGAACGGCGCGGGACGCACCGGCCGCTTCGCCGAGACGATGCTCAGCGGCACGATGGTCTGGCGCGCCCAGCAGCCGAAGGCATAGATGTTGAGCGGCAGCCAGGAGGGAAGGAAGATCATCTCCGGCGGCATCTCGGGCAGATCGTCCCACTTCCACCAGCCGAACAGCGCCAGCCAGATCCGGGTGAAGACACGGCTCGCGCCGATGCCGCCGCGCGCCCTGATCCAGGCCGCGGCGCGCTCCATGTGCGGATCGTCCGGCAGGTCCCCCGCGAGCCGCAGGGCGACGTACGCCTCGATGGTGGTGGAGAGCTCGCCGGGACCGCCGTGGAAGGTGGCCCAGGTGCCGTCGTCCCGCTGCTCGCCGCGGATATGGAGCGCGGCGGCCAGGACGGTCTTCTCCTCCTGGATGCCGAGGAACTGGCGGAGCAGCAGGTCCTCGGCATCCATGGTCACATTGGTTTCGAGGTCGCCTTTCCACCAGCCCTGGTCGTCCTGCTGGGCGAGCAGGTGCTCGACCGCGCGGTCCGTGGCCCGCCGCGCGGCGGCCAGGACATCGGGGGCGTCGGTGACGCCGGGGGTGGCGGCGAGCCCGGGACTGTCGATGACGTCCGGGGCCCGGGTGTTGTCGGTGTGATGGTGGTCGGCGCATTCGCTGGCCGCGGCTGCGCGGGGCTTCATGGCCCCGGGGCTGCCGTCGGTCGTCGCTGTCATGGTTTCCCCTTCGTGGCAGTTGGTCATCTGCTGTGCTGGGGTCTGACGTCGTCCGGTGCGGGGTTTACCGCATCCCGCGCACCGGACGGCGACTTGCGAGTCATATGAGGCGGATGCTGATCATCTCTTTCGTACGACGACGAAGTCCGCGAGCGCGGTGAGCTGCGCACGGACGTGCTGGGGCATGTCGACGCGGTCCAGCGCCTCGATGGCGACGGCGTGCTGTCTGCGGGCTTCCTGCGCCGTCCAGTCGCGGCCGCCCGCTTCCTCGATCAGAGCCGCCCTGGTGGCGAACTCCTTCTCGGAGAAGCTCGCGAAGTCGTTGCTCTTGGCGTCGGCGGAGAGCAGCTCGCCGAGCCGCTCCGACGCCGGGCCGCCGGCCGCCAGCGCGGCGACGACGGGCAGGGACTTCTTGCGCTGGCGCAGGTCGCTCCAGGTCTGCTTGCCCGTGGCGTCCGGGTCGCCCCAGATGCCGAGCAGGTCGTCGACGGCCTGGAAGGCGAGACCGAGGTGGTAGCCGTACGCCTCCAGCGTGTCGGCCGTACGGTCGTCCGCCCCGCCGAGCACCGCGCCGATGGACACAGCGCAGGCCAGCAGCGCGCCCGTCTTGTTGCCCTCCATCTCCAGGCACTCCTCGACGGTGACCCGCTCGCGGTGCTCGAAGGAGATGTCCTGCGCCTGGCCGTCGATGAGCTTGCGGGTCGCGGTGGTGAGCCGGCGCGTGGCGCGCCCCGCCTCGACGGTGCCGATCTCCAGCAGCAGTTCGTTGGCGAGCGCGAAGAGCGCGTCACCGACGAGGATCGCCTGCGCGGGCCCGTGCACCTTCCACACGGTGTCGCGGTGCCTGCGCTGCTCGTCGCCGTCCATCAGGTCGTCGTGGAGCAGCGAGAAGTTGTGTACGAGTTCGACGGCCACAGCGCCGGGTACGCCGACTTCGGGCGCCGCGCCCGCCGCCTCCGCCGACAGCAGCGCGAGCGCCGGACGTACGGCCTTGCCGCCGTCGCCGTCGGCCGGCCGTCCCTGGGCGTCGATCCACCCGAAGTGGTACGCCGCGACGGTGTCCATGGGCGGCGCGAGCCGGTCCACGGCGGCCTTCAGCACCGGGGTGGACAGGGTGCGGCCGCGCTCCAGAAGGGCGGCGATGTCCACCGTGGTGTCGTCGGCCGTGTTCGCCGGGGTCACAGGCTCTCCTCTTGTTTCCATGCCAGTGCTCATACCGCCTCCTGCAACGGATGTTCGTGTGCGCGGCCGAGTTCGGAGAGTGCCGCGCCGGCGGCGGTGATGCCGCTGCGTACGGCGCTCTCCATGGTCGCGGGCCATCCGGTGGCGGTCCACGCGCCGGCCAGGTACAGACCGGGCGCGTGCGTACGGGCGCCGGGGCGCAGCCGTCCGACGCCGGGGGTGGGGGCGAACGTCGCTGTCCGCTCCCGGGTGACGAAGAAGTCGCGTACGCCCGCGCCGCGCGCGGCGGGCAGCAGCCGCTCCAGCTCGGGCAGATAACGCTCCCGCAGTTCGGACACGGGCGTGTCGATCTCGTCCTGGGCCGCCGACTGCGAGACGGCGAGGTACTGCCCGCCGCCCTTGAGCCCGGAGGACTCCGTACGGTCGAAGACCCACTGGACGGGGCTGCCGAGCGCGGCGAAGAAGGGCCGGCGCAGCACCTTGCGGTCGTACACGACATGGACGTTGAGGATCGGCGCGGTACCGATGTCCAGCAGCCGGCCGGGGTCGTCGATGACGCCTTCGGGCAGCAGCGCGTGCGTCTCGTTCTGCGGTACGGCGAGCACGACGCTGTCGGCCTCGATCAGCTCCCCCGCCGTCCGGACCTCCCAGCCCCCGCCGGCCGCGCGGCTGAGCGAGGTGACCCGGGTGCGCAGTGCCGTCCGTACGCCCGCCGCGTCCAGCGCCTTGCGGGCGAGCGTGTCGTGCAGGTCGCCGAGCGGTACGTGGGCCCAGCCGATGTCGGCCGCACCGGGCTCGGAGAGCAGGCCGGTCTTGAAGACCATCGCGGCGAGGCCGAGGGAGGCGTCGGGCGCGGTGGCGTTGAGCGTCGCGACGCCGACGAGGTCCCACAGCGCCTCGATGGTGCGCGGGGACTGCCCGTGACGGCCGAGCCAGGTGGCGAAGTCGACCCCGTCGAGGGCGGGGTCGGCCGGGTCGAGCTTCTTGAGCGCCAGCGCCGCGCGCCCGACGCTCGCACGTTCGGCGAGGGAGAGGTGCGGATACGTCGCCAGACTCGCGGCCAGGTGCAGCGGTACGGGCAGTGCCGTGCGCCGCAGCCGTCCGAGCCGGGGCCCCGCCCTCCGTCCCACGTCGAGCACGGGTACGTCGAGACGGCTCTGCAACGGTGCCAGCGCCGCGCCCTCCACACGGTCGAGGAACCAGCGGTAGGCGGTGCAGCAGCGCAGGTAGACGTGCTGGCCGTTGTCGACGGTGAGGTCGCCGCGCCGGAAGGAGAACGCGAGGCCGCCGAGGCGCGGGCGGCCTTCGAGTAGCGTCACGCGCGTTCCGGCGTCGGCCAGCCGGAGCGCGGCGGTGACACCGGCCAGTCCGCCGCCGACGACGACCGCGTGCCCCGCCGGGTGGGCCTGCTTCCGCCCGGCCGGGGACAGCCTGCCGCCCGTGGTGCCGTGTGTCATGCGCTCTCCCCCCGGGTTCCGCCGACGGTGTACGGACGGCGGGCCCCTGCCGTCAGGGACGCGCCGGCCCGACGGGGGGTTGCGTCGCCTGCCTCGCGGGCGTTCGTCCTGCCTGCCGCGCCGGGCCGCATCAGACCCGCCTCCAGGTCTGGTTGCGGGAGATGGTCCGGGCGTCGAGGCCCGAGAGGCCGCGCACGGCGACGTACGCCTTCTCCCGTCCGGGCAGCGAGACGCGGCCGCGCAGCACGGCCAGGGGGTCGCGCTCGATGCGGTCGAGGAGCCGCCGGTAGATGCCGGCCATGGCGGCGACGCAGGCTCCGGAGCGCCGGTCGAGCAGCGGAAGCAGCCGGTAGCCCTCGGCGAACAGGGCGCGGGCGCGGCGTACTTCGTAGTGGACGAGGCCCGTGAAGTCGGACCCGTCGGGCGGGGTCGCGTCGTGGAAACCGGCCGAGCAGCCGAACTTGGCGAGGTCGTCGGCGGGCAGGTACGTGCGGCCGTTCGCGGCGTCCTCGCGTACGTCACGGAGGATGTTCGTGAGCTGGAGGGCGAGGCCGAGCGTGTCGGCGTACTCGGCGGCGCGTTCCGTGGAGCGCGCGCCGGTCTGGATGCCGAACACGCCCAGGGAGAGCCTTCCGATGGCGCCCGCGACACACCGGCAGTAGACCTTCAGGTCGTCCCAGGTCTCGTAGGTCTCGCCGCGCACGTCCATCAGGACGCCGTCGATGAGCTCGTCGAGCCCTTCGAGCGGGAGCGGGAAACGGCGCGCCGAGTCGGAGAGCGCCACGGCGACGGGATCGGTGTCGTCGTCGTCGACCGCGTCCGCGCGGACGCGGTCGAGCAGCGCGCGGGTCTCCTCGAGCCGCGCCTGCTTGACGTCGGCCGCCAGCATGCCGTCGCCGATGTCGTCCACGCGCCGCGAGAACGCGTAGAGCGCGGACATGGCGTTGCGCTTGTCGGTCGGCAGCAGTCTGATGCCGTACGCGAAATTGCGCGCCTGCTGTCCGGTCACGGCCTCGCAGTAGCTGTACGCGGCGAGTACCGGTGCGGACATCTGCATGAGTCCTTCCACGGGCCGGCTCACCCCTCTCTTCGGTCTCATCGCAAGACAGCTCCCGCTGCGCGCAGCAGGCTGAGCTTGGTGGGCTTGGGCGGTCCGCGAAGCACGTCGTAGCCGGCGGCCGCGATCGCGGTGAGGGCGGCGCGGCCACCGCCGGCGAAACCGACCAGCAGCAGCTTGAGTCTGCCCCTGACGCTGCCGACGAGCGGAGTGCCTTCGTCCAGGAGGCGTCCGGCGCGCTCCGCCTCGTAGGCGATCAGTGCGCGCACCTTCGCGTTCGCGGACGGGGCGGCGAGGTCGGCCTCCTCGACGTGGAAGCGGGCCATGTCGTCGGCGGGCAGGTAGATCCGGTCGCGGCCGAGGTCCTCGGCGACGTCCTGGAGGTGTTCGACGATCTGGAGGGCGGTGCAGATCGCGTCGGAGCGGCGGATCCGCTCGGGGCTCGCGGTGCCGGTGATGCCGAGGACCAGCCGTCCGACGGGGTTGGCCGACAGCTCGCAGTACGCGAGGAGGTCGTCGTACGTCTTGTAGCGCCGGACGAGCTGGTCCTGCCGGTTGGCCTCGATGAGACCGAGGAACGGGCCGGGCGTCAGCGAGCAGCGCCGCACGGTCGGCACGAGGGCGTGCAGGAGCGGGTGGCGCGGGCCGTCCCCCGAGGTGTCGAAGACGCGGCGCAGATCGGCCTCGAAGGCGTCGAGGAGGAGCAGGCGGTCGTCGGCCAGGGCGGGGTCGAGGCCGAGCAGACGGGCGTCGGCGCCGCCGGGGGCGAGGTCGCCGTCACCGATGTCGTCGACGAGGCGGGCGTAGCCGTAGACGGCCATCAGGTCGGCCCGCCAGGCGCGCGGCAGAAAGAAGGGAGCCACCGGAAAGTTCTCGTCGGCGGCCTTGTCCAGGGTCGTGCGCGCGTGTGCGTCGGTGCGCACGTGCCGGGTTCCGGTCATCGGGGGCTGCCCGGTGCGGGGACGGCGGAAGCGTCTTCGATGTGGAGAGATTCCCTAGCCATTGCCGTCACATCTCCCGTTCTACACCGTCGACCTAATACATCCCATTTCGGACACGCCGCCCACCGGTACAGCTTACGTTGTACAACGACCGGCACCGCCCCAGGGTGTTGGGCGTATGACAACAAAACAGCGATACGCCCCAACCTTCCCGAAGGTGGCGGGAGTTGACGATTCCGGCATGCTACGGCCCGCCGGGCCGGTCGCGTCGCGCGGACACGCGGAACCCCCGCCGGGTTCGACCGGCGGGGGCACCGAACCCGGGTCTAGCGGCCGGTTTCCTTCTCGTACGCCTTGAGGACCTCGTCCGTGGGACCGTCCATCAGCAGCTCGCCCTTCTCCAGCCACAGGACGCGGTCGCAGGTGTCCCTGATCGACTTGTTGCTGTGGCTGACCAGGAAGACCGTGCCGGCCTCCTTGCGCAGCTCGCGGATCCGCTGCTCGGAGCGGATCTGGAACTTCCGGTCGCCGGTGGCGAGCGCCTCGTCGATCATCAGTACGTCGTGGTCCTTGGCGGCGGCGATGGAGAAGCGCAGGCGGGCCGCCATGCCGGAGGAGTACGTGCGCATCGGCAGGGTGATGAAGTCGCCCTTCTCGTTGATGCCCGAGAAGTCGACGATCTGCTGGTAGCGCTCGCGGATCTCCTCGCGGGTCATACCCATGGCGAGACCGCCGAGGATGACATTGCGCTCGCCCGTCAGATCGTTCATCAGCGCCGCGTTCACGCCCAGCAGCGAGGGCTGGCCGTCCGTGTAGACCTTGCCCTGCTCGGTCGGCAGGAGGCCGGCGATGGCGCGCAGCAGGGTCGACTTGCCCGAACCGTTCGTACCGATGAGGCCGATCGCCTCGCCGCGGTAGGACGTGAAGGAGACACCGCGCACCGCGTGCACCTTGCGGACGCCGGGCGCGTCGCCCTTGCCGCGCTTCATCATGCGGTTCAGGGCGGCGGTGGCGCTGCCGCGACCGCCGGCACCGGCGTTGACGCGGTAGACGATGTGCACGTCGTCCGCGATGACGGTGGGGACGCGCCCCTGCTTGTTCTCGTCAGCCACGGCCGTACCTCTCCTCAGCCTTCCAGAAGTACACGAAGCCCACGAGGCCCACGAGCAGCGCCCAGCCCAGAGCGACGCCCCAGACGTGCGGGGGCAGGTTCTCGGAGCCGTACCCGTCGATCAGGCCGAAGCGGATGAGGTCCATGTACACGGCCGCCGGGTTCCACTGGAGCACGTCCGTGACCCAGCCGGGCAGGTCCTTGTCGGCGAGCATCGCCGGGATGCTGAACATCACACCGGAGGCGTACATCCACGTACGCATCACGAACGGCATCAGCTGCGCCAGGTCGGGGGTCTTGCTGCCGAGCCTGGCCATGATCAGCGCGAGGCCGATGTTGAAGACGAACTGGACGGCCAGCGCCGGAACGACCAGCAGCCAGGAGAGCGACGGGTAGCTGCCGAATGCCACCGCGATGATCACCAGGACGATCATCGAGAACAGCAGCTGCTGGAGCTGCTGGAGCGCGAAGGAGATCGGCAGCGAGGCGCGCGGGAAGTGCAGCGCTCTCACCAGCCCCAGGTTGCCCGAGATGGACCGGACACCGGCCATCACCGAGCTCTGGGTGAAGGTGAAGACGAACACCCCGGTGACCAGGAAGGGTACGTACACCTCCCGCTCCATGCCCCGGTCGGCCTCCAGGATCAGGCCGAAGATCAGGAAGTACACGAGGGCGTTCAGCAGCGGAGTCGCCACCTGCCACAGCTGGCCGAGCTTGGCCTGGCTGTACTGGGCGGTCAGCTTCGCCTGCGAGAACGCGAGGATGAAGTGGCGCCGGCCCCACAGCTGCCGGACATACTCGATCAGCCCCGGCCGGGCACCGCTCACCGACAGGCCGTACTTCGCGGCGAGCTGCGCCGGGGTAAGTCCGTCGTCGGGAGATGGCGGGGCGCTCGTCGCGACCGCACCGTCATGGGTTGTGTCACTCACAAGTTGAAACTTTCGTGTTCAAGATGCGCAGGCGTAAGGCGCAGGAACGGGCTACGGATCCCGCGTGCACCCGATGCTTTCAGACCCGAGCTTGTCAGATGACAGGAGGTCGGCCGAGCCGGGTCAGGCGCCAGACGGTACGCCATCTCATCGGACGGCGCGGTCCGGCGGAGGTCGTCCACCCTTCCTTGAAGCCCCCGAACCATGCCTTGAGGGCCGGTACGGAGGGGCGCCGCGCCAGTGTGAGCAGCAGCCACACGCCCAGGTAGACGGGGACCAGGGGGGCCGGCAGATTGCGCCGGGCGAGCCAGACCCGGTTCCGGGCCACCATGCGGTGGTAGACGGCGTGCCGGGACGGGGCGGTCGTCGGGTGGTACAGGACCATGTCCGAGCGGTAGTCGATCATCCAGCCGGCGTCGAGCGCCCGCCAGGCCAGGTCGGTCTCCTCGTGCGCGTAGAAGAACTCGTCCGGGAGTCCGCCGACCTCGGCGAAGACCTTGGTGCGTACGGCGTTGGCGCCGCCGAGGAAGGTCGTCACGCGCGAGGAGCGCATCGGGTCGGCCGCGCGCAGCCGCGGGACGTGGCGGCGCGCGGTCTCCCCCGTGTCGGGGTCCGCGATCCGGAAGCTGATGATGCCGAGCTTCGGGTCGGCGGCGAAGGCCCGGCGGCACAGCTCGGCCGTGTCGTGGTGGGCCAGCAGGCCGTCGTCGTCGAGGAACAGCAGGATGTCCATCTCGGCGCCGCTGGGGCCGAACGCCTCGATGCCGGCGTTGCGGCCGCCCGGGATGCCGAGGTTCTCCGGCAGGTCGACCGTCCGTACGCCTTCGGGAACACCGGTGACCGGGGAGCCGTTGCCGACCACCACGACCTCGACGCGGTCGCCGTCCTGCTTGGCGACCGAGTCGAGGAGGGCGCGCAGCTCGTCCGGCCGGTTGCCCATCGTGATGACGACGGCGCCGACCTTCAGGCCGGTGCCCGTGCCCGCGGCCGTCACTTGAGCCTGCTGGAGGCGAGGACGGACACGAGGTGGAGCAGGGTTTGCAGGAGTGCGATCCCCGCGAGGACGGCGACACCGAGCCGCGAGAAGAACAGGTCGTCCCGGACGCTGTCCGCGATCGCCGCGGCGAGGATCAGCAGGGACGCCTCGACCCCGAGGACGAGCCGGTGGAACTTCAGCGCCGCGGCGGCCTTGCGGGCCAGCGCCATCCCGGACGAGCGCGGCTCGGACGCCGACTCCTTCACCGGCGGCATGCCGCCCTGGTGACGGGCGACGCCGACGAGGTCGGTCTCGGCCTTGATCAGGATCGCGCCGAGCGCGGCCAGGGTGCCGAGGAAGGCCCACAGCCAGTCGACGCGCCCCTCGCCCCACAGGTCGGCGGCGCGCAGGCCGAAGCCCACGAGGACCGCCGCGTCACACAGGTAGGCGGCGACGCGGTCCAGGTAGACCCCGGCGAGCGAGTACTGCTTCTTCCAGCGGGCGATCTCGCCGTCGACGCAGTCGAGCAGCAGATAGAGCTGGACCATCAGCACGCCGAGCAGGGCGCCCGTGACGCCCGGTACGAGCAGGGCCGGGGCGGCGAGGGCACCCGCGACGGTCATCACATAGGTCAGCTGGTTGGGCGTGACCCGTGTGTTCACCAGGTGCCGGTCGACGCGCAGGGAGACCTCGCGCATGTAGAGCCGGCCGGCCCAGTGCTCGCCGCTGCGCCGGTCCTTCACACCCGGGGGGTGAACGACCGGTCGGAGCTCAGCTACCGATGGCTTTTGCATAGTCGGCGTATGCGTCCTTGATCTGGTCGGCGGACAGGTTGAGGTGCTCCAGGATCGTGAAGCGTCCCGGGCGGGTCTGCGGCGCGTACTCGACGGCCTTGACGAACTCGTCGACGCTGAACCCGATCTCCTCCGGCAGCACCGGCAGGCCGTGCCGGTGCAGCACCTCGGCGAAGAGGCCGGACTGCTCGTGCGCGCCCCGCAGGTGCATGGCGAAGGCGGCGCCGATGCCGACCTGCTCGCCGTGGCTCGCGGCCCGCTTGGGGTACAGCAGGTCGAAGGCGTGGCTGATCTCGTGGCACGCGCCCGACGAGGGCCGGCTGTCGCCGCTGATCGACATGGCGATGCCGGACAGCACGAGGGATTCGGCGAGGACCGTGAGGAACTCGTCGGTGCCGACCCCGCCGGGGTGGCGGAGTACGGCTTCTCCCGCCGTACGGGCCATGGCGGCGGCCAGTCCGTCGATCGGCTCGCCGTGGAGGCGGTGGGACAGCTCCCAGTCCGCGATCGCCGAGATGTTGGAGATCGCGTCGCCGATCCCGGACCGGATGAACCGGACCGGGGCGTCCCGGATCACATCGAGGTCGATGACCATGGCGATGGGGGTCGGGACGCCGTACGAGCCGCGGCCGTTGTCGTTGTCCAGGATGGACACCGGCGAGCACAGACCGTCGTGCGAGAGGTTCGTCGCGACGGCGACCATCGGCAGGCCCACCCGCGCGGCCGCGTACTTCGTCACGTCGATGATCTTGCCGCCGCCGAGGCCGACCACGGCGTCGTACCGCTTGCCCTTGATCCCGTCGGCCAGCCTGACCGCGGAGTCGATGGTGCCGTCGGCGACGGAGTACCAGTCGGCCCCGGGCAGCACCGGCGCGAGCTTCTCGCGCAGGGCCTGGCCCGAGCCGGGGCTGGTCGCGATCGCCAGCTTGCCGGACGCGGAGATCCGCTGGTCGGCCAGCAGGCCGGCCAGGTCGTCCATGGCGCCGCAGCCGATGTCGACGACGACCGGGGACGGGATGAGCCGGGTCAGTACTGGCACGCGATCTCACGGCCCTTCGCGAGGTCCTCGTGGTTGTCGATCTCGACCCACGTCACTTCGCCGATAGGCTCCACGTCGACGGTGAAGCCGCGGTTGACCAGCTCCTGGTAGCCGTCCTCGTAGTAGAGGTCGGGGTCGCGCTCGAACGTCGTCTTCAGCGCGTCGGCCAGCTCCTCGGCGGCCTCCGGCTCGATGAGCGTGACACCGATGTACTCACCGGTGGCGGTGGCCGGGTCCATCAGCTTCGTGATCCGCTGGACGCCCTTGCCGTCCTGCGTGATGACCTTCATCTCCTCGTCGGCGAGGTTCTTCACCGTGTCGAGGGCGAGGATTATCTTCTGGCCCTTGCCTCGGGCGGCGAGCAGCGTCTTCTCGACGGAGACCGGGTGGACGGTGTCGCCGTTGGCGAGGATCACGCCCCGCTTGAGGACGTCACGGGCGCACCACAGGGAGTAGGCGTTGTTCCACTCCTCGGCCTTGTCGTTGTCGACCAGGGTGATCTTGAGGCCGTACTTCGCCTCAAGGGCCTCCTTGCGCGCGTAGACGGCTTCCTTGCGGTAGCCGACGACGATGGCGACCTCGGTCAGGCCGACCTCGGCGAAGTTGCCCAGGGTCAGGTCGAGGACGGTCGTGTCACCGTCCACGGGCACCAGGGCCTTCGGGAGGGTGTCCGTGTAGGGACGCAGACGCCGGCCGGCGCCGGCAGCCAGTACGAGGCCGATCATGCGGGTTCTCCTTCGTCATGTACTGCGGGTGCTCCGGAGGACACCCAGAAGCGGATGGACTCCGTGAGCACCACGAGCGCCACGGCCACAGCGAGGGCCGTGAGCGCCAAGGTGAGGTCTGTGTTCTGCGTCGCCAGGAGCGTGGTGAGTACCACCACCACGAGCGTCCGGCCTTCGTGGCCGCCGATCGTCCGCACCAGCCAATGGGGCGGCGCGCCTGTGCCGCCCCGGATGCGGTACACAGTGTCGTAGTGATGGTAGGCGACGGCCGACACCAGCCCGAAGGCCGCCGGCAATGCCCCGTCCACCTCCGAGCGGGCGGCGAGGATGAGGACCGTGCCGTACTCCGCGGCCCGGAAGACGGGCGGGACGAGCCAGTCGAGGGCGCCCTTGAGGGGGCGCGCGACGGCTGTGCCCGAGAGCACGGCGTACAAGACCGCCGCGATGATCACCTGGGGGCTGCCCACGGGCTGGGTGAGCGCCGCGACCACGAGGGCGACGGCGCCGACGGCGGCGACGGCCGGGGCGGTCCAGGCGCCCTTGAGGCGCGGCCCGCGGGCCGCGACGGCCTGGGCCACCGGTCCGCTGTCGGCCAAGTCCGCGAGCGCCTGCGCGGCCCGGTCGGTGCGCCGTGCCTTGCGGGTCAGCGAGCGCAGGACGCGGCCGGCCGTGGTGTAGAGGGCGGCGAGCGCGCAGCCGACGAGCAGGGCGTAGAAGACGATCCGCGGGGTCGTGACCGCGGTCAGGACCGCGATCATCGCCCAGCGCTCGCCGATCGGCAGGACGATCATGCGCCGTACCCAAACCGTCCAGCCGACGCTGTCGAGCCTGTCGGAGAGCGCGGCGGTGGGGCTGGTGTTGGACTCGGCGTCGTGGTTCGCCTCGTTGAAGGAGAAGTCCACGACGTGGCGGCAAGTCTGGAGCACCATCGCGCCGAGCGCCAGCGCCCACACGTCGTCGCCGCCCCAGGCGGCTCCGAGCGCGAGGCCCGCGTAGTACGCGTACTCCTTGGCGCGGTCGAAGGTCGCGTCGAGCCAGGCGCCCATCGTCGAGTACTGGAGCGAGTAGCGGGCGAGCTGCCCGTCGGTGCAGTCCAGGACGAAGGAGAGGAGCAGCAGCACGCCGGCCGCGACGTAGCCGCCGCGGGTGCCGGTCGCCGCGCAGCCGGCCGCGATCAGCGCGGTGATCAGCGAGGCGGTGGTGACCTGGTTGGGGGTGAAGCCCCGGCGGGCGCACCAGCGGGCGAGGTAGCGCGAGTACGGGCTGACGCAGAAGGTGGTGAAGAAACCGTCGCGGGACTTCACCGCCGTACGCAGCCGTACGGCCTCCTCGTCGACGGCGGCGACGGCCGCGCGGGCGCGCTCGCGCTCGTCCTCGCCGGTGGCGACGACGGCGACCAGCGAGCCGAGCTCCGGGCGGCGCACGTCGGCGCCGTCCGCGTCGAGGGCGGCGGCGACGGCGTCCGGCCCCGCCACGGCGTCCGGCCCGGTGGCTCCGCGCACGGCGCGGGCCAGCGCGGCGCGTGCCTCGGGCTGCGCGGTGAGCGCGCCGGGGGCCGCGGCGGCCGGGAAGCGGGGGTCGGTGAGCGCGAGGCGCAGCGAGTGGACGTGGCCGACGAAGCGCGGGTCGACGAGGGCGACCCGCTCACCGGCGGGTGTCGCGTCGAGGAGCTTCGCGGTCTCCTCCGCGTCGGCGGCGGACCGTACGTCGAATCCCAGCGACCGCAGATCGCCCTCGAGCGGCGATCCGGGTACCGGCGGACCGGTGAGGATGGCGGTCGACAGACGAACTCACTCCTTGGCGCTGGGCAGGGGCTGGCCTTGCGTGGCATGCGGCATTTCCGGCCCGGCACGGGCTCGAAGGCATGTCGGCAGAGGCTATCGGATGTACGGAAGCGGGAATTCACGGCCCGTTAACGCCCCGATAAGACCGGACCGGGACCCGGGCGGCCCACCGAGATCATCTTGGTCGATGGGTACCCCGCCCCACAAACCGCGACCGCCGGTGGTCCCCGGACGCCCTAGGGTGGCCGTTATGACATGGCTGATCACGGGTGGGACGGGTTACATCGGCGCGCATGTGGCGCTGACCATGGCGGCGGCGGGTGAGCGGGTGGTCGTCCTGGACGACGTCTCGTCCGGGGTGCCGGAGCGCCTGCCCGCGGACATCACGGTCGTACGCGGCTCGGTGCTGGACCGGGAACTGCTCGACCGTACGCTCGCGGGCCACGAGGTCACGGGTGTGGTGCATCTCGCGGCGAAGAAGCAGGTCGGGCAGTCGGTCGAGCAGCCGCTGCTCTACTACCGGGAGAATGTGTACGGGCTCACAGTGCTGCTGGAGGCCGTCGCGGCCGCCGGGGTGAAGCGCTTCCTCTTCTCCTCCTCCGCCGCCGTGTACGGCATCCCCGAGGCGGAGCTGATCTCCGAGGACGCTCCCTGCGTGCCGATCAATCCGTACGGCGAGACCAAGCTGGCGGGTGAGTGGCTGGTGCGGGCCGCCGGGCGGGCGCACGGCTTCTCCACGGCGTGCCTGCGCTACTTCAACGTGGCCGGCGCGGCGAGGCCGGAGCTGGCCGACACCGGGGTGTTCAACATCATCCCGATGTTCTTCGACCGGATCACGCGCGGTGAGGCGCCGCGGATCTTCGGGGACGACTATCCGACGCCCGACGGCACCTGTGTCCGTGACTACATTCACGTCTGTGATCTCGCCGACGCCCATCTCTCGGTCGCGCGGGCGCTCACCGCGCGCGACGAGCAGACGGACATGACGTTCAACATCGGACGCGGCGAAGGCGTCTCGGTGCGCGAGCTCGCCGAGCTGGTGGGCGAGATCACCGGTTCCTCGCTCGTTCCGGTGGTCGAGCCGCGCCGTCCCGGTGACGCGGCGAAGGCGGTCGCCTCGTCCGACCTGATCGCCAAGGAGCTGGGCTGGACGGCCGGGCGAGGGGTGCGCGAGATGATCGCGTCGGCCTGGGAGGGCTGGCTCCTCCGGCACCCGGAAGCCGCCCGGAACTGATCGTGTCATCGCTCTGACCTGCGGGCATTTCCGCAGGTCAGAGCATATGACAACGGTGTTCAGTCCCGTGTTGCACATACCCCCCGCCCGTAGTTCACTGGCACCTCGGACAGACCGTTCACACGACCGGGGAGGCGTCCTTCATGGGGGCTGGGCACGATCACGGGCATACGCACGGTGGGCCGCCGCCCACCGGCACGGCCGCCGCCGCGTACAAGGGGCGGCTGCGTATCGCGCTCGGCATCACCCTGACCGTCATGACGGTCGAGATCGTCGGTGGTCTGCTGGCCAATTCGCTGGCGCTGATCGCGGACGCGGCCCACATGGCGACGGACGCGCTCGGACTCGCGATGGCGCTGCTGGCGATCCACTTCGCCAACCGCCCGGCCACCGCGAAGGCCACCTTCGGGTATGCCAGGGCCGAGATCCTCGCCGCGCTCGCCAACTGTCTGCTGCTGCTCGGCGTCGGCGGCTTCCTCCTCTTCGAGGCGGTCGACCGCTTCATCACCCCGGCGGAGACCAGGAGCGGTACGGCGATCGTCTTCGCCCTGGTCGGTCTCGTCGCCAACATGATCTCGCTGTCCCTGCTGATACAGGGACAGAAGAACAGCCTCAATGTGCGCGGCGCCTTCCTGGAGGTCGTCGCCGACACCCTGGGCTCGGTCACCGTGCTGGTCTCAGCCGGCGTCATCATGGCGACCGGCTGGCAGGCCGCCGACCCGATCGCGTCCCTGGTGATCGGCCTCATGATCGTGCCGCGCACCTGGAAGCTGCTGCGGGAGACGCTGAGTGTGCTTCTGGAGATCGCACCCAAGGGTGTGGACATGACGGAGGTACGGGAGCACATACTCGGCCTGCCCGGCGTCGACGACGTGCACGACCTGCACGCCTGGACGATCACCTCGGGCATGCCGGTCCTGTCCGCGCACGTCGTGGTCAGCCAGGACTATCTCGACTCGGTCGGGCACGAGAAGATGCTGCACGCCCTTCAGGGCTGCCTCGGTGACCACTTCGACGTCGAGCACTGCACGTTCCAGCTGGAGCCGAGCGGTCACGCCGAGCACGAGGCGAGACTCTGCCACTGAGCGGGGCGGGACTGTTAAGGTCTTCGCAGAGACGTTCGGGTCTCGGGGACACGATGAGGGGAGCTGAGGTTGATGACCGTCACGGTCGATGCTGCTGCGAGCAGTGTCCGGTTCATCCTCAATTCCCGGGCTCTCGGCTGACCCCTTCCTCGCGATCGTTTTCTTCGCATCGTTTTCATCGCGATCGTTCGCGTCGATCCTTCGCGCCTTTCGCGGCGCGTCGGCCGGAGCCCTCTGACCAAAGGGTTTCCCACGTTGACCGACAACGCCATGTTCGAAGCTTTCATGACCCTGCACCGCGGGCTTCCGCGCCAGGGCCCCGGCTCCGACCGCACCACCCGCCACCTGCTCTCCCTCGCCGGACCTCTGCCGCGGCGTCCGCGCGTGCTCGACCTGGGCTGCGGCCCCGGCCGGGTCTCGCTGCTGCTGGCGGCGGAGTACGGGGCCGAGGTGACGGCCGTCGATCTGTACGCGCCGTTCCTCGCCGAGCTGCGCGGCGCCGCCGAGGCGCGCGGGCTGAGCGGTTCGATCCGTACCGTCGAGGGTGACATGGGCGAACTCCCCTTCCCCGACGGGGTGTTCGACCTCGTCTGGGCGGAGAGTTCCGCCTACAGCATCGGCTTCGACACCGCATTGCACAAGTGGCGGCGCCTCGTCGCACCCGGCGGCGCGCTCGTCGTCACCGAGTGCGAGTGGACCTCCGGCGAGCCGTCACTCGGCGCCCGCGCGTTCTGGGACGCGAACTATCCCGCGATGCGCGACCGGTCCGGGAACACGGCCGCGGCCGTCGCGGCCGGCTACGCCGTCCTCGGGGTGTACGAGCAGCCCGACAGCGACTGGGACGAATACTACGTCCCGCTCGGCGCCCGCGCCGACGCGGCGGACCCCGCCACGCCCGGAATGGAGCAGGCGCTCGCCCTCACCCGCGAGGAGATCGCCGTGCGCGCGGACCACGGGACGGAGTACGGCTACACCGGCTATGTACTGCGGCCCTCCGCGGTCCTGAGCTGACGCGCCGTCCGCCCCCGCCGCTTCGCGCGGCGGGGGCGGACATGCGGCACGTTCCGCGAAGTACGGACAAGACGCTTTTGTACGGCAGACTTGGACGCCGGGTACCGAAGCGAAGGATGGTCATGCCGAGCACACCAGTCACCGCCGCGAACAGCTCGTCGAACGGCACAGCGGAAGAGATCCTGCTCGAGCTGGTCGACGAGGACGGCAACACCATCGGCACCGCGGAGAAGCTCTCCGCGCACCAGGCTCCCGGCCGCCTGCACCGCGCCTTCTCGGTCTTCCTCTTCGACGAGACGGGACGGCTGCTGATCCAGCGCCGCGCGCTCGGCAAGTACCACTCCCCCGGCGTCTGGTCCAACACCTGCTGCGGCCACCCCTACCCCGGGGAGTCGCCGTTCGCCGCGGCCGCCCGTCGTACGCACGAGGAGCTGGGCATCTCCCCGTCGCTGCTCGCCCAGGCGGGCACCGTCCGCTACAACCACCCCGACCCGGACTCCGGGCTGGTCGAGCAGGAGTACAACCACCTCTTCGTCGGGATGGCGCAGAGCGCGCTGCGGCCCGACCCGGAGGAGGTCGGCGAGACGGCTTTCGTGACGCCGGACGAGCTGGCCGAGCGGCACGCGCGGGCGCCGTTCTCGGCGTGGTTCATGACCGTGCTGGACGCGGCGCGGCCGGCGATCAGAGAGCTGACGGGCCCGGCCGCGGGCTGGTGACGGCCGCACCCGACAGCGGCAGTGCGACCCAGATGACCTTGCCGCCGGTCGCGGTGTGCTCGATGTCGCACACCCCTCCGGCCTCGGTGGTGATCTCCCGCACGAGCAGCAGGCCACGCCCCCCGGTCTGCGCGTAGTCACGCTCCAGCGCCTTGGGCCGGTACGGATGGTTGTCCTCGACGGACACCCTGATCCACTCCGTGCCGATCGCCACCTCGACGGCGAGCTGCGGGGAGAGCAGCGCCGCATGGCGTACGGCGTTGGTCACCAGCTCGGAGACGATGAGCAGCAGGTCCTGCACCAGATCGTCGTGGACGGGTACGCCCTGCCTGTTCAGCAGATCGCGGACCGCGTGTCTGGCTTCCGGTACGGAGGCGTCCGCCGCGGGGGCGGTGAAGCGCCAGACTCCTTCGTACCCTGCCGGTGCGTCTTCTCTCGTCACCACGCATCGAAGTGTTGAGAACCCGGAGAGCCGGGCCCCGTCACTGAACAGAAGTCAGCCGCATTCGACAGATTCTGACGGCTTGGCCCACGATGACGTCAGCTCTGCGTCTCTTCCTGATCGGTCGACGGCCTTGACGTGACCATATTGACCATCTGACGGCCACCCGTTCCGATCGCGATCAGGCCGAGCCCGTCGAAGAGCAGCGCGAGCGAGAAGAAGCAGCCGAGTACGTACAGACTGCTGTGCGGCCAGTCCAGGAGCACGAGGACTCCGAGCAGCAGGCCGAACGCGCCCTGCACCAGCGTCCAGCCGAACTGCGGCCCCGCACCACCACGCTGCCCACCAGCCTGAAGACGCCGCCGGTCAGGAAGAGCAGTGCCGCGAACATCGTCAGTGCCTCGGCGGTGCCCTCGGGGTGGCGGATGACGACGATTCCGGCCGCCATGTTGAGGGCGGCGACCACGACACCGAGCCAGAAGAAGTTCGAGCCGCGCGACTGGACCGCCTGGAGGAGCCCGACCAGGCCGCCGACGAGCAGCAGCCAGCCGAAGAGGATCATCGAGGTGAGGGTGGCGACCGCCGTGTAGACGAGGCCGACGATTCCTCCCAGCACGAGAACCGCGCCGAGGACGGTCAGCCGGCCGAAGCCGCGGCTCAGCTTCCTGGCCTCGGGTGTGTCTGCTGCGCGACCGGCCATGAGCGACTCCTTCACACGCGCCAGTGTCCGCTTCTCGGCCCCTTCTTGATCATAGGTTCGTACCGTCCGGATAGCATCCGGCGCATGGAGCCGCAGCTTGAGCACACCGTCGCGGACGGGGTAGCCACCGTCGTCATCAGCAATCCCGCCAAGCGCAACGCCATGACGGCCGGGATGTGGGCGGCGCTGCCCGGGCTGCTGGAGCGGCTGGCCGGGGACCGCGGCGTACGGGCGCTCGTGCTGACCGGGGCCGGGGACACGTTCTGCGCGGGCGCGGACATCTCGTCGCTGCGCGAGGGCGACTCTCCGCAGGGGCTCGCCGTGCGGGCCGAGGACGCTCTGGCCGCGTTTCCGAAGCCGACGCTGGCGGCCGTCAGGGGGTACTGCGTCGGTGGTGGCAGCCAGCTGGCCGCCGCCTGCGACCTGCGGTTCGCGGAGGAGGGCGCGTCCTTCGGGGTCACGCCCGCGAAGCTCGGCATCGTCTATGCCGCGTCGTCGACCCGGCGGTTGGTGGCGCTGGTGGGGCCTTCCGCCACCAAACACCTGCTGTTCTCGGGCGAGTTGATCGGCACGGAGCGGGCGCTGCGCACCGGGCTGGTGGACGAGGTGCTGCCGGCGAGTGAACTGGACGGCCGGGTGGCCGCGTTCACGCGCGTACTGGTGTCACGCTCGCAGCTGACCCAGGCGGCGGCGAAGGAGTTCGCGGACGGCCGGGAGGACCGGGACGCGTACTGGGCCGGGCAGGCGCGCGCCGGCGGCGACACCGCCGAGGGTGTCGCCGCCTTCCTGGAGCGCCGCACGCCCCGCTTCACCTGGACGCCGGGACCTACTGGAGAATGAACCGGCTCTTGCCGCGGAACTCCTCGACGAGCGCGGCCGGCGCCTTCTGCGGCGATCCTGCGTCGTACGGCGGCTGGGGGTCGTACTCCGTCAGGAGCTGCACGGCCATCGCGTGTTCGTCGCCCGCGATCCTGCCGAGCAGGGTGAGACCCATGTCGATGCCGGACGAGACGCCCGCCGCCGTGACGTACTTGCCGTCGGTGACCACGCGCTCCGTGGTGGGCCGCGCGCCGAAGGTCTTCAGGGTGTCCAGGGCCAACCAGTGCGAGGCGGCCCGGCGGCCCACGAGGAGTCCGGCGGCGGCCAGGAGCAGCGAGCCGGTGCAGACCGACGTGGTCCAGGCGGTGGTGGCGTCGACGGCGCGCAGCCAGCCGAGCAGCGCCTGGTTCTCCATCTGGCCCGACTGACCGGGGCCGCCCGGCACGACCACGATGTCGGGACCGGTGACATCGGCGAACGTCTTGCCGGCGACCAGCGCGAGGTCGCCCCGGTCGTTGAGCACGGGCCCGGTGCGCTCGGCGACGAAGACGGTCTCGGCGTCCGGCAGGCGGCAGAGCATCTCGTACGGGCCGACCGCGTCGAGTGCGGTGAAGCGGTCGAAGAGGGGGATGGCTATTTGCGGCATGATGTCCCTTTCGCCGGCCCGGGGGCCGGGCGTCCTGGCAGTGCTGTCCGTGCTGTCGGTGCTATCCGTGCTGTCCGTGCTGTCCGTGCTGTCAACGGGGTGTGGTCTGGGGGCGGAAGCGGCGGCGGTACTCGGCGGGTGCGGTGCCGAGGCTCTTCACGAAGGCCCTGCGCATCGCCTCGGGAGTGCCGTAGCCGCAGGCCCGGGAGATCTCCTCGATGCCGTCCGCGCAGTCCTCCAGGAGCCGCCGCGCGTGCTCCAGGCGTACGCGTTCGACGTACTTGCCCGGTGTCGTGCCGGTCTCGGACCGGAAGGCGCGGGCGAACTGGCGGGGTGAGAGGCGGGCGCGGCCGGCCAGCGACTCGACCGACAGGTCGTCGCCGGGGTGCTCGGTGATCCACTGCTGGACCTCGCGGAGAGGTTCGCGCAGGGCGGTCTGCGCGGCGAGCTGGGCGCTGAACTGGGCCTGGTTTCCCGGGCGCCGGAGGAATACGACGAGATGGCGGGCCACGGTGAGGGCGATGTCCCGGCCCAGGTCCTCCTCGACGAGGGCGAGCGCCAGGTCGATGCCCGCGGTGACCCCGGCCGAGGTCGCCACGTTGCCGTCCCGTACGTAGATGGGGTCCGGGTCCACCTCGACGGCCGGGTAGGTGCGGGCCAGGTGCTCGCTCACTCCCCAGTGGGTGGTGGCTCTGCGGCCGTCGAGCAGCCCGGCCGCGGCCAGCAGCAGCGCTCCCGTACAGACGCTGACCAGACGCTCGGCGCGGGGGGCGTTCTCGCGGAGCCAGTCGATCAGGCGCGGGTCCGGGGTGCGGGTGCCCCTGCCGCCGGGGACCAGGAGGATGTGGGGCGCGGGCTCGGCGTCGAGGGCGCCGTCGGGGACGAGCGTCAGCCCGCTGGAGGTGCGGACGGGCGCGCCGTCGAGCGAGGCCGTGCGGATGCGGTACGCGGCGTCCGCGGCGCCGTGCCCGCCGGCGGCCTCCAGGGCGGCGCCGGCGAAGACCTCCACCGGGCCGGTCACGTCCAGGCTCTGGACGTCGTCGAACAGGACGACGACGACAGACCGGGATGTTCGGACGGATCGTTCGGACCGCTGAGTCATGCAGCCATCCTTGAGGGCGCCCGGCGCGTCCGCAATGACGAGTACCCCACCTTTCCTGCCATGGGGCCCCGACGCTTCCCGACGTACTGACCAGTCGGTAGCGTACGGACATGACTTCCCTTCCCGCGCGCGCCGGCCGCCGCTGCCACAACGCCCTCAATCCGCTCCACTCGACCGTGTACTTCTCCCCGGACTTCACGAAGGAGCTGGCGGGGGTGGGTATCGAGGACAGCAACGCCGCCTACTTCGCGGGCCGCGGCGCCGCCATGGGCGCGGTCGGGGCGGGTGTGATCACCGCCGCCTTCTACAACTTCAACCACGAGCTCGTGGCGCGTCACGTCCCCGAGGTGTGGCGCACCGCCTCGCCCGGCGTCGTACTGGAGGCGCGCCTGCGCGCCGTCGACACCACCCTGCGCCGGCTGCTCGGCGCGGAGGCGCTCGCCTCCGACGAGATGGCGGAGGCCGCCGGGCTCGCCCTGCGCGCCGCCGAGGCGTGCACCCGCCACGCGCGCCCGCTGTACGCCGCGCACGCCGACCTGCCGGTCCCGGAGCGGCCCCACCTCGCGTACTGGCACGCCGCCACTCTGCTGCGCGAGCACCGCGGGGACGGCCACCTGGCCGCGCTGCTCGCCGCGGGGCTCGACCCGCTGGAGGCGCTGGTGAGCCACACGGCGACGGGCAAGGGCATGTCGCCGCGCTGGACGCTGGCGACGCGCGGCTGGAGCCGTACGGACTGGGAGGCGGCGTCGGCGCGGCTGCGGGATCGCGGGCTCCTGGATGCCGGGGGCGGGCTGACCGAGGCGGGCACCGCGCTGCGCGCCGAGCTGGAGGAGGTGACGGACCGGCTCGACTCGGCGCCGTACGAGCACCTCGGCGCGCAGGGCACGGAGCGGCTCACCGAGCTCGGCCGGGGGTTCCTCGCGGTCGCGCTGGGGGCGGGCGCGTTCCCCGCGGATCTCACCGGCCAGTGACGTCACCGTGACCCCGCCCGGAACAGCACCCGCTGCTCAGGGCGTTTGGGCGACGCGATGACGGACACCCGTGCTGTGTCGGACAACGTGATGTGTGTCGGACACCGAGACAGCAGGAGGTTCAACGTGTTGCGTGCGATTGCAGATGGACTGCGGATGATCGGCTCGGCCATCGCGACAGTGGTGACTCTGCCCTTCCGGCTGGTCGCCAAGCTCTTCGGAGGCGCGTCGAGCACCGCGTCCCGCGGCGGCGGACGCGCGCGGCGCGCCTGACGGCCCCGCCGCAGGGCGCGCGCGACAGAAGGCCCGGCAACGCTGCACAATGCAGGCTCAAGCACAGCCCGCAGGAGAAGGCGAGTCGGGAACATCGTGACGACGTCCATCGAAGGCAGGATCGCCGAGGAGCTCGGCGTAAAGGAGCGGCAGGTCCGGGCCGCCGTCGAGTTGCTCGACGGCGGCTCGACCGTGCCGTTCATCGCTCGCTACCGCAAGGAAGCGACCGAGATGCTCGACGACGCGCAGCTGCGCACGCTCGAGGAGCGGCTGAGGTATCTGCGGGAGCTGGAGGAGCGGCGGACCGCCGTCCTGGAGTCCGTACGCGAACAGGGCAAGCTGGACGAGGCCCTGGAGGCGCGGATCCGGGCCGCCGACACCAAGGCGCGGCTGGAGGACATCTACCTGCCGTTCAAGCCCAAGCGCCGTACGAAGGCGCAGATCGCGCGGGAGGCGGGGCTCGGACCGCTGGCCGAGAGGCTGCTGGCCGACCCTTCGGTGGAACCGACGGCCGCCGCCGCCGCGTTCGTGGACGCGGAGAAGGGCGTCGCCGACGCGCAGGCCGCCCTGGACGGTGCCCGCTCGATCCTGACGGAGAACTTCGCGGAGGACGCCGATCTGATCGGTGAACTGCGCGAGCGCATGTGGTCGCGCGGGCGGCTGGTCGCGAAGGTCCGGGAGGGTAAGGAGGAGGCGGGCGCCAAGTTCGCCGACTACTTCGATTTCGCCGAGCCGTTCACCGCGCTGCCGTCGCACCGGGTGCTCGCCATGCTGCGGGGCGAGAAGGAGGACGTACTGGATCTGGTTCTGGAGCCCGAGGAGCCGTCGGCTTCGGAGGCGACCGGGCCTTCCACGTACGAGAACATGATCGCCCGGCGGTTCGGGGTCTCCCAGCAGGGCCGTCCCGGCGACAAGTGGCTGGGCGACACGGTGCGGTGGGCGTGGCGGACCCGGATCCTGGTGCACCTCGGGATCGACCTGCGGCTGCGGCTGCGTACGGCGGCGGAGGACGAGGCGGTGCGCGTCTTCGCGGCGAACCTGCGTGACCTGCTGCTGGCGGCCCCGGCCGGGACGCGGGCGACGCTCGGGCTCGACCCCGGGTTCCGTACGGGCGTGAAGGTCGCCGTCGTGGACGCGACCGGCAAGGTCGTCGCGACCGATGTGATCTACCCGCATGTGCCCCGGAACAAGTGGGACGAGTCGCTGGCGACGCTGGCGCGGCTCGCCAAGAAGCACGACGTCGAGCTCATCGCGATCGGCAACGGCACCGCGTCCCGCGAGACCGACAAGCTCGCCGGTGAGCTGTGCGACAGGCACCCCGAACTGAAGCTCACCAAGGTGATGGTCTCGGAGGCGGGTGCGTCGGTGTACTCGGCGTCCGCCTTCGCCTCGCAGGAGCTTCCGGACATGGACGTGTCGCTGCGCGGCGCCGTGTCCATCGCGCGGCGGCTCCAGGACCCGCTCGCCGAGCTGGTGAAGATCGACCCGAAGTCGATCGGTGTCGGGCAGTACCAGCACGACCTGGCGGAGGTGAAGCTGTCGCGCTCGCTCGACGCGGTGGTCGAGGACTGCGTCAACGGTGTGGGTGTCGACGTCAACACGGCTTCCGCGCCGCTGCTTTCGCGGGTGTCGGGCATCAGCTCGGGGCTGGCGGAGAACATCGTCGCGCACCGGGACGCCAACGGCCCGTTCCGGTCCCGCAAGGGGCTGAAGGATGTGGCGCGGCTCGGCCCCAAGGCGTACGAGCAGTGCGCGGGCTTCCTGCGGATCCAGGGCGGCGAAGACCCGCTGGACGCGTCGAGCGTGCATCCCGAGGCGTATCCGGTGGTGCGGGCGATGGTGAAGACGGCGGGCAGCGGGGTCGGCACGCTCATCGGCAACACCGCCGTGCTGCGGTCGCTGCGGGCCGCCGATTTCGTGAACGACAAGTTCGGGCTGCCGACGGTGTCGGACATCCTGAAGGAGCTGGAGAAGCCGGGGCGCGACCCCCGGCCCGCGTTCAGGACGGCGACCTTCAAGGAAGGTGTCGAGAAGATCGGTGACCTGGAGCCGGGGATGATCCTGGAGGGTGTGGTGACGAACGTCGCCGCGTTCGGGGCGTTCGTGGATGTGGGCGTCCACCAGGACGGGCTCGTCCATGTCTCGGCGCTGTCGAAGACCTTCGTCAAGGACCCGCGCGACGTCGTGAAGCCGGGTGACGTGGTGCGGGTGAAGGTCATGGATGTCGACATTCCGCGCAAGCGGATCTCGTTGACGCTGCGGCTGGAGGACGAGGTGGCGGCGACGGCGCCCGGCGGCGAGGCGAAGCGGGATCGGGGCGGTCCGGGTGGCCGTCCGCCGGCGCAGCGGCAGGGCGGCCGAGAGCGTCGCGGTGGCGGTGGCGGCGAACGGCGTGGCGCTGGTGGTGCCGGTGAACGGCGTGGCGGTGGCGGTGGCGGTGGTGCGCGGCAGGCGCCGGCGCCGTCGAACAGTGCCATGGCGGACGCGCTGCGGCGGGCGGGGCTGACGGACCCGAAGCGGGGCTGAACCGGGGGCTCGCCCCCGGGGCCCCGGCCCTCCGGTCGCCGGACAGACGCGCCACGAGTCCGTCCGGCGACCGGGGACACGCCCGAAGAGCTCCGGGGGCCGGGGGGGCCGTTGCCTCAGAGTTCGGTGACCTTGCCGTCCGCCACTTCGATGCGGCGGGTCGTACGGACCGCGTCCAGCATGCGGCGGTCGTGGGTGACCAGGAGCAGCGTGCCCTCGTACGAGTCCAGTGCGGACTCCAGCTGCTCGATCGCCGTCAGGTCCAGGTGGTTCGTCGGCTCGTCGAGGACGAGCAGGTTCACGCCCCGGCCCTGGAGCAGTGCGAGCGCGGCGCGGGTCCGCTCCCCCGGCGAGAGCGTGGTGGCGGGGCGCAGTACGTGCGCGGCGCGCAGGCCGAACTTGGCCAGGAGGGTGCGTACTTCCGCCGGTTCCGTGTCGGGCACCGCGGCGCAAAAGGCGTCCAGAAGCGACTCGGAGCCGTAGAACAGGCCGCGTGCCTGGTCGACCTCGCCGACGACGACGCCGGGGCCGAGTGACGCGTGGCCCCCGTCCAGCGGAAGGCGGCCGAGCAGGGCGGCCAGCAGCGTGGACTTGCCCGCGCCGTTGGCCCCGGTGATCGCCACGCGGTCGGCCCAGTCGATCTGGAGGGACGCCGGGCCGAAGTCGAAGTCGCCGCGCGCGACGGTCGCGTCGCGCAGCGTTGCCACCACCGCACCGGAGCGCGGGGCCGCGGCGATCTCCATGCGCAGCTCCCACTCCTTGCGGGGCTCCTCCACGACGTCGAGGCGCTCGATCATGCGCTGCGTCTGGCGCGCCTTGGCGGCCTGCTTCTCACTCGCCTCGCTGCGGAGGTTCTTGCCGATCTTGTCACTGTCCGTGGCCTTGCGGCGGGCGTTCCTGACGCCCTTGTCCATCCAGCCGCGCTGCATCTGCGCCCGGCCTTCCAGCGCGGCCTTCTTGTCCGCGAACTCGTCGAAGTCCTCGCGGGCATGGCGGCGCGCGGTCTCGCGCTCCTCCAGGTAGGCCGCGTAGCCGCCGCCGTACAGCTTGATCTGCTGCTGGGCCAGGTCCAGCTCCAGGACCTTGGTGACGGTGCGGGTGAGGAATTCGCGGTCGTGGCTGATGACCACCGTGCCGGCCCGCAGACCGGAGACGAAGCGCTCCAGGCGCTCCAGGCCGTCCAGGTCCAGGTCGTTCGTGGGCTCGTCGAGGAGGAACACGTCGTAGCGGGACAGGAGGAGCGAGGCCAGTCCGGCGCGGGCCGCCTGGCCGCCGGACAGGGCGGTCATCGGCTGGTCGAGTCCGACGGTCAGGCCCAGGGTCGCGGCCACCTCTTCCGCCCGCTCGTCGAGGTCCGCGCCGCCCAGTTCGAGCCAGCGGTCGAGGCTGTCCGAGTACGCGTCGTCCGCACCCGGGGTCTCGTCGACGAGCGCCTGCGTGGCCGCGTCGAGGGCGCTCTGGGCGGCCGCCACTCCGGTACGCCGGGCCAGGAAGGCCCGTACCGTCTCGCCTTCGCGGCGCTCGGGCTCCTGCGGGAGGTGCCCGACGGTGGCGGTGGGCGGCGAGAGCCGCAGCTCGCCCGCCTCGGGGGTGTCGAGTCCGGCGAGCAGGCGCAGCAGCGTGGACTTGCCCGCGCCGTTCACGCCCACGAGGCCGATCACGTCGCCGGGGGCGACCACCAGGTCGAGCCCGGCGAAGAGGGAACGGTCGCCGTGGCCTGCGGCGAGATCTTTGGCGACGAGAGTGGCAGTCATCAGGGGACGATCCTACCGAGCGCCCGGCGCGGGACCGTCGGCAGATGTGGTCCGAGGGGTGCGCCCCGTCAGTGGATCATGGGGGCTGTCAGTACCGCACCGGCCGTTCGGGCCACGACGAACGACTGGCCCTTCGTCGCCCGGCCGTCCAGCGGGATCCGGTGCTCCCCCGGTTCCAGCACGCCGTCGAAGACCTCCTGGGTGTGGGTCCGGTACAGCCGGTCCAGGCGGTACGCGATGAGCTGTACCCGGCAGGTGGACGTCACCACGACGTCCGCTTCGCCGCGCCGCGCCGCCAGCCGGGCGAGACGGCGCCGCTCCGGTGGGCTGCGGTCCAGGGCCGCCTCTATCTGGGCGACGAGGAGCGGGGTGATGGGGGCGAGGCCGTCCACGTAGACGACGTCGGCGCCGGCGCCCTCGAACGCCTGCCGCACCGAGGCGCGTACGCGCTCGTCGACGGCCCTGCCGAAGGCCACCGCTCCGTACGCCCGCAGCTCTTCGGGCGGTACGCCGGCCGCGTCGCCGGTGATGTCCGCGCCGATGTTGATCGTGCGCAGCGCGGCGGCGAGCTTCGCCAGAACGTCCACTCTCGCGCCGATCAGGAGAACCCTGCGGCGGGGTGGCGGCTCCTCGTCGCCGGCCGCGAGGAGGAGCTCCAGCGCCGTCCGGTACTCCCGGCCACGGAAGCGGAAGGGACCGATCCCGTGGTAGCCGTTCCGGTCGAGGTCCGCCACCTCGGACGTCTGCCAGGCGAAGTCCCGCCAGACGAAATCGTCCCCGGACCGTTCGATCACGGCGGTGACCGCGCCGCACTCCAGGCTTTCGCACTCGGGGCAGCCGTAGATGACGTACCTGCTCTGCGGGAGGGGCGCGTCCGCTTCCAGCAGCAGACCGCGCACCTGGGCGGTGAAGACGGCGGGCGGTACGTCGGCCGCCAGCGGTGACACCGCGTCCAGGTCGGAGAGCTGGTGGAGCAGCGGGCGGCCGTCGATGACGAAGTCCATGAAATCGCGGTGCACTTGGTAGTCCCCGTTGACGAGAACACCACCGGCCCGCATCGCCGGAGACAGCCCGAAAGTCGCGTAGTCGGCAGACATGTCCTGAGTATCCCCACGTATGACCCGATGTGAGCACACGCCGCGGAATTGCGTCGGGTGCGACGTGCGCCCACTCGTGGACCGCCGGTGGTCGCGGCGCGTTGACCGTGCCCTTCCGCGCGGCCGCCGAACGGGCCGCACGGCCGGAGCCGGTTCGAGCTAGCTCTGGTACTCGTCGTGGCGGCGCAGCCAGAAACTGGTCTCGTTGCGACCGAGTGGCGCGCGGTCGAGCCACTGGTACATGCCCCAGAGGCTGTCGACCCCGCGCGCGTACGCGGAGTAGGTGTGGTGGACGACGCCGTCCCGGAGCACGAACGCGCTCATGCCGGCCCCTTCTCGCCAGTACGTCGCCCAGTCCGTTCCCACGCTCAACGCGATCTCGTCGAACCCCGCGCTCTCGGCGCCCTCCGGCAGCCGGAAGTCCGTCGTGCGGAAGTTGTACTCGACGGCCCCCGCGTGCCACTCCTCCTCCGTGTGCGACGCCTGGAAGTCGTAGGTGAAGTCGCCACCGGACGTGGAGGCCCACGGGAAGCTCCAGCCCATCCGCCGCTTGTACGCCTGGAGCTTCTCCAGCGGGGCCTGCGACACCGCGCAGAGCGTCACGTCGTGGTTCGCGAGGTGGACGACGGCGCCGTCGAAGCCGTCCGCGATCGCCGAGCAGAACGTGCACCCTGCCGTGTAGTCGAGTCCGAACATGAAGTGGTAGACGAGCAACTGCGAGCGCCCCGCGAAGAGATCGGTGAGCGATGCCCCGCCCTCGTCGGTCTCGAAGCGGTACTCCTTGACGATGGGAACCCAGGGCAGTTCCTGTCGCCGGCGCGCCAGTTCGTCACTGCGCCGCGTCAGGTCCTTCTCGGCTTCGAGCAGTTCCAGCCGAGCCGCCAGCCATGCTTCCCGGGTTCCGGTTCTGTTGTCCGACACTGTTTCTCCCCCCGCTCCGTTGCCTCAGCAACGCGCTTCGTGTTCTCCGGCCGCTCCTTTGCTGGTCGGCCGCGAGTACGGCCACATACCGCGGCGATTCGTTCACTGCCGCGGAAGCCGAACACGCTACCCACCTTCCGTCAGTTTCTGGCCATGATTCGCGCATTCAGTTTCCGGCCCTACTGCGCGCGGTGATGGTCGTGGGCGGCGGGTTGGCTCCGCCGGCCACCGGTTCGTGTCGGCGGAGCGGGGGCGGCCGGTGCGGACGTGGGGCCGCCGCCCCGCGGAACGGACGTGCCCGGCCGTGACGGAAGCGCTGGTGGGGGCCCTACGGCATCGATTCAGCGGAAGTCGTGGGCGAGTGGTCGCCGGACTCGCTGCGGGTCCGGGAGCGCATGGCCCGTACGCCCGGAACCACCGGTGTGCGGCTGCGGGGCGGGGTCCGGCAGGGTGCTGTGCGGTACGGCCCCTGCCGCGTGCGGCGGCGGGAGGCGTCCTGCCGGCGCTGCCCCTCCCCGCACCGTGACGTGTGGGGAGGGGGGCGTTCCGCACCCCTGCGGGCACCCCCTGCCGGCACTGGGGGTGCGCCAGGGGACTCGCGGGGTCAGGGAGTCTTCTTGCCGTCGTTCCCCTCTTCCGCTTCCGGCCCCGGACCCGGACCCGGACCGATGCGGATCTCGAATTCGCCCGCGTACTTCTCGTGGCCCGCGATCACCGCGCTCTCGACCGCCTCCTCCGCGATCTCCCCGCGGACGATCAGCGGGTCCTGGCGAAGGTCGCGCATCAGGGCCAGGCACATGCCGATCATGACGAGTACGAAGGGCGCCGCCACGAGGATGGTGAGGTTCTGGAGGCCGGCCAGCGCGTCCCCCTTGCCGTCGCCCACGAGCAGCATCACCGCTGCCACGGCGCCGGTCACCACGCCCCAGAAGATGACGACGAACCGGGCCGGTTCGAAGGTGCCCCGCTGGGAGAGCGTGCCCATCACGATGGAGGCGGCGTCGGCACCGGAGATGAAGAAGATGCCGACCAGGATCATCACCAGGAGGCTCATCGCGCCGGCGATGGGGAACTGCTGGAGTACGTCGAAGAGCTGGCCCTCCGGCGTCGTCTCGTCACCGAGCTGCCTGCCCTCCTGGAGCTTCATCGCCGTACCGCCGAAGACGGCGAACCAGACCAGGCTGACGGTGCTGGGGACGAGGATGACGCCGCCGACGAACTGACGGATCGTACGCCCGCGGCTGATGCGCGCGATGAACATGCCGACGAACGGCGTCCAGGAGATCCACCACGCCCAGTAGAAGACCGTCCAGCTGCTCAGCCACTCGGAGACCTCGCCGCCGCCGGTCGCGGCCTCGGTACGGCCGGCCAACTGCGGGAGTTCGTCGATGTAGGCGGCGAGGGAGGTGGGGAGGAGGTCGAGGATCAGGATGGTCGGGCCGGCGATGAAGACGAAGACCGCGAGGATCACCGCCAGGACCATGTTGGTGTTGGACAGCCACTGGATGCCCTTCTCGACGCCGGAGACGGCCGAGAAGACGAACGCGGCGGTGAGGACTCCGATGATGGAGATCAGGAGTCCGGTTCCGGCCTTCTCCATCCAGCCCAGTTCGCGGAAACCGCTGCCGATCTGGAGGGCGCCCAGGCCGAGGGAGGTGGCCGAGCCGAAGAGGGTGGCGAAGATGGCGAGGATGTCGATCACCCGGCCGGGGGTGCCGTCGGCGCGCTTCCTGCCGATGAGCGGTACGAAGACGGCGCTGATGGTCTGCCGCCTGCGGCGCCGGAAGGTGCTGTACGCGATGGCGAGGCCGACCACCGCGTAGATCGCCCACGGGTGGAGCGTCCAGTGGAAGAGGGTGGTGGCCAGGGCCGTCTGCATGGCGTCCGCCGAGTCGGCGGGGTCGGTGCCGGGCGGCGGGGTGATGTAGTGCGCGAGCGGCTCGCTGACGCCGTAGAACATGAGGCCGATGCCCATGCCGGCGCTGAACATCATCGCGACCCAGGAGACCGTGCGGAACTCGGGTCCCTCGTGCTCCTGGCCGAGCGGAATCCTGCCGTAACGGCTGACGGCCAGCCAGAGAGCGAAGACCACGAAGCCGGAGGCGGCCAGGACGAAGGCCCAGCCGCCGTTGTGCATCAGGCCGCTCAGCATGCTGTCGGAGACTCGCTCCAGCGTCCCGGTGAAGACGGAGCCCCAGAGCACGAAGGCCAGGGTGAGCACGGCCGTCACGCCGAACACCACCCGGTCGGTCCGGGGCGTCTCGTCCTCGTGCGGGTGGCGGCCCGGGAGAGCCGCCCTCACCGGCAGGCGAAGCCGTTGAGCCGGTTTCTGTTCGTGCGACACAAGCGGCACCTTTCGGGAATTACTGAGCTTGATTTCGCTCCCGTACCCCCTACCACATGTGTTGCACGTCACAACTGCCTAACAGCTGGTGTCGGGCCTCCCGGTTGTCAGGTGGTACGCCGCCCGGTCGTCGAGGAGCAGGACGGCCAGGTCGCGCCGGGACTGCCGAAGGGGTACGTACGCGCCCTCGGTGTCCCGGTGAGCGGTGACGCCGTGCAGTGCCAGTTCGTCCCCCACCTCCGCGTACTGCGCCGGGGAGAGGTGGTAGCCGCAGGGGGGATTCTGGATCGTCTCGGCGGGTTCGGGCGGGTCGTTGTCGGCGCCGCCGAGGTGGACGGGGCCGCGGTCCGCGAAGCCTTCGAGGCGCGCGAGCGCGGTCGCGGCCCGGATGCTCGGGCGCCGCTCGTCGATGAACGTGAACGCGCCTGTGAGGGCCGCGAGTTGGGTGTTCACGCGCCGCTTGTTGTTGAGGGCCGGGTCCTTCTTCTCCTCGTCCGTGAGCGGGTCCACGCGGGTTTCCACCAGGAGGCCGACCGCGTGCTTGATGCCCGCCGTGTTGCGCAGGATGCGCTCCTGGCCGTCGCCCGCCACCTGTTTGACCGGCTCACCCGTCACCGGGTCCGTCCAGATGCCGTAGATGCCGCTGCTGAATCCCGCGTCCTCGGCGTGCGGGCGCACATAGGACTCGGAGAGGGTGCGGGCCTCGGCGTGCACCTTGCTGTGGGTGTTGGGGTTGCGGGGCCAGAGGGAGAGGAGGTCCTTGTCGTAGTAAGGCGGGGTGGCGCCGTACTCGTGCAGGTCGTAGACGACGTCGGGCCTGTGGTCGCGCATGACGGCGGCCATCGCCCGTCCCTCGGCCGTCTTGAGGGCGATGTGGTCACGGTTGATGTCGATGTTGTCGGAGTTGGTGCGGGTGCCGGCCGCGCGGCCGTCGGGGTTCGCGGTGGGGATGACGAGGACCGTGGTGCGGGCGAGGAAGTCGCGGGTCTTCTTGTCCCTGGCGTACGCGAGGTCCCTGACCGTCGTCAGGCACGCCTCACGTCCGGACGGTTCGTCGCCGTGCTGGGAGCAGATCAGGAGGACGGTGGTGGAGGTGTGCCGCTGGGCGGCGATGCGTACGAGTCGAAGCGGGCGGTCGAGTTTCGTCGTGCCGATGGTGGACATCGTGACGCGCTCGCTGGCGCGGTCGACCGCGGTCAGGAAACTCTGCTCCTCCGGCTGCGTCGTCCAGCGGGCGCCGCCGGTGGCCTCGAAGCCCGTGCGGGGCGGGGCCGGGGACGCCTGGGCGGTGGTCGTGGCCAGGGGTGCGGCGAGGGTCGCGGCGGCGGCGAGTGCGAGGGCGCGGATACGCGGGTGCATCAGCGGGTGGCTCCCGGGATCGGGCGGACGGGGCGGGGTTCGGCCACGCCGTCGAGGCGGGCGCCCCGCGCGGTGGCGGCGGGCGATCCGGCGGTGGCGCCCGCGAATGCCTTGGCGCCGCCGACGACGGGCAGCTCCGCGGCCGTACGGGACAGATCGACGGCGAGGGTCGGGGTGGAGGCGGGCGGGTCGATGAGACCCGCGTCGGTACCGCCGACGATCAGGGCGAGCCGGTGTCCGGCGGGTACGACGTGGTCGCTCGCGTGGAGGTCCAGGGTGATCGTGTACCGCTTGCCCGGGGTGAGCGGGCGGCCCTTGCCCGCGTCGGCGTAGGTGCCGAGATCGGCCCAGCCGCGGCTGAAGACGGTGTAGTCGACGTTCGCCGTACGGGCCGACGTCTCCTTGAAGCAGGAGCTGTCACCGGCGGTGCTCGGCCCCCAGCAGGTGCGGTTGGCGAGTGTGGTGATGCCCTCGCCCGAGGCGGTGTAGTCGCGGATCGTGTCGGGGCCGAGGTCGACGAGAACGGCGGAGAGGTGAGCGGTGGAGGTGGAGGGCGTCGCCGTCACCGTCACCGCGGAGGAGCCGGAAAGGCGCAGGTCGCGGGTGAGCGGCTGGGTGGTGAAGCCGGCCTTGGATGGGGTGGGTGTGTCGATCGCGGCCGCCCAGTCGCTCTCGGAGAGCTTCGGGTCGTCGGTGAAGGTCTCCGTGGCGCCGGGGGCCGCGCGCTTCAGCGACAGGGTGCCGACGCCGGGCGCGGAGCCCTTGCCGGGGCGCAGTGTGGTGGCGTCGGTGGAGCGGGGCGGCCAGACCTTGTCGGTGGACCACTGGTCGGGAGCGCGCTCGATGTCGGCCATCGGCTCGCGGTCGATGCCGTTGTCGTAGCCGAGGAGTTCGTGGTCGAACCAGCGGTGCAGAGTCCGCACCCAGTCCGCCCGGCGGAAGTCGAACGGGTCGACGTGGCCGGTCTGCGAGAGCCAGATCTTGCGGTCCACGCCCGCCTCGGCGAGGGCGTCCCACCACTGGCCGAAGTGCTTGGCGCGGACGTTGAGGTCCTGCATGCCGTGTACGACGAAGACGCTGGCGTTCACGTCCCCCGCGTCCGGTACGTAGTCCCGCTCGGCCCACAGGGGGGTGAAGTCGCCGTTGCGCGGAGCCTCGTCGACGAGGCGCTTTTGCACCGCCTGGCAGCGGGCGCGGGCCTCGGGGCTCTCGACGTAGTCCGACAGCCACTCGGGGCCGCTATCGTAGAGGGGCGCGCCCTGCGCGAAGTAGTAGTCGTACCAGGAGGAGATCGCGCCGATCGGGACAATGGTCTTCAGGCCCTCGACGCCGGTCGCCGCGACGCCGTTGGCGACGGTTCCGTCGTAACTCTTGCCGATCATCCCGGTGTTGCCGGTGGACCAGCGGGCCATGGCGCGCTCCGTTCCGGTGCGGGTCGTGTACGCCTTGCCGCGGCCGTTCAGCCAGTCGACGACCGCCTTGGCCGACTGGACGTCGGAGTGGCCGCCGACGTCCACGCAGCCGTCGGAGCGGTTGGTGCCGGCCAGATCGACGGCGACGAACGCGTAGCCGCGGGGTACGAAGTAGTTGTCGTAGTAGAGGGGGAACCGGACCGGGTTCCCGTCGGCGTCGTACGTCTTCTTCTGGCTCTCGTTGCCGCGCCCGCAGCAGGCGTAGTACGGGCTGGCGTCCATGATGACGGGGATCTTCCTGCCCTGCTGGGCGGGTTCCCGGGGGCGGACGATGTCCACGGCGACGCGGTCGGTCCTGCCGTCGGCGTCCGCGTCCGTCCTGGTGTCGACCCATACGGCTTCGCGGATCGCGTTGTCGTAGGAGTAGACCGGTCTGCTCTCCTTTGGCGCGGCGCCCGCGGCGCCCTCCGCGACGCCCGCCGGGGTCAGTGCGACCGCCATCAGGGCGGCCGTGGCCACCGGTATGAGCCTTCGCCACTTCAAGCGGGATCTCCGCGCAGGTATGGGCATGGGGCTGGAAGGTACTCCGGTCAACTGCCGTGCAAAAGAGGGCAGGAGGGGGACTCGTGTCGGCCGGATGGCAGTCGTGTGACAGGAGCGACCATGGACATGACTGGTGGCAGGTGGGCTGAATAGGGTGCGAACAGATCCTTCGGACTGACCACTTGGAGCATCCGTGCACCGCAGATTTCTCGTCCCGGGCGCCCTGGCGGCCTCACTTCTGCTGGCGATCCCGGCATCGGCCGCGAGTTTCGGCCCAGGCGCTCCGGGCATCGGGGACACCTACTACCCGGCCAGCGGCAACGGCGGCTACGACGTGTCGCATTACGACCTCCGCCTCAAGTACCAGCCCACGACGGACCTGCTGGAGGGGACGGCGACGATCCTCGCCACCGCCACGCAGAACCTCTCGCGCTTCAACCTGGACTTCGGTCTGGGGGTGAGCGAGGTGCGGGTCAACGGGAAGAAGGCCACGTTCGTCAAGGAGGGCGACCAGGAGCTCGTCGTCACCCCGGCGGCCCCGCTGGAGAAGGGCCGCTCCGTCTCGGTCGTCGTGCGGTACGCCGGAAAGCCATCGCAGCTGAAGATCGCCGGTTACACCGCCTGGCACCGCACCCCGGACGGCGGCGTCGCCGCGCAGGAACCCGACTCGGCCGTCTGGTGGTTCCCTAGCAACGACCACCCGCTGGACAAGGCGACGTACGACGTCTCCGTTTCGGTGCCGGACGGCACGCAGGCCATCAGCAACGGCGTCCTCCAGTCGCAGAGTTCGCGGCTCGGATGGACCCGCTACAACTGGCGCTCGAACAAGCCGCAGGCCAGCTACCTCGCCACCCTGGCGGTCGGCAAATTCGACATCACGACGGACAGGACGGCCGACGGGCTGCCCGTGCTGAACGCCTACAGCAAGGACCTGGGGCACAACGCCGGGGCCGCGCGCGCCAGCGTCGAGCGGACCACCGAGGTCGCCGAGTACCTGAGCGAGGTCTTCGGCCCGTACCCCTTCAACGCGCTCGGCGGGTATGTCCCGAACGTGACCAGCGGATACGCGCTGGAGACGCAGACCCGGCCGTTCTACAGCCCCCGCCAGTTCGCGAACGGCGCGAACGTCTCGGTCGTCGTCCATGAGCTGGCCCACCAGTGGTACGGCGACAGCGTCGCGGTCAAGGGCTGGAAGGACATCTGGATCAACGAGGGCTTCGCCCGCTACAGCCAGTGGCTGTGGTCCGAGAAGGAGGGCGAGGGCACGGCGCAGGAGCTGGCCGACTACGTCTACGGGACGCGCGCGGCCGACGACCCCTTCTGGACGGTCGCGCCGGGCGACCCGGGGCCGGACAACCAGTTCCACGCCGCCGTGTACGACCGGGGCGCGCTGGCCGTGCAGGCGCTGCGCAACGAGGTCGGCGACGAGGACTTCTTCACGATCCTGAAGGGGTGGCCGGCCAAGTTCGCCCACGGCAACGCGAGTGTGGCCGACTTCGTGAAGTACGCCGAGAGCGTCTCGGGCAAGCCGCTGGCCGGACTCTTCGACACCTGGCTGTACCAGCCGTCGAAGCCGGCTGCCCCGGCCGCGGCCGGGTCCCGGATCGCGGGTTCGTACGCCGGTGAGAGCGCGAAGCCCGTACAGCCCAAGTCGTGGAAGAAGATCGCCGCGACGAACTCGGTCCACGAGCACGACGACCACCACTGAGCGCCGGTACGCCGCCGCGCCCCTTTGTGCGGGTGGGGGCGCGGCGGCGTCGTGGCAGGCGCGTCGCGGTGGTTCGCGGCTCGTCGTGGCGGGTGCGCGGTGGTTCGCGGCGTCGACGCGGGTGCGCGGTGGTTCGCGGTGTCGTCGTGGTGTAGTCGTGATGGGTGCGAGTGGTGGATTCGCGGCTGGTCGCTGCGGGTCGCCGCCGCCGGTTGCCGCGGGTTGCTGAAAGCGCTCTCACGCGGTCGGAGCGGCAGATATCCTCCCCCCAGCACCCCTCTCCGCCGACCCGCCGAGGAGCACCCGCCTTGCCCGGACAGCCCGCTGGCTACCGCCCCACTCTGGAAGCCGTCGCCGCCCGCGCCGGAGTCTCGCGGGCCACCGCCTCCCGTGTCGTCAACGGGGGTGCGGGCGTCCGGCAGCCCCTGGCCGACAAGGTGCGGGAGGCCGTCGAGGCGCTGGGATACGTCCCGAATCACGCGGCCAGGTCATTGGTGACCCGGCAGAGCGGCGCGGTGGCCGTGATCATCGCCGAGCCCGAGTTCAGGATCTTCTCGGACCCCTTCTTCGAGCAGCAGGTACGCGGCATCAGCAGGGAACTGACAGCGAACGACTCGCAGTTGGTCCTGTTGTGGGTGGAAGGCACCGGCGACTACGACCGCATCGCCCGCTACCTCGGCGGCGGCCACGTCGACGGCGCGCTCGCCTTCTCGCTGCACGCCGACGACGGTCTGCCCGCCCTCATCGGCCGCGCCAAGGTACCGACCGTCTTCGGCGGCCGGCCCGGCTCCGGCGCCGCTGCGGTCCCGTACGTCGACTGCGACAACCGGGGCGGCGCCCGCAGCGCCGTACACCACCTCGTCGGCCTGGGCCGCCGGCGCGTCGCGCACATAGCGGGCCCCCGCGACCAGACCTCCGCCACCGACCGCGCCGACGGATACCGCGACGTACTGTTCGACGCCGATCCCGCGCTCACCGCACAGGGCGACTTCACCGTGGACAGCGGTGCGCGGGCGATGGCGGAGCTGCTGGACCGCAGACCGGATCTGGACGCCGTCTTCGCCGCGAACGACCTGATGGCGGCGGGTGCGCTGCGGGTCCTGCGGGAGCGCGGCCGACGGGTGCCGCAGGACGTCGCGGTCGTCGGGTTCGACGACGTGGCGGGTGTCGCCGAGGCAACCGATCCCGCGCTGACCACCGTCCGTCAGGACATCGAGGGGATGGGCCGGCTGATGGTCAGGCTGCTGATGCGGGTCCTGGGCGACGGCGGAGGGGAAGGGGCCGCGCCCGCCTCGGTCGTCATGCCGACGGAACTGGTGCGGCGGGCCTCGGCCTGAGCGGCCGGGCCCGCCGCGGTGGGGGGCGGTGCCGTGGGGGTGCGCTGCGGTCGGGTGCGCTGCGGCTACTGGAAGGGAATCACCAGCACCGAATCGCCCGTGCCGGTACGGAGCTTCGCCGTGCCGTTGCCGATGGCGCTCCACACTTCGAGGCGTACGGTGCCGCCCTTGAGGTCGCCGAGTGTGCCCGTCGCCGACTTGAGGCCGCGTGCCTGGGTGTACTCCTCCCAGCCCGCCACCGGATCGGTCGCGAAGTACTGGTAGGTCTCCGTCCGGTCGTACGTGCCGTCGCCGGTCAGGTCGTAACTGACCCGGGCCTGCTGGCCCAGGCCGACCGCCGTGCCCGCGTCGACCTGGAGCCGGAAGGCCGTCGGCGTACCGGACTTGAGCGTGCCGTTGACCCCCTTGGCGGTGTACGTCAGCGGCTGGTGCGGGGTGCCGTCGTGGTTGGCGCCGCCCGCCGAGGCGATGGTGTCGGTGGCGGCGGTGGTTCCGGTGGCCGTGGTGAGGGTGCCGCCGGTGCGCAGCTGGAAGGTGTTCCCGGTGGGCGGGTCGGGGTCGGGGTCCGGGTCGGTGCCTCCGGTGCCGGTGCCGGTCGCGGCCGAGCGGGCCGGGACGGTCAGTTTCGCCCCGTCGGAGAAGGTGACCGTACGGGCGGTGGAGGTGTGGTTGTGGGCGGCGTACGTCCGTACCGTTCCCTTGGTGAAGACGGCGGACGTCGGGATGTCGCCGCTGATCGTCGCGTCGGGGGCGCCGAGCGTGTCGAGGGTGCTGATCCAGTGGTAGGTGTGCGCCTTCGACTCGCCCTGCTCGGGGGTGTAGCCCGCGTGGCCCGCGTCCCACTTGGCCTTGGCGGCGCCCGGGTCGGCCAGTGACTGGAACTCCCAGAGGATGTCGCGCCATTCGACGGCCGGTCCCCCGTTCTCGCGTTCCATCTCGGCGAGGTTGCGCCGGATGGCGGCCTTCTCGCCGCCCAGGTGGAGTGAACCGCCGGTCACCGGGAGGACGTTGATGCCGTGGATCTCCTCCGGGTTGGCCGTCCACCAGGTGGCGTACGCCCCGCCGCTCCCCCACACCATGCCGACCGTGTCATGGCCGAAGGAGGACGGGAAGACCTGCTCGTCGGCGTCGAACCAGTACTGCGCGATCGCCTCCGACTCGGTGGTCAGGAGGTACGTGCCGAGGTCGCGCAGGGCCGTGTCACCGGTCGCCGCGCCCCACAGGACGAGTCCGGCGCTGAGGTTGGTGGACTCCGACGACGACTCCTGGTTGTTGCCGGCCGCGAAGCCCTGGTGGCCGGAGGCCCAGCTGTGGCCCGCATACACGTCGAAGCCGCGCAGGAAGGGGAAGGCGGTGTCGGTGCGGCTGGGGTTGGCGGCGTCCCGTACGAGCGTCTTGACCATGCCGCCCCACGCGGAATCGGCGGCCCAAGCCGGGTCGTACTGGGCGACGATCGCGGCGGCGTAGACGTAGTAGCTGTAGTGGAAGTGGTGGTCGTTCAGCTCGGTGTCGCTGCCGTACGACGCCGGGTAGCCGGTCAGGGTCTTCCAGGTCCTGTCGTACGAGAACTCGTTGGCTCCGCCGGCCGTGAACCAGTCCTGGAGACGGCCCTTCATCAGGCCGAGCAGCTTGTCGCGTACGGCGGTCTCCCCGATCTGGTCGGCGACGGGCACGAGCTGGGCGAGGCGGCCCAGCGCCTTGCCCGTCCAGTAGGTGTCGGTGGCGCCGGAGAAGGGGTCGGCGGCGTTCGCGGCCTCGTTGAGGTAGCCACGGAGCCGCGCCTTGTCGACGCCGCTCGACTGCGGCAGCGCGGGCAGCACGCCGGAGGCCCGCTGGCTGGTGGTGAAGGAGGCGCCCTCGCGGACCTTCATCGTGCCGCGCGGCGAGACGTAGGTGTACGGGGTGAGCGGGTCGGAGGTGTGCAGCCACTGGTGGCGGTAGAGGGCCTGGAGCGTGCCGGTCTCGCTGCCCTCCTTCGCCTCGGTGGTGAGGGTGTACGTCGCCTTCACGGTGCCGCCGGTGGTGTTCCAGCTCGCCTTCGAGCCCGTCACGAAGCTGTAGGCGTACTTCTTGTACGTCGCGAGGGCGTCGGTGGAGGGGAGCACGGCGAGCGAGAAGTAGTCCTTGGCGCCCAGACCCGCGCTGAGGGTGGAGCCGGCGATGTTCCAGTCGCTGCCGGTCGGTGCGAAGAGGGCGTAGTGGTGGCCGGCGACGGTGATGCCGAGGACGTTGCCCTGGTCGGAGAAGACGGTGGGCGCGGCGGCGGTGGTGATCTGGGCGCCGGCGCCCGAGCCCTTGGCGTACACGAAGGGCATGCCGTGGCCGATGGTGGTGCGCAGGGTGCGGGCGCCGTCGGACCAGTAGGGCGTGACGGTCCAGTCGGACCAGTCGTCGGCCTTGGTGTCGGGCGAGTTCAGGCCGGTCAGGCCGAGCGTGAGGTCGCGCTTGTGGGCGTACTCGTACTGGCGGCCGTCCCCGACGACGGCGGGAGTCGTCGGGTAGCCGACCTCCAGGCCGGCGGCGGTGGACTGGTAGGTGAGCGGGTGGCCGTACATCGGTGTGGAGTGCGGGTTGTCGCCGTACCGCTGGAAGGCGAGGGAGGACCACCAGTCGTTGGTGGGGAGCGGCTTGTCCTTCGCGGCGGGGGTGAGCTTGGGGGTGACGGGTGTGCCGGTGTTGGTGGTGGGGCCGGAGGTTCCCGCGGGGCGTACGTCGGAGTAACTGCCCGCCCCTACGGGGACGGTGGCGGCGGCGGCCGGGGAGGCGGCAGACCCGAGGCCGAGGGCGGTCAGGGCGGAGACGAGGACCAGCGCGGACACGGTTCTGAAGGGAGGAGCTGACATGGACGGCACCTCTGGGTGGTGGGGGAAGGGCGTCCGAGAGCGCTCTCAGATAGCAGGGAACGTAAAACTCCTGAAACAGAAGTGTCAATACATGTGACACAGACGGCAGTTGAGGGCGTCGCAAACCCCGGAGCGTTCAAGTGTTTACGGATGAGGGCATGCGGCGGCATGCTCGGAGCAGGGTTGCAGGGAGCGCTCTCACTTGCCGTGGGCGACCTGTTCGCGGCGCCGCGCCCTGGCCTCGCGCGCCAGGGGCAGGTAGCGCAGCCGCTCGGGCAGCATCGGAACCACGGCGCGTACGGCGCGGCTGAACCGGCGCAGCCTGCGCTCCTGGACGTCGCTCCACTCCAGCCCCAGCGCCTCCCGCGCGTCCGGCGGCATGTACCCGACGGTGACGAACGCCCTGAAGCGGGCCAGCGGCGGCAGCAGGACCGGCCACAGGGCGCGCAGGACGACCCGCACCGGCAGCGGCCCCCGGTCGGGGGCGGGCACCGGGCTGTCGGTGGCGATCAGCTCGCGCACCACCACGGTCCGTTCCAGTTCCCCGGCCAGCATCTCGCGGTAGTACGGCCAGAAGGCGTCGACGGTCTGCGGCATGTCCCGGTCGTCGATGCCGAGGATCCGCCCGACCTGGAGCCACTCCGCGTACAGCTGCCGCTCCTGCGCTTCGGTGAGGGGCCGGAAGAGGTAGCCCAGCGCGTGCCGGTAGCAGGGGAAACCGGTGGCGTGGACCCAGGAGTAGTGGGCCGGGTCGAGCGCGTGGTACGGGCGGCCGTGCGCGTCGATGCCCCGGACGGTCCTGTGGAGCCGGCGGAGCCGGCGGCCCTCCTCGGCGCCCGCCGCTCCCCCGTACACCCACAGCTGCAAGGAGCGCAGCGACCGTTCGCCGCGTCCCCACGGGTCCGTGCGGAAGACGGAGTGCTGGTCGACGCCCGCGCCGACGGCCGGGTGCGCCACCTGGAGGGTGAGCGCGGCGGGCAGCATGAGCAGCGCGCGCACGTCACCGGCGACCGACCACAGGACGCCGTCGGGCGGAGGCGGCGCGGGGTCCTGCCCGCTGATCTTCATGCCTCCAGTATGCGATTCGGAGCGGGGGCGTGCGATCAGCACGGGAGGCCGTACGACCGGCGCGCACGGACCGGGAGGGGCGGGGCCGGGTCAGAGCCGCCGGCCGGCCAGGCGGCCAGCCTGCCGGAAGAAGGAGTTGGGGAGATCGTGTGCGCGCCGCAAGGCATTCGCCGTCCAATGGCTACCGGAAGGTAACTCCGGCTGATTTGATGTGCCGCGCCGATCCTTGCCCCCACCCCGAACGGGAGACCCCGTGCCGTACTCCGCGCTCCGCCGCACCCCTGGCGCAGCCCTGGCCACCGCACTCGCGGCCGCCACCCTCACCGCGACCGCACCGGCCGCCACGGCGGGGCCGGTGACCCCGGCCGCCGCGTCCGCGTCGGCCGAGGTGCCCTCGCTGAAGGTCCTGTCGTACAACACGTTCCTCTTCAGCAAGAACCTTTACCCGAACTGGGGCCAGGACCACCGCGCGAAGGCCATACCCGCGGCATCCTTCTTCCGCGGCAACGACGTCGTTGTCGTCCAGGAGGCGTTCGACAACAGCGCCTCCGACGCGCTGAAGAGCAACGCCGCGGCGCAGTACCCGTACCAGACGCCGGTGATGGGCCGCGGCAGGACAGGCTGGGACGCGACCGGCGGGTCGTACTCCTCCACGACGCCGGAGGACGGCGGGGTCGCGATCCTCAGCAAGTGGCCGGTCGTCCGCAAGGAGCAGTACGTCTACAAGGACGCCTGCGGCGCCGACTGGTACTCCAACAAGGGCTTCGTGTACGCCGTACTGGACGTGAGCGGCACGCGCGTCCACGTCGTCGGCACGCACGCCCAGTCCACCGACCCGGGCTGCGGCGCGGGCGAGGCCGCCCAGATGCGCAGCCGGCAGTTCAAGGCGATCGACGCCTTCCTCGACGCGAAGAGCATCCCCGCCTCGGAGCAGGTGATCGTCGCGGGTGACTTCAACGTCGACTCGCACAGCCCGGAGTACGCCACGATGCTCACCGACGGGGGCCTGACCGGCGACGACGCGCGCACCGGCCACCCGTACTCCTTCGACACCGCCGACAACTCGATCGCCTCCGAGCGCTACCCCGACGACCCGCGCGAGGACCTCGACTACGTCCTGCACCGCGCCGGGCACGTCAAGCCCGCGGGCTGGACGAACGAGGTGATCAAGGAGCAGAGCGCGCCCTGGACCGTGTCCAGCTGGGGCAAGCAGTACACGTACACGAACCTGAGCGACCACTACCCGGTGGTGGCGGCCGGCCGCTGAGCCACGCCCTCCGGCCGGGCCCGCCGTGCTGCGCCGCGCGGCGGGCCCGGCACCGGGGCCCACGACGCAATCGCAACTCGTTCGCACCTGGTCACAGGCGGTTTTTCGGCAGTGGCCGCAGGGGAGTTGATGTGCCACGGTGGTGCCCATGACGGGTCGCGAACACGGGCACGGAGACGTACGCGGAGACGTACGCGGAGACGGACGCGGGGACCGGCACGAACACGGTCGGGACCATGGTCATGATCATGGAAATGGGCACGACAACGGGCGCGGGCGGCGGCGCTGGAACCGCCATCACCATCACTCCCACGACCGGATCGACTCCGCCCTGGAAAGCTCGGCGGCGGGGATGCGGACCCTCTGGTTCTCCTTCGCCGTCCTCGCGGCCACCACCGCAGCGCAGGCCGTCGTCGCCGCGCTGTCCGGTTCGGTGGCACTGCTCGGTGACACCGTGCACAACGCCGCGGACGCCCTGACAGCCCTCCCCCTCGCCGTCGCCTTCCTGCTGGGACGGCGTGCGGCGACCCGCCGCTACACCTACGGCTTCGGGCGGGCCGAGGATCTGGCAGGTGTCTTCGTGGTCCTGGTGATCGCCGCCTCGGCGGTGTTCGCCGGGTACGAGGCACTACAGCGCCTGTTCGAGCCACAGGAGGTCAGTCATCTCCCGGCGGTCGCCGCGGCCGGGCTGATCGGCTTCGCGGGCAACGAGTGGGTGGCGCGGGCCCGTATCCGCACCGGGAGGAGGATCGGTTCCGCCGCCCTGGTGGCCGACGGGCTCCACGCCCGCACCGACGGCTTCACCTCCCTCGCCGTCCTGCTGGGCGCGGGCGGCTCCGCACTCGGATGGCGTTACGCCGACCCGCTGATCGGGCTGGTGATCACGGCCGCGATCGCGCTGGTGCTGCGCGGCGCGGCAAGGGAGGTCTGGCACCGGCTGATGGACGCGGTGGATCCGGCTCTGGTGGACGCGGCCGAGCACGCGCTCTCCCACGTCGATGGCGTACGGGCGGTGGGCGCCGTCCGCATGCGGTGGCTCGGCCACAGTCTGCGCGCCGAGACGTCCGTCGTGGTGGACCCGGGGCTGACGGTGGTCGAGGCGCACGCGGTGGCGGTGGCGGCGGAGCACGCGCTGCTGCACGCGGTGGGACGGCTGAGCGGCGCGACGGTCCATGTCGACCACGCGCCCCGGCCCGCGGCGCCCGACCCGCACGCGCCCCTGGCCCACCACAGCGCACAGGGCGCGACTTCGGCGCCTCGACCGCTGGCCCGCGCAGGCCGCGGGACGCCGGCACATTCACCCGAACGGGTTCGTAACTCTTCGCGCACGACTGATAACTTGGAGTGAGTGCCTGAAGCTCTGATCTGCCCCGGGGGGAAGCCGTGACTGCGCATCCGATCGAAGTGGGACCCAAGGACGCGCGGTACGACGCGCTGCGCCGGGGCTTCAACCAACGCTGGATCGCCGACCCGGCCTACGTCGTGGTGGCCACGTCGGCCGACGACGTGGTGAAGGCGGTCGGCAAGTTCGTCGCCGACCCGGCCAACTCCCAGCGCCGGATCACCGTGCGCTCGGGCGGTCACTGCTACGAGAACTTCGTCTCCTCCGCGAACGTCGGGGTCATCATCGACGTGAGTCAGATGAACCGGGTCTATTACGACCCGGAGATGAGCGCGTACTGCATCGAGGCCGGTGCCACGAACTGGCACAGCACCACTCAGCTCTACCGGTCGACCGGCCTTGCCCTGCCCGGCGGCTCCTGCTACTCGGTGGGGCTGGGCGGTCACGTCTCGGGCGGCGGTTACGGGCTGCTCTCCCGGTACTTCGGCCTGACGGTGGACTACCTGCACGCCGTGGAGGTGGTCACCGTCGCCGACAGCAGGACCCCCAAGAAGACCGTGGCCCGCAAGGACTCGGCCGACGAGGCGCTGCGCACAAGTCGGCGTACATGACGAAGGGGTTCACCGAGCACCAGATCGAGGCGATCCACCGCCATCTCACCGACGCGGAGTACAAGAACCCGGAGGCGGTGCTCCAGGTCGATTCGTACGGCGGGGCCGTCAACGACGTGCGGTCGGAGGAAACTGCTGTGCCGCAGCGCTCCTCGGTCATGAAACTCCAGTACCAGACGTACTGGACCTGGGGCACGGACGCCGACAAGAACGGGTTCTTCGATTACCGGGACGCCGAGAAGGACCCGGAGATCGCCGGTCCGCATCTGCGCTGGATCCGGAACTTCTACCAGGACGTCTACAAGCCGACCGGCGGAGTGCCGGCGGTGGTGGATCCGGCCTTCCCCGCGACCAAGGACGCGAACACGGACGGCTGTTACATCAACTACCCCGACGTCGACATCTCCGATCCCACACTCAACACGCTGGGCCAGCCGTGGCACCAGCTGTACTACAAGAACAGCTACCAGCGTCTGCAACGGGCCAAGAAGCTGTGGGATCCGCACAACGTCTTCCGCCACGAGCAGTCCGTCGCCGTGCCCGCGGCCAAGTAGGCAGCAGGCCGCCGGGCCGCCCCGGACGTGATGTGAGCGGCGAGCAGCGCGCCCGCGTTCAGTCGTGGTCGTAGACCGTGACCGCGATCCCGCGCCGCACCAGCCGCTCCTCTATCAGCGGTTCGACGCGCGACCACTTTCCGCCCGCGAGTCCGCAGCCGATGCGGGGCAGGTGAACCGAGGCGCCCAGTTCGGCCGCCTTGGCCGCCACCGCGTCGAGCGCCGTGCCGATGGCCTCGTACCGGACCGGCACCCCCTTGCTGCCGGTGCGGATGCCGCGCTGGCCGACCATGTTGGCCACCCACACGTACGGCTCGGCCTGTACGAACTGAACCGCGCCCAGGCCGAAGTCGTTGGCGGCCCGCTCCCGGTGCCAGCGGCGGTAGGCCGCCTCCGGTCCGGGCCAGCGGCGCGACAGCGCCACCACGAAACCCTTGCCCCAGCCGCCCAGGTCGTTGCAGACATGCGCGATGATCTTGACGCCCTTGCCCTGTGGGGCGGTGGCGTCCCCCCGTACGTAACCGATCTCGGACATGGCACAACCGTACGGGCCACCACTGACAGCCCGGCGGTGCCGGACGCTTTCACAACAATGGTGAGACAGCAATACTGTTGCACCGGAGAGCCGCACAGCAGTGGGAAGCGAGGCGCAGACATGACGACGGACACCGACGAGCCGACGCTCACGGTAGACGAGCTGGCCGCACGGGCCGGGGTCACGGTGCGTACGGTCCGCTTCTACAGCACCCGAGGGCTCCTGCCGCCGCCCGTCATCGGACCCCGCCGCGTCGGCCACTACGGTCCCGCCCACCTGTCGCGGCTGGCGCTCATCGAGGAACTCCAGCACCACGGCATGACGCTCGCGGCGATCGAGCGCTACCTGGAGCAGTTGCCGGCCGATCTGAGCGCCCATGACCTGGCGATACACCGTGCGCTGGTGGCGAGTTGGGTGCCGGACTCGGCGGAGGACGCGACACGGGCGGAGCTGGAGCGCCGGGCGGGCCGTGCGCTGTCGGAGGAGGACATCGACCGGCTCGCCGCGATGGAGGTCCTGGAGCGGGCGGACTCCCCCGACGCCTTCCGGGTCGACCCGGGCCTGCTGGCCCTCGGCGTACAGCTTCTCGGCGTGCCCATAGCCCACGAGACGATCCTCGCCGCCCGCACGATTCTGCTGGAGCACACACGCTCGGCCGCGCACGCCCTGACGAACCTTTTCAAGGACGAGGTGTGGGGTCCGTACCGCGAGCGCGAGTCGGATCCCGAGCATGTGAAAGCGATGAAGTCGCTGTCGGCGCACATGCAGCCGATGGTGGTGCAGGCACTGGTAACGGCATTCCAGCGCTCGCTGAAGGAAGAGCTGCGGGCGGCGTTCACCGCGGAGTGAGGGCTGAGGGGCCGCCGCCGGGCGGGGAGCCCCCGGTCGGCGGCGGTCCTCGGCCCCGCACCATCCGGCGCCGCCCCTCACCGCCCCGCACCGTCCGGCGCCGGCCCGCGCGAGGGACCGGCGCCGGACGGCGGGATCACGCGTCGCTGAACTTCTCGCCCCGCTCCGCCTTCTCCACCAGCAGCGCGGGCGGCGTGAAGCGCTCGCCGTACGTCGCCGCCAGTTCGCGCGCGCGGGCCACGAAGCCGGGCAGGCCGCCCTCGTACCCGTTGATGTACTGGATCGCGCCGCCCGTCCAGGCGGGGAAGCCGATGCCCATGATGGAGCCGATGTTGGCGTCGGTCACGGAAGTGAGTACGCCCTCCTCGAAGCAGCGCACGGTGTCCAGCGCCTCGGAGAAGAGCATCCGCTCCTTCATGTCGGCGAAGGGGATCTCCGCGCCGGGCTTCGCGAAGTGCTCGCGCAGGCCCGGCCACAGACGCGTGCGCTTCCCGTCCTCGCCGTACTCGTAGAAGCCCGCCCCGCCGCTCCTGCCCGTACGACCGAACTCGTCGACCATGCGGTCGATGACCGCGTCCGACGGGTGGCCCGGCCAGGTGCCGCCCGCTTCCTCGACCGCCCGCTTGGTCTCGTTGCGGATCTTGCGCGGGAGGGTGAGGGTCAGCTCGTCCATCAGGGAGAGGACCTTCGCGGGGTAGCCGGCCTGGGCCGCCGCCTGCTCGATGGACGCGGGCTCGATGCCCTCGCCGACCATCGCGACGCCCTCATTGATGAACTGGCCGATGACGCGCGAGGTGAAGAAGCCGCGCGAGTCGTTGACGACGATCGGCGTCTTCTTGATCTGGCGTACGAGGTCGAAGGCGCGGGCCAGCGCCTCGTCGCCCGTCCGCTCGCCCTTGATGATCTCGACGAGCGGCATCTTGTCGACGGGCGAGAAGAAGTGCAGGCCGATGAAGTCGACGGGGCGCGAGACACCTTCGGCAAGGCCGGTGATGGGCAGCGTGGAGGTGTTGGAGCACAGCAGCGCGTCCGGCTCCACGATGTCCTGGATCTCCTGGAACACCTTGTGCTTGAGCGAGGTGTCCTCGAACACCGCCTCGATCACCGCGTCGCAGCCCGCCAGGTCGGCGGGGTCGGCGGTCGGCGTGATGAGTGCCAACAGCGCGTCCCGCTTCGCCTCGGTCGTACGGCCGCGCGACAGGGCCTTGGCGAGCAGCTTCTCGGAGTACTCCTTGCCCCGGGCGGCGGCTTCGGCCGTCACGTCCTTGAGGACGACCTCGATGCCGGCGCGGGCGCAGGAGTACGCGATCCCCGCACCCATCATCCCGGCGCCGAGGACGGCGACCTTGCGGACGGGGCGGGGCTCGATGCCCTTGGGACGGTTGGCGCCGGAGTTGACGGCCTGGAGGTCGAAGAAGAACGCCTGGATCATGTTCTTGGCGATCTGCCCGGTGACCAGCTCGGTGAAGTACCGGGCCTCGATGGTCAGCGCGGTCTCGAAGTCGACCTGCGAGCCCTCGACGGCCGCCGCGAGGATGTTGCGCGGGGCCGGGTAGGGGGCGCCTGCCGTCTGCTTCTTGAGATTGGCCGGGAAGGCGGGCAGGTTCGCCGCGAAGCGGGGGCTGGCGGGGGTGCCGCCGGGGATCTTGTAACCCTTGACGTCCCAGGGCTGGTGCGATTCCGGGTTCGCGTCGATGAACGCGCGGGCCTTGGCCAGCATCTCGTCGGGCGTGGCGGCGACTTCGTGGACCAGGCCGTTCTCCATGGCCCGCTGCGGGCTGTACTGGGTGCCCTGGAGCAGGACCTTGAGGAGCGCGTCCGCGATGCCCATGAGGCGTACCGTGCGGGTGACGCCGCCACCCGCGGGGAGCAGGCCGAGCGTGACCTCGGGCAGGCCGATCTTGGAGCCGGGCGCGTCGAGGGCGACACGGTGGTGGCAGGCGAGGGCGATCTCGTAACCGCCGCCGAGGGCCGCCCCGTTGATGGCGGCGACGACGGGCTTGCCGAGGGTCTCGATGCGGCGCAGGGATGCCTTGATCGCCGTACCGGTGTCGAAGACCTGCTGGGCGTTCTCCGGACCGACCTTGATCATGTCCTTGAGGTCGCCCCCGGCGAAGAAGGTCTTCTTGGCGGAGGTGAAGACGATGCCGCGGATGGAGTCCTTCTCGGCCTCCGCACGGTCGGCGATGACGGCGATGGAGTCCTTGAACGCCTGGTTCATGGTGTTCGCGGACTGGTTGGGATCGTCGAGGACGAGGGTGACGACACCGGTCTCGTCCTGTTCCCAGCGGATGGTGGTGCTCTCGCTCATGAGTTTTCTTCTCCGTAAGGGGTGGGACGGGACGGTCAGAGACGCTCGATGACGGTGGCGATGCCCATGCCGCCGCCGACGCACAGCGTGGCCAGGCCGTACCGCTGGTCGCGGCGCTCCAGCTCGTCGATGAGCGTGCCGAGGATCATCGCGCCGGTGGCGCCCAGCGGGTGGCCCATGGCGATGGCGCCGCCGTTGACGTTGACCTTGTCGAGGGAGATGCCCATGTCCTTGACGAAGCGCAGTACGACGCCCGCGAACGCCTCGTTGATCTCGACCAGGTCGATGTCGTCGATGGTCAGGCCCGCCTTGGCGAGTGCCTTGCGGGTGGCGGGCGCGGGGCCGGTCAGCATGATCGTCGGCTCGGAGCCGGAGACGGCGGCCGACACGATGCGGGCGCGGGGCGTCAGGCCGTAGCGCTCGCCGACCGCCTGCGAGCCGATGGCGACGAGAGCCGCGCCGTCGACGATGCCGGAGGAGTTGCCCGCGTGGTGGACGTGGTCGATCCGCTCGACCCAGTGGTACTTCTGGAGCGCGACGGCGTCGAAGCCGCCGTGCTCGCCGATCATGGCGAAGGACGGCTTGAGCGCGCCGAGCGACTCGGCCGTCGTACCGGGGCGCATGTGCTCGTCGTGGTCGAGGACCACCAGCCCGTTGCGGTCCAGGACGGGAACGACCGAGCGGGTGAAGCGGCCGTCCTTCCACGCCTCGGCGGCCCGTTCCTGCGACAGGGCGGCGTACGAGTCGACGTCGTGGCGGCTGAAGCCCTCGATGGTGGCGATGAGGTCGGCGCCGATGCCCTGGGGCGCGAACCCCGTGTCCCAGCTGGTCATGGGGTCCATGGCCCAGGCGCCGCCGTCGGAGCCCATGGGGACGCGTGACATCGACTCCACACCGCCCGCGAGGACCAGGTCCTCCCAGCCCGAGCGGACCTTCGCCGCCGCCATGTTGACGGCTTCGAGGCCCGACGCGCAGAAGCGGTTCTCCTGTACGCCCGCGACGGTGTCCGGCAGCCCGGCGGCCACTGCGGCGGTGCGCGCGATGTCCGAGCCCTGGTCGCCGAGCGGGCTGACGACGCCGAGGACGATGTCGTCGACGGCCGCCGGGTCCAGGTCGGGGAAGCGGCGGCGGATCTCGTGGATGAGGCCGACGACGAGGTCGATCGGCTTGGTGCCGTGCAGGGCGCCATTGGCCTTGCCGCGCCCGCGCGGGGTGCGGATCGCGTCGTACACAAACGCTTCGGTACTCAAGACAGCAGCCTTTCGAGGGGTACTAACAGAAGTCGGCGATCAGGAGCCGGGCGGCATGACCCGGGCGGGGCTTCAGGCGAGGAGCGAACGGCCGATGATCTCCTTCATGATCTCGGTCGTGCCGCCGTAGATCGTCTGGATGCGGCCGTCGGTGAAGGCCCTGGCGACGCGGTACTCGCTCATGTAGCCGTAGCCGCCGTGCAGTTGCAGGCAGCGGTCGGCGACCCGCTTCTGGAGTTCGGTGGCCCACCACTTGGCCATCGACGCGTGGACCGCGTCGAGTTCCCCGTTCGAGTGATCGACGATGCAGCGGTCGAGGAACGTACGGGTGACGGCGCACTCGGTGGCCATCTCCGCGATCTCGAAGCGGATGTGCTGGAGCTTCGACAGCGGCCGCCCGAACGCCTCGCGCTCCTTGACGTACGTCGTGGTGATCTCCAGCAGGTACTCGGCGGCGGCGATCCCGGCGACCGCGATGCCCATGCGCTCCTGGGCGAGGTTGGTCATCAGGTGGACGAAGGCCCCGTTGAGCTCCCCGAGCAGGTTCTCCTTGGGGACGCGTACGTCGTTGAAGAACAGCTCGGCGGTGTCCTGGGACTTCTGGCCGATCTTGTCGAGGTTGCGCCCGCGCTCGAACCCTTCGGCGCCGCGCTCCACGACGAGCAGGGACAGGCCCTTGGCGCCGCCCTCGGGCGACGTCTTGGCGACGACGATCACCAGGTCGGCGAGGATGCCGTTGGAGATGAAGGTCTTCGAGCCGTTGAGCAGCCAGTGGTCGCCCCGGTCCTCGGCCGTCGTACGGATGCCCTGGAGGTCCGAGCCCGCGCCCGGCTCCGTCATCGCGATGGCGGTGATCGTCTCGCCGGTGCAGAACCCGGGCAGCCAGCGCCGCTTCTGCTCGTCGGTGGCGAGGCCGGTAAAGTACGGGCCGATGATGTCGTTGTGCAGGCCGAGGGCGAGCCCCGCGGCGCCCGCGCGGGTGAACTCCTCGGCGAGTACGGCGCTGTAGCGGAAGTCGGCGTTGCCGCCGCCCCCGTACTCCTCCGGTACGGCGAGTCCGAGCAGGCCCTGCCTGCCCGCCGCAAGCCACGCCTCACGGCTGACGATGCCGTCCTTCTCCCACTGCTCGTAGTACGGCGTCACCTCCTTCGCCAGGAAGGTGCGCACCGTCTCCCGGAATGCCTCGTGCTCCACGGTGAAGATCTGACGCTTCAACTGACTCTGCCTCCTGGGTCCGGCCCTGATATTTCGGTCGGTTCCATCAGCCGTCGCCGTCCTTGCCGATGGTCCTCGCGATGCTCGGTACGTCCCAGTCGCGCGCCACTTCGGCGGTGTCCGCGCCGGGCCGGGCGGGGCCGCCGCGCACGGTGCCCGGTGTGGCCGAGAAGCGCGGTGCGGGCGCGGGCTGGGTGATGCCGCTGTGAGTGAGGAAGGTGGAGCGGGCGGCGAGGTGCGGGTGGGAGGGGGCCTCGCCCAGGGAGAGGACAGGAGCGACGCAGGCGTCCGAGTCCTCGAACACGGCGGTCCACTCGTCGCGGGTCCTCGTCCTGAAGCGGGCGGCGATCGACTCGCGCAGTTCGCCCCAGCGCGCCATGTCGCGGCGGGCGTCGGCCGCGCTCTCCTCCAGCCCCAGCAGCCGTGTGAACTCGGCGTAGAACTGCTGCTCCAGCGCGCCCACGGCCATGTACTGGCCGTCGGACGTCTCGTAGGTGCCGTAGAAGGGGCAGCCGCCGTCGAGCAGGTTCGATCCGCGCCGGTCCTGCCAGCCGCCGGCGGCCAGCATGCCGTGGATCATCGTGGCGAGGTGGGCGGCGCCGTCCACGATGGCGGCGTCGACGACCTGGCCGGCGCCGCCCTCGGAACGGGCGTGCTGAAGGGCGGCGAGGACGCCGATGACGAGGTACAGCGAGCCGCCCGCGTAGTCGCCGACGAGGTTCGCGGGGACGGTGGGCGGCTCGTCGGGCCTGCCGAACATGCCGAGGGTGCCGGTGAGGGCGATGTACGCGATGTCGTGCCCGGCGCGCCGGGCGAGCGGCCCGTCCTGGCCCCAGCCGGTCATCCGCCCGTACACGAGACGCGGGTTGCGGGCCAGGCAGGCGTCGGGGCCGACACCGAGGCGCTCGGCCACACCGGGACGGTAGCCCTCGATGAGTACGTCGGCGCGCTCGGCCAGGTCGATGACCTGGGCCGGTCCGTCCGCCGCCTTGAGGTCGACGATCACCGAGCGCTTGTTGCGGTTGGTGAGGTCGTACGCCGGATCGATGCCCAGCCCCGCGCCACCGGGACGGTCCACGCGCACCACGTCGGCGCCGAGGTCGGCGAGGAGCATGGCGGCGAACGGGCCGGGACCGATGCCCGCCAGTTCCACCACGCGCACTCCGGCGAGCGGGCCGTTCCCTGTCCCTGCCATCAAGCCCCCAGCGATGTGACACAACTGATGTAACATCAATGATGCTAAGAACGTGTTCCACTCAGCACAAGCCCTTGGGGCGAGCAAGCGCTTAGTTCTTTTTACCGGTGTTCACCGCTACCCTCTGCCCCCATGACCGAGACCGTTCAAGGCAGTGGCGCGGGCAGCGCGGAGCGCCCGTACGACATCGTGCTCTTCGGGGCGACAGGCTTCGTCGGGGAGCTGACCGCGCGCTACCTCGCGGCGCACGCACCCGCCGACTGCCGATGGGCGATCGCCGGGCGCAACCGGGCGAAACTGGAGAAGCTGCGCGAGCGGCTCATCTCGGTCAATCCGGCCTGCGCGACCCTGCCCGTCCTGCGGGCCGACGCGGCCGACCCGGGCTCCTTGCGCGCCCTCGCCGCCGGCACCCGTGTCGTGGCGACGACCGTCGGACCCTATGTCTGGTACGGCGAGGGGCTCGTCGCGGCCTGCGCCGACGCGGGCACGGACTACGCGGATCTGTCGGGCGAGCCGGAGTTCGCCGACCGGATGTATCTGGCGCACGACGCGCGGGCCCGCGAGACCGGGGCGCGGATTCTGCACGCGTGCGGCTTCGACTCGGTCCCGCACGACCTCGGTGTGTACTTCACGGTCCAGCAGCTGCCGGAGGGCATACCCCTGCGCGTCGACGGATACGTACGGTCGAACGCGATGTTCTCGGGCGGTACGTTCGCGTCCGCGATGACCGCTTTCGGGCGCGGCCGGCAGACGCTGCGGGCCGCGAAGGAACGGCGGCTGTCCGAGCCGAGGCTGGTGGGGCGGCGGGCGCGGGCACCGATCGGCGCACCGCGACGCAGCCGCGAGACGGGGACCTGGGCACTGCCGCTGCCGACCATTGATCCGCAGGTGGTGGCACGTTCGGCGGCCGCGCTGGAGCGGTACGGGCCAGACTTCCGCTACCGGCACTACGCGGCGGTGAAGTGGCTTCCGGTGGCGGCCGGCGGGGTCGCGGCGGTGGGGGCCGCGTTCGGGCTGGCCCAGATTCCGGCGGCCCGCGCGTGGCTGATGAGCCGGTACACGGCGGGCTCGGGCCCCGACGAGGAGCGCCGGGCGCGGAGCTGGTTCTCGGTGCGCTTCGTCGGCGAGGGCGGCGGGCGCCGGGTGTTCACCGAGGTGTCGGGAGGCGACCCCGGTTACGACGAGACGGCGAAGATCCTGGCCGAGTCGGTACTCTGCCTGGCCTTCGACGAGCTGCCCAGGACGTCGGGTCAGGTGACCACGGCGGCGGCGATGGGCGACGCACTGCTGGAGCGACTGGTGGCGGCCGGCCTGCGGTTCCGCGTGGCGGCCGTGCGGGAGTGAGGCGCGCGGGTCGCGTGCGTCAGCCGGAGAACCAGCCCGCCAGGGTGTAGATCATCCCGCCGGTCCAGCCGAGCGCGGCCAGGCCGCCGACCAGGATGACCATGTTCGTACGGCGGCCCGCACGGTGGACGGTGACGGATTCGGCCGCCGGCCTGGGGGTCCTGGGGTGAGTGGGGTGCTCCGGGTGCGTGTATGCGGTCATACGATCACTCTGTCCGATTACGGCAGTTCAAACATCCGTACAGATACTCAGTTACGTGGTTGTGCCGAAACCGGTGCCAATCGCCTCGTGCAGGGCGCGCCGGCACAGGGTGTCCGCAGCGCGCGTCGACTCCGGGAGCCGGAAGGCGGGCGCCAGGCGCAGGGCGTGCGCGCACGCGTTGTCCAGGCTCACGCGGTGGCCGACGGAGACGAAGACCGGCTTCACCCCGTCCTGGGTGCGCAGCGCGCGTCCCACTTCCTCTCCCGTCCCGTCGAGCAGGGGCGACACGGCGCCGCGGTGGTGGTCCGGCTGCTCGTACGTGAAGGTGAAGGGGTTCTTGGCCACGCCCATGGCCGCGAGGCCCGTCACGACGCCGAGGTGGCTGGCCAGGCCGAAGCGGCGCGGGTGAGCCTGCCCGTATCCGTCGCAGACGACCAGCCCCGGGTCCGTCGTCAGGGATTCGAGGGCGGCGACGACCGTCGGCAGCTCCCGGAAGGCGAGCAGCCCGGGAACGTACGGAAAGGCGACGCGGCCGACGGCCGTGGCCTCCTCCACGACGGCGAGCGTCGCGGCGTCGATGACCACGGCCGCCGCGGCCACCAGATCGCGCTCGTCGTCGTATGCCACGTCCACGCCCGTGACGAAACCGGTTCCCGGGGGCGGGCCGGGCTCGTCGAGCACGACGCGCGTGCGCAATTCGTCCTGGATCGCGCAGGCTTCGGCTTCGTCGGCGGGAGTGCGCAGGCTCTTCATAGTGATCAAAAGGGTACGGGGTAGCCTGGCGATCATGTTCGTAATGGAGTTGACCTACACCGCACCCGTCGAGCGCGTCGACGAGTTGCTGCAAGCGCACGTGGAGTGGCTGGACGCGCAGTACGAGGCGGGTGTTTTCATCGCCTCGGGGCGCAAGCAGCCGCGTGACGGCGGCGTGATCCTTGCCGTCGCGGACGACCGGGCCCGGATCGAGGAGATCGCGGCCGCCGATCCGTTCACGGTGGCGGGCGTCTGCGCGTACCGGATCACGGAGTTCGTGGCGACCAAGACCGCGCCCGCACTCGCCCCGTACCGCCAGCAGCTTCCGGCGTAGGGGGCGCGGCGCAGGGGCGGGCGCGTGGCGCCGCCCTAGCCCTGCGTCACCTTCGCCACGAAGGCGTCCAGGTTCGCGAGCGTGCGCGCGATCCGCTCGTCCTGGGTCAGGCTCTCCTCGTACCGGCCGCTGCGCAGCTTGGGCTGCCGCTTGCCCCGTACGTACAGGGAGCAGGCGAGGTCGGCGCAGACGTAGATGCCGACCGTGTTGCCCGCGCGGCCCCGGGCGCCCGCCAGAGGGGCCGCGAGAAGGGTGACGCCGGAGGAGGCGTGCCCGGTGAGGCAGAGCTGGCAGAGGCTGGACTTCACCGCGCTGGTGCGGGTCGCGCCGGGCACCCGCAGGGTCATCCCGAGCGGTCCGTCCGGGCGCGGCAGGACGAGATGCGCGCGCAGCGGCGCGCCCGGATCGACCCAGCCGAGGAAGTCCAGGTCGCCCCAGGGCAGTTCGGCGAAGTCGAGCGGCAGTTTCAGGCGCGACGCCTCGCCCTTGGTGCAGTTCACGAAGGACGAGCGGATCTGGTTCTCACTGAGCGGTTCCACGGGCGTCGACCGTACGGGCAGTCCGCCGCACCCGCATCCGATTATCCCGGCGTATCCCGGCGCGCGGGGGCCGCTCGGGGGTCAGAACTCCAGGCGCGCCACCCGGCCCTTCTCGCCCGAGGCCCAGCAGCCGAAGTCGCCGGCGCAGTCGACCGTGTCGTACGAGCCGGTGTCGATGGTCCGCCAGGTGCGGCCGCCGTCCAGGGTGAGGTCGGTCCCCGTGGGGCCGACCGCCAGCGCGCCGGACCTGGTGTGCGGCAGCCAGGTCACGCCCGAGCGGTACGCCGGCGGCGGGGTGCCGGCCTGCCGCCAGCTCGCGCCGCCGTCGCCGGTCACGGCCGCCGCCTTCGGCGACGCCTGCCCTGTGCGGTAGTCGCCGCCGACCGCGATGCCGTGGTGGCGGTCGCGGAAGGCGAGGCCGAAGACACCCCGCGCCGGGTCGCCCGCCGGGACCGTTGAATCCGCGGCGGCCCAGGTGAGGCCGCGGTCGGCGGAGTGCAGCACCCGGCCGGTGGCGCCGCCGCCGGTGGCGAGCCAGACGTCCCGCGGCCCGGAGCTGACCAGGCACTGGCCGCTCGCGGCGAAGCCCGCCTCACCGCTCTGCGCGGCGGGCATGCCGGCGTCCGGGAGGATCTTCCACGACCTGCCGCCGTCGCCGGTGGACAGGATGCGGAACTTGCCGTCGACCGGGTCGCTCATCGCGAGGCCGTTGCGGCTGTCGAAGAAGGTGACGCAGTCGTAGAACGCCTTCGGGTCGGTGTTGCGGAAGCTCTCGGTCCAGGTCGCGCCGCCGTCCCCGGTACGGAAGATCCGGGACGCCTCCCCCTCGCCGATCGCCAGCACCACCGCGCGCTGGCTGTCGAACGCCTCGATGTCACGGAACTCCATACCCTGCGCGCCCGCCGGCGAGACATCGAGCCAGCCGCGTCCCCCGTCGGCCGTACGCAGCACCGTCCCCCTGGAGCCCGCCACCCACGCGGTCTTCCTGCTGACCGCCGCGAGTCCGCGCAGCCGTACGTCCTTGCCGGTGTCCTTCAGCCGCCAGCCGGGCGGTGCTGTCTCCGCCGCCTCCGGCGGTGCGGGTGCGTCCGCCTGCGCGGGCGCGGCCAGGGCGGCGGCCAGCGCCGCCCCGCACAGGCCCAGCGACACCATTCGTCTCGTCTTCCCCATGCCCCTCATGGCGCTGGAAGCTAGCCCAGAGCACCGGCCCCGTCCAGGGTGCGTCGCCCGCTGCGCGCCCGGGTACCGGGGCGGGCACGGCACCGCGCGGCACGGCACGTCGCGGCGCGGGGTGCGACGGTGACGCAGGTCACATCACCGTCGCATGCACGGATTCCCGCGTTCTTACGTCTGTCCCTGTGACAGGACGCAACAACCGAACCGTGAGAGGGAGCAGGACGTGTCTCCCGTGATTGAGCAAGCCGTGCAGGCCCGTCTGGTCTCGTCGACACCCGGGACGGAGACGGTCTCGGCGACCTTGCGGTACGACCGCGCGGACCCGTTCGCCGTACGCATGGCCTCCCCCCCCGACGCCACCCTGGAGGGCACCGAGGTGTCCTGGGCCTTCGCCCGCGAACTGCTGGAGACGGGCACGGACCGGCAGGCCGGCCTGGGCGACGTACAGGTGCGGCCTTACGGGTACGGGCGGACCGTGCTGGAGTTCCATGCCGCGGAGGGCACCGCGATGGTCCACATCCGCACCGCCGACCTGCGCCGCTTCCTCAAGCGCACGCACGCGCTCGTCCCGGCCGGCGGCGAACACCTGCACCTCGACGTCGACCACGACTTGGCCGAACTCCTGCGTGACGCGCTGTGAAACAGGCTCGGTAAAAACAGCTTGGCATCCCGCAGGGCCGCGACGTACTTTGGTCGTGGCCCTGTTGTCGTCGATCGGAGTGGACGTTGCTCGTCTGAGGTCCTGAGACACCATGTCGCACAGCTCTCGTCTGTGCGCCCGTGTGCGACCTCGGCACCTGAGCCGTCCACCCCCTGACCGGGGCTGTTTCGCCGTCCCGGTCCCGGCGCGGGACTCCCCTCTCCGGCCGTACGCCGCCCACGCTCCCGGTGTCTCCACCCGTTGCCCTTGCTCGCACCCAGCAACCGGGAGGCCACCTTGTCCACCTTCCCCACCCATCTCACCTGCTCCGGGCTCACCTTCGGCTGGCCCGACGGAACGCCCGTCTTCGACGGGTTCCAAATGGCCGTCGGCCCCGGCCGAACGGGGCTCATCGGCCTCAACGGCTCCGGAAAGTCGACCCTGTTGCGGCTGGCCGCCGGTGAACTCACCCCCACCGCGGGAAAGATCCAGGTGGCCGGCGAAGTCGGCTACCTCCCGCAGGATCTCGTCCTCGACACCAGGCTGCGCGTCGACGAAGCACTCGGCATCGCCGACGCGCGCACCGCCCTGCACGCCATCGAGGCGGGCGAGGCCACGGAGGAGAACTTCACCGCCGTCGGCGACGACTGGGATGTCGAGGAGCGCGCCCGCGCCACCCTCGACCAGCTCGGGCTCCACCGTGTCGGCCTCGACCGGACCATCGGCGAGGTGTCGGGCGGCGAGTCGGTGCTGCTGCGGCTGGCCGCGCTGCTGCTGCGCCGGCCCGGCGTACTCCTCCTCGACGAGCCGACGAACAACCTGGACCGATGGGCGCGCGGGCGCCTTTACGCCGCCGTCGAGTCGTGGTCGGGCGTCATGATCGTGGTCAGCCACGACCGTGAACTGCTGGAGCGTGTCGACCAGATCGCCGAGCTGCGGGACGGTGAAGTCCGCTGGTACGGCGGCAACTTCTCGGCGTACGAGGAGGCGCTCGCCGTCGAACAGGAGGCGGCCGAACGCATGGTGCGGGTCGCGGAGGCCGATGTGCACCGGCAGAAGAAGGAGCTGGCTGACGCGCAGGTGAAGCTGGCCCGCCGCAAGCGGTACGGGCAGAAGATGTACGACACCAAGCGCGAGCCGAAGATCGTCATGAACGCACGCAAGCGCGCCGCGCAGGAGTCGGCGGGCAAGCACCGCATCATGCACGCCGAGAAACTGGCGGAGGCCAGGGAGCGGCTGAGCGGCGCGGTGGACGCGGTGCGCGACGACGACGAGATCAGCGTCGAACTGCCGTGGACGACCGTGCATCCCGGGCGCAGGGTGTTGACGCTGTGTGACCTCGGACTCCGGTACGGGTCCTCGGTCGCCGGCGAGTTCGAGATCCGCGGACCGGAGCGGATCGCACTGACCGGGCGCAACGGCGCGGGCAAGACGACGCTGCTGCGCACGATCACCGGGGAGCTGGAACCGGTCGCGGGCGAGGCGGTCGCTCATGTGCCGCTGCGCTTCCTGCCCCAGCGGCTCGACGTACTGGACGACGCGCTGACGGTGGCCGAGAACGTGGCGAGGTTCGCGCCGTCGGCGACCAACAACGCCATCAGGGCGCGGCTGGCGCGCTTCCTGTTCAAGGGGGCCCGAGCGGATCAGCCGGCCGGGACGCTGTCCGGCGGCGAGCGGTTCCGGGCGACGCTGGCGGCGCTGCTGCTGGCCGAACCGGCGCCGCAGCTGCTCCTGCTGGACGAGCCGACGAACAACCTGGACATGGCGAGTGTGCGGAGGCTGACGCAGGCGCTGGAGTCGTACGAAGGGGCGCTGATCGTGGCGAGCCACGACGAGCCGTTCCTGGAGTCCATCGGGATCACGCGGCGGCTGGAGCTGGGGCGGACGGGCGACGAGGAGGACGGCGAGGACCGGGAGGAGTCTTTGGGCTGATTTCGGGTGGTCCGGCGAAACGATGTGGGCGTGACATGGCTCTCGGTCCACCCGGGTGACCTGGTGTCATAACTGACGGTAAGGGGACATTACCGCCGGGGACTTGGCTCAACTCTTACGACCCCCTTAACCTACGGTCACGTAACCTACGAAGCCGTAGGTACTTCATGCCCCCGCCCCCGTCCCCAGGAGCACCAGTGACGATCACCTCTCCCCAACTCGGCAGTTCGGACGCGTGGACCGACGCCCGACTGCTGTACGCGCTGGAAGAGGTGGTGGAGAAGGAACTCAACCGCCATCTCAAGGTCGCCAAGGACTGGATGCCGCACGAGTACGTGCCGTTCTCCGACGGCAGGAACTTCCCCGGCATCTTCGACGACGGTCAGGCTTGGGAGCCCGAGCAGTCGAAGGTCACGGACATCGGCAAGATCGCGCTCGTGGTGAACCTCCTGACCGAGGACAACCTCCCCAGTTACCACCACGAGATCGCCTCCCTCTTCGGCCGCGACGGCGCCTGGGGCACCTGGGTGCACCGCTGGACGGCCGAAGAGGGCCGGCACGGCATCGTGATGCGGGACTACCTGCTGACGTCCCGTGCCGTTGACCCGGACAAGCTCGAGGCGTTCCGTATGCAGCACATGTCGGAGGGCTTCGAGTCCGACAACCGCCACTCGATGCTGCACTCGGTCGCGTACGTCGCCTTCCAGGAGCTCGCGACCCGCGTCTCGCACCGCAACACCGGCCACCAGTCGGGCGACCCCGTCTGCGACCGCATGCTGGCGCGTATCGCGACCGACGAGAACCTGCACATGGTCTTCTACCGCAACCTGCTGGGCGCGGCCTTCGAGATCGCTCCCGACCTGACGATGCAGTCGGTGCGCGACGTCGTCGTCGACTTCCGGATGCCCGGTCACGGCATGCCCGGCTTCGAGCGCGCCGCCGCCCAGATGGCGATCGGCGAGATCTACAACATGCGCATCCACCACGACGACGTGCTCCAGCCCGTCCTGCGCTACCTCAAGGTCCTGGAGATCGACGGGCTCGGCCCGGAGGGCCTCAAGGCACAGGAGGAGCTCGGCCTGTACATGAACGGGCTGGATGCCGAGGCGAGCAAATTCGACGAGAAGCTGGCCGCGCGCAAGGCCCGGATGGCCGCCCGCGCCGCCTCCTGACCCGCCGCGCTTCCCGGCGCTCCCCCTTGTCGGCTGTACGCCGTCACCACGGCACAGGCCGCGTCACGTACGCCCTGTACCGGGTGGCGGCGCGGCTGTTTCCGCAGGTCGGGCAGGTTCAGCGGGCCAGGCTGTCCCCGCGGGTCAGGAAGCCGGCCGCCGCACCCGGGCGTCCTCGCGGACGAGTTCCGCCGCCTTCTCGGCGATCGCCACCGTGGGTGCCTGCGTGTGCCCCCGCGTGATCCGGGGCATCACCGAGGCGTCCACCACGCGCAGCCCCTCCACTCCCCTGACCCGCAGCCCCGGATCGGTCACCGACCCCTCGTCGGACCCCATCCGGCACGTGCCGACCGGGTGGTAGAGCGTTTCGCAGGACTCCCGCACCGACCGGGCCAGCGCCTCGTCGTCGACGATGCCGGGATAGGGCGCCATCGGGCCCGCCGTGTACGGCGCGAACGCGCTGTCCGCGAACAGGGCCTCGGCCGTGCGCACGCCCGCCATCAGCCGCCGCAGGTCGGACACGTCCGTCAGATACCCGGGGTCGATGCGGGGCGCGGTGGCCACCCGCGCGTCGGTGAGGGTGACGCGTCCCTCGCTCGCCGGCTGGAGCAGGACGACCCCTATGGTGACGCCGTGCTCGGCCGGCGGCGTGAGGCCGTGCTCGAGGAAGGGCACCGGGGCGTAGATCAGCTCGATGTCGGGGGCGGCCAGTCCGGGCGTACTGCGCACGAACGCGACGGCCTCTCCGACGTTGGAGGTGAGCGGCCCGCGCCCGGACAGCAGGAAGCGGCCCACGTTGGCGAGCGTGTCCGCGCCCGTCAGGGTCACGGGCAGCGGGCAGCGCATGGCGACCGCGGTGGACAGGTGGTCCTGGAGGTGGCGGCCGACGTCCGGGGATTCCGCCCGCGGCTCGATCCCGGCCTCCCGGAGGTGGTCCGGGTCGCCGATGCCGGAGAGCATCAGCAGGTGCGGCGACCCGATGGCGCCCGCGCTCAGGATCACCTCCCGCCGGGCCCGCAGCACCGCGCCGCCCTCCGTGACCACGCCGTTGGCCCGGGTGCCGTCGAAGGTCAGCCGCCGTACCCGCGCGCCCGTGACCACGTCCAGGTTCCGGCGCCGCGCGGCCGGTTTCAGGTAGCCGTCGGCCGTACTCCACCTGCGCCCCGCGCGCTGGTTGACCGGAGTCGGGGAGAACCCGCTGGGGTCGGGACCGTTCAGCTCCGGGAGTTCCGTCAGCCCCGCTCCCCGGCAGGCCGCGAGGAAGGCCGCGGTGGTCGGATTCGGGTCGCGCGGCGGCGCGACGAACATCGGCCCGGCCGTCCCGTACACCGAGCGGCCGCCGACGGCCGACGTGTCGCCCGTCCACCGCTCCGCCCGCCGGAAGAAGGGTTCGATCCCGTCGTACGACCACTCGGCCCCGGCCGCCTCGCCCCAGGCGTCGTAGTCGTCGCGGTGGCCGCGCACCCACATCATCGCGTTGAGCGACGAGCAGCCGCCCAGCCCGTGGCCGCGCGGCCAGTACAGCTCGCGGTCGCCCAGCTCCGGTTGCCCGGCGGTGGTGAAGTCCCAGTCGTACGGCGTCTTGAAGAGCTTGGGGAACGCCGCGGGGATCCGTATCTCGGCCTTGCGGTCCCGGCCGCCCGACTCGACCAGCGCGACGCGCACGGTGGGGTCCTCGGAGAGGCGGGCGGCGAGCACACAGCCTGCCGATCCGGCCCCCACGACGACGTAGTCGTACGCCCTCATGTCGCCGTTGCTGCTCAACGCGTCTCCCCCTGGCGGTTCGCGGACGGTGCGGATCTCAGCATGTACGGCGGTGAGCCGACGTGCCAGGGGGCGTACGGTCAGCGCGTCGCGCCGCGCCTGAGGCCCAGTCTTTCCTTCTCGGAGAGTCCGCCCCAGACGCCGAACCGCTCGTCGTTCGTGAGCGCGTACTCCAGGCAGGCGACCCGCCCTTCGCAGGCGCCGCAGAGCTGCTTGGCCTCACGGGTGGAGCTGCCGGGGGCCGGGAAGAAGAACTCGGGCCCGGCCTGAGCGCACAGTGCGCTCTCCTGCCAGGAGAGTTCGGGCTCGTGAGTGATGTTGATGGACATGCTCCCCACCCTTCCCCCGATGGATCAACATCCGCTCAACGTCTTCTCAACGTCCGGTCAACGCCCCCCGCAGGCCGGAATCAGCCGGTCCTAGTGCGCGTGCTCCGGCGGGTGGTGGGGTTCGTGTCCCGGGATCGTCCCGTCGGGTTTCGCCACGAGGAAGAGTCCGGCCATCCCCATGTCGGAATGGCTCTGCACATGGCAGTGGTACATCCAGGCTCCCGCGCCGACGTGTTCCCCGGCGGTGATCTGGAAACCGAACGAGTCGGCCGGCCCCGTGATCTTGTTGTCGACCACCCGGCTGGGATCGTCGGGGCCGGTGAGCAGGCCGGTGCGGTTGTCGGCCCAGCGGTGACCGTGCATGTGGAACGTGTGGTAGAACTCGCCGTGCGTGATCATGACGATCTCGACGCGATCCCCCACGGTGGCCCGGAAGTCGGGGCTCTGGTGCGCCGGCCTGTTGTTGATCGTCATGTCGTTGAAGACGATGGTGAAGGTCTTGTCCGGCAGGATGTCGCCCTTGCGCCGGACGATCACTCCGCCGTAGAGCCCTTTGCGGATCCCACCCGTTCCGTGATCCGTGCCCACCACATGGTCGTGGTAGTGCCAGTACCCCGCGCTGCCGCTCCGCCAGGTGCCGTCCTTGCGCCGGCCCGGGAGATGCGTGCGCCAGGTGTACGTCCGGGTCCCGCCGGGCTCGACATGACTCCTGCTCAGTCTGGTGCCGTCACTGGCGATGTCGTAGTCGACGCCGTGCACATGGAGACTCGCGGGCACGTCGAGCGTGTTCTCGAACTCGATGTGCACGGTGTCGCCCTCGACGATGTCGATCAGCGGCCCCGGCACCGACGCCTTGCCCTTTTCGAAACCGTAGCCCAGCTGCCCGTCGGGGAGCTTCTCGGCGTACATCTTCAGCCGGTGGACCCGACCGCCGGCCGGAGCGGTCCTCGGCGGGCCCTCCGCCGCCGCGGAGCTCGCGGAGCCCGCGAGCGACAACGATGTCACGCCGGTCGCCGCGACGGCTCCGCCTGCCAGCAGCCGCCGGTTGAAGCTTCGTCTGTCCATGGTCCGAACTCCCCACGCGCGTACCGGAGATTGACGGGCACACCGTAGCGGGAGCGCCCCAGTTCATCCACACCAAGGACAAAGTTGGCGGCATTACGGTCATACCTCTTGGCGCGTCGCGAAAAGAGGTCTAGCTTCATCGGCTGTTCCTGTGACCACTGAGGGATGGGTGAACACATGCAGCGCGCACCACATCACCGGTCAAGACGCCGAAGCGGCCTGACGGCCTTGCTGACAGCGGGAGTTGTCGCAACCGGCCTGCTCGGCGGCGCCTCGGCCGCCGCCAGGCCGTACCCGGAGCCTCCGCCCACGACAACGTTGTCGCTCCCCGCACTGCCGTCTCCGCCCGGCGGCGCGAACGTCCGTGTGCTCGTCTTCCACGGTTCGGCGGGCGCCGACGAGCCACCGACCGTCAACGCCGGCATCGAGGCCATCGAGGCCATCGGCCGGTCCGGCCCGGCGGCGCAGCGCTTCCGCGTCGAAGCCACGGACGACGCGAGCGTCTTCACCGCCGCCCGACTGGGCAAGTTCAACGCCGTCGTGTTCCTGACCGGCAGCGGCGACGTCCTTGATCCCGAGCAGGAGGCGGGGCTGGAGGCGTACATGGAGGCCGGCGGCGGCTTCCTCGGGATTCACGACGCGGCGCGCACCGAACCGTACTCCGACTGGTTCGGCGGCCTGATCGGGGCGCGGCCCGCCTCGGGCGGGCCCACCGGCGTACAGCGCGCGACCGTGGAGGTCGGCGACCGGCAGCACCCGGCGGCCAAGGCTCTCCCGCTCCAGTGGAAGCGCCCCGACAAGTGGCTGAACTGGACGAAGAACCCGTCCGGGGACGTCCACACCGTGGCGCGCGTCCGTGAGGCGACGTACAAGCCCGGGACGAGCGCGAACGGCTGGGACCACCCGGTCTCCTGGTGCCGGGACTACGACGGCGGCCGGTCCTTCTACACCGGCATGGGCGGTACGGCCGAGTCCTTCCAGGAGGCGGACTTCCGCGACCACCTGCGCGGCGCCCTCCAGTGGACGACGCGCCTCGTACGGGCCGACTGCAAGGCGGGCGTCAACGCCCACTACAAGGCCGAGCGCCTCACCGCGCCCAACCAGCCCGGCCAGTCGGACCAGATCGGTGAGCCGCACGGCCTGGTGACCGCGAAGGACGGCCGGGTCATCTACATCGGCCGGGGCGGCGGCGACGGCAACGCGCCGGTCGTCACCGACTGGAACAACCCCGACATCGGCAAGGGCCAGGGCCAGATCCACGTCTACGACCCGAAGACGAAGAAGGTGACGCTCGCGGGCGCCCTCACCGTCTTCGGCAACAAGGGCGGCGGCGACGAGCTGGTCAAGAACGAGGAGGGGCTGCTCGGCGTCGAGACGGACCCGGACTTCCTCACCAACGGCTGGGTGTACCTGCACTACACACCCCACTCGCGGATCAACCGCGACACGCACATGGCCGAGCGCCGCGTCTCCCGCTTCACGCTCGACCTCGCCACCAACAAGCTGGACCTCGCCTCCGAGAAGGTCCTGCTGAAGTGGCCGGTGCAGATCCACAGTTGCTGCCACTCCGGAGGCGGCCTGGCGTGGGACTCGAAGCAGAACCTCTACATCGCCACGGGTGACAACAACTCCTCGCGCTTCAGCGACGGTTACTCCGGCAACAACCCGGAGCCGAACTTCAAGGGCGTGTCCTTCGCGGACGCCCGCCGTACCGCCGGCAACACGAACAACCTCAACGGCAAAATCCTGCGGATCCACCCGAGGACGACGGTACGTACACGCTCCCCGAGGGCAATCTCTTCACGGGCAGGGAGCCGGACGAGGGCGGCGGCAAGACGCGCGGCGAGATCTATGTGATGGGCGTGCGCAACCCGGCGCGTATCGCGGTCGATCCGAAGACCGACATCCTGTACGCCGGTTGGGTCGGCCCGGACGCCGGGGCGCCCAGCACCACCTGGGGCCCTGCGAAGTACGACACCTTCGCCGCGATCACGAAGCCGGGCAACCACGGCTGGCCGTACTGCATGGGCAACAACCAGCCGTACCGCGACCGCAATCTGCCCGACCCGGCCAAGCCGCTGGGCTGGTACGACTGCGCCAAGCCGAAGAACGAGTCCCCGAACAACGACGGCCTGGTCAACCTCCCGCCCGTCACGCCCAACACCATCTGGTACTCGCCCCAGGGTGGCGGCGTGGACTACCCGCGCGATGCCAACGGCGTGCCGAGCTACAAGCAGGAGGAACAGAAGATCCTCCTGCCGTGGCTCAAGGGCGGCGGCCAGGCGACGATGAACGGCCCGGTCTACCGGTACGACGCGGCGAGCGACAGCGAGGGCAAGTGGCCGTCGTACTGGGACGGCAAGTGGTTCGTCGGGGACTTCTACGACGGCGACCAGCCGCGCCACGCGGTGCTGACCGACCCTAAGACCGTGGGCAACGGCGGGCTTCCCACGCACGCCGAGTCCCTGAAGAAGATCATTCCGGTGGGCGCGGACGGCATCCGCAACCTCATGGACTGGAAGTTCGCGCCGGACGGCTCGCTCTACGTCCTCGACTACGGGCGCGGGTTCTTCACCTCGGACGCCAAGTCGGCGCTGTGGCGCGTGACGTACAAGGGCGGCGAGCCGACGCCGGCCGCCGCCGACCTGGCCAGGAAGGCGGAGTAGGCAGTGAAGCTGAAACGAAGAGCTCCTCACCTGTGGACGGCGCTCGCGGCCGCCCTGCTGATGGTCCTCGGCCTGACGTCGACGGCGGCGTACGGCCGCGAGGACGGCGGGGCGGCGACGCGGGCCGCCGCCGCTCAGACCCTCACCTGGACCGCCGGCGACCCGATCGACCGCTACCTGACCTTCCCGAGGACGGCGGTGGCAGGCGAGACGACGATCGTCTTCGAGAACAGCGCGGCGACCGGCAACACGACCGGGATGCCGCACACGCTGACGTTCGACGTCTCCGACCCCGAGTACAACAACGACGTACAGCTGAACATGCTCGCCAACCCGAGTGACGCCCAGGGCGGCCGGCACACCGCCACCGTCACCCTCACCCCCGGCCGGTACTTCTACCACTGCACGATCCCGGGGCACGGCTCGATGCAGGGCATTCTCACCGTCACCGAGGGCGGCGGCGAGGACACCACGGCGCCGGAGACCTCCGCGAAGGTGGAGGGCGAGAAGAACGCCGACGGCGCGTACGTCGGACACGCCTCGGTGACGCTGGCGGCGACCGACGCGGGCTCGGGCGTGGACAGGATCGAGTTCGCGGTCGGGGCGGACGGCGCGTGGCAGCCGTACACCGCGCCGGTCATGGTCCACCAATTCGGTACGCACAAGATCCGGTACCGGGCCACCGACAAGGCGGGCAACACCGCCGCCGAGAAGGCCGTCGACTTCACCGTCGTCGCCCCGCCGACCGACGACAAGACCCCGCCGGAGACCTCGGCGACGGTGAGCGGTGAGAAGAATCCCGAGGGCCGCTACCTGGGCATGGCGACGGTCACGGTGACCGCGTCCGACGCCGGTTCGGGCGTCAACACGATCGAGTACGCGCTCGGGGCGTCCGGTGCCTGGACGGCGTACAGCGGCCCGGTCATGGTCCACCAGGTCGGTACACACAAGATCCGGTACCGGGCCACCGACAAGGCGGGCAACACCGCCGCCGAGAAGGCCGTCGACTTCACCGTCGTCGCCCCGCCGACCGAGGACAAGACCCCGCCGGAGACGACGGCGACGGTGACCGGCGACAAGAACGCCGACGGCGCGTACATCACCAGCGCCAAGGTGGCGCTCGCCGCGACGGACGCGGGCGGCTCGGGCGTCGACAAGGTCGAGTACTCGCTGGACGGCGGCCCGTACCTGGCGTACACCGTGCCGGTGATCGTCGACCGCGTCGGCCGGCACACGGTCTCCCACCGCGCGACCGACAAGGCGGGCAACACGTCCGTCGCCAAGCAGGTGGCCTTCACGGTCGCGGAGGGCGGCGGCGTACCCGCGCCGAACTGCCCGGAGCACGACGAGCGGCTGACCGTCATCGTCGGCACGGTCGACACGGGCGTACCGAATCGCATCACGCGCAGCCGGTGCACCATCAACGAGCTGATCGAGGACGAGCGGGAGTGGACCTCCCAGGCCCTGTTCCTCAAGCACGTCGACAAGGTCCTCGACAAGCTGCTGTACGACGGTGTGATCGACGAGCGGGAGCACCGGAAGATCTACCGCGCCGCCAGGCAGTCCGGCATCGGCAAGCCGGGTCAGACGGCCGGGTACCGCGACCTGTTCGACGGAACGCGGTCCTCCTTCGCCAAGTGGCAGCAGGTGGGCGGCGGTTCGTTCGGCCTGAACGCGGACGGCTCGATGACGAGCAGCACGACGACGCCCGGCATGGGCATGCTGTGGTTCCCGGAGCGCCGCTACGAGGACTTCTCCCTCAAGCTGCGCTGGCGCGACGACGCCCCCGGCACGGGCAACGCCAACGCCGGTGTCTTCGTCCGCTTCCCGCAGGTCCACGACCATCCGGAGGAGCCGCGTCCGGAGTGGGTCGCCATCAAGTACGGGCACGAGGTGCAGATCCTGGACCGCCCGGACGGCGACATGTACAAGACCGGCTCGGTGTACGGCTTCGACCGGGTGGGCCTGGGCGGGGCGGGCGTCACGCCCAAGGGCACCTGGAACGACTACGAGATCCGGGTGGAGGGCCAGCACTACTCGGTCTTCAGGAACGGTGTCCTGATCAACGAGTTCGACAACAACGGCGGGCAGGACTTCTCCCCGCCGCGCGCCGACGACCCGGGGACGGACGGCCGGCGGTACGCCTCCGGCTACATCGGCCTCCAGGTCCACGGGACCACCGACGTGATCTCGTACCGCGACATCCGCGTCAAGGAGCTGTAGGGGACCGCGGCCTACGCCCCGGCGGGCTCGGCGGCGTGCGCGGGCACGCGGTCGCGTCCGCCGGGGTGACGGTGGCGGTAGACCCAGAAGACCGTGCAGGAGACCAGGGACCAGGCGGCCAGCACCAGGAAGGGGAAGAGGTGCTGGTGGCCCTGGAAGTACACGGCCGTGTGCTGCGCGTTGACGGAGGCGCCCGGCGGCAGCCACCGGCCGATGTGGCCGAGTGCGGACGGCAGCAGCGGCCAGGACACCGCGCCGCCCGACGACGGGTTGCCGAGGAGCACCATCAGCCCCCAGGTGGGGACCATCGCCCAGCGGCCCATGAGGGTGTTGAACATCGTGAAGACCATGCCCGATGTGAACATCGTCAGCGCCAGGATGAACCACGACTCGGCGAACGGCAGGTCGAGCGCCCCGAGCAGCCAGTCCACCGTGGCGGCGATCGCGAACGCGCCCAGGAGCGCGTAGGCGAGGGTGAAGGCGATGCGCTCGGCCGGATTCAGGCCGCGGGCGTGGACGCTGAGCTGGATGGCACCGACGAACCCGATGATGACGGCCGCGAGCGAGATGTAGAAGAGGGCGAGCCCGCGCGGGTCACCGTCCTGGAGGGGCTTGATGTCCCTGATCACGACGGGTACGCCGGTCCGTTGACCTACCTCCGCGCCCGTTTCGGCGAGGACCTGCGCGACGGAGGCGCCGGACGCGCCCGCCACGTCGAGTTCCACGCCCGGGCCCCGGGGCCGCAGGATCGCGAACTCGTCCTGCTCGTCGACGGCGTCGCGCGCCCCGGCGTACGTGGCGTAACGGGTCAGCACGAGTGAGGTGTTGAGCGCCTTCTCCATGCCGGTGACGAACGCCCGCCCGCCGCCGCTCTCCAGGCTCCCGACCACCGCGGTGGGAATCCGGTGCGGCGTGGGGTTGGCCATCGTGTACGTGTAGGAGCCGGCGAAGAGCCCGGCGGCGAGGGCGAGGATGAACACCAGGACGAGGGCGGGCAGGAACGGTGACTCTTTGAAGGCCGCCCACTTCTCGGCGCGGGTCGGCGGTCTGCCGTGCGCACCGTGCGACGCCTCCCCCGCCTCTTCCGGTGCGCCGGTCATCGGTGGCTCACGCGTCCTCGTGCTTCGCCCTGCTCGGCGCGACCCGCTTCGGCTCGCCCGGCATCTTCGGGTAGTCCGGCGGGTACGGCATGTCGCCCAGGCCGTGGTCGTGTTCGTCGCGTTGGGCCAGCTCCAGCAGGCTCTCCAGCCCGAATGCGTGGTCGTCCATGTCCGCGTGTACGTCGCCGAGCTCGGCGAACCGCACGGGCATGGTGGCGATGTCGAACGCGCGAGGGTCGGCCTCGTCCAGCTCGTCCCAGGTCAGGGGCGCGGAGACGGGAGCGTGCGGGCGCGGCCGTACGGAGTACGCGGAGGCGATGGTGCGGTCGCGCGCCGTCTGGTTGTAGTCGACGAAGATCTTCTCGCCCCGCTCCTCCTTCCACCAGGCGGTGGTGACCCGCTCGGGCATGCGCCGCTGAAGCTCGCGGCCGACGGCGATGGCGCAGCGGCGTACCTCGGTGAACGTCCACCGGGGCTCGATCGGCACGTACACGTGCAGTCCGCGGCCCCCGGAGGTCTTGGGCCAGCCGCGCAGGCCGTGCTCGTCGAGCAGCGCGTGGAGTTCGTGCGCGGTCCTGACCGCGTCCGCGAAGTCCGTGCCGGGCTGGGGGTCCAGGTCGATGCGCAGTTCGTCGGGGTGCTCGGGGCGGTCGCGGCGTACCGGCCAGGGGTGGAAGGTCAAACAGCCCAGGTTCGCGGCCCAGAGCACGGCGGCGGTCTCGGTGGGGCACATCTCGTCGGCGGTGCGGCCGCTGGGGAAGGCGATCCGGGCGGTGGGGATCCAGTCGGGGAGGTTCTTGGGGACCCGCTTCTGGAAGAAGGACTCGCCGCCGACGCCCTCGGGGAAGCGTTCGAGGGTGGTCGGGCGGTCGCGCAGGGCGCGGGTGATCCCGTCGCCCACGGCGAGGTAGTACTGCGCCACGTCCCACTTGGTGTAGCCGGACTCGGGAAAGTAGATCTTGTCCGGACTCGACAGCCGTACGGTCCGCTCTCCGGCATGCAGCTCCACCGCTTCACCCATGTCCGCCACGCTAAGCCGGTCGGGCTTTTGCCGCACACCGGGACACACGGTGTCCATGTCGGGCGATCCGGTGCGAACAGTCGCAGAATCGAGCCATGGATCTCCCGGTGATGCCACCCGTGAAACCGATGCTGGCCAAGGCCGTGGCCACCATCCCGCCTGGGCCCGGCATGCAGTACGAGGCCAAATGGGACGGGTTCCGCGCGATCGTCCACCGGGACGGCGACGAGATCGAGATCGGCAGCAGGACGGGAAAGTCGCTGGTCCGCTACTTCCCGGAGCTGGTCGAGTCGCTGCGCGCGGCGCTGCCGCCCCGCTGCGTCGTGGACGGCGAGATCGTGGTCGTCCACAACGGCCGGCTCGACTTCGACCGCCTGAGCGAGCGCATCCATCCGGCCGACTCGCGCGTGCGGACGCTGGCCGAGCGGACGCCCGCGAGCTTCATCGCGTTCGACCTGCTGGCCCTGGACGACGAGGCCCTGCTCGACGCCCCGTTCGGGTACCGGCGCAGCGCGCTGGCCGGGGCGCTGGAAGGCGCGCCGCCGCCGGTCCACCTGGCGCCCGCGACGACGGACATCGAGGTGGCCAGGGAGTGGTTCGAGCACTTCGAGGGGGCGGGTCTCGACGGGGTGCTGGCCAAGCCGGAGTCCATGCCGTACCGACCCGACACCCGCCTGATGTACAAGATCAAGCACGAGCGCACGGCGGACTGCGTGGTCGCCGGCTACCGGTTCCACAAGACCGGCGCCGTCGTCGGCTCGCTCCTGCTCGGCCTCTACGACGACGCTGGCCGCCTTCAGCACGTCGGGGTGTGCGCGGCGTTCCCGATGCGCCGCCGCCAGGAGCTGATCGACGAGCTGGGGCCGCTGCGGATGGAGTCGCCGGAGGCGGAGGGCCACCCGTGGGCGGCCTGGACGGACGAGAGGGCCCACGAGAGCTCCCGGATGCCGGGCGCCCCGAGCCGCTGGTCCGGTAAAAAGGACCTGTCGTGGGTGGCGCTGCGTCCGGAGGCGGTGTGCGAGGTGGCGTACGACCACATGGAGGGCGACCGGTTCCGGCACACGGCCAGGTTCCGCCGGTGGCGTGAGGACCGTACGCCCGAGAGCTGTACGTACGCCCAGTTGGAGGAGCCGGTGAGCTACGACCTCGCGGACGTCCTCGGGACGCGGTGACGCGGAGCCGGGCTCAGGGGGCGGTGATCTTGTCCCACTCCCGGCGGTCGGGGCCGGCCGCGCTCGGCAGGTAACCGGGGTGCGCGGCCAGCCACGCCTCCACCCGCCGCCTGACCTCGGGGGCTCCGTACGCTTCGGGGGGCGGCGCCACGAGGTGCCGGACCCTGGCGCGCGCCCGCATCACTTCCGGGTCCTCCTGGGCGCACTCGAAGAGCGCGGCCATATGCCGGGCGGGGCCCGCCGTGAACTCCCGGGCGGCGAAACGCTCGCCGATCGCGCGGTCCGCCGTGACCTGGAAGTCGAACCACGGCTTGAGGGTGCGCAGGGCCCAGGCGTAGTGCTCGGCGACGAAGTCCGGGGACCCGGGGGCCGGGCGGGGCTCCCTGCCGTGGCCCCGGTCGCGCCCCGCGCCCGGGTCCGTCTCCAGGGCGAGCCGGCGGGCCGCCCACAGCGCGAGCGACATCCCCTGCCCGATGGTCGGGTTGGTGTGCGTGACGGCGTCACCGACGCCGACCATGCCGGTGGCGACGGGTCCCTGTTCGTCGACCAGGGCGCTCCAGCGGTTGTCGAGGCCGGCGGTCGCGAGCACCGGGGAGAGCGGCCGGGCTCCCAGCTCCAGCCACGCCTCCCCGGGCGGAAAGGTGCGGGCCGCCGCCTCGAAGACGGCGGGGTCGCGCAGGGCGCCACGCGTCGGGTCCTCGGTGTGCACGAAAAGGGTGACGGCGAACAGGCCGTTGTCGGCGGGGAAGACGGCGCAGCCGGCGAAGCTTCCTCCGGAGACGGTCCAGGGCCGGGAGGGGCCGTCCGTACGGCCGGCGGGCAATTGGTACCAGCGGCAGAAGTACGCGATGCCGGTACGGTGGCGCTCCACGACCGGGGGGCGGCAGCCCGCCGCGGTCAGCCACTCCCCCGAGGCGCACCGGCGGCCGCCCGCGTCGATCACCAGCTCGGCCTCGTACGCCCCGAGGGGTGTCCGTACGCCGCGTACGCGCGGCGGCGCGCACGACGGGTCGACGAGCAGCCCGGTGACGGGCTCGCCGTAGCGCAGGGCGGCGCGCGGCTCGGCACGCAGCGCTTCGGTGAGCGCCGTCTCGACGACGATGCGGCGCGCCTGGACCATCACCAGGTGCTCGTCGCCGGCGCGGGCCGGGGGCCGTTCCTCGAACCAGTCCAGCTCGTGCCGTTCGCGGGCGCCGAGCCGCATGATCGTGGCGTAGACGTCGGGGGCTTCGGCGCGGAGCACGGAGCGGGCGGCGCCGAGCATCAGGTGCGGCTGGGCGGCCTGGGGTACGCCGGGGCGCCGCCAGCCGAAGAAGTCCTCGTCCAGGGCGGAGCGGCTGCCCCCGGGGGCGCGGGCGTCGCGTTCGAAGACGGTCACCCGGTGGCCGCGCCGGGCCGCGAAGAGCGCGGTCGCGAGTCCTCCGATGCCGCCGCCGATCACCGCGAAGTCCGCCATGCCGCCCCCCTCAGCCCGGTGTGCCCACCCGTCGCTGAAGCCTGCCCAGTACGAGGACCCATGACCCCGTCGTGGTGCACCGGGCCCTGTGGGGAAATGGTGTGCGCGGCGCCGCCGTACGGCGTACGGACCGTCAGCGCGTGCGTGTCGTACTCGCCGGTGTGAGGGTGCAAGGGTGACCACCACCCGCGAGACCAGCCCGGCCACGGCCCCGGTACCCGCACGGGCGGCGGCCTCGGCGCCGCCCGTGCTCGACCGCCGGCAGCGCAACATCGTCTTCGGGACGATCATGCTCGGAATGCTGCTGGCCGCTCTGGACCAGACGATCGTCGGCACCGCCCTGCCGACCATCGTCGCGGAACTCGGCGGCGCCGAACACATGTCGTGGGTGGTCACCGCCTACCTGCTGGCGGAGACCGTCGCCACCGTCCTGGTCGGGAAGTTCGGCGACCTGTTCGGCCGCAAGCTCGTCTTCCAGGTCTCGGCCGTCGTCTTCATCACCGGTTCGTTCCTGTGCGGCCTCTCCGGCAACATGACCCTCCTGATCGCCTGGCGCGCCCTCCAGGGCGTCGGCGCGGGCGGGCTGATGGTCACTTCGATGGCGCTGATCGCCGACGTCATCCCGCTGCGCGAGCGCGGGAAGTACCAGGGCGCGATCGGCGCGGTCTTCGGCGTCGCCACCGTCATCGGCCCGCTGCTCGGCGGCCTGTTCACCGACCACCTGACGTGGCGCTGGGCGTTCTACGTCAACGTGCCGATCGCGATCGTCGTGGTCATCGCCGCCGCCCGCAACATCCCCGCGGTGCGCTCGGCTGCCCGCCCGGTCATCGACTACCTCGGCATCGCGCTCGTGGCGGTCGGCGCGAGCGCCCTGATCCTGGCGACCAGCTGGGGCGGCAACGAGTACGCCTGGGGCTCGGCCGTCATCATCGGCCTCTTCGCGGGCGGCCTGATCGCGCTCGCGCTGTTCTGTTACGCCGAGACGCGCGCCGTCGAGCCCATGCTGCCCATGCGGCTGTTCTCGAACCCGGTCTTCACCGTGTGCTCGATCCTCAGCTTCGTCGTCGGCTTCGCGATGCTCGGCGCGATGATCTTCCTGCCGACGTATCTCCAGTACGTCGACGGGGACTCCGCCACGGTCTCGGGCGTCCGTACGCTCCCCATGATCGTCGGGTTGCTCATCGCGTCCGTCTTCAGCGGCAACGTCGTCAGCAAGACGGGCACGTACCGGATCTTCCCGATCGTCGGCTCGCTCGTCATGGGCATCGGCCTGCTCCTGCTGTCCCTGATGGACACCGGCACCAGCACCTGGCTGGAGTCGCTCTACATGTTCGTGCTGGGCGTCGGGATCGGCCTGTGCATGCAGGTCCTGACGATCGCCGTGCAGAACACCGTCGAGTACTCCGACCTCGGGACGGCCACCTCCGGCGTCACCTTCTTCCGTACGCTCGGCATGTCGTTCGGCACCGCCGTCTTCGGCACCATCTACGCCAACTCCCTGCGGCCCAACCTGACCGCGGGCGTCACCGAGGCCGCCCGCGCCGGCGGGGCGGACCCGGGGGCCCTGACCGGGGCCGCGCAGAGCCCGGAGGGCGTGCACGCGCTGCCGCCCGCGCAGGCGGAGCCGATCGTGCAGGCGTACGCCGACTCGCTGCACACGGTGTTCCTGTGGACGGTCCCGGTCGCGGTCGTCGGCTTCGTGGTGTCGCTGTTCCTCAAGCAGGTCAAACTGCGTGACACCGCCCGCGCCGGGTCCACCGACATGGGTGAGGGGTTCGCGTCGCCCATGTCGGGCGATTCGGCCAAGCTGCTGGAGCTGTCCGTCGCGCAGATCCTCCGCGCCAAGGGGCCGGACACGGCTCGGTGGATCGTCAGCGGCTCCGACACCCGGCTGGACATCGCGGGCGCCTGGGCGGTCATGCAGGTGGCGCTGCTGACCCGCCTCGTCGGACACGCCAGCCTCGGGCTGATCGCCGCCCGCCGCAATGTCCCGCCGGAGGTGCTGCTGCCGGTCTTTGACCGGATGGTCGACGAGGGCTACCTCACCCGCGACGGCAACCTGCTCTCGCACACCCCGGCGGGTGAGCGGGAGGCCGAGGTGATCGGCGCGGCCTGGGGGCGGTGGCTCGGCGACCAGCTGGAGATGGACGGCGGCCGGCCGGGCAACGAGGAGCTGATGGCCGCCGTCGACGCGATCGCCAAGCGGCTGCTCGTCGAGGACCTCGCCCAGGGCGAACTCCTGGGAGCCGGCCGCCGCTGAACCGGACCGCTCCGGCGTTACGCCGTCGAACCGACCCCGGCGTCCGCCGCGTTCCTGGGTGGCGGAACGGGCTCCGGCGGCTTCGTCTCCTCCTCCGGAGCCGCCCGCGCCGTGCGGACCAGCCGCGACGCGGCGAGCCAGAAGGTGGTCGGCAGGAACACCAGGTCACCGACGATCGTGATGGCCGAGAACATCGGCAGCGCCATCAGCAGGCCGATGCCGATGTGCGTGCTGAGCATGATGACGAGGATGCAGTACTTGAGCCGCCGGTTGAACACCAGCGCCGGGAACAGCATCTGCGAGAAGACGGTGACGTAGGCCATGAGGGCGGCGAAGGTGCCGTGACTCGCGACCCAGGCCGAGAGCTCGGGGAAGGTCGAGAAGTCGTCGTACATCATCGAGTAGTAGAGAGCCGTGCCGTTGCGCCACGATTCGCCCTGGATCTTGTACATGGCGGCGGAGGCGTAGATCACCATGACCTGGAGCGCGATCATCGCCATGCCGCCGTTGTGCAGGACGGTGACCAGGCGGCGGCGGAGTTCCTCCGTCTCCTCGCCCCAGAAGACGAACCGCGACCCGGCTGCCTTCTTCCCCTCCTTCGCCCTGCGGGCGCGGCGGCGGGCGTCGAGCGACCAGTGGCGGCCCGAGGCGATGAAGAGCAGGAAGTTGGCGAACAGCAGGCTCAGCAGCGCCCAGCCGCTGTTGGCCATCGACCCTCGGATGTAGAACGCCACCACGAGGAACCAGAAGAGCACGGTCACCGCGCGGGTGCGCCAGCCGAGCATCAGCAGCGCGCTGGCGACGACGGCCAGCGCGTACCAGGCCCAGAAGACGAGAGCGCTGTCGGTGACGAGGAGCGAGTACCACCAGGAGAACGCGCCGTCCAGGCCGCGTGCCTCCATGGTCCGCTCGAAGAGGTCGGCCGTGAACGGGGAGCCCGGCCCCCACAGACGGTCGGCGCGTACCGATTCGCGGAGCAGGTGGATCAGGTACAGGCCGCCGAGGCCGATACGGATCGCCGCCGCGCTGTAGGGCGCGAGCGGCTGGAGGGTCAGCTTCCGGGCGGTGTCCCGGACCTGGCGGCCGAGGCCACCGGCGGACTCCAGCCCCAGGGAGAGTGCTGCGCGTACGGTCATGGCCGGACCTTCCAGTATCCGAGGGTCTCGTACCGCGGGCGCGTGTCGGCGGCGTCGCCCGGGGTTCCGGGCGGCGGTATGCGGGTGCTCTTCAGGCGCAGCTGTACGGCCTGTCCCGGCTCCTCGCCCATGTCGTCGAGCCGCACCAGGACGACGTTCAGCAGATAGCGCGCGGAGCGGCCGGTGGCCCGGTCGGCGTTGGCGCGTGCCGCGTTGGTCCGGTACTGGGACACGGCCCGGCGCAGGACGAGCTGGTCCTCGATGCTGGGGAGCAGTTCACCCCGGTACGCGGCGTTGTCGTGCGCGGTGAGGTCGATCCACGGGCCGAACTCACCGTCGTCGTTCGCGCGCACTTCGAGGTGCTGGTTGTACTTGGAGGGCTCCGGGGCGAAGATGCTCCAGTCCTGCGGGAACAGCGGCCGCATCCACCCGTTGACCTGCTGGGAGTAGGCCCTGGAGAGCGGGAAGTCCGTGGCGACGTAGAGCAGCAGCATGCTCGAATGAACGAGCGCGACGAAGGCGACAAAAGCCGCGAACCACCGGACGATCCCGCGCCGCGACGCCCCGAGAGGCGTGCCTCTGGGAGCGAGTGGGTCGGGCGGCGGTATGACGGACTCGGCCACTCTGGTTCTCCTCATGGTGCCCACGGATCACAACGGCGCCCAGGGTATCGACCCGCGCGCCGGCCCCCCGCGTCAGATCTCCTTGGCGGGCCATTCCAGCAGCCGGGCGCCGATCACCGCCGTCTGGAGGGTGTAGCGGTGCATGGGGTCGGCCGGGTCGGACCCCGTGAGCCGGTGGATGCGGTCCAGCCGGTAGGTCAGCGCCCGTACGCTCAGGCTGAGCCGGCGCGCGGCCTCCGCCGACACGCAGCCCGCGTCGAAGTACACGCTCAGCGTCTCCAGCAGCGGTTCGGCGCCGCCGCGGGCGCACCGCAGCGGTCCCAGCGCGCTGAGCACCAGGTCCGCCATCGCCTGCCGGTCGCGAGTGAGGACCGGGAAGACCAGGAGGTCGGCGGCGCGGAGCACCGGGCTGTCGAGTGCCATCCGGTCGGCCAGTTCGAGGGCGTTCAGAGCCTCTTCGTACGAGTGGACCACGCCGCCCGCGCCGGGGTGCGCGCGGCCGATCGCGACCCGGCCGCCGTCCGTGGCCGCGTGGGCCTGCTTGGCGAAGTGGTTGAGGACGTCGGTCTGGTCGCCGGGCACGATGCAGATGAGCCGGCCGTCCTTGGTGGCGAGCAGGATGCGGCGGTCGCCGAAGCGGCCGAGGAGTTCGCGGTCCACCCGGCGGGTGACGTGGTCGGTGTCCTCGTACGCCTCCGGCCCTTCGGCCACGGCGACGGCGTGGGCCTGGGACAGGCGCAGGCCGAAGCGTTCGGCGCGGGCGACGAGGCGGCCGAGGTCGCTGCGGCCGTGGAGGAGATCGTCGATGAACTCGCGGCGGGCGGCCTCCTCCTGGCGTACGGCGAGCCGCTGGGCCCGCTCGTAGCCCTCGGCGAAGGCGTCGACGACCTGCTCCACCGCCGCGAGCACCCGGTCCGGCGCCGCCGACGCCCCGGGCCAGGCGGCGCGGGTGGCGGCCAGGTGGCGCCCGACCAGCGCGCGCAGGCCGTGCCCCGCTTCGGCGGCCTGCTCCCCGAGGGCGCGCCGCGAGTCCAGCTCGTCCCTGGTGAGACGGCGGCCGGTGGCGGAGACGTCCGCCAGGATCCGCGCGTACCCGGCCAGATACTCCTCGGATATTTCGGCCTCTGTCACACGCTTCCCCGGGTTCCTGACGCCTTCTCGATGGGTCTCGATGCGTCTTGGTGCTTGTGGATGCCTGTAGCTGTGCCGTTGACGGCCCCTTGACGGCTCCTCGACGCGGCCACTCGGCATGACAGGAGCATAGGGACCGGGCCGCACGGCGCTGTCAGCGCGACGCCGAGCCGGTGCGCGGCGCGGGCGTACGGCCCAGGAGTTCGGCCAGGCCACGGCGGGTGGCCGCGAGGACGACGCGGTCGTCGGAGCGCAGGACGTAGCCGGGGTGCAGGTCCCACACCAGGCGCGGCGGTCGTCCCGCGCCCCGGCCCCCGGCGTCGCCGCCGTCCTCGTCGGCGGCGCGGGCGGAGCCGAGGTCGTCGCGGCGGCCGTCGGGGGCCGCGGTGTCCAGGGCCAGGAGACGCCACGCACCGGAACTGAACGCCTCGGCGACCGTCCGGCCTTCGAGCTGCGGCAGGCCCGCCACTTCCACGGCGGCGAAGAGCAGCACCGTACGTTCGACCGGTATGGCACCGAGGATCTGACGGCCCATCATCGCTCCGGCGAAGGCGGGTGCCGCGAGGTGGGAGACGCTGCGGCTGCGGGTCAGGGCGCGGGGGTGGGCGGCGCGCAGGGTGCGGTAGACGGCGGTGGCGAAGTCGTCGTCGTACAGGCGCAGCGCCACGCGCAGGTCGGCCTTGACCGAGCGGCCGTACAGGGCGGCTTCGAGGTTGGTCGTGTCGGCGCTGGTGAGGGCCAGCATGGCGTGCGCGCGGTGGATCTTGGCGGCTTCGAGTACACCCTCCTGCGTGACGTCGCCGATCACCGTCGGTACGCGCAGGCGGCGGGCGAGCGCGATGCCGCGCGCCTCGGGGTCCTCCTCCACGCACACCACCGGGATGTCGAGTTCGCGCAGCCTGGCCAGTACGCGGGTGCCGACCTTGCCGAGGCCCAGCAGGACGACGTGGCCGGAGAGTCCCCGGGGCGGGCGGCGCAGTCCGGAGGCGCTGCGCAGGGCGCCGAGGGCCTGGAGGACGGCGGCGACGAGCACGGGCAGCAGCAGCATCCCGGCCAGTCCGGCGAGGAGTTGAAGGATCTGACGCCCGGGCGGGGCGCCGACCGCCGGGTCGTTGATCGCGAAGAGGTCCAGCAGGGTGACGTACGCGGCGTGCAGCGGATGGTCGCCGGTGGTGAGCCAGGACGCGACGGCGAGCCCGAGTACGGCGGCCGCGATGCCGGAGATCGCCCACCGCAGCCGGCGGGAGAAGAGTTCGGAGAGCGGAAGGCCCCGACCGGCGAGCGGGCCCGGCGGCGGCGTCGTGCCGGTGTGGGAGATCGCTTCGAGCACGATGGTGCCCCGGCCCGTGGCCTCGGCGACACTGCGGTCGTCGGGCAGCAGACGCGGCGCCTCCTCGCCGCTGCGGTCCGATCCCTCGGCGCCGGCGGGGTCGGTGGTGGTGGAGGAGAGCAGGGCGAGCGTGCAGATCCCGGGGTCCGCGACCTCACCCCGGGCCGGTGGGTTGCGTTCCACGGCGCGCAGGAGCAGTCCGTCGGCCTGGACGACCTTGCTGGTGCCCGCGACGGCGGTGGCGGCCAGGGCGGGGGCGGCGGTGTCGGCGTCCGAGAGCACGGTGGTCGCGGCGTCGAGGGCGGCGGCGTCGAGTCCGGGCGAGGCAAGAGCGGCGGCCTGGTCGAGGAGCTCTTCGAGGTGCTGGCCGAGTTTGCGGTTGTAGAGCCGGATGACCAGCCGCAGACGGGGGTTGAGGCGGCGGGCGGTCAGCGCGGCGCGGATGTTGGTCTCGTCGTCGTCGTGGACGAGGGCGAGCGCGGCGGCCCGCTCCACGCCCGCCTCCGCCAGTACGAGGTCGTCGAGCTCCCATGCCTCCACCACGCGTACGGCGTCCGTGGGCCGCTCGTCCTCGGTGTCCGCGCCACGGGCGGTCGGAGGCGCGGCGCCGGTGCGGTTCACGACGGCGGACACCCGCCCGAAGAGGGCGGACGCCCGGCCCGGCCCGCGTCCTGTGAGGGGTGCGGGGGCGTGACGCGTTTCGCGGGCGGGCGGCACGAGGAGGGTCACCCGCTCCCCGTACACCTCGCGCAGTTCGGCGGCCAGCCGGTGCGCGAGCGCGTCGTCGCCGCTGACGATCATGTGCTGCTCGTGGGGGCCGTGTTGCCCCTGGTGGGGAAGTGAGGTCACGCCACCAGGGTGCCCTGTGGTGTCCTGTCGCGGTGCCCGCCAGGGAAGTTGAGCCGCCGGACGCGCGCGCGGGGCGGCTGCATCACCGGCGCCGCGCAGCGTGTCCGGGATCAGCCCTCGCCCGCGCGGCATGCCGTGTCCGGGATCAATCCTCGCCCGCGTGGCGTGTGTCCGGGGTCAGTCCTGGTCGCGCAGCTCGGCCGCGATGTGCCGGTCCAGTGCGGCCCGTACCAGCGCCGCCGCCAGCGCGGTCACCTCCCCCTCGGCGACGAGACCGGCCAGCGCGGCCGGGTCCGGGGGAAGCCCGAGGCGTTCCGCGCCCTGGAGAGCCTTCGCCCCGAAGTGCGGGGCCACCTCCGGCCACACGGCCTGGACCTCGCGCAGGAAGATGTCCGCGCCCGCCGGACCGAGTCCCGGCACCTCGCGCAGCAGGCGCCGCAGCGCCTCCGGGTCGCCGTCGGCGGCCTCGCGCAGGCGGCGCAGGTCGCCGCCGTACTTGTCGAGAACCAGCCGCGCCGCGTCTCCGAGTTGTGTCGCGGTCCGCTCGTCGTAACGGCGGTACCCGCCCTCGCCGAGGGCGTCCACGCGCTGCTGCCACGTGGCACTCTCCATGCGGCGCGCGTCGCGCATGCCCGCGTCGTTCAGCGCGCGGGCGGCGGCCACGGCGATCGGAGCCTGGATACGGGCGCTCAGCAGGCAGGACAGTACGAGCAGGCGGTAGAGCGGCTGTGGTGTGTCGCGCAGCCGGATGCCGGCCTCGGCCGCGTACGTGCGCCCGTGGGCGTCGAGCAGGTCCCGGACGGTGCGCTGCCGGCCACCGTGGCCACCGCCTCCGGAGCGGGCGCGGGCGCCTGACGCGGCGGTCATGCCGGCTTGAGGGGGTCGTGCCCCAGCGTCATCAGCCGGCGCCGCCAGACACTGTCGCCCGCCGTGGGTTCGAGGTCGGTGCGCCGCTGGGCGCTGACGGTCTCCACCACCTGCCGCATGACCGCGACGTCGTCCTCGGTGAGATCCGTGCGCCGCTTGCGCAGGATGGCGAGCACCTGCCGCCCCTTGTCGGTCCCGGCCCGCTCGGGCAGCGGCTCGCCGCTCTCGTCGGCGCCACTGGTCCGCAGCCAGTCACTCAGCTCCTGCGACGTCATGTTCACCACCCGGTGAAAATCGTCCCAGAGCGCTTCGAGTTCCAGCGCGGTGATGCCGTCCATGGCGTGCCTCCCGATGTTCATGGGTGGTGGTGCATGGGGTTCCCGGCGAACCGCCGCCATTTCGTCCGCAGTACCCCTCCCACGTGACCACAAACACCCCCAGAGCGGGACCAAGGGGACGGCGGGCTCGGGGTGCTCAAGAGCGCTGGTGCGCGAAGTCCGCTGATGGGTGAAGACCGCTAGTGGGTGAAGACCGCGTCGAGGTATACCCAGGCGCCCTCGTGACGTGTGAAGCGGCTCTGTTCGTGCAGGTCGCCGGGCTCGCCCCGGTGGGTGTAGTGGGCCCGGAAGGTGACCGTACCGGTGGTGTGGAAGGCGCTTCCCTCAGTGGTGGCCAGGATGTCCAGCCCCTGCCAGCGCATGTCCGGGTCGAGGTCGAGGCTCCGCGGCCTCGTGTCCGGGTGCCACGAGCGCATCAGGTACGCCGCGTCCCGCACGACGAACGCGCTGTAGCGCGAGCGCATGAGGAGCTCGGCCGTCGGCGCGGCGGCCGCGCCGGAGTGGAATCGGCCGCAGCATTCACCGTACGCGGCGGGGAGTCCGCACGGGCAGGGCGATGCGGCGGCGAGGGGCGTGGCGGCGGGCCGGTTCAGGGGGCGGCTCGCACCGCGTGAACTGCGTCGGGACATGTCCCCATTGTGCCTGCGACCGGTGCGGCCCTTTCGCGCCAATGTGCGCGCTGGGCCCGCACGTGCCTTCCGGGCCCTGGGGGCCGCCCGTATTCTCCTGGGCCTGACGCGACAGTTACCGCCGGTAAGGCGACAGGGGGACGGGCCATGGGAAGTTCCAGACGCACCTTCGTGGCAGGGGCCGCGGCCGCGGGCGGCGCGATCGCGCTGGGAGCGGCGCCGGTGTCGGCCGCCCCCGCGACAGCCGCCGGTGCCCGCGGCACGGGTGCGGACACCGCACCGGCCGGACAGACGGTCGCCGTACTGGGCGGCGGGGTCGCGGGCCTCACGGCCGCGCACGAACTCGCCGAGCGCGGTTTCGCCGTCACCGTGTACGAGAGGCGGGCGCTCGGCGGCAAGGCCCGCAGCATGGACGTACCGAAGAGCGCGAAGGGCGGGCGCAGGCCGCTGCCCGCCGAGCACGGCTTCCGCTTCATACCCGGCATCTACCACAACCTGCCGGACACGATGCGGCGCATCCCGTTCCCCGGCAACGCCAACGGCGTGCACGACAACCTCGTGGCGCCGCGCGAGATGATGTTCGCCCGCACGGGCCGCGAGGACCTGCGGATGCCGATTCCCTGGCCCGGCCACCAGCCGGCCGAGCTCACCCTCGACGACGTGCGCCGCGCGCTGACCGGGCTGCTCGAAACGGCCGCGAACCTCCCCGCGCACGAGAGCGCGTACTTCGTGAACCGCGCCCTGGTCTTCCTGACCAGCTGCGACGAGCGGCGCGACGACACCTGGGAGCGCACGCCCTGGTGGGAGTTCACCCGGGCCGCGCGCATGTCCAAGGACTACCAGCGCATCCTCGCCATCGGCGTCACCCGCAACATCGTCGCGACGAAGGCCGAGGAGGCGAGTACACGCACGGTCGGCACGCTCGGCGAGGCTTTCGTGCTCAACGCGCTGGGCCGGGGCGCCGACGGCCCGCCGGACCGCATCCTCAACGCCCCGACGAACGAGGCGTGGATCGACCCGTGGGTGGACCATCTGCGCGGCCTCGGCGTCGATTTCCGGGTCGGCTGGACCGTACGGGAGATGAGGTACGCCGACGGGAAGATCTCGGCGGCGATGATCGAGGACCCCGACGGCGTACGCCGGACCGTGACCGCCGGGCACTACGTCTGCGCCCTCCCGGTGGAGCACGCGCGCCCCACCTGGAACGCCGCGATGCGCGCCGCCGATCCGCAACTGGCGCGGTGCGATCGGCTCAGGACGGACTGGATGACGGGCATCCAGTTCTATCTGACGGAACGTACGCCGATCCTGCACGGCCACGTGAACTGCATCGACTCGCCCTGGTCGCTGACCGCCATCGCCCAGGCCCAGCACTGGCCCGGCCGGGACTTCGCCGCCGACTACGGCGACGGCACGGCGGCGGACTGCCTGTCGGTCGACATCTCCGAGTGGGACAAGCCCGGGATTCTGTACGGGAAGACGGCCAAGCAGTGCACCCGCGAGGAGGTCGCGCGCGAGGTGTGGGCCCAGCTCAAGGCCGCGCTCAACGACACCGGCAGGACGGTGCTGCGCGACAGCGCCCTGCACTCGTGGTTCCTCGACCCGGGGGTGGACGGCATCGGAACCCCGAACCCGACCAACGAGGACGAGCTGCTGATCCACCCCGTGGGCACGCTGCACAACCGTCCCTCGGCGGCCACCAGGATCCCCAACTTCTACCTGGCGGGCGACTACGTGTCCGTCGACATCGACCTGGCGACGATGGAGGGCGCGAACGCGTCGGCCCGCGCGGCGGTCAACGCCCTGCTGGACCGCGCCGGTTCGGCGGCACCCCGCTGCACGGTCACACCACTGTTCCGGCCGCCGGAGATCGAGTTCCTGAAGCGGCACGACCGGACGCGCTACCGGCTGGGGCTGCGGAACGCGCTCGATCTCGGGTGACGGTCAGGACGCCTCCGGCCGTCCCGGGTACGCGGCGGCCAGGGCGCGTACCCGGGCCGTGGTCTCCGGCGGTACGTCGCGCAGCTGGTCGCCGGTGAGCCGGTCCAGCACCTGACGGGCCGCGTCGCCGAACCACCCGCTCGCCCACTGCGCCTCACTGGTCGCGGCCCACAGGGCCAGCACCCGGCCGAAGGCGTCCGCCCCCAGGAGAACGTCCACCGCCGCCTCCCAGCAGGCCCGCAGCGCGGCGCGGTCCTCCCCCGTGGCGCCCGCCTCCAGTGCCCCCATGGCGGCCCTGGCCAGCGCTTCCAGGGCGTGCGGCTCGAGCTCCACCGGATACAGCGCGCCCAGCACCCGCGCCACCACGGGCGGGGGGAGTCGGCCCGCGTCGTCGGCCAGTTGCCCCAGGATGATCCAGGTGGCGCAGCGCCGGGTGGAGGAGTCGAGACCGGAGTACCGCCGCAGGAAGGTGCCGCAGCGCTCGTAGAGAACGCCCAGTTCGCCGTCCGGGGTGCCGAGTCGGCTCGCCAGCCACAGGTCCGTCAGGCTGTGCGCGACCGAGGTGGCGGTCCCGTCCGGCGTGCCGACGAAGGTCGTGACGGCGGAGCCCAGCCGGCGGAACAGCGGGTCGACGGCGTGCAGGACGACGGCGTCGTTCGTGCCGCCCGACACCGCCATCTTGTGCCGGATCTGGTCCGGGTAGGGCCGGGACCAGCAGATGCCGCCGGTCCGGTCCCCGTGGCCCGGCGGACGGCCGTACAGCCAGTAGGCGTCGACCGGTTCGGGGACGAGAGCGTCCGCGGTCGGCCGGATGTCCAGGTCCCGCCGGCCGTCGGTCCAGACGTGGCGGAGGTCCAGCGCGACCGCGAAGTCCGTCCACTCCGGTTCGGTGAAGGCCGACCGCCACAGCAGGACGTGACGGTGCCAGGTCCCGGCCGGATTGGCGTCGTCGGGGAACACCACGCTCGCCTTCACCCCGTCCCTGACCAGAACCGTCAGCATCATGAGGTTCGCGCCGTAGAGGCCGTGGCGCGAGGAAGTCGCACGGAGGGTCGGCCGGTATTCGGCGAAGCGGTGTTCGGTGCGGTTGCGGTGGTCGGCCATCACGGTGACGAGGAGTTCGCCCAGCCGGTCGCGGTCCTCCGGTGCGATGTGGCGGATGCGGGCGGCGACGAAGCGCAGCATCTGGCGTGACGACAGCGGCGCGTACGACAGCAGGACGTACAGCAGGTCGTCGTCGACGCCGGTACGGCCGAGCGAGAGCGCGGGGCGCTGGTCGAGCAGGCCGGTGAGCAGGTGTACGGCGAGACGGGCGGCCAGGTATTCGCCGAAGGTGGCGTGCAGGAATTCGTACGTCGCCAGCCGGTGGTCGTCGCGGAGCGCCTGGGCCCGCTGGACGAAGAAGAACCGGCCGAGCGCGATCTCCGCCTGGTCGAGCGGCGCGCGGAAGCCGGTGGCCTGCGGCGACTGGGGGCGGCCGAGCAGCGCCGTCAGGTCCTGCTCCAGTTCGGTGGTGGTGATCCACTGCCGGTGCCGGTTGAGCATGCCGAAGGAGATCAGGGAGAGGCGCTGGAGCTCCTGCTCGACCCGGACGGCCAGTTGCGGTTTCGACAGCGCCGTGGCGGACTTGCCGACCTCGCGGACGGCGAAGGACACCAGGAGCTCCTCGTAGAGCTCGGCCTCGTCCAGGGGTTCGTCGTCCCGCGTCCCGCATTGCAGCGCGTTCCCCGTCGCGTCGTACAGGGCGAGCATCAGCAGGAGCAGCGGCTGGGAGGCGAGGGCCTGGTGGCGGGCCGCGACGGACGGGGGCAGCGGGCGCAGTCCGTTCGCGGTGAGGTACGGCTCGTTGAGGCGGTTCCACAGGCGCAGCCAGCGCTCGACCTGCCGCTCCCGGAAGGGTTCCAGGCGCAGGGCCACCGCGCCTTCGGGGTAGCGGGCGCGGTCGGCGACGGCGGTGCGGCTGGTGACGAGCGCGAGTACCGGCCGCCCCTGGTCGGCTTCGCGCTGCTGGAAGCGGGCCACCCGTACCAGGTAGTCGGACTGGCTGACGCCGGTGGCCTGGAGCAGCTCGTCGAAACCGTCGAAGAGGAGGACGGGGACCGCTCCGTCGGCGGCCCGGACCAGATCCGGCCAGGAGGCCCGCTCGCCTGTCGTGGCGCGTACGGCGTGCTCGATCTGGTCCTGTACGTCGGCGTCGGCCGGCACTTCGCGCAGGATGATCCGCACCGGCAGATAGCCGGCATCGGGCAGCCTGGCCGCGAGGATCTTGGTCAGTACGGACTTCCCGGCGCCGGGCTGGCCGAGCACGACCAGGGGTGCGGCGGTGGAGGCGACCGAGGTGAGGGCGCCCGCGAGGTACTCGGTGAGGTCGGACCGTACGGGGGCGCTCTCCCACCACTCCTCTTCGGCGGGCCCGTTCGGGCCCTCGGTGACGGCCCGGACGCGGAAGTCCGGATCGACGTACCCCTCGCCGAGGGTGGGCAGGCACACGCCGGTCGGTGCCTCTCCCTCGGCCAGGATGGGGCGCGGCAGGGCTGCCCGGTAGCCGGTGGCGAGGGCGGCTGCCGCGTGGGTGAACGGGCGTACCGGGGTCAGGCCCGCGAGGGCCGCCTCGATGCCGGTGAGCGCCCGGCGGATGCCGGTACGCGTGGCCTGGTGCTCGATCTGGCCGGACCAGAAGCCGAACTCGGGCACTTCGAGCGCCAGTTGGGCGAACAGCTCCTGGTAGCGCTCGGTCGCCGCCGCGTACAGACGGTCGGCCATGGCTTCCTCGGCCGCGCACCGCTGCGTCTCGTCCAGACGGTCCCACACGGCGAGGCCGGTGATGAACGGGTGCAGCCGGGCACTGAGGGCCGCGTACCAGTGCTGGAGTTCGTGGAGAACCTGCTCGTACGGCTGGTGCGGGGCGGGCTGCGGGACGGCGGACGTGACCAGGCGGTGCACGAAGCCTTGTCCGTCGTCCTGGCCCCCCGCAAGGCTGATCTGCTCGCGCCGCGTCAGCTCCAGTTCGGCGAAGCGGAACGGAAGTTCCAGCTCACCGAGTGCTTCGAAGTACGCCGTCACCACGATCACCGCGTGCGCCGCCGCGATCCGTTCCGTACGCTCCGCCCGTTCGCAGGACCCCAGCCGCTCCCGCAGTCCGGTCGTCAGGTCCCGTCCGAGCCTGAGCACCCCCCCCCGCGCCTCGAACAGGTTGAGCACCGCGTCGCTGGTCCCGCCCGTGGCCATGGACAGGGCCCCGGCCAGTGCCCGGTCGGCCGCCGTCAGGGCGGCGCTGTCGCCGCCGAGAATCGCCACCGCGTCGCCGTAACTGAGAAGTCGTCGCCCCCGTACCGTCACCGTTCTGGTCTATCACCGGAAGCGGTCACAGGCGCCCGGCTTCGACAATCCGCCGCAGGAACCGCCGGGTGCGTTCCTCCCGGGGGTCGCCGAAGATCTGCTCCGGCGAGCCGCGTTCCAGTACGACTCCGCCGTCCAGGAAGCAGACCTGGTCGGCCACTTCACGCGCGAAGCCCATCTCGTGGGTGGCGAGGACCATCGTCATGCCGTCCCCCTTGAGATCCCGTACGACGTTCAGGACCTCCCCCACCAGCTCCGGGTCCAGCGCCGCCGTGATCTCGTCGAGCAGCAGCAGGCGCGGGCGTACGGCGAGGGCCCGGGCGATGGCGACGCGCTGCTGCTGGCCGCCGCTGAGGCGGTCGGGGTAGGCGCTCGCCTTGCCGGCGAGGCCGAGCCGGTCGAGGAGTTCGAGGGCGTGCGCCTGCGCCTGCGACCGCGACGTGCCGTGTACGCGCCTCGGCGCGAGGGTGATGTTGTCGAGCACCGTCATGTGCGGGAAGAGGTTGTACGCCTGGAACACGACGCCGATCCGGCGCCGCACGGTGTCCGCGTCGGCCCTCGGGTCGGTGATGTCCTCGCCGTCGAGGAAGATCGCGCCGTCGTCGATCTCCTCCAGGAGGTTCGCGCAGCGCAGGAGAGTCGATTTGCCCGATCCGGACGCGCCGATGAGAGCCGTGACGGTGTGCGGGGCGACGTCGAGGTTCACGTCACGCAGCACTACCGTGTCGCGCCCGAAGGTCTTGCGTACGCCTTCCAGCCGCAGGACCGGTGTCCCGGTGCCGGTCATGTGGTGCCTCCCTGGGCTCGCCGCCGGTCCATGCGGGCCGTCACCCAGTCGGTGAAGCGCGTCATCGGGATGGTCAGCGCGACGAAGACGAGGCCGGCGACGACGTACGGCGTGTAGTTGAATTCCTTGCTCGCGATGATCTGTGCCGCGTACACGGCGTCGACGGCGCCCGCGATGGAGACGAGGCCGGTGTCCTTCTGGAGCGACACCAGGTCGTTGAGCAGCGGCGGCACCACCCGGCGCACGGCCTGCGGCAGCACCACGAAGCGCAGCGCCTGTCCGTTGGAGAGGCCCAGCGAGCGGGCCGCCGCCCGCTGCGAGGGGTGGACCGACTCGATGCCGGCCCGGAAGACCTCGGCGACGTACGCCGAATAGGTCAGGGTGAGCGCCGCGCCGCCGAGCAGCACGGGGTCGGTGGTGACACCGGCCAGGCGCAGGGCGGGTACGCCGAAGACGACCAGCAGCAGGCAGATGATCAGCGGCAGGCCGCGGAAGAAGTCGGTGTACGCCGCCGCCAGGGCGCGCAGCGGGAAGAACACCGGCCCGCGCAGGGTGCGCGCCACGGCGAGGAGCATGCCGATGACGAGGACGGCGGCGCCGCAGACGACGAGCAGCCGCAGGTTGAGCCAGAGGCCGTCGATGACCTCGGGCAGCGCGTCTCGGGCGTACTCGGCGCTGAAGAAGGTCTCGCGCGTACGCGGCCAGCCCGGGGAGTTGGTGACGACGAGGTAGAGGACGGCGGCGGTGGCGAGCGTGCTCAGGGCCGCGACGGCGGTGGCGCGGCGGGTGCGGGCGCGCCGGTGGCGCTCGCGTTCGAGGCGCCGGGCGGAGGGGACGTACACGTCCTCCACCACCACGCCGTCCGTCTTCTCCACGGTCACTTGAGCACCGGAGCGTCGGCGGCCTCCGACAGCCACCGCTTCTCCAGCCCCGCGAGCGTCCCGTCCGCGCGCAGGGCGTCCACGGCGCCGGTCACGCAGGACGTGAGCCCGCTGTCCTTGTCGAGTACGAGACCGAACTGCTCGCCGGCGCCGCCGGTGTTCTCCAGCTGGCCGACGATCTTCGCTTCGGGGACTTCCGCCGAGGTGATGTAGAAGGCGGTGGGGAGGTCGAGGACGATCGCTTCGACCTGGCCGTTCTTGAGCGCGGTCTTGGCGAAGTCGTTCTTCTGGAAGACGGCGGGCCGCTGCCCGGGCCTGATGACGTCGTTGACGACGTCGAGGCTGGTGGAGCCGACCTGTGCGCCGAGCTTGACGTCCTTGAGGCCGGCCAGGGTCGTGACCTTCGCGGCCTTGGAGGACTTGAGCGCGATGACGGCCTGGCGGACGTCGTAGTAGCCGGAGGAGAAGGAGACGGCCTTCTTGCGGCTGTCGCTGATGGAGATCTGGTTGATGTCGAAGTCGAACTTCTTCTCGCCCGGCGCGAAGGCGGTGTTGAACGGCACGGTCTGCCAGACCACTTCGTCCTTGCCGTAGCCGAGCTTCTTCGCCACGGCGTGCGCGACGGCCGACTCGAAACCCTTGCCGTTCGCCGGGTCGTCGTCCTCGAACCACGGTGCGTACGCGGGCTTGTCCGTCCCGATGGTCAGCTTGCCGGGCACCTCGGTGGACAGTTTGCCGGGCGCGCAGCTCGCCGATGCCCCGGGCGCGGCGACCGGGGACTCGGGCTGCGGGGCGCAGCCGGTGACGGCTGCGACGGCCGTCACGGTGAGCGCCGCGAAGGTCGCGAACTGGGCGGGGGAGGTGGTGCGGCGGCGGGGCCGGGTGGCAGGGCGCATGGCGGGAGCGTCGCAGTGGGCGAGGCCGATTGTCCAGGTCGGAGCGGGAAACGTCCGCATCCTGAAATGCGCCCGACATGTGTCGCGGGAGCGTCGGCATTGGCCGGTTCACGCGCCAGGTGCGAAGCGTTCGCGGCAGGCGCTGGGGGTGAGTCCGGTGCGGCGGCGCGGCCGGCACGGAGGTTGGCCGCCGTACCGAGTCCGCTCGCGCGGGCGGCGGATTCGACGGCGGGATCGCCGCGCTCCATCAACCGGCAGGCCGGCGCGACGCGTTCGGCGGTGGGCCGGGCCAGGGGTGTGGTGCCGAGCTGGGCGCCCTCCGCGTTTTGGGCGGCGGGGGCCATCTTCAATAGGATCCGGCGATGATCACAAGAAAACGGCTGACGGCAGGGGCGTTCGGCCTGTTCGTCGCCCTGGCCGCCGGACTCCTCCCGGCCGGGCCCGCCGCAGCCGCCGCTGCCGCCGACGAACCGGACTCCCGCGATTCCCCCAAGGTCGAACTGGTCCTCGATGTCAGCGGCTCCATGCGGGCCAAGGACATCGACGGCCAGTCCCGGATGGCCGCCGCCAAGCAGGCGTTCAACGACGTACTGGACGCCGTGCCGGACGAGGTGCTGCTCGGCATACGCACCCTCGGCGCCGACTACCCCGGCGACAACCGCAAGACCGGCTGCAAGGACACCCGGCAGCTCTACCCGGTCGGCCCGCTCGACAGGACCGAGGCCAAGACCGCCGTCGCGACGCTCTCCCCCACCGGCTGGACGCCGATCGGGCCCGCGCTCCTCGGCGCGGCCGACGACCTCGAAGGCGGTGACGGCACCCGCAGGATCGTCCTCATCACCGACGGCGAGGACACCTGCGGCCCGCTCGACCCGTGCGAGGTCGCCCGGGAGATCGCCGCGAAGGGCACCCACCTGGTCGTCGACACGCTCGGCCTGGTCCCGAACGCGAAGATCCGCCAGCAGCTGACGTGCATCGCGGAGGCCACCGGCGGCACGTACACCGCCGTACAGCACACCGACGAACTGTCTGGCCGGGTCAAGCAGTTGGTTGACCGCGCCGCCGACCCCGTCGTCACTCCGGTCGCGACCGAGGGCACCGGCCGGTGCGCCGACGCGCCCGAGCTCGGGGCCGGTCTCTACACCGACCGCGAGAAGTTCTCCGAGCACCGCTGGTACCGGGTCGGCGTACTGCCCGGTCAGGAGCTGCGTGCCTCGGTCAGCATCGGCGCCGACCGCGCCGTCGCCCGTGACTACGGAGTGCTGCTGCGGGCGGTGACCACGCGCGGCCGGGAGATCGTGCGCGGCTCCGAGGCGGGCGACGGCCGTACGGACGTGATCTCGACCGGCCTGCGCTACCCGAAGGCACCGCTCGACGACGACACCGACGGCGAGGTCAAGCCTGCGGCCGAGACCGTGTGTCTCCAGGTCAGCAACTCCTTCTCCGCTCCCGCGTCCGTCAAGACCACGCCCGGCCTGCCCGTCGAGCTGACCATCGACCTGGTGGACGGCCCCGACGAGGCGTCGGACGTCGCGTTGTTCGGTCTCGGCCACGGCTGGTGGCTGCTCGGCGTGCTCGCGCTGACCGGTCTGCTCGCCGGACTGCTGTGGGGCTGGATCTCGCGCTGGCGCTTCGCCGTATGGAGGACCCACTGATGCGTACGACGACCCGTCTGCTGACCTGTGCCGTACTGGCGGGCGCCGCGCTCTTCGCCGCCCCCGCCCCCGCCCTCGCGGACTCGACGCCCTCGCCGGGCGCCGCGGCCCGGGACGGGGACGAGGAGGCCGCGCCGACCGAGGCGGGCACCACGTTCCGTACGGCGACGAAGATCCGGCCGGACCAGCGGGCCACGGCCGAGGCGTCCACCGGTGACTACCTCTACTGGGCCTTCGACGCCGACGCGGGGAGCACCGCCACCGTGCGCGCCACCGTGAAGCTCCCGGAGGCCGCCGCCCGGCACGGCGCCGCCACCTGGCAGCTCGACGTGTACGACGGACTGCGGCGGCGGCAGGCGTGCGTCCACGGCGGTCAGGCCGAGGCGGCGCCGAAGGACGCCGCGTCGGTGGACCTGTCGTGCACGCTGCGCACGGTCAGGGCATGGGCGGAGCCGTGGGCCGACGATCCCCTGCCGGGGAGCTACTACGTACGGCTGACGGTGGTCGATCTGCCGCAGGAGGACCTGGGTCTGCCGGTGGGCGCGGAGGTCGTGGCGACGACGCGGGACGCGGGCGGCGCACGGGCGGTCGACGGCGCGCTGTCGGTCCCGCTGGTGCCCGGCGCGTCCGGCGCGGAGGTGGCGGAGGCCGCCGGTGACACGTTCTCGTCCGGCTGGTGGTCGTCGCGCTGGCTGTGGACGGCCGGCGGGGGCGTTCTCGGCGCGGCCGCGGCCCTCGCCGGGTACAGGCTGACGCGCGGGTCGGGGCGGCCCGCCCGGGTTCCGCCGGGCGTGTGAGCGCGCGTACGCCCAAGTGAACAGCCGGCCCTGTTCCGCACACGCGGGACAGGGCCGGCTGCCGTAACCGGGCGGGGCCACTCAGGTGGCGGGCGGCGCACGGTACTTGTGGCGGGGCCGCCCGGTTGCGCACCCTGGCCTCATGTCCACTCCCGTCCACGGTCTCTCATGACCACGCCCCTCCCCGGCATCTCATGACCACTCCCGTCCACGGTCCTGTGCCCACGGCGGCCCGGCCGGTCCGCTCGCGGCGGGCGCTGGTGGCGGGCTCCGTCGGCAACTTCATCGAGTGGTACGAGTTCGGCGTCTACGGCTACTTCGCCACCGTCATCGCGGCGCACTTCTTCACCCCCGAGGGCGGCAGCGGCGCGGAGGCGCTCGTCAAGACGTACGCGTCGTTCGCCCTGGCGTTCTTCTTCCGTCCCGTCGGCGCGGCGCTGTTCGGGCGGCTCGGTGACCGGATCGGCCGCCGGCCGACGCTCATCCTGGTGATCTGCCTGATGACGGGCGCCACGGCGCTGATCGGGGTACTGCCGACGTACGCCTCCATCGGTGCGGCCGCGCCCTGGCTGCTGACGCTGCTGCGCATTCTGCAAGGTCTCTCGGCGGGCGGGGAGTTCGGCGGCGCGGTGTCGGTCATGACGGAGTTCGCGCCGCCGCACAGGCGGGGCCGGTACGGAGCGTGGCAGTCCTTCACGGTCGCGCTCGGGCTGCTCGCGGGCGCGGGCGCGGCGGCGCTGCTCGCGACGGTACTGACCGTGTCGCAGCTGAACGGGTGGGGCTGGCGCGTGCCCTTCCTGCTGACCCTGCCGCTCGGGCTCGTCGCGCTGTGGCTGCGGCTGCGCCTGGACGAGACGCCCGCCTTCGCGTGGGACGTGGCGGCGAAGAGCGAGCCCGCGCGACCACCCGCCCGGCAGACGCTCAGGGCGATCGCGCTCGGTGCCGGCCGGGTCATGGGGTGGTCTGCGGCCGGGTACACCTTCCTGGTCGTACTCCCCTCGTACCTCCAGAACACGCTGAACGCGACGTTCCAGCAGGCGCTCGTCGCCACCGTCCTGGCCAACCTCGGGTTCGCGGCGTCGATCCTGCCCGCGGGCACGGCCAGCGACCGGTTCGGGCGGCGGACGGTGATGCTGACCGGGGCGCTGCTGGTCGCGGTGCTCGCGCTGCCGCTGCTGAACCTGGTGCAGGACCCGGACGCGTCGACGTACGCGAAGGGGGCGGCGCTCTTCTGCGCGGGAGCGGCCGTCGGTCTGATGGCGGGGCCCGGACCCGCGATGCTGGCGGAGATGTTCCCGACCACGGTGCGCTACACGGGGCTCGGGCTGGCCTACTCGCTGTCCAATGCCGTGTTCTCCGGCTGCGCGGGGCTCATCATCACCGAGGCCGTCGAACGCACCGGTGACGCCGACATCCCCGCCTACTACGCGGCGGCAACCTGCCTCGTCAGCGTCCTCGCGCTGCTGACGCTGCGCGGCGACGACCACAGGCGGGCGCTGCGGTGAGCGGCGGCATGCGGGTGATCGGCCTCATGTCCGGCACGTCGTACGACGCCATCGACGCCGCCGCCGCGGACCTCGCCCTGGACGGGGACACGCTGGTGCTCACCCCGCTCGGCATGATCAGCGAGGTGTACGACGACGAACTGCGGGCCGCGCTCGCCGGGGCGCTGCCGCCCGCCGGTACGACGCTGGCCGACGTGTGCCGGCTCGACACGCGCATCGGGCAGGCGTTCGCCGCCGCCGCTGTCCGGGCGGACCGTGAACTGTGCGGCGGGCGGGCCGACTTGATTGCCTCGCACGGGCAGACCGTGTACCACTGGGCGGAGGGCGGACGGGTCCACGGCACGCTCCAGTTGGGTGAGGCCGCCTGGATCGCCGAGGCCACGTCCCGTCCCGTCGTCTCGGGATTCCGTCCGCGCGATGTGGCCACAGGGGGCCAGGGCGCGCCCCTGGTGAGCATCGTCGACGTCATGTGGCTGCGGGGGCGGCCCGGCGTGCCGGTGGCACTGAACCTGGGCGGCATCGGCAACGTCACCGTGGCCTCGGCGGGCGTCTCGCGCGAACCACTGGCGTTCGACACCGGGCCCGCGAACGCGCTGATCGACGCGGCGGTGCGGGAGTTCGCGGACGGCGGCGGGGCAGCGTACTCCATGGACACCGACGGTGCGCTCGCCGCCCGGGGACGCGTCCACGCGCCGCTGCTGCGACGGCTGCTGGACGAGCCGTACTACGCCGCGCCGGCGCCGAAGACGACGGGCAAGGAGCTGTTCCATCTGCCCTACCTGCGTGCGGCCATGGCCGGTTCGGGGACGCCGGCCGCCGAGGATGTCGTCGCCACGCTCACACGGCTCACGGCGCGGACGGTCGCCGACGCCGTCCGGCCCTTCGCGGCGACGGAGGTGATCGCGTCGGGCGGGGGCACCCGCAATCCGGTGCTGATGGAGTGGCTGCGGGAGGAACTGGGCGCGGAGGGCGGCGCGGTGCTGCGGACGTCGGACGAGCTGGGGCTGCCGTCCGCCGCCAAGGAGGCGTACGCCTTCGCCGTCCTGGGCTGGCTGACCGCGCACGGGCTGCCCGGCACCGTCCCCTCGTGCACCGGTGCCCGGCGGCCGAGCGTCCTGGGCTCGGTCACCCCCGGCCGTCCCGGCCTGCGCCTGCCGGAGCCGGTGACGACGGCGCCCGCCCGGCTGACGGTTTGCGCCAAGGACAACTCCCACCTCTTTACGGGGCGTTGACGGCACCCGTACGCTCCCCGCCACCGCGTGATCACCACTCGTACGGCAGACGGAGGGTGCAGCACCATGAGAGTTCCGAACAGACCCGCGCTGCTCGCGGTGGCGGGGGCACTCGTCGCCGCCTGCGCCGTCGGCACCACACCACAGGCCACTGCGGCAGCACCGGCGGCGGCGTCACCGGCGGCGGCGCCCCATCCCGTGACCGCGAACGCCACGGTGGTGCCCGTCCAGCGGACCGGCCCGGCCGACAAGCGCTTCAATCTGGTCGTGCTCGGTGACGGTTACACCGCCGGCGACATGGCAGGCTTCCGGGCCGACGTGGACAAGCACCTGAAGGTGCTGTGGAGCATGGAACCGTTCGCCTCCTACCGTTCGTACATCAACGTCTGGGCGGTGGAAGTGCCGTCGGCCGAGTCGGGCGTCGACTGCGATCCCGGTCTGGACGCACCGCGCCGTGACACGCCGCTGGACATGGGTTTCTGGGGCGGCTGCGACCCGGCCAGTGTGCAGCGGCTGCTGTCCGTCGACGCGACGGCGGCGACGGCCCTGGCCGACCTGGTCCCCGGTACGAAGAGTTCCAACCGGCAGATCGTCGGCCTGGCCAACAGCGCTACGTACGGAGGCGCGGGCGGCACCTACGCCACCGCGTCCGGCGGCAACGCCCTGTCGTCCCTCATCACCCCGCACGAGATAGGCCACTCGCTGGGCAAGCTCCAGGACGAGTACGACTACTACGCGCGCGGGGTCCCGGGCGGTGCGTACGAGGGCGGGGAACCGGACTCCGCGCACCACACGCTCCTCACCGAGGAGGAGATGCGCGCCGAGCGGCGGAAGTGGTGGCGCTGGCTGGGCGAGCGCAGCGACGCCGGCGGCGTCATCGGGCGCCACGAGGGCGGTCTGTACCGGACGAAGGGCGTCTGGCGGCCGAGCAGGCACTCGATGATGAAGACCCTGGGTTACTCCTTCGACCAGGTCGAACGGGAGGTGATGACGCAGGCGGTCTCCGGCAAGGTGAACCTGGTGCAGGGCCACACCCCGAACGGCGCGCCGATCGGTGACGACCGGACGGTGTGGGTCGACACGCTGCATCCGGTCGGCGGTGAGCTCGACACCGTATGGCGGCTGGACGGCCGGCCGGTGGGCGGCGCGGGGGGCGAGCGCAGTCTGGATCTGCGACGGCTCGGCCTCTCCGAGGGCGGCCGCCGCACGCTGACCGCGACGGTCACGGACCCGACGCCGTTCGTACGGGACCCGGCCGTCCGCGCGTCGGCGGCACTGACACGCACGGTCACGTGGACGGTCGACCCGTCGGTGATCACCGAGCCGTCCTCGGCGGCCCCGGACTTCACGGGGCACACCGGCACCACGGAACCGGTGGGCGCCGAGTCGGTCGTGTACGCCGACACCACCCACCCCACGGGCCGCTCCCCGCGCGTGCGGTGGACGCTGGACGGGCGGCCGGTACACAACCCCGGCAACGACCGCGATCTCGACCTGGGCCCGCTGGGACTGCGGGGCGGCAGCCACACCCTGACGGCCCGCATCGCCGGTACGGACCGCACGCTGACCTGGACCGTCGACGCGACGCCCGCGAAGGCGGCGTACGAACTGTCCGAACCGCTGCGCACGGTGCGGCGGCCGGGAAAGCCGGTGGAACACGTCTATGACGGCCCGTTCACGATGAAGCTGACCGCGCGCGACACCCAGGGCGGCCACGTGGTCACCCAGTTCCGGGTCGACGGGGACGGCTGGTACACCTACTTCGGCTGGCCGACGGACGCCGACGCGCCGTTCCGCTTCACGCCGGGCGGCACGGTCGTCGACGACCTGGTCTACGGCAAGCTGGGCACGCCGCGCGTGGTGCCGTGGGACGACGCGACCCCGGAGTACGGCCCGCACACGATCGAGTACCGCACGATCGACTCCGCGGGCAACGTCGGCGCGCCGAAGGCGTTCCGCGTGACGCTGGTGCCGCCGTCCTCGTCGTACCGCGGGGAGGGCTAGCTCGTCGGCAGCGCGTCCGCGACCATGACCGCGAACTCGTCAGGGGTGGCGATGCGTACGCCCAGATCCTCCGCCTTCGCCCGCTTGGATCCCGCGTTCTCGCCCGCCACCACCAACGACGTGCGCTTCGATACGCTGGACGAAGCCTTGCCGCCTGCGCGCTCGATGACCTCGTTCATCTGATTGCGGCTCAGCTTCTCCAGCGGCCCCGTCATCGCGCCGGTCACCACGACGGTCATGCCACCGAGGGGCCCCGTGGGCCCGGCCGCCGCCTCTTCCTCCGCCTCGGCCGGCGGCGTCGCGCCCGGCTCCGTCATGTTCACACCCGCCGCCACGAGCTTGGCGATCAGCGGACCGAGCTCCGCCAGCTCGGCCACGATCACCGGCGCCTTCTCCACCCCGATGCCCTCCACCCGCTGCACCGCGTCCGCGTCGGCCGCCCGCAGGTGGTCCATCGTCGCGAAGTGCCGGGCGATGCGACGGGACATGGAGCGGCCGGTGCCCCGCACACCGAGGGCGGCGAGGACACGGGACAGCGGCTGTGTCCTGGCCCGGTCGATTCCGGCCAGCAGATTGTCCGCGCTGGTCTCGCCCATCCGGTCCAGCGTCAGCAGCTGCTCGCGGGTGAGGGTGAACAGGTCGGCGAAGTCGGTGACCAGGCCGGCGTCCACGAGCTGGACGACACGCGTCGTACCGAGACCTTCGATGTCGAGCTGGTCGCGTCCGACGGCGTACGCGATGGACGCCACCACCCGGCAGTTCCGGCCGCGCACGCAGCGCCAGCGCTGCTCGCTCGCGTCGATTTCCGAACCGCACTGCGGGCACGCCTCCGGGAAGGCGATCGGCTGTTCCTCACCGGTACGCAGATGCGCGACCGGCGCCTCGATGCGCGGAATGATGTCGCCGGCCTTGTAGACCATCACCTGGTCGCCCAGGCGCAGGTCGCGGCGTGTGATGTCGGCCGGATTGTGCAAGGTGGCGTACGTGACCGTCGACCCGTCGATCTCCACCGGTTCGAGAACGGCACGCGGCGCGATGATGCCCGTACGCCCGACGTTCCACTCGACGGCGATCAGCCGGGTCACCTTTTCCACGGCCGGGAGCTTGTACGCGATCGCCCAGCGCGGCGCCCGCGAACCGGCCCCCGCCTCGCGCTGGTCCTCGGCCGAGTCGGCCTTGACGACGATCCCGTCGATGCCGAACGGCAGCTCGGGGCGCAGCGCGGCGATCTCCTCGACCCGGGCCTGCACCTCCTGCACCGTGGCCGCCGTGCGCGGCGGGACGGCGGTGTCCGCGGCGGTGTGCACGCCGAGCGCGGCGACGCGCCGCAGGATATCGCTGTGCGTCCACTCCCCCAGCCCTTCGCCGAGTTCGCCCGAGCCGGGCAGCGGGAGTGCGCCGTACGCGAAGAACGTCATCTCCACCGTGTACGGGCGGTCCTTGGCCCGCAGCGTGCCGGCCGCGCCGTTGCGCGGGTTGGCGAAGGGCTCCCCGCCGTGCTCCGTGCGTACCGCGTTCGCCTTCTCGAACTGCTCGGTCGTCATGAGGACTTCACCGCGCACCTCGAACGTGGCGGGCTCGGTCAGCTCGCCGGGCAGGCCGACGATGGTGCCCACCGCGTGCGACACGTCCTCGCCCGCCGTGCCGTCCCCGCGCGTGATGAGCCGGACGAGTCTGCCCTGCCGGTAGCGGGCGGCGACGGCGAGGCCGTCGAGCTTCGGCTCGACGCTCCACCGCTCCACCGGCCGGCCGAGTCTGCGCTCCAGGGACGCCGTCCAGGTGGCGAACTGCTCGGCGGAGAACACGTTGTCCAGCGACAGCATCGCCGCCGTGTGCGGCACGTCCCCAACGGCGGCGCCGCCGGCCACCTTCCCGGTCGGGGAGTCCGGCAGCACTTCGTCCGGATGCTCCTGCTCGTACGCCTCGATCAGCCGCACCAGCCGGTCGTACGCGTCGTCGTCCAGAGCGCTGTCGCCCTGGGCGTAATAGGCGGCGGCCGCACGGGTCGCGGTCTGGACCGCCTCGGCGTATGCGGCGGAATGTGCGAGAACGGCAGAGGTGTTCGTCATGCCCTTCATCCTGCCTCCCACCACTGACAACGCCCCTGATCCACGCGGTGACGGCGGAGTGGCTGTGCGTACGGGCGCCTTCATATCGAAGGCGACTCGGCGGTTCGTACCACTGGATCTTCTGTTAATCTGCCCGCTCCTGGATGTTCGTCCACCCGTCCGTCTCCCCCAAGCGCCCACAGCCCGCCGGGTGCAGCGAGGTGTCTCGTCCGTGTACAGCACTCCGTTCTCCTCCACAGAAGCCAGAGCCGCGCGCGCCCGCATGGGCCTGACCACGACTCAGGTGGCCCACTCCATGGCCGCGTGCGGGGCCCCCGCCCACCCCGACCTGATAGCGGGCTGGGAGCAGGGCAGCCATGTGCCCTCCGAGCCGCAGCTGTTCGCGCTGGCCGATGTCCTGTGGTGCACCCCGACCACGCTGATGGGCATCGAACCGCGCACCCTGGCCGAGCACCGGCTGGCCAGACTGCTGAGCGTGGAACGGCTGGCGTACCGGATCGGCATGGACGCGGAGGCATACCGGGCCGCCGAGGCGGCGCAGCGCTGGGACGGCGATCCGCGGCAGACCAGGGCTCTGGTGGACGCACTGGGGCTCTCCCTGCGGAAACTGATCGGAATCATGGGGCGCGTCGACGAACTGGCCGGCCACCTGCGTTCGGCCATCGAGGGCCGGTGGAAGGTGCGCGTGGCTCCCGTGGCGGAGATCGTCCACGTCGACGGCACCCTGGTGGGCGACGCGCTGCGCGAGATGCACGCGGAGTTCGCCGCGTTCTCCGAGCGCTACATGGGACACCTGGTGGCACGCAACGACGACGCAAGGCTCAAGGAGATCGCGGCCGAGCGCGCCGCGTACCTGCGCCGGCTGGTCGACCACTTCTGGGAACTGATCGGCGAGGCGGGCGAGGTGCCGCCGTTCAACGCGGTGATCCGCTGAATCCGCGCCGTCCGCCCCGGGCGTCCGAATCGGTCCCGTACGCCCCGTACGCCCGTACGCCCGTACCCCGCACCCCGCACCCCGTACCCCGTACGCCGGTACCCCGTACGCCCGCACGCCGGTACCCCGTACGCCCGCACGCCGGTCGCGGTCCGGTGGGGCGACGGGTGCCCCTTCCGGCCCGCGACCGATGGCGCGCGGTTCAGCGCACGGCGGCGCCCACATAGGGCCCCGCCGGGCCGCCGGGGTCCTCGGCGTCCGCCATGTCCTCCCAGTCGATCTCCATCGCCTTGCGGCCCGTGAGGACGTTGAAGAACAGGTTCAGCGTGATGGCGGTGAGACCGCCCAGCGTGATCCCGCTGTCGAGGACCGCCTGCACATCGTCCGGCAGCCGGTCGAAGAACGTCGGCACCGTGGTGGGCAGCATGGCGGCGCCCAGAGAGACGGCCAGGATCAGTGCGTTGCGCTCCTCGCGCAGGTCCACCTTCCCCAGGATCTGGATGCCGACCGCGGCGACCATGCCGAACATCGAGATCGCCGCTCCGCCGAGCACCGGCGGCGGGATCGCGGCGACCAGGCTGCCCGCCTTCGGCAGGAGCCCCAGGACGATCATGAAGACGCCGGCCGCGACCACGACGTACCGGCTCATCACCTTGGACATCCGCACCAGCCCGATGTTCTCGGCGAACGCCACGTACGGGAACGAGTTGAGGACGCCCCCGAGAACGGTCGCGACACCGTCGGCCCGCAGCGCCCTGGCCACCGTGTCGCCGTCGACCTTCTTGCGGGTGATCTCCCCGATGGCGTAGACGTCGCCGGTGGTCTCCACCATCGTGATCAGCATGACGACGGTCATCGCGACGATCGGCAGCAGCTCGAACCTCGGCATGCCGTAGTGGAACGGCGTACTGACACCGAGCCAGTCGGCCTGCGCCACCGCACCGAAGTGCACGTCTCCGAGGAACCAGGCGACGGCCGTTCCGCCGACCAGTCCGAGCAGCACGGCGAGGCTGCTCAGGAACGGCTTGCCGACGCGGACCAGGGCCAGGATGAACAGGAGCGTGCCGAGTGCGTACGCGAGGTTCTCCGGATCGCCGTACGCCAGATCGCCGATCAGCCGGGCGCCGCCGGCCGCGTCCTGGAGGCCCACCGGTATGAGGGTGAGGCCGATGATGGTGAGGATCGTGCCGATGACGACCGGCGGGAAGTACTTCACCAGCCGGCTGAAGAACGGCGCGAAGAGGAACGTCGCGATGCCGGCCGTGATCACCGCGCCGTACGCGACGAGCAGCCCGGCCGTGCCGCCGCCGGCGCCCAGGCCGATGGCGATCATGGGAGAGACCGCGGTGAAGGTGACGCCCTGGACCAGGGGCAGTCTCGCGCCGATCTTCCAGACCCCGAGTGCCTGGATGATCGAGGCGATGCCGCAGGTCAGCAGGTCCGCGTTGATCAGGTAGACGAGCTCCGGCCGGGACAGGCCCATGGCGTTCCCGAGGAGGATCGGGACGATCACCGCGGCCGCGTAGAACGCGAGGACGTGCTGGAAGCCGTAGAGCGTGAGTTTGGGGAGCGGGAGCAGACGGTCCACCGGGTGGGTCTGCTGCCGGGAGAGGCTCCTGGCGGACTGCCGGGAGGACTGTCGGGTGGACTGTCGGGAGACTCGTGCCATCTCTGCCTTGCCTTCGCGAGGTAGGTGAATGAGAGAGGACCGCCGCCGTCGCTTCCCGGATGCCGGGAGGAGGGCGGTTCGGCTCGTACGGAAGCCGACGTCTGGCGGAGTTGCCGACACCACGTCGCCCTGCACTACACAATTGCGTCCTGGATTGACAGGACTTCCTTCGATTGACACGGCAAAGCCCGGTTCACTCATGGGATCCGCAGGCGGTGTCGATCGGAGCGCTCACCTTAGAGCAACCTCGTCGTTCCTCGCGAGTAACCAGGAACTCACCGGATGTACGACCGGCACTCCGCCCGGACGGACGGCCCGCGGAGGGCGTCGCTTAGGCTCTCGGTGCCATGAAGAGCAACCCCCCGCGGCTGGAACCCAAGGCCGACAAGGACACCGTGCGCAGGCACAACCTGAGCCTCGTGCTGCGCGCGGTCCACGACGGGGGCGAGGCGACGCGCGCCGGCGTCGCGGCCCGCGTGGGGCTGACGCGGGCCGCCGTGTCCTCGCTGGTCGAGCAGCTGATGGAGAGCGGATTCGTCACCGAGTCGGGGAAGACGTTCAGCGGCCAGGCCGGACGGCCCGGCACGGTGCTGAAGGTCGCGCGTACGGGCGTCGCCGGCCTGGGGGTCGAAGTCAACGTCGACTATGTGTCGGTGTGCGTGACCGATCTGTCCGGGGACGCCCGGGTGCGGCTCACGGAGCACACCGACAACCGCGCCGCCCCGTCGGCCGAAGTCCTGGCGCGCGCCGCCGCGATCGCGTCGCGGGCGCTGGAGTCGGCGGCCGAAGTCGGCCTGCGGCCCGTCGGCGTACAGCTGGCGCTGCCCGGTCTGGTGTCCGGCGGCACGGTCCGCCAGGCGCCCAACCTCGGCTGGAACGGCGTCGCCGCGCAGGACGTCTTCGCGCGGGCGCTGGCCGGACTGCTGCCGGAGCGGCCGGCGCTGCCGGTGGGTTCGGACAACGAGGCGAACCTGGCGGCGCTGGCCGAGCTGTGGTTCGGCGGCCTGGGGCGTGAGCGTACGTTCCTCTACCTCAGCGGGGAGATCGGCGTCGGCGGCGCGCTCGTCCTCGGCGGGGAACTGCTCCGCGGCGCGCACGGGTTCGCCGGCGAGATCGGGCATGTGGTGGTGGACCCGGAGGGGCCCGCGTGCCGCTGCGGTTCGCGGGGCTGCCTGGAGCAGTACGCCGGCCAGCGGGCGGTGCTGCGGGCGGCGGGGATCGACGAGAACGCCGGACTTCCGGGCGTGGTGGAGCTCGAAGCCCGGGCGCGCGCGGACGACGCCCTGGCCGTGGCCGCGATCCGGCAGGCCGGGTCCATGCTGGGGCTCGTACTGTCCGGCGCGGTGAATCTGTTCGATCCGGACGCGGTGGTGCTCGGCGGCATCTACCGGACGCTGATGCCGTGGCTGTCGCCGCCCGCCGTCGAGGAGCTGAACCACCGGGTGGTGTCCGGCCTGTGGCCGGGCGCCGGCGGCCGGCTGCGTGCCGCGTCCCTCACCGGGGACGCGGCACGCGGCGCGGCGGCGCTGGTCGTACGCGACGTACTGGCGGACCCGGCGGCGTACTGATCCCTCGTCGGCGGCGTCCGCCGCCTGCCCCTGGCGTGGTTACCCGCGTACGCCCAGCAGGTGGTCCAGCGCCAGCTGGTCGAGCACCTCGAACGCCATGCTCCGCCCGGCGGCCTCCGCCACGTCGAACTCCTCGTACGCGCCGCGGTCGGCGAGCAGCGCCGCGAGGCCGTCGGCGGCGGTCGGGCGCGCCAGATCGTCGAGCCGCGAGGCGCGCAGGGCGGCCTGGACCTCCGGGTCGTCGCGGAAGGCGGCGGCCCGCTCCTTGAGGATCAGGTAGTTGCGCATGCAGCCCGCGGCGGAGGCCCACACCCCGTCGATGCCGTCGGTGCGCACGGGCTTGAAGTCGAAGTGGCGGGGTCCCTCGTAGCCGGCCGTCTCCAGCAGGTCGACGAGCCAGAACGCCTGGCGCAGGTCGCCGGCGCCGAAGCGGAAGTCCTGGTCGTACTTGATGCCGGTCTGACCGTTGAGATCGATGTGGAAGAGCTTGCCCGCCCACAGGGCCTGCGCGATGCCGTGCGGGAAGTTGAGTCCGGCCATCTGCTCGTGGCCGGTCTCCGGGTTCACGCCCACCAGTTCGGGGCGCTCCAGTCGCTCGATGAAGGCGAGGGCGTGGCCGATGGTGGGGAGCAGGATGTCGCCGCGCGGCTCGTTGGGCTTGGGCTCGATGGCGAAGCGCAGGTCGTAGCCCTGTTCGGTGACGTACTCGCCGAGAAGGTCGAATGCCTCCTTCATGCGGTCGAGGGCGACGCGCACGTCCTTCGCGGCCCCGGACTCGGCGCCCTCCCGGCCGCCCCAGGCGACGTAGGTGGTGGCGCCGAGTTCGACGGCGAGGTCGATGTTGCGGACCGTCTTGCGCAGGGCGTAGCGGCGTACGTCGCGGTCGTTCGCGGTGAACGCGCCGTCCTTGAAGACCGGGTGGGTGAAGAGGTTGGTGGTGGCCATCGGCACCTTCATGCCGGTGGCGTCCAGCGCCTGGCGGAACCGCTTGACGCACGCCTCGCGTTCGGCGTCCGTCGCGCCGAAGGGGATGAGGTCGTCGTCGTGGAAGGTGACGCCGTGGGCGCCGAGGGCGGCGAGGCGCTGGACGGACTCGACGGGATCGAGGGCGGGGCGGGTCGCCGTGCCGAACGGGTCGACGCCCTGCCAGCCAACGGTCCACAGACCGAAGGTGAACTTGTCGTCGGGGGTGGGGGTGAAGCGCTCCGACATGTGACCGGCCTCCATTTGTTTGTTGACATGACTAATACTGCACGACCAATCTGTTCCACAGAAGCGAACCGAGGAAACGAGGGGTCCCATGCCGTCGAGCACGGTCGTCATCGGGGTGGACAGCTCTACGCAGTCGACGAAGGCGGCGTTCGTCGACGCCGCGACGGGCCGGCTGCTGGCGGTGGGACGGGCGCCGCACCGGGTCACCGGCGAGGCGGGGGCGCGCGAGAGCGACCCGGAGGAGTGGTGGCGGGCGCTGGGCGAAGCGGTCGCCGCGGGCCTGCGGGAGTCGGGGGCGGCGGCCTCGGCCGTCACCGGCATCGCGGTCGCCGGCCAGCAGCACGGACTGGTCGTCCTCGACGACGCGGGACGGCCGCTGCGTCCCGCCCTGCTGTGGAACGACACCCGTTCGGCTCCGCAGGCCACCGCCCTCACCGCGGCGCTCGGCGGCCCGGCCGCGTGGACGGCACGCACGGGGTCCGTACCGGTCGCCTCCATGACGGCGGCGAAGTGGCAGTGGCTGCGTGAGCACGAGCCGTACGCCGCCGAGTCCGCCGCCGCCGTGCGCCTCCCGCACGACTTCCTCACCGAGCGGCTGGCGGGGGTGGCGGCAACCGACCCGGGTGACGCCTCGGGCACCTGCTGGTACTCCACCGCGACCGGCGCGTACGACCCCGGACTCCTCGGCCTGGCCGGCCTGGACGAGAATCTGCTGCCGCCCGTGGTCCCGACCGGCGCCACGCGCGTCGGCTCCCTCACACGCGGGGCGGCCGCGCTTCTCGGGCTGCCCGCCGGGATCGCCGTCGCGGCCGGCACGGGAGACAACATGGCGGCGGCGGTGGGGCTGGGCCTCGGCGGCGCGGGGCTGCTGGACCATCCGGTCCTCAGTCTGGGCACCTCGGGCACGGTGTTCGCGGCGACCCGCACCCGGCCGGCGTCACCCGCCCTGGCCGGTTTCGCGGCCACCGACGGTACGTACCTGCCGCTCGCCTGCACCCTGAACTGCACGCTCGCGGTCGACAAGGTCGCGGCGCTGCTGGGCCTGGACCGTGACGACGCCGCGCCGGGCGGCGAGGCGGTGCTCCTGCCGTACCTCGACGGCGAGCGCACCCCCGATCTGCCCGCCGCCTCAGGGCTCCTGACGGGCCTGCGCCACGACACGACCCCCCAGCAGCTCCTGGGCGCGGCGTACGAGGGAGCGGCGGTCACGGTGCTGCGGGCCCTCGACGAGGTACTGCGCGCGTGCGGCCTGGACCCCGCCGATCCGGACGTCGCGTCGCGGCCGCTGCGCCTGGTCGGGGGCGGGGCGCGGGGGCGTACCTGGGTGGAGACGGTACGCCGCCTGTCCGGACGCCCGCTGCTGATCCCGGAGACGGGGGAACTCGTCGCGCTGGGCGCGGCGGCGCTCGCCGCGGGGGCGGTGAGCGGGCGGGACGCGGTGGCGGTCGCGAGCGAGTGGGGCGCGGGTGGGGGCACGGAAGTGCCCCCACTGGAGCGCGATCTCGCCACGTGGCACCGCGTCACGTCGGTACTCGCCGGCCTGGTCGACGGCTGAACCGCCGGCTGGGGGACGTGGCCCCGCGCGGCGCGCCGCCCGGCCCCTGCCCGCCCTTCCCCACCGGGGCGGGGCGGGTAGGGGAAAGCCCGCAGGACCGCCCCCGCCTCCCCCTCCGGCGAAGTGGTCCCGCCGTCAGAGCTTGCGGGCCACGCCCGTGTACCCCGGGATCGGGTCGTCACCCGCGACCGGTATCACTTCACCGAGCTCGGGACGCCACTCGGCGGCCAGCGACACACCCGGCTCGACGAGCTCGAAGCCGTTGAAGAACTCGGCGAACTCCGCGCGCGAGCGGGGCCGCAGCGTGAGCCCCCTCGCGGAGTACAACGCCGCCGCCTTCGCCGCACCCTCCGGATCGAAGTCGCCGGTGACGTGCGACAGGACCAGGTAACTGCCGGGCGCCAAGCGGTCCATGAGCCGGTTCACCAGCGCCTGCGCGCCGTCCTCGTCGCCCACGAAGTGCAGCAGCGCGACGAGCGACAGGGCGACCGGCTTCGTGAAGTCGAGCGTCTTGCCCGCCCGCTCCAGGATCACGTCGGGTTCACGGGCGTCCGCCTGGATGTACTCGGTCGCGCCCTCCGGCGTGGAACGCAGCAGCGCCTCCGCGTGGGCGAGCACGATAGGGTCGTTGTCGCAGTAGACGATGCGCGCGTCGGGTGCGGTGCGCTGGGCGATCTGGTGGAGGTTCGGCTCGGTCGGTATGCCCGTGCCGATGTCGAGGAACTGACGTACGCCGTTCTCAGCGAGCCATCGCGTGGCGCGGTGCATGAACGCCCGGTTGACCCGCGCCATGTCACGCCCCCGCGCGTCGAGTGTGAGGAGCTGACGTGCCATCTCCTCGTCGACCGGGTAGTTGTCCTTGCCGCCCAGGAACCAGTCGTACATGCGCGCCGGGTGCGGCTTGCTCGTGTCGATCTCGACGGCGGTGCGGTCTTGCCCGGTCATACGGCGCTCCATGGGTCGCGGTGGACGGTGAACAGCGGATCTGAACGACGAACGGTGATCAGTGAACGGTGGGGACGGCCGGTGCGTTCCAAGATCCGGCCCCGACTGCGACTTTCGTACGACGCGTACGACTCAGGTGAGCAGGAAGTCGGCCTGCCCGGCCTTCGCTCCCCGGATGAACGCGGCGATCTCTCCTGGGGTGTAGATCAGCGCCGGCCCCTCGGGATCGGCGGACTGGCGTACGGCGACCCTGCCGTCAGCGAGCTTCATGGCCTCGATGCAGTTGCCGCCGTTGCCGCCGCTCCAGGGCTTGTACCAGCCCTCCGCGGGCAGGTCGTTCGCGGGCATGCCGTTGTATATCGGGTCCATCTCACAGCTCCTTGCGGAGATTCCTGAGGATCTCCTTTGTGCGTTGTGCAGTCGCGGCCTGAGCCGCCATGCGGTCCATGACCTCCAGGTGGGCAGCCACCTCGGGGCGCGCGTCGAGGTAGACGGCGCCGGTCAGGTACTCGCTGTAGACCATGTCCGGGAGTTCCGGCACGGCGAAGCGGAAGAGGACGAAGGGGCCGTAGGTGCCGGGATGGTGTCCCGTGGCGAACTCGGCGATCTGGAGGGTGACGTTGGGCATCTCGACGGCCTCCAGAAGCCGGTCGATCTGCTCCCCCAGCACGTTCGGGCTGCCCACCGGACGGCGCAGGACCGTCTCGTCCATGACGACCCAGAACTTCGGGGCGTCGGGGCGATTGAGAAGACTCTGACGCTCCATACGCAGGGCGACATGCCGCTCGATGGCTTCGTCGGCGTCCGCGCCGCGCCGGCCGACGGCTCCACCGCGCAGGATGGCGCGGGCGTAGCTCTCGGTCTGGAGGAGGCCCGGGACGAACTGCGGCTCGTACGCCCTGATGAGCGACGCGGCGCCCTCCAGGCTGACGTACATGCTGAACCAGTCGGGGAGGATGCCGTGGAACCGCTGCCACCAGCCCGGCTTGTTCGCCTCCTCGGCCAGCTCGACGAAGGAGTCGATGTCTTCGGCGGTGTGTCCGTACGCCTGCAACAGCAGCTGTACGTACGGGATCTTGAGCGCGACCTCGGCCGTCTCCATCCTGCGGATGGTGGCCGGGGTGACGCGGAGCACCTTGGCGGCCTCGTCGCGGCTCAGCCCGGCTCTCTCGCGCAGATCCAGCAGGCGTCTGCCGAGGACGACCTGACCCACCGTCGGGGCGGACCGCGGTTCACTCACTTCAGAGACCTCCCCGGTGGGCTGTTGCGAGCAGTGTGCCACGCGGTCGCGACCAAAGAAACGACACTCTGCAATTTTCATAGTGCCCCTTGCCAAGTGTCGCGTTCAGAGGGAGAGTTGCGCGGTGAACCAGTTCACGCGGATGCCGCGAGCTGCCCACCGGTGGGGACGCAGCTTGTACGGCGCTGCCCCCACCGTGAGGAATCGCTCGTGGCACCAGGCACTGCGCTCGTACCCCGGCTCATGGACCGGTGCCGGGGAACGGACATACGCCGGTACGGGTTCGAGCTGCCGGGGCGACCGGAGTTCGTCTCCTCGGCACGCCGGCTGACGAGGCAGCAGCTCGCACGGTGGGACGTCGACGAGGACACCTGCGACACCGCGACACTGATCATTTCCGAGCTGTTCACCAATGCCGTACTGCACACCGCGAGCGAACTGGTCGTGTGCGAACTGCGCGACAGCGACGGCCGCCTGCGCGTCGCCGTCAAGGACCAGGGGCTGCGCCCCACCGGACCCCGGCTGCGCCAGGCGGGCGACGAGGAGCACGGGCGCGGGCTGCAACTCGTCGACACGCTGAGCAGCTTCTGGGGAACGCGCGACGCAGCGGACGGTCCCGGACGCATCGTCTGGGCGGAGCTTCCTTGCTGAGGTCCGTGATGACCGGCCTGCCGGGCGGCCGCCTGTCGCGCGGGCGCCGCCACGACGGCGGCGCGGGTCTGGACAGCGCGTCGCGGGTCGAGCCGCGGCCCCACAACGGCGTGCACGGCGACGTTCAGGGCCCCGGACGCGTCCTCCTGCCCGTACCGCCCGGCCTGTCCGCACCGCTCGGCTGCGACGCGGTGGGGGTTCCCGCGCGGCACGGGTTGCGGATGATGGCCCATCTGTCCCGGCCGGGATGCGTCTTCTCCGACGCCGACCGGTGGTGGTGGATCGTGCCCGCCGAGTCGGATCTCGGACTGCTCTGGCCGCAGCCCGCCCGTTACGTCTCCGGGGCGTACGTACCCGCGACGCGTCCGCGTCTGATCCACACACCGGAAGGCAGCGCGCCGTACACGCCGCCGATTCCGCTCTACCTGATGGTCTGCCGGGTCGCGGGCATCGCTCCGGCGTGGTCCACTGTGCCGCATCAGGGGGCCTGACCGCCCGCGTGCGAGCGACCGTTCCGGCGTCGCACCCCGGACAGCGCATGCCGTGGCGCGCGTCAACTCCCGAGTCCCGGGTCCGGCCAGCCCCCAGGGGAGGAATCTCCGCGCCATGAACACACCCACGTCACGCGGGCGCGCCCTGCGCGCCCTGACCGCCGTCGCCCTCGCGATCGGCACGGTCCTCGCCTCCGGACCGCCCTCCACGGCACGGCCCTCCGCGGCCCGGCCCTCCCCGTCGCCCGGGAGCACCGCTCCGGGCAGGACGCCCGTCGTCACGTGGGCCGCGAGCACGGACCGGCTGTCCACCGCGGGCGCCGCCCCCGAGCGTACGTACCGGCTCGTCGTGCGCACCAGCGCCGGCGGCAGCGGGCTGCGAATCCGGCTGTCCAACGCCTTCGGCACCCGTCCGGTGACCTTCGGCCGCGCGTACGCGGGGCTGCGGGCCACCGGCGCCGCCCTGGTCCCCGGCACGAACCGGCCCCTGTCCTTCGCCGGATCGCCTTCCGTGACCGTTCCGCCCGGCGGATCGGTCCAGAGCGATCCGCTGCCGGGCGCGGTCCGGCCGGGGTCCGACCTGGCCGTCAGCCTGTACGTGCGCAGCGCGGGCGGCGTCGCCACCGGACACAAGATGGCCCTCCAGACGTCGTACACCGCCCCTGCGGGTGACCATGCCGCCGACGACTCAGGCACGCCGTACACGCAGCGGATGACGTCGTGGTTCTACCTCGACGCCGTGACGGTGGACGCCCGGCGCGGCACGGGCGCCGTCGCCACGCTCGGCGACTCGATCACCGACGGGGCCGTCTCCACCCGCGACACCAACCGGCGCTGGCCGGACTTCCTGGCGCGCAGGCTGGACGCCGATCCCGGCTCGCGCGTCAAGGGCGTCGCGAACGAGGGGATCTCGGGCAACAAGGTGCTCACGGACGGTTCCGGCGAGTGCGCGCTCAAGCGGCTCGACCGGGACGTTCTCTCGCAGGCCGGCGTGCGCACCATGGTGCTGCTCGAAGGGGTCAACGACATCAAGGCCGTCCCCGCGCCGACGGCCGCCGAACTCGTCGCCGCCTACGGGCAGATCATTGCCAGGGCGCACGCCGCGGGCGTGTGCGTCGTGGGGGCGACGGTCATGCCGTACGAAGGCTGGCGGGAGTGGACCCCGGCGGGCGAGGCCGTACGGCAGGAGGTCAATGCCTTCATCCGCGGCAGTGGCGCCTTCGACGCGGTGGCCGACTTCGACCGGGCCGTCCTGGACCCGGCCGCGCCCTCCCGGATCCTTCCGGCGTACAACAGCGGCGACCATCTGCACCCCAACGACCTGGGGATGCGCACGATGGCCGACACCGTCGACCTGAGGAGCCTGCACTGTCGGAGGCGTTAGCGCACCGGCGATTGGGGCCGTTCCCGTGAGGGGAGGGTCGTGCTTCGGAAGCATTCCTGGGAACGGTTTTGAAGCGTTCCCCGGAACAGCCCGAAGGCGTTCCGGGGAACAGCCCGAGAGCGTTCCCTGGAACGGTCCGAAAGCGCTCCCGGGAACGGCCCGAGAGCGCTCCGGGGAACGGTCCGAAGGTGTTCCCGTGAACGTTCCCCGACCGTTCCCGCGTGCAGCCGGGTCAGAGCGAGCGCAGTGCCTCCCGGGCACGCCGTACCAGGCCGTCCGCGCTGCACTGTTCGGCGAGCTTCAGACCGCGGGTCAGTTCGCTCGCGGAACGTGCCGCGATGCCGTACTCGACCCGCGCCACGGCGTGTTCGTAGGCGCACGGGGAGCTTTCCAGGAACGCGACGGCCTTGGCCAGCAGTTCCACGGCCTGTTCGCCCTCCTCCAGGGCCGCCGCACAGCGCAGTGACTCCCCGATGGCGGTGTCCGTGCCGAAGCGCTCGGCGCGGTCCCGTACGTAGCCGACGAGAGCGGCGGCGCGGGCAGGGTCGTCGGCGGCCACCGCACGGGCGAGATCGCTCGCCCAGGGCGCCATGACCCCGTTGTGCCGGCCGCGCGCGGTCAGCGCCTCGCCGGCCGCTTCGAGTTCCGCCACGGCTTCCTTGGTACGCCCCTGGGCGAGCAGCAGCCTTCCCCGTACGCACTGGGCGTCGGGAATGACGATCGACGACGGGTACGGCGGCGCGAACGCGTGGCGGTCGGCCGCCTCCTGGGCCGCGTCGATCCTGCCCCGCGCGAGCAGCGTGTCGATAAGCATGCACGCCGCGTCCCAGTGCATCGGCAGGCCGTTCCCGACGCGCTCCGCGAGGCGAAGGCTCTCGCGCAGATACATCTCCGCCCGGTCGAGCCTTCCGCGCCTGCGCTGGAGGTAGCCGACGAGGGCGTGGGCGAAGGCCAGGTGCCCGCCGCTCCAGCCGGAGATCTCGAAGGCGCGCAGTGCCTCGTCGAAGAGGCACTCGGCCCGGTCGAGCCGGTCGGCGAAGGCGTACGTGAGGCCGAGCAGGGCCGGCGGCTCGAAACCCCAGGCGGTGTTGGTCCAGCCGAGGCCCGGCGCGAGACCGCCGTCGAGCAGTGCCCGGTCGCAGATCTCGACGACCTCCTCCGCGTTCTCACCGCGTGCGGTGCCGTCGAAGGCCCTCAGTATGAGGAGCACGCGTTCGGAGTTGTCACGGCCGCGCAGCCCCTCGGCCATCTCGGCCAGGCGCCGGGAACGTCCCGGTCCGTCGTCCTCGGCGGACTGTACGCCCTCCCACAGGAAGTGCACGGCCTGGAGCCGCATCCGGGTGGGGCCGGGGGCGGTCCTGGCCACCTCGGCCGCGACCACCTCGGCGGCTTCCCGCGTCTGGTTGTTGTGCGTGAGCGCCTGGGACAGCCGGAAGACCGCGTCCACCCGCCGGCCGGCGTCCAGGCCCGGCATGCCGAGGGCGGCCCGCAGGTGGCCGACGGTGGTGGCGGGGGAGGTCAAGAGGGTGGAGCAGCCCAGTTCGTACAGGACCTCGGCATGCACCTCCGGCAGCGGCGGCTCCTGGACGGCGCGTTCCAGACACCGCCTCGCGGCGTCCGGAGCACCGACGGCGAGGTGCTCGGAGGCGGCCTCGCGCAGCTGGGCGACAAGCTCCGGATCGTCGTCCGGGTGGACTTCGAGGAGGTGCCGGGCGGCGGCCGCCGGGCCCCGGCCCGCGCGGGTGACCGCCCAGGCGGCCAGGCCGTGCATGGCGGTGCGGGTGGCCGCGGGAATGGCCCGGTAGACGGCGCCCGCGATGAGCGGATGGACGAACTCCATCGGGTCCGTGCCCGCCAGGATGCGGGCAGCGCGCAGCCGTTCCGCGCAGTCCGCGGCCTGGTCGCCCGGCAGGCCGGCGAGTGCGGCGGCCAGGTCCAGCGAGATCTCCGTGCCGAGGATGGCCGCCGCCCAGGCAAACCGGGTGGTGGCGGTGCCCAGTTCCTCGAGCCGGGCGATCAGGCCGCTGCCGCGCGCGGAAGCACCGAGGGCGCGCAGGGCGCCCGCGGAGCCCTCGACCGGATCCAGGCGTTCGTCGCGCACCTTCGCGACGAGCTCCACCGTCTCGTAGAGGTTGCCGCCGGTGACGGCCCACACCTCGCGGCAGAACGGATCGTCGGCGTGCTCGCCCAGGGCTGCCCGCGCGAGGCGCGCCACGGCGTCCGGCGTGAGCGCGCGCAGACTGACGCACCGGCCGGCGGCGGCCTCCATCGCCCGGATGAACTCCGCGGTGTCGCCGGTCGGTTCCTCGGTGCGGTACGCCATGACGACGAGTACGGGCAGGTCCTCGCGCTGGACGAAGGACGCCAGCCAGCCGAGGGTCTCCAGGTCGGACCAGTGCGCGTCGTCGACGATCAGGACCAGCGGCCGGTGCGTGTCCGCCAGGCGCAGCAGCAGGGCGTCCAGGCCGTCCCGGACGCCCTGGGGGTCGGCCTGTCCGCCGGGCGGCGCCACACCGAGCGCGGGGCCGATGATCTCGTACCCGTCGCCGAGCAGTTCCCTGGCGTCGACCGCGCCCGCCGGAGCGAGCGCGGGCTGGAGGAGTTGCCGTACGACGTGGAAGGGGACGGAGGTGACCGTCTCACCACCGCCTGCGGACCATACCGCGCACCGTCCGGCGGCGAGCCGCCGGATTTCGGACAGAAGCGCTGTCTTGCCGAGACCGGCCTCGCCGCTGCACACGAGAACCCCACCCGCGGGCGCGTCCGCGCAGAGCGCGTCGACAGCCTGTGCGGCGGCGGCGAGTTCCGTCTCGCGTTCCAGCAGCGGGACGGTGACCGGGTGCTCCGGGCCGGACACCATCATCCCTCCCAAACCATGGCGGACCTCGAGCGTAGCCCGGCGGCGCCGAGGGTGGAATCGTTCCGCGCACTTTGGTCCGGTACGAGTGAACGAGCGTTACCTGGTGGCCCCGTCACTGGTCGGCCCGGCTTGCGGATTCCGGGGCTCCGGTCAACGGGGGACGGTCGGGTTCGTATACCACCGGGGTCGCACGCGCGTCCGAAGTCCGCTGTCGCCGGATCAGGAAGACGACGGCGAGGAGGACGGCGACACCGTGCGACCAGGCGACGACCGCGAACGGGGAGAACGTCTCCAGGGCGGCTGCGACCGCGATCATCCCCACCCCGAACCCGAGGTTCTCGACGGTGGCCGAGATGCCGAAGGCGTGCCCGCGCAGCGTCTGCGGCAGCGTCTGGAGATGCGACGTGTAGGAGACCTCCGTGAGTCCGTCGGCGGCGCCCGCGACCAGAGCGATCACCAGGGTCACCGCCGTCGGGAAGCCGGCGAAGCCCAGGATGAACGCCGAGGACATGGCCACCGTGCCCAGCCCGAACCCCACGGCCCCGACGGACCGCCCGGTGCGCCCGGCCCATCGCTGGATCACCTGCTGGGCCAGTACGTTCCCGAGCGCCCAGAACAGCCAGAACCGGCTGACGAACGCGGCCGGGTCACCAGGGTCGAGCGCACTGGAGTACACCGGGAGCGCCGCGTTGTGCGAGGAGGAACCGAGGGCGTCGACACCGCGCAGGCTTACCATGAGACCCAGCACGGGAACGGCCACAAGCGCCGCGAACGCGGCGGACCGACCGCGGCGCCGCGTCCCGTGCTCCTCCCCGGCCGCCGCGCCCTCTGCCCCGCCCCCGGCCGTCCGCTCCGTACCCCGTCCGCTCCCCCGCCCCGCCGCCGGGAGCGGGATCACCGTCGCCGCGCACACCAGGAAGCTCGCCGCGTCGAGCAGGAACGCCGCGGTGAATCCCAGCAGCGAGACGACCACGCCCGCGGAGGCGAAACCCGCCACCATCGCCAGCGAACGCCCGCCGACCATTAGGGAGTTGGCCCAGCTTCGCCGGTCCTCCCCCACCAGGCCGGGGACGGAGCTGCGCAGCGCGACCGTGAACACGGTGCCGCACGCGCCGATCGTCGCGGAGGAGACGAACAGGCCCGCGGTGAGCATCTCTTCGGGCACGAAGGCCAGGACCAGCAGGGCGGCGGCCTGGGCCACGTTGGTCCACAGCATGACCGGTTTGGCCGGCAACCGGGCCAGCAGGGAGCCCGCCGCGAGACCGGCGAGGAATCCGGCGCCGAGGCGTATCGCCATGAACAGGCCCATGGCGAGCGCGCTGCCCGTCGTCTCGTAGACGAACAGGTTGAGCGCCACCATGTTGAGGAAGGTGCCGTACGAGGAGACCGCGTAGCCCCCGACGAGAATCCGGTAGCGCCAGTCCGCCGTCACGGCGTCGCGGTGCCGTAACGGGGAACGGCGGCGGAGGAGGTAGCGAAGGAGGAGCGGGAAGGGGAAGGAGGGGACGGGGACCGGACGGCTACGGCGGCCGCGAATCCGGCCGGAGCGAGCACGTCACCGATCAGCCACCCCGCCGGATGGTTCACCGCCTGCGGACCGGTGCCCAGGTAGTCGAGGGAGAGGCTGCGGGACAGCCCGATGCCGAGCCCCTTGAGGTACGCCTCCTTGCGCGCCCAGCCGCGCGCGAAGGCGGCCGGCCGCCCGGCCTCCGGCAGGGCCGAGAGTTCGGCGGTCTCGCGCGGATGCAGCTCCCCCCCGATCTCTCGCACCACTTCCGGCCGCGGCAGGGCCTCCACGTCCACACCCACGGGCACCGCCGCGCACGCGAGCAGCGCCACGCTGCCGCTGTGGGACAGCGAGAAGTGCACGGGACCGTCCGCCGTGGCGGGCCGCCCGTGCGGGCCGCCACAGGACAGACACGGCTCCCGGTGCAGACGTACCGCGCCGGGTTCCATCCCCAGCCAGGCGCCCAGCATCGTCCTGAGGGCGACATGGGCGGTGATGTAGCACCTGCGGTCGGTCTCTCGGACGAACGCCGCCGCCCGCTCCTTCTCACCGTCGTCGAGTACGTCGGCGGCGAGCCGCACCGCTACGTCCCCCTGCCGGCCCGCGTCCACGCTCCACAGCAGGGGCACCGGGTCGCCGCTTTCCCCGGACGGCTCCGGCAGCGCGACGGAGACCGGCTCTCCGAGAACCGGAGTCATGGGCACGTACGTCACGGTTCCGTTCACCGGCCGAGCATAGGCAGTACGCAGGTGCATACCGAAGCGGGTCGGCCGGATTGCGACCGCGTACGGCCGGAATCATGCGCACGCGGCCCAGCAGCACGAATTCCGGGGTGTCAGTCGGCGGGGACCGGCTCGTACGTCCGGCGGACGCTCGTCCCGAGGCGTGACAGGTCGGCGCCGTAGACGTGCAGGGAGACCGCCACGTCCGTGCCCGCGTTCCACACCCGGTGTATGTCACCGGGCGGCGCGAACCCGCAGACCGTTCCCAGCGTGTTGACGAAGTCCCCGGTGGCGACCAGACGCGCCGCCGAGCCGCCGCCGGACGGGACGAGCCGGTACCGCCGCTCGTGTTCGGCGCCCGCGTGGACCCCGGTCGTGCACCACGCCACGTGGTCGTGCACCGGGGTGTACTGGCCGGGCAGCCACACCAGCGCGACGACGGAGAAGCTTCCGTCCCCCTCCGCGTGGAGCAGGTGCTGCCGGTAGTTCCGGGGATCGCTCGTGCGCTGCCCCGGGGTGAGCAGATCGTCGGCGCCCAGGTGCGGCGCCAGCCGCTCGCCGACGAGGTACGCTGTCGGGTCGGGCGGAAGTCCCCGGCGGACGACTTCGCGCACGTGTGAGATCAGCGTGGCGAGGCGCCTGGTCGTACGCCCTGCCACGGCTTCGCCGGCCGCTGCGGCTGCTGTGGTTCCCTTGGTTCCCGTGGCTCCTGTGGCTGCTGTCGAAGGGGGCATACGAGCAGCTTCCCGCCGTCCGCACCAAGACGTCCAAGGAGCGTTTGTACGCCGTCGCCCAAGTCCTGCTTATGCCTCGGCGTCCGCGCCGTCAGCAGCCCGCCTTGTTCGCCGCCACCGCTCTGAGTTCCTCCAGCACCAGCGCCGTGGCCGGAATCCTCAGGTGCTCGCGCAGGACGTACGCCGCCACCTGCCGCCGGGACGCCGGCTGCAACGCGCGCCCCGCCACCTTCGGGTGCCGGAGGAAGTTGAGTACCAGGCCGGGCATCATCGCCACCCCGAGCCCCTCGGCGACGAGGCTCTGCACCACCAGGTTGTCGTCGGTGGTAAAGGCGATGTCGGGCGCGAAGCCCTGTTCGGCGCACTCGTGCAGGAAGTGCACGCGGCAGCGCGGGCAGCCGGCGATCCAGCGCTCGTCCGCGAGGTCGGCCAGCCGCACGGCGCGGCGCCGCGCGAGCGGGTGCCCGGCCCGCAGCAGGACCAGCAACTGGTCCTCCATCAGCGGTACTTCCATCACCTCACCGGGCACGTCCTCGCGCAGCCCCGGATAGGTGAAGGCGAGGGTGATGTCGCATTCCCCCCGCGCGAGGCGCCGCAGCGACCCGGGCGGCTCCTCCTCCAGGAGTTCCACCGACACCCCCGGGTGGCCGGCGGCCAGCAGGGCCAACGCCTCCGGTACGAGGGTGGCGTTGGCGCTGGGGAAGGCGCAGACCCGCACGCGCCCCGCGCGAAGCCGGGTGAAGGAGTTCATCTGGCGGCGCGCTGCGGACATGTCGTCGAGGATAACTACCGCGTGCCGCGACAGCGTCTCCCCGGCCTCGGTGAGCCGCAGGCCGCGGCCGGAGCGGCTGAACAGAGGTGTGCCGACGTCGCGTTCGAGCGCCTTCATCTGCTGGGTGATCGCCGGCTGTGTGTATCCCAGGGCGCGGGCGGCCGCGGAGTACGAGCCGGTCCTGACCACTTCGTGGAACGTCCTTATGTGCCGCGTGTCGAACACCTGCGAACCATAAGCAGAATTTGGGGTGCCCGAACACCACTCCTTCGGCCGTGCCGACCGGCATCCCGCCCCCTGTGTCCCCCTGCCTCTGCCGCCGTCGGGTGCGTACGGGCGGGGCGGGCTACCGTCCCTGGAGCCTAGCGGCCGCCTTCCTGATCGCGGGGAGTTCCGCCGCGAGCGCGGCGCCGGGACATTGCGTGGAGTAACCGTCGCTGTGTCCCGATACGGCGTGCAGCCGCGCGCTCGTCCCCTTGGGGAACCTGCTGAGGCTGTTCGAGGACACGAGGCGCACCATGGAGCGCGGGTCGACGTCCGACATGCCGAGCTTCCAGGCGACGACCGCCGCGATGGCGTCGGTCATGGGCTTCGGGACCGGCACACCGGCGGTGAAGACGCCGATGGCCGCGATGCCCACCGTGTGGTGGTTGAAGCCCTGTGCGTGCGCCCCGACCACGGCCCGCCCGGTTCCGCCCGCCCGCCCTTCGTAGACGGTGCCGCAGCGGTCGACGAGGAAGTTGTACCCGATGTCGTCCCAGTGCCGGCCGCCGGCCTGGGCGGCGTACACCTCGCGGATGATGCCCGGGACGTCGGCGCAGTCGTAATCGTTCGGGGAGTTGGTGTGGTGGATGAAGGCCGCCTCGACGGGGTCTGCGTAGCGGACCGGCGCCCGGCGGTGCTTGGCGCCCTTCAGCCACTTCTCCCGGGGCACGACGGCAGGCTGCGGAGCGGGGTGCGCCGAGCCGGCCCGTTGCGCCCGCGTGGTGCCGTCGCCGGCCCGGTTCGGATCCCGGTCGGCTCGCAGAGGGGACGCGGCGGGGCCGACGGCTGCGGCGCACAGCAGCATGAGCCCGACGACCGTGGCTCCGGACCCACGGCTCAGCGCCACTCGAAGGACGCGCATGGTCACCACCCTGTGCCCCGGCCGGGGCCGGCCGCCATACGTGCTCGGCCGAACGGGGGAAGGGGGAACAGGACCGTGCGGCACACACCGCGCCGCCGCTCACCACGACGTCGTACGGACCTTCGTCCTCTCGGCGTCGAGAGGACCGGTGCACACCCGTCCAGCCGTACAAATGTTGAGGGACGGTCATGCGTGTCCTTGTGTGGAGCCCAGCGATCCGGCCTCGGTGCGGGCCAACGGGCTCGGCGCCGCTCGGGTCGCCCGACACAGAGATGAGACGTCCATGCGTGTTCCGACCACCCTGATGGTCTCGGCCGTTTCCTGCGCGGCCGCCCTCGTCACCCTGGCCGCTCCGGCCGTAGCGGCCGGCCCCGCCGACGGCGGCGGCGACCGGGTGTCCCACGGCCGGGCCGACCTCACCGGCCACGAGGAGGTCCCCGGCCCGGGCGACCCTGACGGCAGTGGCGAGTTCTGGTACCAGATCAAGCACGGCACCTTGTGCTACTCACTGAACGTACGCAAGATCGCGAAGCCCACGGCCGCGCATATCCACGCCGGCAGGCGGGGCACGGCGGGACCCGTGGTGGTCACGCTCAAGACCCCCACACACGGGTCGGCGAAGGGCTGCATCAAGGCGCGTCCGCACCAGACGGCCGCCAACGCCGCCACCGTCCTGACATACGGCGAGCTGAAGCAGATCGCCTGCAAGCCCGGGAAGTTCTACGTGAACGTCCACAACCGTCCCTACCCCGACGGGGCGATCCGCGGGCAGCTCCACCGCCACTAGGTACCGGCCCGACGGCCGGACGGACTGCCTGTCAGCCCGTCCGGCCTTCGGCACGTCCGCCACCCGCGGTGAGATCCGCGCCCAGGCGGTGTCTCGGCGGCCAGTGGTCCACCTGCCTGAGAAGTACGGCAACCGGCGAGGCGTCCGCAACCGGCTGCGGATGTGGGCCGTCGACGGAACCCGGGACCGCTCCTCCCGGGTCAGAAGAAGACGCCGCAGCGCAGCAGTACGTTCGCGTAGGGGCGCGCCTCACCCGTCCGCACCACCAGCCGGGCACCGGCCGACAGCGACTTGAGCGTGTCGTGCGGCACCAGCACCAGCCCCGGAAGGCGCTCCTCCAGAAGCCCGGCCGCGGCCGGATTCGACTCCCGCACCTCCCGCGCGGCCGTCGCGCCCTCGACGACCAGCTCCTCCAGCAGCCCGTCGAGTACGTCGGCGAAGGACGGGATCCCGGCCCGGAAGGCCAGATCGACGACCTGCGGACCCTCCGGTACGGGCATGCCAGCGTCGCAGACGAGAACCTCGTGACCGTGGCCGAGACCGGCCAGGGCCCCCGCCAGCGGGCGGTTCAGAATCCCGGCCTTCTTCACAGCGCCGAGACCTCGGCGGCGGTCGGGAAGGACGCCTGCGCCCCCTCCTTGGTGACGGCGGCGGCGCCCACCCGTACCGCGAAGGCGGCCGCCTTCACCAGGTCCTCGCCGAGGCTGAGCCGCCAGGCCAGGGCCGCGGTGAAGGCGTCACCGGCGCCCGTGGTGTCGACGGCGTCGACCCGGGGGCTCGGGACCCGTACGGTGGCGGCGTCCGGACCGCCTTCGGCGACCAGTGCGCCCCGCGCGCCCATCGTGACGACGACCGACCGCGCGCCGAGCGCGAGCAGTTCCCGGGCCCAGTCCTCCGGGTCGTCCTCGGCGTGCCCGCCCGCGTCGCCGCCGTCGCCCCCTGGCCCGTCACCGTCGACATCGGTGTCGCTGTCGGCGAGCATGAACAGGGCCTCGTGCTCGTTCAGTACCAGCGGATCACAGGCGGCGAGCACGTCCGCGGGCAGTGGCCCGGGCGGCGAGGGGTTCAGTACGAACCGGCTCCCGGCCGCCCTCGTACGTACCACTTCGGCCACCGTCTCCAGCGGGACCTCCAGCTGCGCCGAGACGACGCGCGCGGCGGCGAGCAGCCCGGCGGCAGCGCGGACGTCCTGCGGGGTGAGCCGGGCGTTCGCACCGGGCGAGACGACGATGCTGTTGTCACCCGAGGGGTCCACGGTGATCAGGGCGACGCCGGTGGGCGCGCCGCCGGTCAGCACACCACCGGTGTCCACACCGGCCGCGCGCTGCGATTCCAGCAGCAGCCGCCCGTGGGCGTCGTCGCCGACGCGGGCCAGCAGCGCCGTCCTGGCGCCCAGACGGGCGGCGGCGACGGCCTGGTTGGCGCCCTTGCCGCCCGGATGGACGGCCAGGTCGGAGCCGAGCACGGTCTCGCCGGCCGCCGGGCGGCGCTCGACGCCGATCACCAGGTCGGCGTTGGCCGACCCCACGACCAGCAGGTCGAAGTCGTTCATGCCTGTCCTGCCTTCGCTGTTCACGGTCACGAGAAGTCGGCGACGTTCTTCTTCGTCACGACCTTGACCGGCACCTTTACCACGCTGTCGACCGTCTTGCCGCGCGCCGCCCCGACGGCGTTGCGGACGGCGATCCTGCCGAGCTCCTTCGGCTGCTGGGCCACCGACGCGTAGAGCGTGCCGGCCCCGACCGCCTTGAGACCGTCCGGGGTTCCGTCGAATCCGACGACGTGCACGGACTTCCCCGCCTTGCTGCCCAGCGCCTTGACCGCGCCGAGCGCCATCTCGTCGTTCTCGGCGAAGACGCCGGTGATTCCGGGGTGGGACTGGAGGAGGTTGGTCATGACGTCCAGGCCCTTGGTTCGGTCGAAGTCCGCGGGCTGCGACGCGGCGACCTTGATTCCCGGGTACGCCTTCAGCCCGTCGGCGAAGCCCTTCCCGCGCTCGCGGCTGGCGGATGTGCCCGCGGTGCCTTGCAGTACGACGATCTCGCCCTTGCCGCCGAGCTTGTCGGCGAGTGCCTTCGCGGCCAGCCGTCCGCCGGCCACGTTGTCCGAGGCGACGAGGGTGGCGGTGTCGGCCTTGTTGACGCCGCGGTCGGCGGCGACCACCGGGATGCCGGCCTTGTTGGCGGCCCGTACGGCAGGACCGGCCGCGTCCGAGTCGACCGGGTTGACGATGACCGACGCCACGCCCTCACCGGTGAAGTTCTGGAGCTGGTTCGCCTGCTGGGAGGCGTCGTTCTGCGCGTCCGTCACCGTCAGGTCGATGCCGGCCTTCTCGGCCTCCGCCTGGGCGCCCGCCTTCATCTGCACGAAGAACGGGTTGTTGAGCGTGGAGAGCGACATCCCGACCTTGGTGGTCGTACCGGACGACCCGGAGCCGAAGAAGGACACGGCCGCGACGACGGCCGCCACGCACACGGCGGTCACCGCGAGTTTCGCCGCCCCCTTGCGCCCGTTCCCATAGACGCCGGACGAGGCCGCGGGAGCGGCCGAACCGCCGCCCGCACGTCGCCGCAGTGTGTCCAGCAGTACGGCGAGCGCGATGACCACGCCGATGACGACCTGCTGCCAGAAGGCCGAGACGGACATCAGGTTCAGCCCGTTGCGCAGTACGGCGAGTATGAGCGCGCCGATCAGGGTGCCGGACGCCTTGCCGACGCCGCCCGCCAGGCTGGCGCCGCCGATGACGACCGCGGCGATGGCGTCGAGTTCGTACCCCTGCGCGGCCTGCGGCTGGGCGGAGACGAGCCGGGACGCGAGGACAATGCCCGCGACGGCCGCGAAGAGGCCGGACAGCGCGTAGACGACGAGCTTCTGCCGCTTGACGCGCAGCCCGGAGAGCCTGGCCGCTTCCTCGTTGCCGCCGATCGCGTACATCGAGCGTCCGATGTACGTACGGCCCAGGACGAGCGCGGTCACGAGACCCATCACGACCATCACGAGGACCGGCACCGGCAGCCACCCGCCGAGCGTGTCACCCAGTACCGACACGGACTCGGGGAACGCGATCGGGCTGCCCTGCGAGATGACCAGGGACAGACCGCGGCCGATGGAGAGCATGGCCAGGGTGGCGATGAAGGGCGGGAGTTTGCCGTACGAGACGAGGGCTCCGTTGACGAGGCCGCAGGCGATGCCCGTACCGACGGCGAGGATCACCGCGATCCACACCGGCACTCCCTCGGACGTGGCCGTCCAGGCGAGGACGGTCGCCGAGAGGGCGGCCACCGATCCGACCGACAGGTCGATGCCCGCCGAGACGATGACGAAGGTGACGCCGAACGCGAGGATCGCGGTGACGGCCGCCTGGACGCCGACGTTCAGCAGGTTCTGGGTGGTCAGGAAGTCGCCGGAGAGCAGCGACATCGCCACCACCAGGACGACCAGGGCGCTGAGCGCGCCGTTGTCGAGCAGGACGCGGCGGACCGTACTCGCGGCGCTCGCGGTGGTGTTGGTCTTGAGCGTGTCAGTAGTGGCCACGAGAGCCCTCCACTTCGTTCATGCTGTCGGGGGCTTCGTCGGTGGTGTCGGGGGCTTGCGCGGTGTCGAGGGCTTGCGCGGTGTCGGAGGCTTGCGCGGTGTCGGGGGCGCTGAGAGCCAGCGCCATCACCGCGTCCTGGGTCGCCTCATGTGCGGGGAGTTCGCCGGCGATCCGGCCCTGGGCCATCACCAGCACCCGGTCGCTCATGCCGAGGACCTCGGGCAGATCGCTCGAAATCATCAGGACGGCGTGCCCGGAGGCGGTCAGTTCATTGATCAGCTGATAGATCTCGACCTTGGCGCCCACGTCGATGCCGCGCGTCGGCTCGTCGAGGATCAGCACCCGGGTGTCGGCGAGCAGCCACTTCCCGATGACGACCTTCTGCTGGTTCCCGCCCGAGAGCGTGCGGACGTGCTGGCCGAGACCTGCCATCCGTACGCCCAGCTGTCCGGCGATCCGCGCGGCAGCCGCACTCTGGCCCTTGCGGTCCACGAGGCCGGCTCGGGTGGCCGAACGCATCGTGACCAGCCCGAGGTTCTCCTGCACCGAGGCGTCGAGCACCAGCCCTTGCCCCTTGCGGTCCTCGGGGACGAGACCGATGCCGGCGCCCATGGCGGCGTTCACGTCGCCCTTGCCGAGCCGCGCGCCGCGCACCTCCACCGTCCCGGCGTCGTAGGGGTCGGCGCCGAACACCGCGCGTACGACCTCCGTCCGTCCGGCGCCGACGAGCCCGGCGAAACCGACGACCTCACCCGCCCGCACGTCGAAGCTGACGTCGTGAAAGACGCCCCCGCGCGTCAGCCCGCGTACGGAGAGCAACGCGTCGCCCACCGCCGGGCGTTCCCGCGGATACTGCTGCTCGATGCTGCGCCCGACCATCAGCCGTACGAGTTCGTCCTCGGGCGTGGAGGCGGGTACCTGGCCGGCGCTGCGGCCGTCGCGCAGCACGGTGACGCGGTCGCCGAGGGCCGCGATCTCCTCCAGGTGATGGGTGATGAAGACGATGCCCACGCCGTCCTCGCGCAGCTGCCGCACGATGCGGAAGAGCTTGTCCACTTCCTCGCTGGTCAGTACGGCGGTGGGCTCGTCCATGATGAGGACACGCGCCTCCAGGCTCAGCGCCTTGGCGATCTCCACCATCTGGAGCCGGGCGATGCCCAGTTCACGCACCGGGGTCTTCGGGGACACCTGTACGCCCACCCGCTCCAGCAGCGCCTGTGCGTCGGCCTCCATCCGCTTGCGGTCGATCATGGCGAAGCGCCGGGGCTGGCGGCCGAGGAAGATGTTCTCGGCGACGGTCAGTTCGGGCACCAGGTTGAACTCCTGGTGGATGGTGGCGATCCCCAGCCGCTCGGCGTCCTGCGCACCCTGGATACGAACCTCGGACCCGTCGACAAGGATCCGGCCGCCGTCGGGCCGGCAGGCCCCGGACAGCGTTTTGATCAGCGTGCTCTTGCCCGCGCCGTTCTCACCGAGCAGCACGTGCACTTCGCCGCGCCGAAGATCGAAGTCGACGGAGTCGAGGGCGACGACGCCGGGGAAGGTCTTGCGTATGCCTTCGATGCGCAGCAGTTCGCCGCTCACAGATTGCTCCTCTGGCTCTGCTCCCCCTCGCCGCAGGACCTGCGTACGACAAGACGTGCGGGAAGGGTGACGGACTGCGGGGGCCGGCCCTCGATGAGGTCGACCAGTGCCCGTACGGCGGCCCGGCCCAGTTCGCCGGTCGGCTGGGCGATCGCGGTGATCGGCGGATCGGTGTGGACGAACCACGGGATGTCGTCGAAGGCGGCGAGCCCGATGTCGTGCGGGACGCGCAGGCCGCGCGCGCGGATCGCGTCCAGTGCGCCGAGTGCCATCAGGTTGTCGGCGGCGAAGACCACTTCGGGCGGCTCCGGCAGGCCGAGGAACGCCTCGGTGGCCCGCCGCCCGCTGTCGGCCTGGAAGTCGCCCTGGCCGATGTAGGCGTCGGGCAGTGGCAGCCCGTGCTCCGCCAGCGCCTCGCGGAAGGCTTCGACGCGCTCGCTTCCCGTGGTGGTCGCGGCGGGCCCGGCGATGATGGCGAGCCTGCGGTGCCCCAGCCGGTACAGGTGGGCGACCAGGTCCCGGACGGCCGGACAGCCGTCGGCGCGCACTACGGGCACGTCCACACCCGGAATCCAGCGGTCCACGAAGACCATGGGGGTGCCGCCGCGCGCGGCGTCGAGTATCTGCGGCGATCCCCCGTCGGCGGGCGAGACCAGAAGCCCGTCGATCCGGCGGTCCAGCAGCGTACGTACGTGGTGGTCCTGAAGATCGGGCCGCTCGTCCGCGTTCCCGATGATGACGCTGTAGCCGAGGGCGCGTGCCGCTTCCTCCACGGACCGGGCGAGCGCCGTGAAGTACGGATTGAGTACGTCGCTGATGACCAGTCCGAGGGTGCGCGTCTGGTCGGTGCGCAGCGACCGGGCCACGGCGTTGGGCCGGTAGCCGAGTGCTTCTACGGCGGCGAGGACGCGGGTGCGCGCGTCGGGGCTGACGGACGGATGGCTGTTGAGAACGCGCGAGACCGTGGCAGCGGACACGCCCGCCTCAGCCGCGACATCCTTGATGCTCGCCACGACCGGACCACCTCCTTGTGGGCCTGTGGAATCGATTACAAGGCGTCATGTAATCGATTCCACGCACGAGAGGCAAGACCCGGACCCCACAGCGAGACGCAATCGTGACGAGGCCCGGCCCGGCCGGGGCCGGTGGGCCGGCAGCTCGTCGGGGCCGGTCGGCCCGGCCGCTCGGCCGAGCCGGCCGGGCGGCCCCCGCCGGGACAGCGGGCGCCCTACTCCCCCGCGTACGCCTTCCGTAGCGCGGCCATGTCGAGCTTGGTCATCCCGTACATCACCTCGGTGGTGCGCTTCGCCTTTTCCGGGTCCGGGTCGACGAGCATGTCGACGAGCCCGTCGGGGATGACCTGCCACGACACGCCGTACTTGTCCTTCAGCCAGCCGCAGGGACCCTCCGAACCGGCCTCCGAGAGAGCACTCCAGTAGTGGTCCACCTCGTCCTGGTCGTCGCAGAAGACCTGGAAGGAGACGGCCTCGTTGAACGTGAACTCCGGCCCGCCGTTCACGCCGACGAACCTCTGCCCGTTGGCCTCGAACTCGACGGTCATGACCGAGCCCGCCGGCCCCGGCCCGGCCTCGTTGTAGCGGCCGATCCGACCGATCCTGGAGTCCTTGAAGATCGAGACGTAGTGGTTGGCGGCCTCTTCGGCCTGACCGTCGAACCACAGGCAAGTGGTGAATCCCTTGGTGACCATCGGTGCCTCCAGCACATGAGCGGTGTGTACCCATGGAGACCGTTCCCGCGCGTCGAACTCATCGGCGCCCCGCCGGGCCCGTACGGAACGGACTCGCCTCCACCGTGACGACCACCGGGAACGCAAAAAAGACCCCAGATGGACTGGGGTCTCCACTTGCTGATGCACTTACTGGTGTCCGAGGGGGGACTTGAACCCCCACGCCCGATAAAGGGCACTAGCACCTCAAGCTAGCGCGTCTGCCATTCCGCCACCCGGACCAGGTGGTCGGCCCCGGTTTCCCGTGGCGACATGGAAAACAATACCAGGGGTTCGGCGCGCCTTTCACCTGCGTATTCCGTGGTCAGTGGCTTGCGGAGACCTCGGCGGGCGCCGGCCGGACACAGTCGCCCGGCCTTGCTCACAGCGTGTCGCCGCTCGTGTACGCGTAGCGTTCGCGCGGTGAGTTTCGGATACGGATTCGGCCGCCGTGGACCTCGGTATCGCCGGCCGCGCGCCCTGTCGCCGATGCGTGAGCATCTGCGGGACACCTTCTGGTTCGCGCCGACCCTGGGGCTGTTGTGCGCGTTCGTTCTGTGGTGGGCGGCGTCGGCGCTCGACGCGGAGATCGTCGCGCATCTCCAGGGCGAGGAGGCGTACGACGAGGTCGGCGATCTCATCGGGATCGCCGAGGACGCCAAGACGATCGTCACCACGATCAGCTCCGCGATGATGACCTTCATCGGCGTGGTCTTCAGCATCTCGCTGGTGGCCGTACAGATGGCGAGCGGCGGGTTCACGCCCCGGGTCGTGCGGATCTTCGTGCGGAGCCGGATCACCAAGCTCACGCTCACGGTGTTTCTCGCGACGTTCCTGTTCTCGCTGCTGGTGCTGACGCAGTACGACAGCAAGTCCGATCCACGGCTGGTGACCACCGTGCCGCTCGTGCAGAGCGTGCTGGTCGTGATCATGGTGCTGCTCAGCCTGCTGCTGTTCATCGCGTACGTGTCGTCCACGCTGCGGCTCATGCAGGTCGGGCCCGTCGTCGACCGGATCGCGCGGGAGTCGTTCCGGGTGCTGGCCAGGCACGCGGGCGGTGAGCCCGACGCCCCCTTCGTGACCGGTACACCGGAGCCGCTCGTTCCCGAGAGCGGGCGGATCGCGCACCGAGGGCGGGCCGGCGTGCTGCGGGACGTGAACGTCGCGCGGCTGGTACGGGCCGCCCGGCGCGAAGGTGTGGTCCTGCGGCTCATTCCCCGGATCGGGGACTTCGTCGTACCCGGGACACCCGTGCTCGCCGTGCACGGTGAGGGGGCGCCGTCGCGGCGGACGCTCCGGTACACCATTTACGTCGGGGTGGAACGGACCTCGCACCAGGATCTCGGGTTCGGGCTGCGGCAGCTCTCCGACATCGCGCTGCGGGCGCTGTCGCCCGCCGTCAACGATCCGACGACCGCCGTGCAGTGTCTGGACCGGATCGTCCAGTTCCTCGCCGCGGTGGCGGTCAGGCCGCTGGGGGCCGTGCGGCACCGGGACGGGCGGGGGGCGGTGCGGCTGGTGCAGGACGTGCCGGGGTGGGCCGACCTGGTGGATCTCGGGTTCGCGGAGATCCGGGGGTACGCGGCCGGCAGCCCGCAGGTGTCGAGGCGGCTGCTCGCCGGGATCGACGACCTCTTGCTGCTGGCGCCGGAGAACAGGAGAGAACCGCTGGTGCGCCACCGTACGCTCCTCGTTCAGGCCGTGGAGCGTACGGTGCCCGAGGCGGCCGAGCGGGCGTTCGCCCTGCTGCCCGACCACCAGGGCATCGGCTAGGGCATCAGGTGGTAGTCGGGGAAGTTGCCCGGAAGGCGTTCGTCGTGCGGGCCCTCGGTCACCGAGCGGACGAGGAGTTCGCCGCCCACGAACGCGCCTCGCCACGACGCGCCGAAGCCGCCGAAGAGTTCGTCGCGGTCGCCCCGCGAACGGGGCTTTCCGTGGCCGACCTTGAAGGAACGGATCTGGGGCGACAGCCGTTCATATGTCGAGGGGTCGTCGGTGGAAAGGGTCGCCACCAGGGCTCCGTTGGAGGCGTTCATCGCGGCGAGGAGTTCCGCCTCCGTGTCGACCAGGACGATGGTGTCCACCGGGCCGAAGGGCTCCGCGTGGTGGAGGGGGGAAGATGGGGGCGGGTTCAGCAGGGTGACGGGTGGCAGGTAGGCACTGGTGTCCTGGCCGGGCAGGAAGCGGGCGCCGGCGAGGGAGCCCCGGTGGAGCGGGACCGCGCCCCGGTCAATGGCCTCGCTCACCTGGTCGGCCAGTTCCTTGGCCTTGGCCGCGTTGATGAGCGGGCCGAAGTCCAGGGTGGGGAGCGGGTCTTCGGGTTCTCGACGGCGAGGGGGTGGCCGGTGCGGATGGAGCGTACGGCGGGCAGGTACGCCGCGAGGAACGCGTCGAACAGGGTCCGCTGGACGACGAAGCGCGGGTAGGCGGTGCAGCGCTGCTTGCCGTAGTCGAAGAGCTTGGGAATGAGGGAGGTCAGGGTGGGCCAGTCCGAGTAGTTCCAGATGCCCCAGGTGTTGAGGCCCTCCTGTTCGAGGATGTGGCGCTTGCCGAGGTCGGCCACGGCGGTGGCGATACGGGCGCCCGTGTCGCGGCCGCCCACGAACGAGACGCAGCCGATCTCCGGGGAGCGGACGAGGGATGCGGAGAGTTCGCTGCCGCTGCCACTGACGAGGGTGACGGGGATGCCTTCGCGTGCTGCCAGGGCCGAGGCGAGGGTGAGGCAGGCGACGCCGCCGTCGGTGGGGGTCTTGGCGATGACCGCGTTGCCGGCCAGGGCCTGCACCAGCATGGCGTGGACCAGGACGGACATCGGGTAGTTCCAGCTGGCGATGTTCGACACGGGGCCGGGGAGCGGGGTGCGGTCGGCGAGCATGGGGCCGATGCCGTCGACGTACCAGCGCACGCCGTCGATCGCGCGGTCGACGTCGGCCTGGGCGAGGCGCCACGGCTTGCCTATCTCCCAGACCAGGAGAAGAGCGAGCAGTTCGCGGTGCTCGGTGAGGGCGTCGAGCGTGGCGGCCACGCGGGCGCGGCGCTCGGCCAGTGGAACGTGGCGCCAGGCGCGGTGCTGGTCGAGTGACGCGCGTACGGCCTGGCCGGCGGTGGGGGCGTCGAGGCGCGGCGGGCCCGCGATGGGGCTGCCGTCGACGGGTGAGGTGGCGGGGAGCGCGCGGCCGTCGGGCTTCCAGGCGGAGGCCCAGAGGTTGAGTACGCGGTCGTCGCGGAACGCTTCGGGGGCGACGGCGCGGCAGCGCTGCCAGGCATCGGACCAGGCTGTGCCGGGCTTGAGGGTGAGGGTGACGGGTGCCATCTGTTCTCTCCGCTCGTAAGGGGGGCGGGGCGGGACTGAGTGGCGCGGGCCGCCCCGCACGAGGGCGCGTCCGGCGGAGATCCCCCTTTCCCCTGCCCGCCCCTTCCCGTACCGGGGCGAGTCCCGGGCCCGGACGCGCCGGTGATTCCGGGGCGGTCGGGGCGGACGGCCGCGCGGCGGGCACATCCCGCTCAGCGGCGCGATCGCAGCCCCTTCGGTGTTCGAGGAGCGGGTCCGGGTCCGGGGGCACGGGGCAGGGCCCCGATGGGACGGGAAGGATTGGTCAGGGGAAGGAGCACTCTGCCGGCACGCCCCAGGGGCGGTCCTGCCTGGACGGTAGTGACGTCGGACGGCAGGCGGTATCACCGGCGCTCAACTGTGCGCGATGTCACCCCAGTTGGGCCAGTGCGAGCAACGCCGTCTCGGAGGGGGTCGAGCCGACCCGTACGCCCGCTGCTTCCAGGGCATGTCGCTTCGCCTCCGCCGTGCCCGACGTGCCCGAGACGATCGCGCCCGCGTGGCCCATCGTCCTGCCCTCAGGGGCGGTGAATCCGGCGATGTAGCCGATCACCGGCTTGGTGACGCGGTCAGCGATGTACGCCGCTGCCCGCTCCTCCGCGTCGCCGCCGATCTCGCCTATCAGGATGACGAGTTCGGTGTCGGGGTCGTTCTCGAAGGCGGCGAGGCAGTCGATGTGCGTGGTGCCGATCACCGGGTCTCCGCCGATGCCGACCGCTGTCGTGAAGCCCGCGTCACGCAGTTCGTACATCAGCTGGTAGGTGAGCGTGCCGGACTTGGAGACGAGTCCGATGCGGCCGGGTTTCGCGGCGATGTCCGCCGGGATGATTCCGGCGTTGGACTGGCCCGGGCTGATCAGGCCGGGGCAGTTGGGGCCGATGACGCGGGTGCCGCGTGCCTTCGCGTACGCGTGGAAGGCGACCGCGTCGTGGACCGGGACGCCTTCCGTGATCACGACCACCAGGCCGATGCCGGCGTCCGCCGCCTCGACGACCGCCGCCCCGGCGAAGGGGGGTGGGACGAAGACGACCGTCACGTCGGCGGCCGTGGCGGCCGCCGCTTCCGCGACCGTGCCGAAGACCGGCACCGTACGGTCCTCGAAGTCGACGGCGAGGCCCGCCTTGCGCGGGTTGACGCCGGCCACGATGTCGGTCCCGGCGGCGAGCATCCGGCGGGTGTGCTTCATGCCCTCGGCGCCGGTCATGCCCTGGACGAGGACCTTGCTCCGCTTGGTCAGGTAGATCGCCATGTCGGTCTCTCCTCAAGCTGAGACGGCCAGTTGAGCGGCTCGGCGGGCGGCGCTGTCCATCGTGGTGGCCTGGTGGACGAGCGGGTGGGCGCGGTCGTCGAGGATGGCGCGGCCACGGGCGGCGGCGTTCCCGTCGAGTCGTACGACGAGGGGACGGGTCAGGTGGACCGACTCCAGGGCCCGGACGATGCTGTCGGCCACCGCGTCGCAGGCCGTGATGCCGCCGAAGACGTTGACGAAGACGGACTTCACGGCCGGGTCGGAAAGGATGACGGACAGGCCGTCGGCCATGACCTCGGCCGACGCCCCGCCCCCGATGTCGAGGAAGTTCGCGGGACGCGCCCCGCAGCCGGCGACCACGTCGAGCGTCGACATGACGAGACCGGCGCCGTTGCCGATGATGCCGACCTCGCCGTCCAGCTTGACGTAGTTGAGGCCCTTGGCCGTCGCCGCCGCTTCGAGCGGGTCACCGTGCGGATCGGGTGCCTGCGCACTCCAGCGCCCTTGGCGGAAGCGGGCGTTGTCGTCGACCGTGACCTTGCCGTCGAGGGCGAGGATCCGCCCGTCGGTGGTCCGTACGAGCGGGTTCACCTCCACGAGGAGGGCGTCCTCCCGGACAAGGACCTGCCACAGCCGCTCCAGTACAGGCGCCACCTCCGGCGGAAGGCCCGCCGCCGCCGCGATGCCGGCGGCTTTCGACGCCGTGACGCCCTCGTCCGGCTCCACGGGGATACGGGCCACCGCGTCGGGGCGGCTCGCCGCGACCTCCTCGATGTCCATGCCGCCCTCGGCCGACGCGATGGCCAGGAAGCGCCCGGCGCCGCGGTCGAGGACGTAGGAGACGTAGAACTCCGCCTCGAAGTCCACCGGTTGGGCCAGCATGACCCGGCCGACGGTGTGGCCCTTGATGTCCGTACCGAGAACCTGCCGGGCCGTCAGTTCGGCTGCCGCCGGGTCGGCGGCGAGCTTCACCCCGCCCGCCTTTCCGCGGCCGCCCGTCTTCACCTGCGCCTTGACGACGACGCGGCCGCCGAGGCGCTCGGCGGCGCGACGGGCTTCGTGGGGCGTGTCCACCACCTCGGCGTCCGGCACCGAAACGCCGTGGCGCGCGAAGAGTTCCCTTGCCTCGTGCTCGTACAGGTCCATACCGGCTCCTCGGTCCTCAGTCGGAAAGTGCCGCACGCCCCCTGGACACCACCCACCGGATGCGGGATAACAAGCTTCATACAGTATTCGTCGACTGTATGCAATCTACCGCGTCACCGCTCCAGACCGGTCAGGGCTGCGTACGCGCTGCTCCGGGACGCTCTTCCCGCACCACCTCCGAGTACCCCTACGAAGGGAACGGACTTCGCCATGCCCGACAACAGCCAGGAACTCATCTCCGGTGGGCATTTGGTCGCCAAGGCGCTCAAGGCAGAAGGGGTCGACCGCATCTACACCCTCTGCGGTGGCCACATCATCGACATCTACGACGGCTGCGTCGACGAGGGCATCGATGTCATCGACGTACGCCACGAGCAGGTCGCCGCCCACGCCGCCGACGGCTACGCCCGCATCACCGGAAAGCCGGGGTGCGCCGTCGTCACCGCCGGCCCCGGCACGACCGACGCCGTCACCGGAGTCGCCAACGCCTTCCGCGCCGAGTCGCCCATGCTGCTGATCGGCGGCCAGGGCGCCCACACCCAGCACAAGATGGGGTCCCTCCAGGACCTGCCGCACGTCGACATGATGGCGCCGATCACGAAGTTCTCCGCGACCGTGCCGGACACCGCGCGGGCCGCCGACATGGTGTCCATGGCGTTCCGCGAGTGCTACCACGGCGCCCCCGGGCCCTCCTTCCTAGAGATCCCGCGCGACGTGCTCGACGCGAAGGTGCCCGTCACCGCGGCGCGGGTGCCTCAGGCCGGGCAGTACCGCGCCTCGACGCGCGCCGCCGGTGACCCCGACGAGGTCGAGAAGCTGGCCGATCTGTTCGTACACGCGGAGAAGCCGGCGATCCTGCTCGGCAGCCAGGTCTGGACGACGCGCGCGACGGACGCGGCGACCGAGCTCGTACGCACGCTCAACGTGCCGGCGTACATGAACGGCGCGGGACGCGGCACGCTGCCACCCGGCGACCCGCACCACTTCCAGCTCTCCCGCCGCTACGCCTTCGCGGGCGCCGACCTCATCGTCATCGTCGGCACGCCCTTCGACTTCCGCATGGGGTACGGGAAGCGGCTCTCGCCCACCGCCACCGTCGTGCAGATCGACCTCGACTACCGGACCGTCGGCAAGAACAGGGACATCGACCTGGGGATCGTGGGAGATCCCGGGCTGATCCTGAAGTCCGTCACCCAGGCGGCGTCCGGCCGGCTCAACGGCGGCTCCGTCGGGCGCAAGGCGTGGCTGGAGGAACTGCGTACGGCGGAGCAGGCGGCCATCGACAAGCGCCTGCCGCACCTGAAGTCCGATGCCTCGCCCATTCACCCGTACCGCCTGGTGAGCGAGATCAACGACTTCCTGACCGAGGACTCGGTCTACATCGGGGACGGCGGCGACATCGTCACCTTCTCCGGACAGGTCGTCCAGCCCCGCTCCCCCGGCCACTGGATGGACCCCGGCCCGCTCGGCACGCTCGGCGTCGGGGTGCCGTTCGTCCTCGCCGCGAAGCAGGCGCGGCCGGACAAGGAGGTCGTGGCGCTCTTCGGGGACGGCGCGTTCTCGCTGACCGGCTGGGACTTCGAGACGCTGGTGCGCTACAACCTGCCCTTCGTCGGGATCGTCGGCAACAACTCGTCGATGAACCAGATCCGTTACGGCCAGAAGGCCAAGTACGGCGACGAGCGCGAGCGGGTCGGCAACACCCTCGGCGACGTCCACTACGACAAGTTCGCGCAGATGCTCGGCGGTTACGGCGAAGAGGTCCGCGACCCCGCCGACATCGCGCCCGCGCTGCGCCGCGCCCGCGAGTCCGGTCTGCCGTCGCTGATCAACGTGTGGCTGGACCCGGACGTGTACGCCCCCGGAACCATGAACCAGACCATGTACAAGTGACGGAGGCCAGTCAGCCATGAGCAAGGCTCTGGAGGGCGTGCGCGTCCTCGACATGACCCACGTACAGTCCGGCCCCTCCGCCACCCAGCTCCTCGGCTGGCTCGGCGCGGACGTCGTGAAGCTGGAGGCGCCGACCGGCGACATCACGCGCAAGCAGCTGCGTGATCTGCCGGACGTCGACTCCCTCTACTTCACGATGCTCAACTGCAACAAGCGCAGCATCACCCTCAACACCAAGACCGAGCGCGGCAAGGAGATCCTGACGGAGCTCATCCGGCGCTCCGACGTGATGGTGGAGAACTTCGGGCCTGGCGCCGTCGACCGGATGGGCTTCACCTGGGAGCGCATCCAGGAGATCAACCCGCGCCTCGTCTACGCCTCGATCAAGGGCTTCGGAGAGGGCCCGTACACGAACTTCAAGGCGTACGAGGTCGTCGCCCAGGCGATGGGCGGGTCCATGGCGACCACCGGCTTCGAGGACGGCCCTCCGCTGGCCACCGGGGCGCAGATAGGGGACTCGGGGACGGGGATCCACGCCGTCGCCGGCATCCTCGCCGCGCTCTTCCAGCGGGAGAACACCGGGCGCGGCCAGCGCGTCAACGTCGCCATGCAGCACGCTGTGCTGAACCTGTGCCGCGTGAAGCTGCGCGACCAGCAGCGCCTCGCGCACGGGCCGCTCGCCGAGTATCCGAACGACGACTTCGGTGACGAGGTGCCGCGCAGCGGCAACGCGAGCGGCGGCGGGCAGCCGGGGTGGGCGGTCAAGTGCGCTCCGGGCGGTCCCAACGACTACGTGTACGTCATCGTCCAGCCCGTCGGCTGGGGACCGCTCGCCGGGCTGATCGGCCGGCCCGAGCTGGCGGACGACCCCGGGTGGGCGACCCCGGCGGACCGGCTGCCCAAGCTCGGCAAGATGTTCCAGCTCATCGAGGAGTGGTCCTCGACGCTGCCCAAGTGGGAGGTGCTGGAGCGGCTCAACGCCCACAACATCCCGTGCGGGCCGATCCTGTCCACCAAGGAGATCTTCGAGGACGCGTCGCTCGCCGCGAACGAGATGGTCGTCCGGGTCGAGCACCCCGAGCGCGGTGTCTTCACCACCGTCGGCAACCCCATCAAGCTGTCCGACTCCCCCTTCGAGGTGGTCACCTCACCGCTGCTCGGTGAGCACAACGCGCAGGTGTACGTCGGTGAGCTGGGCCTCGGCGACGAGGAGCTGCGGCTGCTCAAGACGAACGGAGTGATCTGATGGCGTCCCGTCACGACACCGCCGCCGTGCGCGCCGTGCTCGACGCGGCGGCCGCCGAGGGCCGCGGCGCGCTGACCGCCCCCGAGGCCAAGCGGATCGCCGACGCGTACGGCATCCCCGTCCCGGCGGAGGCGCTCGCCGAGACCGTGGACGACGCCGTCGCCTTCGCCGCCCGGATCGGGTTCCCGGTGGCGCTCAAGATCGTCTCCCCGGAGATCACGCACAAGACGGACGCGGGCGGGGTGCGGACCGGGCTGACGTCGCCGAGCGAGGTGCGGGCGACGTTCACGGAGATCGTGGCCAACGCCCGTAGTTACGATCCGCGGGCGCGCATCCGGGGTGTCCAGGTGCAGCAGATGGTGCCGGCGGGGCAGGAGGTCATCGTCGGGGCGGTCACCGATCCGACCTTCGGGAAGATCGTGGCGTTCGGGCTCGGCGGGGTGCTCGTGGAGGTGCTGAAGGACATCACCTTCCGGCTCGCCCCGGCGTCCGAGGCCGACGCGCTGTCCATGCTCGACTCGATCCGGGCCGCCGAGATCCTGCGCGGCGTACGGGGCGGGGCGGCCGTGGACCGTACGGCGCTCGCGGAGCTCGTCGTGCGGGTGTCCGAACTGGCCGCCGACTTCCCGCAGATCGCGGAGGTCGACCTCAACCCGGTGTTCGCGACGGCGGACGGGGTGATGGCGGCGGACGTCCGCATCCTGCTCGGCGGCCCCTCCCCCGCGCCCCGGCGTCGGTACAGCCGGGAGGAGATCCTGACCTCGATGCGGCGGCTGATGCAGCCCCGGTCGGTGGCGGTCGTCGGCGCCTCCAACGAGGCGGGCAAAATCGGCAATTCGGTGATGCGCAACCTCGTCGACGGCGGCTTTCCCGGCGAGATCCATCCGGTGAACCCCCGGGCCGATGACATCGTGGGCCGCAAGGCGTACAAGAGTGTCACGGACGTTCCCGGTGAGGTGGATGTGGCGGTCTTCGCGATCCCCGCCAAGTTCGTCGCGGCGGCGCTGGAGGAGGTGGGGCGCAAGGGAATCCCCAATGCCGTGCTCATCCCGTCGGGGTTCGCCGAGACCGGCGAGCACGCCCTCCAGGCGGAGATCGTGGCCATAGCGGAGCGGTACGGCGTGCGCCTGCTGGGGCCGAACATCTACGGCTACTACTCCACCTGGCAGGACCTGTGCGCGACCTTCTGCACTCCGTACGACGTCAAGGGCGGGGTGGCGCTGTCCTCCCAGTCGGGCGGCATCGGGATGGCGATCCTCGGGTTCGCCCGTACGACGAAGACCGGTGTCTCGGCGATCGTCGGGCTCGGCAACAAGTCGGACCTCGACGAGGACGACCTGCTGACCTGGTTCGGCGAGGACCCCAACACCACGTGCATCGCCATGCACCTGGAGGACCTGAAGGACGGCCGGGCCTTCGTCGAGGCGGCGCGGGCGACCGTACGGAAGAAACCGATCGTGGTGCTCAAGGCGGGCCGTACGAGCGCGGGCGCGAAGGCGGCCGGCTCGCACACGGGGGCGCTGGCCGGTGACGACGCGGTGTACGAGGACATCCTGCGGCAGGCCGGGGTGATCAGGGCGCCCGGTCTGAACGAGATGCTGGAGTACGCGCGGGCGCTGCCCGTCCTGCCGGTGCCCCGGGGCGACAACGTCGTGATCATCACGGGCGCGGGCGGGTCCGGCGTACTGCTCTCGGACGCGATCGTCGACAACGGCATGTCGCTGATGGAGATCCCGGACGACCTGGACGCGGCGTTCAAAGCATTCATCCCGCCCTTCGGGGCGGCCGGCAACCCCATCGACATCACGGGTGGCGAACCCCCTTCGACGTACGAGGCGACCATCCGGCTCGGGATGGAGGACCCGCGCATCCACGCGCTGGTGCTCGGCTACTGGCACACGATCGTCACGCCGCCGATGGTCTTCGCCGAGCTGACGGCGCGGGTGGTGGAGGAGTTCCGGGCGCGGGGCGTCGAGAAGCCGGTGGTGGCGTCGCTGGCCGGTGACGTGGAGGTGGAGGAGGCCTGCGCGTACCTCTACGAGCGGGGTGTCGTGGCGTATCCGTACACGACGGAGAGGCCGGTGGAGGTGCTGGGCGCCAAGTACCGGTGGGCGCGCGCGGCGGGTCTTCTGGGGGGCGGTCGATGAGCTGAGCAGCGGAGCGGACCACGGGGCCGGCGGCGGTCGCCCGCCGCGCGGCCCCGGCACGAAGAGAACGGACAGGGGGCGCTGCCCAGGCTTCTTCGACGCAAGGGGTTCGATCGACATGGCGACAACAGACATCTCATCGTCCGTCCCGTACCGGGAGGTGACAGACGCGAACGGCCGGATGTACCGGCTGGGCGAGACCGACGTGGACATCATGGGCCGCCCGCGCAAGTGGATGGTCATCCTGCCGTGGGTGGGCATGATGGGCATCAGCTCGGCGGAGTACGCGTTCGCGTCCGCCGAGGACACCCTGCACACCGCGCACGGGTGGGGCAGCCAGCACATCTTCTGGATGCTCGGCGTGTGGGTGTTCTTCCAGGCGGCGGTCGCCTTCCCGGCCGGGAAGCTGCGGGAGAGCGGGAAGCTGCCGGCCCGGTGGGCGATGATGCTGGGCGCGCTGGGGACCCTGCTCGGCTATCTGTCGCTGGCCTTCGCGCCGCATGTGGTCGTGGCGTACGTCGGCTTCGGCATGTTCAGCGGCATGGGCGCGGGCATGGTCTACGCGACCTGCGTGAACATGGTCGGCAAGTGGTATCCGGAGCGCAAGGGCGGCAAGACGGGCTTCGTCAACGGTGGTTTCGCGTACGGCTCGGTGCCGTTCGTGTTCCTCTTCACCGGCTACATGGACCTGACGAACTTCCGCTGGGTGCTGGTGTCGGTCGGGCTGTTCCTGGCGGCGACGGTGGCGTGCGCCGGGTACTTCTTCCAGGACCCGCCGAAGAACTGGTGGCCCGCCGACATCGACCCGCTGCGCAAGCCGGACGACCCGCGGGCGCGGCGCGCGCTGGAGAAGAACCCTCCGGCCGTCAAGCAGTACACGCCGAGGGAGGCGTGGCAGACGGGTCGCGTGGGCCTGATGTGGTTCTGCCTGCTGTGTACGTCGGGTGTGAACATCTTCGGCATCGCCTTCCAGGTGCCGTTCGGTGACGAGGCCGGCTTCGCGGGCGGCATCGTGGCCACGGCCATGTCCCTGAAGGCGATCGTGAACGGCACCGGGCGCGGGGTGATCGGCTGGCTGTCCGACCGGTACGGCCGCAAGCAGTGCCTGATCTTCGTCTGCGTCGTACTGGGGCTCTCCCAGTACGGGATCCTCTTCTCCGGGAACATCGGGAACCTGCCGCTGTTCCTGCTGTTCTCCAGCATCTCAGGGTTCGGCGGCGGCGCGATCTTCCCGATGTTCGCGGCGATGACGGCGGACTACTTCGGCGAGAACAACAATGCCTCCAACTACGGGCTCGTCTACAGCTCCAAGCTGGTGTCCGGTCTGCTCGGGTCCGGCATGGGCGCCGTCGTCGTGGGCGCCTGGGGGTACGGCGGAGCCTTCGTGCTGGCGGGGTCGATCTCCCTGTTCGCGGGCTTCATCGCGCTCTTCCTGCACCCGCCGGGGCGGCTGCGGGCCCGGCACATCGAGCCGAACCCGCAGCCGATCAGCCGCGACGCGATCTGATGCCTCTGCCGCTCTCAGCAGTCCTTTTCGCGCAGTGAGTGCAGGTGGGCGCTGGACTTGCGGGCGAAGGCGAACGACTCGACGGGGTTGTCGTGTTCCGCCTGCCAGTGGTGGTCACGACGCCCGCCGCGGGTCTTCGACACCGCCGAGATGAACCGCTGGTAGTCGATGTCTCCGTCCCCGACGTCCACCATCCGGTAGCCGTCGCGGGCGGATGCGTCGTGTTCGCCGTCCTTGACGTGGAACAGCGGGTAGCGGTCGGGTTGCTTCAGTACGTAGTCGAGGGGGTCGAAGGGCGCCGGGGTGCCGTCGGCGCGCCTGCCGAACCGGAACTGGGCGGCGTACGCCCAGTAGATGTCCATCTCCAGGTAGACGAGGTCGGGGTCGGTCTCGGCGAGGAGCACGTCGTAGAGGCGGACGTCGGGCCGGTCGGTCGCGAAGGAGAACTCCTCGGCGTGGTTGTGCTGGTAGAACTTCATGCCGCGCGCCCTGGCCGCCGCGCCGTAGGTGTTGAAGTCCTCGGCGGCCCGCTTCCAGCCGTCGACGGTCGCGCCGTAGCGCCAGGGGCCGGACGCGGTGCCGATGTGCTTGAGGCCGAGGGCCTGGGCGTCGTCGAGGACCTTGGTGAGGTTCTGGGCGAAGGTGTACGCGCCGGGGTTGCCGTCGGAGTAGTAGCCGACGTGGCTGCCTATGCCGCGCAGGCCGTGGTCCCGGGTGAGCTTGCGGAGCTGGGCCAGGGTGATGGCGCCGGCGGAGCCCTGGGTGTAGCCGGCGTACTCGACCTCGTCGTAGCCGAAGCGCTCCAGCTCGGCGAAGACCTTCGCGAAGCCGAGGGTGGAGACCTTGTCGCGCAGGGAGTAGAGCTGGATGCCGAGGCGGCCGGGGGGCAGGACGGGCCGTCCCCGGCCGTTGCTCCGCGCCGTGGCGGTGGGCGCCGTGGCTCCGAGGAGGGCCGCGGCGGTGGCCCCGGCGGCCACGCCGAGCATGCCTCGCCTGGAGAGCTTGCGGGTGAGTTCGGGGTCGGCGGTGGTGGTCTTGCGGCTCATGGGTCGCACGGGTGGAACTCCTTTGTCAGGGCTCTTGTCAGTGCAGTCCGGCAAGCTGGAGGAGCAGGGCTTTCACATCGGTGGCCGCTACGCGGCCGTCGACGGCGCGGGGGGTGGAGCACAGGATGAGCGGACCTTCGTCGTCGCTCTCGGGGAGGCGGCCGTGGCTGCCACGGACAGGTGAGGGGTCGAGGGGCACGACCGCCATGCGGTAGCGCATGCCGAGCTTCTTGCGGGCGAGTGCCGTGGCCGCCTTGACGCGTACGTACGGATCGAGGGGGTCCATGAAGAGTTCGACGGGGTCGTAGCCGGGTTTGCGGTGGATCTCGACGAGCTGGGCGAAGTCCGGGGCCTTGGCGTCGTCGAGCCAGTAGTAGTACGTGAACCAGGCGTCCGCCTCGGCCACGGCGACGAGCTCACCGGAGCGGGGGTGGTCGAGGCCGTGGCTCTTCTTGCCCTCGTCGTCGAGGAGTTCGGCGACGCCTTCGAGGCCGGCGAGAGCGGCGCGGGCGGCTTCGAGATCTTCGGGGCGGCGGACGTAGACGTGCGCGAGCTGGTGGTCGGCCACGGCGAACGCCCGGGAGGTCATGGGGTCCAGGTACTCCATGCCGTCCTGGGTGTGGACCTCGACGAGGCCGGCGCGGCGCAGGGCGCGGTTGATGTCGACCGGCCGCGAGACGCGGGTGATGCCGTACTCGGAGAGCGCCACGACCGTGCGGCCCTCGGCGCTCGCGTCGTCGAGCAGCGGTGCGAGGGCGGCGTCGAGGTCGGCTGCCGCGCGGTGGGCGCGGGGGTCGTCGGGGCCGTAGCGCTGGAGGTCGTAGTCGAGGTGCGGGAGGTAGCACAGGGCCAGGTCGGGGTGGCGGGTGCGCAGAATGTGGCGGGTGGCGTCGATGATCCACCGGGAGGAGACGAGGTCGGCGCCGGGGCCCCAGAAGTGGAAGAGGGGGAACGTGCCGAACCGGTCGGTGAGTTCGTCGTGGAGGGCCGGGGGCCGGGTGTAGCAGTCGGGTTCCTTGCGGCCGTCGGCGTAGTAGACAGGGCGTGGGGTGACGGTGTAGTCGGTGTCGGCGCCCATCGCGTACCACCAGCAGATGTTGGCGACGGTGTATCCGGGGTGGGCGCGGCGGGCGGCGTCCCAGATCTTGTCGCCGGCGACGAGGCCGTTGTGCTGGCGCCACAGGAGTACTTCGCCGAGCTCGCGGAAGTACCAGCCGTTGCCGACGATGCCGTGCTCGGCGGGGGTGGTGCCGGTGAGGAAGGTCGACTGGGCGGCGCAGGTGACGGCGGGCAGGACGGTGCCGAGGGGGGCCTGGGAGCCGGACCGGGCGAGCCGCCCGAGACGCGGCATGTGGGCGAGCAGCCGCGGGGTCAGGCCGACGACGTCCAGGACGAGCAGGGGCGTGGGGCCGCCGCCGGTGGTGGTGCGTGTCTCGGTCACGGCAGCTCCTTGAGGCCGAGGTCGACCAGGAGGTCGCGGGCAAGGGTGAGTTCGGCGGCGATGCCCTCGGCGAGCTGGGTGCGGTTGCGGGGGCGCAGCTCGGGCGGGAGTGCCTGCCAGGTGTACGTCTCGACCTCCAGGTGCCGGGTGAGGGGCGCGGGGCCGCCGACGAGGCGGGCGAGGGCGTCCCGGAGCACCGGGAGGGTGGAGGTGAGCGGTGGGGCGGGCGGGGCGTGGAGGGGGACGTGGAAGTGGGCGCGCCACGGGGCGCCGTCGGGGAGGACCGCTCCGGTGAGTGCCTCGGGGAGGTCGTCGGTGCCGCGCAGGCCGGCCGCGGTGCGGGTGCGGGTCTGGTGGAGGAAGCGGGGTTCGGCGAAGGCGGCGAGGGCTTCCCGCACTTCGGGGAGGTGGGGGTGTTCGGCGTGCAGGGCCGCGGAGAGCTGCACCTTGGGGATGGTGACGCCGGCGGCGGTGAGCGCGCCGAGGGCGGTCGCCGGGTCCTCGAAGGAGGTGGCGAGGTGGCAGGTGTCGACGCAGACGCCGATGCGCGGGGTGGCGAGGGCGGTGAGGGGGCCGATGGCGTCGGCGGTGGTCTCGACGGTGCAGCCGGGCTCGGGTTCGAGGCCGATGCGGATGGACTTGCCGGTGAGCTCCTCCAGCACGTCCAGGCGTTCGGCGAGCGTCGTGAGGGCCGTGTGGGCGGCCTCGGCGCCGGCCGCGTTGAAGGGGGTGCGCCAGGCGAGGGGGAGGGTGGAGACGGTGCCTTCGGTGACGTCGTCGGGGAGGAGGGCCGCGAGGAGGTGGGCGAGGTCGGTGGTGTGGTCGAGCCGCGGGGGCTCGGTCCAGTCGGGCCGGTACACGCGGTACTTGACCTCGTCGGCACCGAACCCCTCGTACGGGAAGCCGTTGAGGGTGACGACTTCGAGGCCGCGCCGGTCCAGTTCGCCGCGCAGGCCGCGCAGGGCCGCCGGGTCGGTGATCAGTGCGCGGGCGGCGTCCTTCGCGAGCCACAGACCGATGCCGAGGCGGTCCCGTCCCAGGCGTCGGCGTACGGGCTCGCAGTGGTCGCGGAGCTGGGCGAGTACGCCGTCGAGGGTCTCGGCGGGGTGGACGTTGGTGCAGTACGCGAGGTGGACGGTGGAACCGTCGGGGTGGCGGAATCGCATCGTGGCTCCCCTCCCCTCATTCCCCGCCGCGAAGGATGGAGTTGCCCTCGTGGAGCGGCTCGGGGGCATCGGACAGGTCGAGGCGCAGGCGGCCGCTGAGCCCGTAGAAGGCGACGGGATTGCGCCACAGGACCTGGTCGACGTCGTCCTCGGTGAAGCCCGCGGCGAGCAGGGCGTCGCCGACCTTGCGGGTCTTGAGCGGGTCGCTCTTTCCCCAGTCGGCGGCGGAGTTGACGAGGATCTTCTCCGTACCGTGGTCCTTGATGACGGCGACCATGCGGTCCTCGTCCATCTTCGTGTCGGGGTAGATGGAGAAGCCGAGCCAGCAGCCGCTGTCAGTGGCGGCCTTTACGGTGGTCTCGTTGAGGTGATCGAGGAGGACACGCTCCGGGGGGAGGTTCGATTCACGGATGACGTCGACGGTGCGGTGGAGACCGGCGAGCTTGTCGCGGTGCGGGGTGTGGACGAGGGCGGGCAGCCCGTGGTCGGCGGCGAGCTGGAGCTGGGCGGCGAGGGCGGTGTCCTCGGCGGGGGTCATGGAGTCGTAGCCGATCTCGCCGACGGCGACGACGGAGTCCTTGACGAGGTAGCGGGGAAGCGCGTCGAGAACGGGGGTGCAGCGGGGGTCGTTCGCCTCTTTGGGGTTGAGGGCGAGCGTGCAGTGGTGGGCGATGCCGTACTGGGAGGCGCGGAAGGGCTCCCAGCCGAGGAGTGCGTCGAAGTAGTCGAAGAAGCTGGCGGGCGAGGTGCGGGGCTGGCCCAGCCAGAAGGAGGGCTCGACGACGGCGCGCACTCCGGCGGCGTACATCGCCTCGTAGTCGTCCGTGGTGCGGGAGGTCATGTGGATGTGGGGGTCGAAGATGCGCATCAGAACTCAGGACTCCTCTGTGGGGGCGGCCGTGGTGTCCGGGAGGGCCGTGAGGGCCAGGACGCGGTGGAGATCGTCCGGTACGGGGCGGCCCGCGGCCGTGCGTTCGGCGGCGTAGTCGCGGAGCATCCGGGCCAGTTCGGTGTCTCCCTGGGAGCGCGGGGACAGGGCGTCGACGGCCTCGACCGGCACACCGGTGAACAGGCACTTGAGGACGGCGTGCCGCCAGGCGTGCTGGTCGAGGTGCTCGGCGGCGTACGGTCCGACCGCGGCGGCGACGAGTCGTGTGTCGTTGGTGCGCAGGGCGTCTTCGACGAGCGGGAGCGCGGCCCGGGGGGGCGTGAGCGTGGCACCGAGACGAGGCAGGGCCCACAGCACCGCGCGGCGTTCGGCGGCGGTGCCGTGGCTGTACAGGCGGGCGGTGGTGGCGTGGTCGGCTCGTACGGCGTGCAGCAGGAGGACGCGGGCGGCGTCGGCCAGGTCCTCGGCGTGCCGGGCGTCCGGGGCGGCAGGTGCGGTCGGGACGTGGGCCGGACGGCAGTGGCGGCCGGCTTCGGCGAAGCGGATCTCCCAGAGGGGCATCGACCACCGGGCGCGAAGTCCGTCCGCCGGGCCGGGCAGCTCGGCTTCCGCTTCGGCTCCCGCCTTGGTCGCTGCCCCCGCCCTGGCCGCTGCCGCCGTCTTTTCCGCTGCCGCTGCCTCTTCCGCTGACGTTGCCTCTGCTTCGGCTTCCGCCTCGGCCAGGGCTTCGTGGAGCCAGGCACGGCCCGCGCCCGCCAGTTGTGCTTCGAGTGCGGCTTGCAGGACGGAGGGCGGGGCTCCGTTGGTCAGCTCGGTCAGCATCGTGCGCCTCCCGCCGGGAGAGCGCTGCCCGCTCCGGCGGGCTGCGCCTTGCGCAGGAAGTCGATCGACCGGGCGGCCAGTTCGGGGCCGGCGTGCGAGTGGCGGGGAAGCTCGACCACCGTGAGGCCCTGGTAGCCGGTGGCCGCGAGTGCCTCCAGGACGGGCGGGAAGTCGATCTCGCCGTCACCGAACGGAAGGTGCTCGTGCACACCACGCCGCATGTCCTCGATCTGGACGTGCCGCAGCCAGGGAGCGGCCTCGCGCACGCAGTCGGCGGGCGAGGACGGCTCCAGGCACTGACAGTGGCCGATGTCGAGGGTGAGGCCGAGAGAGGACGGGTCGCCGAGGGCGCGGCGCAGGTGGTGGAAGTCGGCGAGGGTGGCGAGGAGGTGACCGGGTTCGGGCTCCACGGCCAGCGGTACGCCGGCGGTGGCGGCGGCCTCGATGACCGGGCCGAGTGACTCCCTCAACCGCTGCCACGCGAGGTCGGGCGGCGTGCCGGCGGGGGTGACGCCGCTGAAGCAGTGCACAGCACGGGCGCCGAGGTCGGCGGCGACGCGTACCGCCGTGAGGAGCAGTCCGGCGCGGGCGGCTCGGGCGGCCGGGTCCGGGTCGAGCAGGGAAGGGCCGTGTTTGCGGCGCGGATCGAGGACGTACCGGGCGCCGGTCTCGATGGTCACCCCCAGGCCGAGCTTCGAGAGCCTGCGGCCCACGTGCCGGGTACGGGCGGCGAGTCCGGGGGCGAGGGGATCGAGGTGCATGTGGTCGAGGGTCAGGCCGACGCCGTCGTAACCGAGGCCGGCGAGGAGGGCCAGAGCGTCGTCCAGACGGAGGTCGGTGAGGCCGTTGGTGCCGTACCCGAAGCGCAGCGGCGTGGTGTGCGCGGCGGGAGTGGGGGCGGGGGTGACGGTCATGTGGGGCTCACCTTTCGCGACAGCATTCGGGCGAGGGGTACGAGCCCCATGAGCGCCGCGCCCGCCCCCGCCGCACCGCTGCGGGCGGCGAGTGCGGCCTGGAGCGGGATCATGGCCCGGATTCCGCCGCCGACGGCGCGCTGGGTCAGGGGCGGGGAGGGATTGAGCACGGCGTGGAAGAGGGGCTTGGCCGCGGTGCGGAAATAGGCGGCGGCCGCGAAGGTGGCGGGGGTCGCTAGGCGGGTGGCGACGCGGATCGCCGGGTGGAGGGCGGGCGGGGGCGCGGCGGCCGGCGCCGACCCGCCGCCGGCCGCCGGCCGGGGCGGAGCGCCGGCCGCCTCCGCACCGGGGCGTTCACGGGCGGCCAGGGTCGCCAGTACGGCTGCTGCCGCCAGGGCGGCGAGGGGCGCAGCGGTGGAGCCGCCCTGCGTCTCGCGGCGCGAGACCGCTGTGACGGCGTAGGTGTGGGCGCCGAGCATGGCCGCGGCGGTCAGTGCGGCCGGGCTGCGGCGGGTCCCGGTGAGTAGGTTCCCCGCCCCACCCCTTTCGGGACCTCGGGCCAGGTCTGGGAGGGGAAAGCTGACGTCTGGTGAACCGGTCCTCGCCCCCGTCGCCGTCGCGCCCAGCAGGAGGTCCAGTGCTCGCGCGGCGGCCATCGTCGCGGGCGCGGCCGGCGTGTGCTTCAGCCGCAGGTCGTAGGCCCAGATCGTGGCGGCCAGCCCCGTGGCCACCGCCAGCGCCGGGCGGCCCGCGCCCGCCGCCAGGGCGAGGCCGGCCACCGTCAGGGCGCCCGACGCCGCCAGCGCCTGCCGGGGAGTGACGCGGCCGGAGGGGATCGGACGGTGCGGGCGGTCCACAGCGTCCTCGGCGCGGTCCGCCCAGTCGTTCAGCGCCATGCCCGCCTCGTACAGGCACAGCGAGGAGCCGACGGCCAGCGCCGTCCCCCGGTTGGGGCGTACGCCGATGGACGCCGCCCCCGCCACGGCGTCACCCGGGACGGTGAACAGGGCGGACACCCGCAGGAGTTCCGCCCAGGCGGCGAGGCGAGCGGACCGCCTCATCGGGCCTCCCGCAGGCGGCCCGCGAAGGCCAGCAGTGCCTCGTACTGCTCCCCCAGCGCCGCGGGTCCGCCACCGTCCGGGTCCTTGAAGTAGAAGCCCAGCTCCGGCAGCGGGCCCGAGACGCCCACCTCGTGGGCGCGGGCCAGCAGCCGCGCCAGGTCCAGGACGAGCGGCGCGGCGAGCGCCGAGTCGCACCCCTGCCACGTGGTCTGGAGCGTCATCCGGGACCCGAGGAAGCCGGCGAAGGCGATGTGGTCCCAGGCCGTCTTCCAGTCACCGAGCGCCGGTACGTCGTCGATGTGTACGTCGCCCTGCGGAAGCGCGCCCAGCGTGTCCGCGAGGACGCGGTTCTTGCCCGCGTTCTTCGCCGCCGCTGCGGCCGGGTCGGCCAGCGCTGCCCCGTCCCCGCCGCCGAGCAGATTCGTGCCCGACCATGCCCGTACGGGCAGGGCGCGCTGCACGAACATCGGCGCGAGTACGGAACGGAGCAGCGTCTGGCCCGTCTTGCCGTCGCGTCCCGCGTGGGGAAGGCCGCTGGCCGCGACGGCGTCCTGGAGGGCCGGGGCGCGCAGCCCGGTGGAGGGGGTGAAGTTGACGTACGGGCAGCCGGCTCGCAGGGCGGCCGCCGCGTAGAGGGAGCTGGGCGGGAGCACCTCTGGGTCCGCCGGCGCGGGCTCCGTCGAGGCGACGTTGACGACGACGACCCGGTCGAGACGCTGCCGCCGCGCGAAGTCCAGCAGGTCCGCCGCGAACGCGCCGATGAGTTCCTCGTCGCCGCGGGTGTCGCCGGGCAGGGGGCCGCCGGTCCGGATCTCCCGCTCGGCGGCGGCCAGTTCGCTGCGTACGGCGGACGACAGTCCGTGCGGCAGGACACCGCCCGTCTCCAGTTCCTCGGCCCGCTTGGGCAGGGGGCAGCTCACCGTGTCGTGACCGCCGAAGACGAGTGAGGACAGCGGCGCCAGGCCGCTGCCGGCGAACGGCTGGGTCTCGGTGACCATGCCGTCCGGGGCGTGGAGGCCCGCGGCGAGCGCCGCGCAGCCCGCGACGGCGGTCGTGGCGACGGAACCGCGTGCTCCGACGAACCACACCCCGGTCCGTGCCGTGTGCGCAGTCGGGTCTTCGGAATGGGCCGTGGTCGTCACGGGCTGCCTCCCTGCCGGAGAGATCGAGAGATGGGGAGATGGGCTCGGAGATGAAGAGTGCGGAGGGTGGACGCGGCCAGAAGACGGTGGGCGGGGGCTCGGCGTGCTCCCGCCCACCGCCGGTCCTGGAGGGTGCTTCAGTGCTGGGAGCCGCTTCTCGCGGGCAACTCCTTGATCTTGATGTTGCGGAAGGAAACGTGGTCGTCGGCGCCGTGGTTCTGGATGCCGATGTGCCCCTGGGCCAGACTGCGGGCGGGGTCGGTGTTCGTGAAGTCGTTGATCTTCACACCGTTGAGGAAGACGCGCAGCCGCTCGCCCTCGACCCGGATCTCGTACGCGTTCCACTCCCCCGGCGGGTTGAGCGCGGCGTCCCGCGCGGCGGTGTTCGCGGCCTTGAAGCCGTACACGGACCCGGTGGTGCGGTCGGGGGCGTCCGTCGCGTCGATCTGGATCTCGTACCCCTTGTCGACAGCCGACCAGGGGTCGTCGGAGGCCGGGAAGCCCACGAAGATCCCGGAGTTGTCGTCACCGGCCGTCTTCCAGTCGAGCTTCAGCGAGTACGACCCGAGTTCCTTGGCCTGGTACCAGAGGAGGCCCATGCCGCCGGTGGAGTTCAGCGTGCGGTCCTTGATCTCGAAGGAACCGGGGCCCGCCTGCTTCCATCCGTCGAGCGTTTCGCCGTTGAAGACCGTCCGGTACCCCTTGGCGGGTGTGCAGTCGGCCTTGGCGATGCCGGTGGCGTAGAGCAGTCCGCCCAGCAGGTGCTTGCGGAAGGCGGGTTCGGCGTACGACTCCTTGGTGTGGCCGCCTCCGGTGTAGAAGGAGCGCCCGCCCTCGTACGGCTGGCACCAGGCGATCGGGTGGTCGCCCTTCATCTTCCCGCCGGTGTAGCTGGTCTCGTCGAGCGTGGCCAGGACGCGGGCCTGGTCACGGGGGTTGGTGCGGTAGTTGTACCACTCGTCGGTGCGCTGCCAGGTGCTGTCCAGGTGCGCGGTCGCGGGGTGGTCGTGGTCCTCGACGCGCACGGTCGCGGGCTGGATGTGCGGGTGCGAGTCGAAGTACGCGCCGACGAGCCCGCCGTAGAACTTCCAGTCGTACTCGGTGTCGGCGGCGGCGTGGATGCCCATGTAGCCGCCTCCGTCGGCGACGTACTGCTCGAAGACCGTCTGCTGGTTGGCGTTCAGGACGTCCCCGGTGGTGGAGAGGAAGGCGACCGCCTCGTACTTCGCCAGGTTCTCGGGCGTGAACTGCTTCGCCTCCTCGGTGGCGTCCACCGCGAGGCCGCGCTGGGCGCCGAGTTCCTTCAGGGCTGTGATGCCCGCCGCGATGGAGTCGTGGCGGAAGCCGGCGGTCTTGGAGAAGACCAGGACCCGCTTCTTGGGTGTGGCGTCGCTCTTCGCCGTGGAGAAGGTGAAGTCGTCGAGGTCGAAGAGGGCTCCGGCGCCTCCCTTGAAGACGAGGTAGAGGGTGGTGGTCTTGGCCGGGGGCCGCTTGATGGTGGTGGTGACGTCCTGGAAGACGTTCCAGCCGCCGGTCGCGGGGACGACGGTGGAGCCGATCAGCCTGCCGTCGGGTGCTCCGGTCCGGACTTCCAGGGTGCCGCCGGCTCCGCCCGACGAGACACGTGCGGTGAGGGCGGTGGCGTCGCCGACCCGGTAGGGCTTGAAGGCGATCCAGTCCCCGTTGTGTATGTCTCCGACGGTCTTGCCGCCGTGCGCGGTCGGCTTGCTCTGCGGTGCGACACCGCTCTGGCTCGAGTAGTGCTCGGCCTGGCGCTGCTTGGGCTGGAGCACCTTCTGGTCGTGGGTGGTCAGAGGCTCCTGGCCGCCGCCTCCGCCGTCCGTGTACTCGGCGTCGAAGACCGCGAAGATGTTGGCGTTCGGGTCGTGGCTGCTGTCGGAGGGGGTCTTGATGGTGCCGGTGCAGCCGTTGGCCGAGGTGATCGGGTGGCCGTGGCTGTCGTGGCCGAGGATGTAGGTCACCTTGACCTTGGCGCAGTCGACCGTGCCGTCCTCGGGGTCGGTGACCTTCACCTTGAAGGGCACGTCGTCACCGAAGGTGAAGAGCTGCCCGTCACCGGGCAGTTCGAGCGTCACCTTGGGCGCGGTGTTGCCGACGACGATCCGCACGCTCGCCGAGCCGGTGCGCCCGGTGGTGTCCTTGGCGGTGACGGTCGCGGTGTAAGTGCCGTTCTTCCGGTACGTGTACGTGGGGTTGGCCGCCGTCGACGTACCGCCGTCGCCGAAGGTCCAGGAGTACTTCAGGGCGTCGCCGTCGGAGTCCGTCGTCCCGGCGGACGAGAACCGCACGCGCAGGGGCGCCTGGCCGGACGTCTTGTCCGCCGCCGCTTCGGCGACGGGCGAGTGGCCGCTGGTGGCGTTCTCGATGCGGTAGAGGCCGGAGTGCTCGTTGCCGCCGAACCAGGCGGTGCCGTAGTCCAGTACGTACAGTGCGCCGTCCGGGCCGAAGGCCGAGTCCATGACCTGGGTGCCGGTCCACGGCACGGGGTTGATGGACTGCACGGCGCCGTTGGCGTCCTGCTCTATCCGCTTGATCCAGCGCCGGCCGAACTCGCCGGCGAAGAAGTCGCCGTCGTACGCCTCGGGGAACTTCACCGGGGAGTCGAGGTCCTTGTCGTACCGGTAGACGGGGCCGCCCATCGGGGACTCCGAGCCGGTGCCGAACTCCGGGACCGAGCCGCCGTCGTACGGGATCCACGCCTCCTGGGCGGGGGGCAGGTCGGTCAGGCCGGTGTTGTGCGGCGAGGTGTTCCTGGGGGCGGCGCAGTCGAACTTCGCGCCGGACTCCTTGGTCGCGAAGTCGTAGTCGACGTAGGCGTCGTTCTTGCCGGTGCAGAAGGGCCAGCCGAAGTTGCCGGGCTTGGTGACGCGGGCGAACTCGACCTGCCCGGCCGGGCCGCGCTTCGGGTCGGCGGCGCCGGCGTCGGGCCCGTAGTCGCCGACGTACAGCACGCCGGTGGGCTTGTCGACGCTGAAGCGGAAGGGGTTGCGGAAGCCCATGGCGTAGATCTCGGGGCGCGTCTTGTCGGTCCCCGGGGCAAAGAGGTTGCCTTCGGGAACCGCGTAGGAGCCGTCCTCGTTCACCTTGATACGGAGGATCTTCCCGCGCAGGTCGTTCGTGTTGCCGGAGGTGCGGCGTGCGTCGTACGCCGGATTGCGGTTCGGGCGTTCGTCCATGGGGGTGAAGCCGTCGGAGGCGAAGGGGTTGGAGTCGTCGCCGGTCGACAGGTAGAGGTTGCCCTGCGCGTCGAAGTCGATGTCACCGCCGACGTGGCAGCAGATGCCACGGGTGGCCGGTACGTCGAGGATCTTCTTCTCGCTGGCGTTGTCGAGCGTGCCGTCGGCCTTGAGTTCGAAGCGTGAGAGCCGGTTGACGCCGTCGAACCTGGCGAAGTCGGCGGCGGTTCCCTCGTTGGGGGCGTCACCGGCCGGGGTGTCCATCGGGGGCGCGTAGTAGAGGTAGATCCGCCGGTTCTCGCTGAACTCCGGGTCGATACCGATGCCCTGGAGTCCCTCTTCGTCGTGCGAGTAGACCGGGACGGTGCCGACGACGCGCGTGGTGCCGGCGGCGTCCGTCATGCGGAGCTCGCCGTCGCGCGAGGTGTGCAGGACGCTGCGGTCGGGGAGCACAGCGAGCGACATCGGCTCGCCCGTCTCGGGCTCGCCCTTGGCGAGGGTGACCTGCTGGAAGTCCTCGGCGGCGACGGGCGCGGCCGGTGGTTCGGCGGCGGTGGCAGGGATGGCGGTGGTGGTGAAGGCCAGTGAGGTGGCCACCAGAAGGCCGCCGGTGAGGAGGGCGAGTGTCTTCTGGGCCGATCCGGCTCTGAGCCGTTTCCTGTACACGAGTGTCCTCCGGTAATGGGCCGGGGCGGTGCTCGTCCTGCACCGCGCCGGGCGTGGAAGCTCTCTGTTTCGGAACCGGAACCGGAGTGCGCCGTCACACCGGATCCGGACTCATGTCCTGTACACCTCAGGGACGGTAGCCTCGTTCGTCCGGAACGGAAAGCCCTTGCGCGGCGGGTAAGTTGAACTTTCTCCCGCCTCAGGACAAAGCGGCTTGCGGGCAGCCGGACCGGCCCGGCGGCGGCGGATACCGCCGGGCTGCCCCAGGGGCTTTCCCCTTCCCGCGGGGAAGCGGCGGGAAGGGGAAGGGAGAGGGAAAAACCTAGTCCGCGCCTCCGAACGCCGCGTCGAACGACACGCTCGGCGGGTCGAAGTCGTACCGCCTCAGGGTGGCGAGTGCTTCGGGCGCGCCCGTCAGGCGGTCCATCCCCGCGTCCTCCCACTCCACCGACACCGGTCCCTCGTACCCGATCGACCGCAGCATCCGGAACACGTCCTCCCAGGGGACGTCCCCGTGCCCGGCCGACACGAAGTCCCACCCCCGCCGCGGGTCACCCCACGGCAGGTGCGAACCGAGCCGGCCGTTGCGGCCGTCGAGCCGCTTGCGCGCCTCCTTGCAGTCCACGTGGTAGATCCGGTCCCGGAAGTCGTAGAGGAAGCCGACCGGATCAAGGTCCTGCCACACGAAGTGGCTCGGGTCGAAGTTCAGCCCGAAGGCCGGCCGGTGCCCGACCGCCTCCAGCGCCCGCTTCGTCGTCCAGTAGTCGTACGCGATCTCGCTCGGGTGCACTTCGTGCGCGAACCGCACCCCCTCGGCGTCGAAGACGTCGAGGACCGGGTTCCAGCGCTCGGCGAAGTCCTCGTACCCCCGCTCGATCATGTGCGGCGGTACCGGCGGGAACATGGCCACCAGGTGCCAGATCGACGATCCGGTGAAGCCGATGACCGTACGCACGCCGAAGGCCGCCGCGGCCCTCGCCGTGTCCGCCATCTCCGCCGCGGCCCGCTGCCGTACGCCCTCGGCTTCGCCGTCGCCCCAGATCCGCGCCGGCAGGATCGCTCGGTGCCGCTCGTCGATGGGGGCGTCGCAGACCGCCTGGCCGACCAGATGGTTCGAGATCGCCCAGCACTTCAGGCCGTACTTGTCGAGCAGTTCGTGCCTGCCGTCCAGATAGCCGGGGTCGTTCAGCGCCTTGTCCACCTCGAAGTGGTCGCCCCAGCAGGCGAGTTCGAGGCCGTCGTAACCGAAGTCGCGGGCCAGCCGGCAGACCTCCTCCAGCGGGAGGTCGGCCCACTGGCCGGTGAAGAGTGTGAAGGGTCGTGGCATGCCTGACGGACCTCCTACGGAAGTACGGGGACGGGGATCGGGCTGGGGCCGGGGCTGGGCCGGGGCATCGAGTACCGGCGTGTAGAGCGCGTTCTTCCCGGCGCTCTCCTCCACCGCCGCCAGCACCCGCTGCACCTGGAGCCCGTCCGCGAAGGACGGTTCCGGGTCGGTGCCGGTGGCGATGGCGTGCAGCAGGTCGCGCGCCTGGTGGACGAAGGTGTGCTCGTACCCCAGGGCGTGACCGGGCGGCCACCACGCCTCCAGGTACGGATGCTCCGGTTCGGTCACCAGGATCCGCCGGAAACCGGAGGAGGCGGCGGGCTCGGTGTGGTCGTGGAAGGACAGTTCGTTCAGCCGTTCCAGATCGAAGGCCAGGGAACCGCGCTCACCGTTGAGCTCGATGCCGAGCGCGTTCTTGCGGCCGGCCGCCATCCGCGTCGCCTCGAAGGAGGCCAGCGCCCCCGAAGCGAGCCGCCCGGTGAAGAGCGCCGAGTCGTCGACGGTCACCGTCCCTCGTTCGGCGCCCCCGGCCCCCGAAAGCCCCGCCGTCGCACCCGCCGGCAGCGGCCTCGACCGTACGAACGTCTCGGTCATCGCCGAGACCCCCACCACCGGCTCCCCCGCCAGGTACTGCGCGAGGTCGACGATGTGCGCGCCCAGGTCACCGAGCGCGCCCGAGCCGGCGTGCTCCCGGCGGAGCCGCCAGGTGAGCGGGAAGTCCGGGTCGACGAGCCAGTCCTGGAGATAGGTGACCCGCACGTGCCGGAGCGCCCCGAGCCGCCCCTCCCCGACCAGCCGCCGGGCGTACGTCATGGCAGGCACCCGGCGGTAGTTGAAGCCGACCATCGCCACCTGGCCCCGTGTGCGGGCGCGTTCGGCGGCTGCCGTCATGGCCTCCGCCTCGGCGACCGAGTTGGCCAGCGGCTTCTCGCACAGCACGTGCTTGCCCGCTTCGAGCGCGGCGACCGCGATCTCCGCGTGGCTGTCCCCCGGTGTGCAGATGTCGACGATCTGCACGTCGTCGCGGGCGATGAGGTCCCGCCAGTCGGTCTCCGCACCCCCCCACCCGTGCTTGTCCGCGGCGGCCCGTACGGCAGCGGCGTCGCGTCCGCAGACGGCCGCGAGGACCGGCCGCACCGGCAGGTCGAAGACGCGGCCCGCGGTGCGCCAGCCCTGTGAGTGGGCGGCTCCCATGAACGCGTATCCGACCATGCCGACACCGAGCGTCGGCGGCGACACACCGGCCGCCGCGCCACCGGCCGCCGCGCCCGTACCGGCGTCTGTCTCCGTCTGCGACTCTTCCCTGCGGGCCATACGGATTCCTCCTCGTCGAACTGGTCACTCGCACGGTGGGGGCGGGCGGGCGGCCCGCTCAGCTGAAGCCCGTGGGCAGGTACTCGTCGACGTTGTCCTTGGTGACGACGGCCGAGTAGAGCGTGATCGAGGCGGGGATCTCCAGTTCCGACATCCCGCCGACGCCCTTGCCCTGGCCGAGCGCGCGCGCCAGGTCGATGGCGGACGCGGCCATGGTCGGCGGGTAGAGGACGGTGGCCTTCAGCACGCTGTTGTCCGCCTTGATGGCGTCCATCGCCGCCTTGGCGCCCGCCCCGCCCACCATCAGGAAGTCGTCGCGCCCGGCCTGCTGGATGGCGCGCAGCGCGCCCACGCCCTGGTCGTCGTCGTGGTTCCACAGCGCGTCGAACTGCTTCTGCGCCTGGAGCAGCTGCGCCATCTTCGCCTGGCCGGATTCGACGGTGAAGTCGGCGGCCTGGCGGGCGACCCGCTTGACGTTCGGGTAGTTCTTGAGGGCGTCGGCGAAGCCCTGGCTGCGCTGCTTGGTGAGCTCCAGGTTGTCGAGGCCCGCCAGCTCCACGACCTTGGCGTTCTTCTTGTCCTTGAGCTGCTCGCCGATGTAGTTGCCCGCGTTGAGGCCCATGCCGTAGTTGTCGCCGCCGATCCAGCAGCGGTACGCCTGCGGCGAGGCGAAGATGCGGTCCAGGTTGATGACGGGGATTCCCGCCTTCATCGCCTGGAGACCGACCTGGGTGAGCGCCTTGCCGTCGGCCGGCAGGATCACCAGTACGTCGACCTTCTTGTTGATCAGCGTCTGGACCTGGCCGATCTGCGCCGCGGTGTCGTTCGATCCCTCGGTGATCTCCAGGGTGACCTCGGAGTACTTCTCCGCGCGCGACTTGGCGTTCTCGTTGATGGCGTTGAGCCATCCGTGGTCCGCCTGGGGGCCGGCGAAGCCGATGGTGACCTTCTTGCCGGGCTTGTCGTCGGGGGCGGCCGGTTGGTTGTCGGCGGCCGGCTGCTTCTTCGGCTCGTTGCTGGTGCAGGCGGTGAGGAGGGCGCCCGCGGACACTGCCGCGGTGCCGAAGAGCAGTCCTCTGCGACTGGTTTCTGGCATGACGGTTCCAACCCTTCAGTCAGGGCTTGCGGGAGAACAGGGGGAAGAGGGAACGGGGGGAAGAGGGGGCGGGAGCGGGAGGGGTGGGAAGCGGGAGGGGTGCTCAGGTCTCGCCGTCGCGCGCGGTGCGGCGCTGGACGAGTACGGCGGCGACGATGATCGCGCCCTTGGCGATCTGCTGGACGTCGCTCTGGAGGTTGTTGAGAGCGAAGATGTTGGTGATCGTGGTGAAGACGAGGACACCGAGCACGGAGCCGACGATCGTGCCCCGGCCGCCGCTGAGCAGCGTCCCGCCGATGATCGCCGCCGCGATGGCGTCGAGCTCGTACAGGTTGCCGTTGGTGTTCTGTCCCGAGCCGGACAGGACGACCAGAAGGAAGGCCGCGATTCCGCAGCACAGTCCGGACAGCAGGTAGAGGTACAGGCGCTGGCGGCGTACGTCGATGCCGGCGAGCCTGGCCGCTTCCGCGTTGCCGCCGACCGCGACCGTACGCCGGCCGAAGGTGGTGCGGTTGAGCAGCAGCCAGCCGACGACGGTGACGACCGCGAAGACGAGCACGAGGGGCGGTATGCCGAGGACGTACGAGTCCGGTATGCCGAGGTCGAGCACGGAGTCGACGGTGACGATCTGCGTTTTGCCGTCGGTGATCTGGAGCGCGAGTCCGCGCGCCGAAGCCAGCATCGCGAGCGTCGCGATGAACGGCACCAGCCCGCCGTACGCGATGAGCATCCCGTTGACGAGCCCGCAGGCCAGGCCGACGACCACCGCCGTGAAGAGGATGCCCGCGAAGCCGTACTCCTGCGTCGCGAGCGTCGTCGCCCACACCGAGGCGAGTGCCACGATCGCGCCGACCGACAGGTCGATGCCGCCGCTGGTGATGACGAAGGTCATGCCGACGGTGACGACGCCGATGACGGACGCCTGGGTGAGGACGAGCTGGAGATTGCTGCTGTCGAGGAACTGCTCGGGCTTGGTGAACCCGCCGACCGCGACGAGGACCGCGAGTACGCCGAGCAGCGAGAGGTTGCGTACGTCCGGCCGCAGTCCGAGTCTGCGCCGGCCCGGCTGCCCGGTGGGCGATGTGGCCGTGGCGGCGACCTGACCGTCCTGCTGCTGTTGCCGCTGCGCCGGCGAGACGGGCTGCGTCATGACGTCGGGCTCCCTTCCATCACGAGGTCGAGTACGCGGTGCTCGTCGAGCTCCCGGGCGGGCGCCGTGTGGACGACGCGGCCCTCCCTGAGCACCAGCACCCGGTCGGCGAGGCCCAGGACTTCCGGGACCTCGCTGGATACGAGAAGTACGGCGAGCCCTTCGTCGGCCAGCCTGCGGATCACGGCGTACAGCTCGGCGCGCGCACCGACGTCCACGCCGCGCGTCGGCTCGTCGAGCAGCAGGACGCGGCAGCCGCGCAGCAGCCAGCGGGCGAGAACGGCCTTCTGCTGGTTGCCTCCGGAGAGGGTGCGGACGGGGGCGTCGGGGTTGTCCGGCCGCAGGGACAGTTCGCGGGTCGCGGCGCGGGCGGCCTCGCGTTCGGCCGTACGGTCGAGCCAGCCGCCGCGCGAGAAGCGGGACAGGGTCGAGACGGACACGTTGCGGGTGACGGATTCGAGCATCAGCAGGCCCTGCGCCTTGCGCTCCTCGGGGGCGAGCCCGATGCCGGCGCCGACGGCCGCGCGGACGCTGCCGGGGCGCAGGGGGCGCCCGTCGACGAGTACGCGCCCGCTGGTGGGTTTGCGCGCCCCGTAGATCGTCTCCAGGACCTCGGAGCGTCCCGAGCCGACGAGTCCGGCGAGGCCGACGATCTCGCCGGGGCGGATGTCGAGGTCGAGGGATTCGAACTCCCCCTGCCTGGCCAGCCCTTCGACTCGCAGGACCGGGTCGGCAGCGCTGGGAGCGCCGCCGTCCGCAGGTCGTTCGGGGAAGACGTACGCGACGTCACGGCCGGTCATCAGCGCGACGACATCGCGCGTCGGGGTGCTCTTGGCGGGCAGTCCGACCGCGACCGCGCGGCCGTCCTTGAGTACCGTCACGCGGTCGCCGATGCGCCGGATCTCTTCGAGCCGGTGGGAGATGTAGACGACGGCGACGCCGTCCGCGGTGAGTCCGGCGACGATACGGAAGAGGTTGTCGACCTCGTCGGGGTCGAGTGCGGCGGACGGTTCGTCCATCACGATGAGGCGTACGTCGTGGGACAGCGCCCGCGCCATGGAGACGATCTGCTGCTGGGCGGCGGAGAGCGAGCCGACGAGCCTGCCGGAGTCGATCTCGCGGTGCCCGAGCCGTTCCAGCAGGGCGGTCGCGGCGGCGCGGGCCTGCTTGCCGCGTACGACGAAGCCGGCGGTGGTCGGCTCGTGGCCGAGGAAGATGTTCTCGGCGACCGACAGGCCCTCCACCAGGTCGAGTTCCTGGTAGATGGTGGCGATGCCGAGGCGCATGGCGGCGATGGGCGACCTGAGGGCGACGGTGGCCCCCTCCCAGGTGATCTCGCCGCCGTCGGGCTGGTGCACGCCGGCGAGGACCTTGATGAGGGTGGACTTCCCGGCGCCGTTCTGGCCGAGGAGGCAGTGGACCTCGCCCGGCCGGACCTCCAGGTCGACGCCGTCGAGGGCGCGGACGCCGGGGAAGGACTTGGTGATGCCGGACATCGTGAGAAGAAGGGGCGGTGCTGCGTGCGGCTGGGCTGCGTTCGGCTGGGCTGCGTGCGGTGGCGCCATGACGGTTCCCCTCGGCTGGTGCGGCGGCCGTGAGCGAGCAGGGCAGGGCAAAACTGGGCAGGGCAGAGCGAATTCGGGCACGGCGAAGCCGGCCATGTGCGTGGTGCGGTGTGACGTGTCGCGGTGCGGGAGTGGCGGTGCGGCGGTGCGGCGGTGCGGTACGGAGCCGGTGTCGCGGTGCGGGAGTTGGAGGTGTCGCGGGGCGGGTGTGGCGGTGTCGCGTGCGGGTCGGGCGTGCGCCGGCCGGGGTCAGGCAGGCGAGAACAGGTGGTCGCTGATGAGCCGGGCCGCGCCGATCACGCCGGCGGCGGGTCCCAGCTCGCCCAGGACGATGGGCAGGTTGCCGGTCGCCAGCGGCAGCGACTGGCGGTAGACCTGGGTGCGGACGCTGGCGAGCAGGGTGTGGCCGAGGCCGGTCACCCCGCCGCCGATCACCACCAGCCCGGGGTTGAAGAAGCTGACGAGCCCGGCGATGACCTGGCCGACGCGGTTGCCGCCCTCGCGGATGAGGTCGAGCGAGGTGGCGTCGCCTGCCGCCGCGGCCGCGGCGACGTCGACGGCCGTGAGCCGTCCCGCCGCTTCGAGGCGCGCGGCCAGTTCGGGTGAGCGGCCGGAGCGGGCCGCGTCCTCGGCGTCGCGGGCGAGCGCGGCGCCGCTGAAGTGGGCTTCCAGGCAGCCCTTGTTGCCGCAGGCGCAGGCACGGCCGTCCGGTTCGACCTGGATGTGGCCGATGTCGCCGGCGCTGCCGGTCGTACCCCGGTAGACCTCGCCGCCGACGACAATGCCGCAGCCGATGCCGGTGCCGATCTTGACGCAGAGGAAGTCGCCCACGGAGCGGGCGACGCCCGCGTGCTGCTCCCCCATCGCCATCAGGTTCACGTCGTTGTCGACCATGACGGGGCAGCCCAGCTCCTGGCTGAGTGCCTCGCGTACGGGAAAGCCGTCCCAGCCCGGCATGATCGGGGGCGCGACCGGCACGCCTTCCGGGAAGCGGACCGGGCCCGGCACCCCGATGCCGGCCCCGTCGAAGCCCTCGGCGAGGCCGGAAGCCTTGAGCTTGGCGGCGAGGGCGAGGGCCTGTTCGAAGACGGCGACCGGCCCCTCGCGTACGTCCATGGGGTGGTTGAGGTGACCGAGTACCTCCAACTCCGCGTTGGTGACGGCCACATCGATGGAGGTGGCGCCGATGTCGATGCCGAGGAAGCGCAGGGCGGGGGCCAGCCGGATGTTGTGCGAGCGGCGGCCGCCGCGGGAAGCGGCGAGGCCGTCGGCGACCACGAGGCCGGTGTCGAGGAGCCGGTCGACCTCGACGGCGAGCTTGGAACGGGAGAGATCGATCTGGTCGCCCAGCTGTGCGCGGGAGTTCGGCCCGCCGTCACGCAGCAGGCGGAGCAGTCGCGCCTGATGCGCGTTCGCGGGTCGCGCCGTCATCCGTCTCACGTGCCCCTCCCTGCCTCATCGGCCTTCTCCGCCGGGCTTTGGAGGGGAACGTAGCAGCGGCTGCCGGGAGTGGGAAGAAGTTGCGCAGGAATCCGCCTCAACTTTCTCCACACCGAGGACAAAGCCGCGATCGCGCCCCGACACGGCGTCCCCCGGACGACGTCGGCGCCCCGGACGGCAGGCCGGGGCGCCGGGCGAAGGCGTACGGGGGTGACGCCCCGCGAGGCGTCGTACCGCCGTTGGTGTGACGTGTGCTGCGGGGCGCCGGGCGCCTCCTCAGGTCACGCGCTCGTGGTACGTCGTGCGGGTGTGCTCCGTGTGCGCGCGCATGATCTCGGTGGCGCGCCGTTCGTCGCGGTCCGAGATCGCGGCGATCAGCGCGCGGTGCTCGATCCAGGACTGCTTGCCGCGCTGCCGGGCGACCGGGGTGTAGTACCAGCGGACGCGCCGGCCGACCTGCGCCGCGAGTTCGGTGAGCACGACATTGCCCGCCAGTTCCATGACCTTGGCGTGGAACTGCGCGTTGAGCGACACGGCGAGGTCCACGTCGTCGTCCGCCACGGCCTGCTCGCCCTTCGCGCACACCTCTTCCAGCGCGGCGATCCCGGCCGATCCCGCGTTGGCGGCGGCGAGCCGGGCGGCCTCGGCCTCCAGGAGCGTACGTACCGACAGCAGCTGGTCGGCCTCCTCCTCGGTGGGCTCGTGCACGAACGCGCCCTGTGCGGGCCGCAGGTCGACCCACCCCTCGGTGTTGAGCCGCTGCAACGCCTCGCGTACGGGCTGCCTCGACACCCCGAGGTGCCCGGCGAGCTCGCTCTCGATCAGGTGCTGGCCGGGGCGCAGGGCCCGGGTCGTGATGAGTTCGAGCAGCGCCTCGTACACGCGCTCGCGGAGCGGCCCCGGCCTCTCCAGCTTGGGCACGGTCCCTTGCGGCAGTCCTGCGGACAACATCGCGGTGTCCCCCTTCGGGCAAACATCGGCGAGCGCTGACAGTGTTGGGCCGTCTGTGATCGGCACTCCGGAATTGGCTATCGTCTACAGTCTACCGAGCACCATCGGGGCCATGCCGAGATCCTCGTCACGCCGGGGCGCCGTTCCCGGCTCGGACACAGGTCCGGGCCCCGGCGCGGACAGCGACGAGACCCGGAACGCACACCTGCCACGGCCGTGAGGGCCCGTCATGGACAGCGGATGACCTGGCCCGCGTACGAGAGGTTTCCGCCGAAGCCGAAGAGCAGCACGGGTGCGCCGGACTCGACCTCGCCCCGCTCGACGAGCTTGGACAGGGCCATCGGAATGCTGGCCGCCGAGGTGTTGCCGGAATCCACGACGTCGCGGGCGATCACCGCGTTGACCGCGCCGATCTTCTGCGCGACGGGCTCGATGATCCGCAGGTTCGCCTGGTGCAGGACGACGGCCGCCAGCTCCTCGGGCGTCACACCGGCCCGCTCGCACACCTTGCGCGCGATGGGCGGCAGCTGGGTGGTGGCCCAGCGGTAGACCGACTGCCCCTCCTGGGCGAAGCGCGGGGGCGTGCCCTCGATGCGTACGGCGTGCCCCATCTCCGGCACCGAGCCCCACAGCACCGGGCCGATGCCAGGCTCCTCGCTCTCCGCGCACGCCTCGACGACCGCGGCGCCGGCGCCGTCGCCGACCAGGACGCAGGTGGTGCGGTCGGTCCAGTCGGCGATCTCGGCCATCTTGTCGGCGCCGATGACCAGGGCGCGGGTGGCGGAGCCTGCCCGTATGGCGTGGTCGGCCGTCGCCAGGGCGTGGGTGAAGCCCGAGCAGACGACATTGAGGTCCATCACGGCCGGCGAGGGCATGCCGAGGCGGGCGGCGACGCGGGCGGCCATGTTCGGGGAGCGGTTGATCGCCGTGGAGGTGGCGACCAGGACGAGGTCGACGTCGGCGGGGGTGAGGCCCGCGGAGGCGAGGGCCTTGGCTCCGGCGTGGGCGGCCAGCTCGTCGACGGGCTCGTCGGGACCCGCGACGTGACGGGTCCTGATGCCGACCCGGCTGGTGATCCACTCGTCGCTGGTGTCGACCATGGCCGCCAGATCGCCGTTCGTGAGCACCTTGGCAGGCTGATAGTGCCCGAGCGCGACGACTCGTGAGCCGGTCATTGGCGGTTCCACCCCTCTTTGCGGACAGTCGGAACGGTCCAGTCTTCTTTGTGACTCACCGGTACGAGGGCAGGTGAACCGACAGGATTCGCTCCCGACTCTTTGGAGCTTCCTGCTGACGGCGACCCTTGACCGCCCCGAAGGCATACTGTAGACAATATTCTGTCGACCCCTTCCCGCTCCCCCTCACTCGGTCCGTCAACCGATCGGAGAGCCCCGTGAAAGTCGCAGTTGTCGGCGCCGGAGCCATCGGCGCGTACGTCGGGGCCGCGCTCCACCGCGCGGGCGCCGAAGTCCACCTGATCGCCCGCGGCCCGCACCTCACGGCCATGCGCCGGGACGGTGTACGGGTGCTCAGCCCGCGCGGCGACTTCACCGCGCGGCCGGCCGCGACCGACGACCCGTCCGAGGTCGGGCCCGCCGACTACGTGTTCCTCGGCCTCAAGGCGAACTCGTACGCCGCCTCGGGCCCGCTCGTACACCCGCTGCTGCACGACCGTACGGCGGTCGTCGCCGCCCAGAACGGCATCCCGTGGTGGTACTTCCACGGCCTGCCGGGACCGTACGCGGGCCGCCGCGTCGAGAGCGTCGACCCGGCGGGCACGGTCAGCGCGACGCTGCCGCCGTCGCGTGCCATCGGATGCGTCGTGTACGCCGCCACCGAGCTGGCGGCGCCCGGCGTCGTACGGCACCTGGAAGGCACCCGGTTCTCGATCGGCGAGCCGGGCCGCGAGGTCTCCCGCCGCTGCCTGGACTTCAGCGAGGCCATGCGGGCGGGCGGCCTGAAGTGCCCCGTAGAACCGGATCTCCGCAACGACATCTGGATCAAGCTGCTCGGCAACATCTCGTTCAACCCGATCAGCGCGCTGACCCGGGCCACCATGGGCGGGATCTGCCGCCACCCGGACACCCGCGCGCTCGTCGAGTCGATGATGCGCGAAACGCTGGAGGTCGCGGCCGCCGTCGGCTGCCGCCCCGAGATCTCCGTGGAGCGGCGCATCGCCGGCGCCGAGCGCGTCGGCGACCACAAGACGTCCACCCTCCAGGACCTGGAGAAGGGCAAACCGCTCGAACTCGACGTACTGCTCGCCGCCGTCGTCGAACTGGCCCGCCTGACGGACACGCCCGTACCGAACCTGCGGGCGGTGCACGCGCTGGCGGACCTGCTGGCCACCCACTCCTCCTCAGCCGGGAGCGCACAGTGAAGAACAAGGACAGGCAGCGACAGCCGAAGCGGTACGCGCGGCTGACCCATCCGCTCGTGCGCGACTCCCGCGGCACACTGCGGCGGGCGACCTGGGACGAGGCACTGGACCGGGCCGCCGCCGGCTTCCGGCGGGCGACGGACACGTACGGCCCCGACGCCTTCGCCATGCTGTCCTGCGCCCGCGCGACCAACGAGATGAACTACGTCGCCCAGAAGTTCACCCGCGTCGTCATGGGGACGAACAACGTCGACTCGTGCAACCGGACCTGCCACGCGCCGAGCGTGGCCGGTCTCTCGGCGGCGTTCGGCTCGGGCGGCGGGACCTCGTCGTACGAGGAGGTCGAACACACCGACCTGATCCTGATGTGGGGCTCCAACGCGCGCTTCGCCCACCCGATCTTCTTCCACCACGTGCTCAAGGGCATCAGGAACGGCGCGCGCATGTACGCCGTCGATCCCCGCCGCACGTCGACCGCCGAGTGGGCGGACGGCTGGCTCGGCCCGAACGTCGGGACGGACATCGCGCTGGCGCACGCGATCGGCCGGGAGATCATCCACGCGGGGCTGGTGAACCGGTCGTTCGTGGACCGCGCGACGAGCGGCTTCGCGCGGTACGCCGAACTGGTCGAGCCGTGGACGCTGTCGGCGGCGGAGCAGGTGACGGGCGTTCCGGCGGCGGCGATCCGCGAGCTGGCACACGCGTACGCGACGGCCGAACGGGCGCAGCTGTGCTGGACGCTGGGCATCACGGAGCACCACAACGGCACCGACAACGTGCGCGCCCTCATCAACCTGGCGCTGCTGACCGGCCACGTCGGACGGTACGGCGCGGGCGTCCAGCCGCTGCGCGGCCAGAACAACGTCCAGGGCGGCGGCGACATGGGCGCCATCCCCAACCGGCTGCCCGGCTTCCAGGACATCCTCGACCCGGCGGCGCGGGGCAGGTTCGAGCGTACGTGGGAGACGGTCATCCAGCCGCGCTACGGCATGACGCTGACGGAGATGTTCGAGGCGATGGAGAGCCGCGAGCTGCGGGCGGTGTACTGCATCGGTGAGAACCCCGCCCAGTCGGAGGCCGACAGCGAGCAGGCGATGCGGCGGCTGGCGGCGCTCGACCACCTGGTGGTGCAGGACATCTTCCTGACGAAGACCGCGCGGATGGCGGACGTGGTCCTGCCGGCCACGGCCGCCTGGGCGGAGACGGACGGTACGACGACGAACAGCGAACGGCGCGTGCAGCGGGTGCGGGCGGCGGTGAAGCCGCCGGGTGAGGCGCGCGAGGACATCGACATCATCTGCGCGCTGGCCGGACGGCTGGGCCACGACTGGAAGTTCGACGGCGCGGAAGCGGTCTGGAACGAGCTGCGGGCGCTGTCCCCCGACCACTACGGCATGACGTACGACCGCCTGGAGGAACACCAGGGGCTCCAGTGGCCGTGCCCCGACACCGACCGGGTCCCCTCCACCTTCCTGCACGCGCGGCTGTGGGAGACGGACCCGGACCTGCGCGGGCCGGCGGCGGCGTTCGGCCTCGTGGCGCACGACCCGCCGGTCGATCTGACGGACGAGGACTACCCGCTGCGGCTGACGACGGGCCGGCGGCTCGACTCGTACAACACCGGTGTGCAGAGCGGGAGTTATGCCTCACCACTGCGGCGCGGCGAGTACATCGAGCTGTGTCCGGAGGACGCCGCGGCGTACGGCGTCGAGGTCGGCGAGGAGGTCCGGGTCTCGTCACGGCGGGGCACGGTGACCGCGCCGGTGTGGGTGGACCCGGGGCTGCGGCCGGGGCTGGCCTTCATGACGATGCACTTCCCCGACGAGGTCGACACGAACCGGCTGACGATCGAGGCGAACTGTCCGATCGCCGGGACGGCCGAGTTCAAGGCGTCGGCGATACGGATCGAGAAGCTCGGGAACGTGGAGAAGCTGGTGCCGGCATGGACCTGAGGTACACGGACGCGAAGCCGTCGGACGACGAACGGGCGGCGGTGGACGAGCTGCTGGGCCCGCCGGAATCGGGGTGGGAGGGCGCCGGCCGGTCGGTGACCGACCTGCGGTGGGCACGGGGCGGCGCGGCGGCACGCGACCGCCGCGACCTTCTCCTGCCGGCGCTGCACGCGGTCAACGACCGGGTGGGGTGGCTGAGCGAGGGCGCGCTGGACTACATCTGCCGCCGGCTGACGGTGCCGCCTGCGGAGGCGTACGGGGTGGCGACGTTCTACGCCATGTTCTCGGTGAAGCCGCGCCCGGCGAAGGTGCTGTACGTGTGCACGGACCTGGCGTGTGCGGCAGAGGGCTCGGGGGCGGTGTGCGCCGGCCTGGAGGAGCGGCTGGCCGCACCGGGCTCGTCCGCCCCCGGCGGGGTGGTGTGGCAGCCGAGCCCCTGTCTGGGCCTGTGCGAACGCGCCCCGGCGGCGCTGCTGTTGCGGGCGGGGGCGGCGCCTGGAGCGGGGTCCGGGGAGGGAGTGCCGGCGCGGGGCGGGGCGGCGGACCGGCGGCCGGCCGCCGTCGGCACCCGGGCCGCCGTCGTCGCCCCGGCCACCGTGGACGGCCTGCTCGCGACCGTCGCCGCTCCGGAGCGCGCCGCCCTGGAACCCCCCGCCACCGCCGCCGTGCCCCAAGCCGGCGACCCGGGCCTCGTGCTGCTGCGCCGCATCGGCGTCGTGGACCCGTACAGCCTCGACGACTACCGCGCCGCCGGCGGATACACCGCGCTGCGCCGGGCGTTCGCGCTCGGCCCCGCCGGTGTCGTCCGGGAGGTACTCGACGCCGGGCTCGTGGGGCGCGGCGGCGCCGCGTTCCCCACCGGCCGCAAGTGGGAGGCGACCGCCCGGCAGCCCGACCACCCCCACTACCTCGTCTGCAACGCCGACGAGAGCGAGCCCGGCACCTTCAAGGACCGCGTGCTGATGGAGGGTGATCCGTACGCCCTCGTCGAGGCGATGACCGTCGCCGGGTACGCCACCGGGGCTCACCGCGGCTACCTCTATCTCAGGGGCGAGTACCCGCGGGCGTACGAACGCCTTACGCACGCCGTCGCCCAGGCCCGGCTGCGCGGCCTGCTCGGGCCCGACGTCCTCGGCCACGGCCATGCCTTCGACATCGAGATCCGGCGGGGCGCGGGCGCGTACATCTGCGGCGAGGAGACCGCGATCTTCAATTCGATCGAGGGGCGGCGCGGCGAACCTCGCAGCAAGCCGCCCTTCCCGGTCGAGAAGGGCCTGTTCGGGAAGCCGACGGCCGTCAACAATGTCGAGACGCTGGTCAACGTCCTGCCGATCCTCACCCACGGGGCAGCGGCGTACGCCCGTACCGGCACGGAGTCGTCCACCGGGACCAAGCTGTTCTGCGTGTCCGGCCGGGTCGACCGGCCCGGCGTCTACGAACTCCCCTTCGGCGCCCGGCTGCGCGACCTCCTCGGCCTCGCGGGAGGCCCGCCCCCGAATCTGCGCGCCGTCCTCCTCGGCGGAGCGGCCGGCGGGTTCGTGCGCCCCGACGAGCTCGACATCCCCCTCACCTTCGAAGGCACGCGCGCCGCCGGCGCCACCCTCGGCTCGGGCGTGGTCCTCGTCCTCGACGACACCGTCGAACTGCCCGCCGTCCTCCTGCGCATCGCCGAGTTCTTCCGCGACGAGTCGTGCGGGCAGTGCGTCCCCTGCCGCGTCGGGACCGTACGCCAGGAAGAGGCGCTGCACCGGATCAAGGACCGTACGGGCGCCGCCGCCGGCGACATCGCGCTGCTGCGCGAGGTCGGCGGGGCCATGCGGGACGCCTCGATCTGCGGTCTCGGACAGACCGCGTGGAACGCCGTCGAGTCCGCCATCGACCGTCTGGGAGCTTTCGAATGACCGCGATTCCGCTGCAACCCCCGCGCAGGCTCATCGAGTTCACCCTCGACGGGGCCGGGACCCGCGTCCCGGAGGGGTCGACGATCCTCGACGCCTGCCGGGCCGCCGGCAAGGACATCCCCACGCTGTGCGAGGGCGACACGCTCACGCCGAAGAACGCGTGCCGGGTGTGCGTCGTCGAGGTCGAGGGCGCCCGTACGCTCGCCCCCGCCTGCTCGCGCCGCGCCGAGCCTGACATGGTCGTGCGCACGGACACCGAGCGCGCCCGGCACAGCCGGAAGATCGTGCTGGAGCTGCTCGCCTCGTCCACCGACCTGTCGACCACGCCGCGCGCCGCCGAGTGGATCAAGGAGTACGAGGCGAAACCGGACCGATTCGGCCCGGACGCGGCCCGCGTCGACGAACAGCCGAAGATCGACAACGACCTCTACGTCCGCGACTACGACAAGTGCATCCTCTGCTACAAGTGCGTCGACGCGTGCGGCGAGCAGTGGCAGAACACCTTCGCCATCGCCGTCGCGGGCCGCGGTTTCGACACCCGCATCTCCGTCGAGCAGGACGCGCCGCTGACCGACTCGGCGTGCGTGTACTGCGGAAACTGCATCGAGGTGTGCCCGACCGGCGCGCTCAGCTTCAAGTCCGAGTTCGACATGCGCGCCGCCGGGACCTGGGACGAGGAGGCCCAGACGGAGACGACGACGGTGTGCGCGTACTGCGGCGTCGGCTGCAACCTCACCCTGCACGTGCAGGACAATGAGATCGTCAAGGTCACCTCGCCGCACGACAACCCGGTGACCCACGGCAACCTGTGCATCAAGGGCCGGTTCGGCTACCAGCACGTACAACAGCGCTGATCATGAAGATCACGAAGAAGTGGGACTGATCACCATGGGACGGGTCACCGAGCGCCGCCGCGTCATCCGCGTCAGGGACGGGGTGGTGAGCGCCCGGCCGGACACGCTGGTCGCCGAGGAGCCGCTCGAGATCCGCCTGAACGGCAAGCCGCTGGCCATCACGATGCGCACGCCGGGCGACGACTTCGCGCTGGCGGCGGGGTTCCTGGTGAGCGAGGGGGTGCTGGGGGCCGCCGACGACGTGCAGTCGATCGTGTACTGCGCGGGGGCGACAGCGGACGGAGTGAACACGTACAACGTGGTGGACGTGAAGCTCGCGCCCGGCGTCCCGGTCCCCGACATCACCCTGGAGCGCAACGTCTATACGACGTCGTCGTGCGGCCTGTGCGGCAAGGCCAGTCTCGACGCCGTCCGCACCACCGCCCGCTTCCCGATCGCCGACACTCCCCCGGTCCGGCTGACGCCCGAGCTGCTGGCCGGCCTCCCCGACCGGCTGCGGGCGGCGCAGCAGGTGTTCGACAGGACCGGGGGGCTGCACGCGGCCGCGCTGTTCTCGGAGGAGGGGGAGCTGCTCGACGTACGGGAGGACGTGGGCCGGCACAACGCGGTCGACAAGCTCGTCGGCCGGGCGCTCACGGACGGGCGGCTGCCGCTGTCCCGCGCGGTACTGCTGGTTTCGGGGCGGGCGTCGTTCGAGCTGGCGCAGAAGGCGGTGATGGCCGGGATCCCGGTGCTCGCGGCGGTCTCGGCGCCTTCCTCGCTGGCCGTGGACCTGGCTGCCGAGACGGGTCTGACGCTGGTCGGTTTCCTGCGCGGACCCAATATGAACGTGTACGCGGGCGACGAGCGCATCGCCCTGCACTCCGGGGTCTGACGCGCCCCGCGACACCGGATACGGGCCCGGCCGGCGGGGAGCGCCCCCTGCGCCGGCCGGGCCTCCGCGCCTGCCGGACCGGCTGCTAGCGCTTGCCGCGCCGGGCGCGCTGCCGGGCCTCCGCCGGGGGCGCGATGAACTGGAGCGCGAGCGTGGCGGGGGGTTTCGCGACGCCGGGGCCGCCCGCCGCGACCCAGGCCAGGATGTCGTCCGTGGCGTCGTCGTCCAGTGCCCAGCCGACCCAGGCGGCGCGTCCGCCTCTGCGGCGGCCCTCGGTGGAGGGCTGGACGACCACGATGTTGGCCTGGCCGCACGGGCCGAGGCAGTCGCTCGTACGGACGGCGAGCCGCCCGCCGGAAGCGGCGGCCGCGTCCCGCAGGCGGCGCAACTGGCCCTCGTGGTCCGTACCGGGGTTCTTGCGCGCCTCGCCGCAGCAGCAGCCGCGGCACACGGTGAGGGCGCAGGGGCGGGGGCCGAAGGGGCGTATCGCGGAAGTCACTTGACGATCTTGCCAGGCGGGGCGTGCGTTCCCCTACCCGCCCCTTCCGGCCGGGGGCGCCGCCCGGCTCCCCGCCGGGGCCGTCGCCGGTGGCGGCGACGGCTCGTCCTGTGCTCGCGCCTCGGCGTCGCGCGAGCGCCGCTTCGCGAGCACGGCGCACACCATCAGCTGCATCTGGTGGAACAGCATCAGCGGGAGTACGGCCGTCCCTGCCCCCGCCCCGAACAGCACGCTCGCCATCGGCAGCCCCGCCGCCAGCGACTTCTTCGACCCGGCGAACTGGATGGCGATCCGGTCGGCCCGGCCGAAACCGAGCCGCTTCGCCCCGTACCAGCTCACCGTGAGCATCACCGCCAGCAGCACCGCCTCCACGGCCACCAGCGCCGCCAGCGCGCCGGGGCGCACCCGGTGCCATATGCCCTCGGTGACGCCGTGGCCGAACGCCGTGTAGACCACGAGCAGGATCGAGCCGCGGTCGACGTAACCCAGTAGCTTCCGGTGCCGCACCAGGAACCCGGCGACCCACCGGCGCGACAGCCGGCCCGCCACGAACGGAACCAGCAGCTGGGAGACGATCTTCAGCACCGAGTCGCCGGAGAAACCGCCCGCCGTGCCGCCGATCAGCAGGGCCGCGAGCAGCGGGGTGGCGACGATCCCGACGAGGCTGGAGAAGGAGCCCGCGCAGATCGCCGCCGGGACGTTGCCGCGGGCGACGGAGGTGAAGGCGATCGAGGACTGGATGGTCGACGGGACCAGGCACAGGAAGAGAAGACCCGCGTAGAGCTCGGGCGTCAGGACGTACGGGACGAGGCCCCTCGCGGCGAGACCGAGCAGCGGGAAGACCGCGAAGGTGCAGGCCAGCACCGTGAGGTGCAGCCTCCAGTGGCGCAGCCCGTCGAGCGCCTCGCGGGTGGAGAGCCGCGCGCCGTACAGGAAGAACAGCAGCGCCACGGCGCCCGTCGCCACCCCGCCGACGGCCCCGGCGGCCGCGCCGGTCGCCGGCAGCAGCGTCGCGAGCACGACCGTCCCGACGAGCAGCAGGACGTACGGATCGACGGGGAGCCAGGAGGGGAACTGAATCTGCGGCGTGCGGCGGTTCATGCGCTCCCGGTGCTCCTGCTCTCGGACGGTACGTGACCCCCCATGTTCCACGGGAACCGGGCGAGGGGGAATCCGGTCCTCCCGGCACGCCCGCTCAACCGGCGCGCAGCGCGTCCAGCATCCGCGACAGGGCGGCCTGGGTGGCCGGCAGGTCCTCGGGGTTCTCCGAGGCGGCCAGCCAGAGGGCCGCCTCGTTCATCGCGCCCGACAACAGGTGCGTCAGCGGCGCCACCGGCTGGGGCGCGATCAGCCCCTGCTCGATCAGGGCGGTGAGGGCCTCGGCCAGGTGGCGGACCGAAGCGGCCTCGTCCAGGGCGCGCCACTGGCTCCAGCCCAGTACGGCCGGACCGTCGACGAGCATGATCCGCTGCACGTCCGGACCGGTGCTGGCGGCGAGGAACGCCTGGCACCCGGCGGTGAGCCGTGACCAGGGGTCCGGATGCGCGTCGGCGGTCTCCGCCACGTTCCGTGCCACTTCTTGCTGGACCTCTTCCAGCACGGCGCGGAACAGCTCCGTCTTGCTGTCGAAGTGGTGGTAGAGCGCGCCCTTCGTGACTCCGGCGGCGCGGACGATCTCCGAGAGCCCCACGGCCCCGTAGCCCCGGGCGGCGAACAGGCGCCTGCCCTCGCGCACCAACGCCTGCCGCGTGTGCTCCCGCTGCCGCGCCCTGCTGCCCTGCGTCATCGCGTCGCTCCGCCCGTTGACCTACCACCGGTATGCCAATATCGTACCTTCACATACCGACGGTATGCGAAAGGGAGTCTCATGAACCTGACCAGCTTCTATCCGGTGATCTGCACCTCGCTCCTGAAGGAGTCGCACGCCTTCTACGCCGACGCCCTGGGCTTCGGGACGACGTTCGAGGCCGACTGGTACGTCAGCATGCGCCGCGAGGGGCCGTTGCCGTACGAGCTCGCCCTGCTCGACCACACCCATCCGACACTGCCCGAGGCATACCGGACGCCCGTCCGGGGTCTGCTGCTGAACTTCGAGGTGGAGGACGTGGACGCGGAGTGGGAGCGACTCGTCGTCCGCGGCGGCCTGAAGGCCGAGCTCGCACTGCGCAGCGAGGACTTCGGCCAGCGGCACTTCATCGTGGCGGACCCCAACGGCGTCCTCGTCGACGTCATCACGCCCATCCCCCCGACCGGGACGTACGCCGACCAGTACATCAGTCCCTGACACGCGCGTACGGCCCCTGACCCTGCCCCCCGACCTCCGTGCGGCCGAGCGGCGCGGAAGTGGGAAGCAGGCGTACAGATTCCGTGGAGATTCCCGCGCACGTTACTTACTCCCCGGTCAGGAGAGCGCCCCCGCACGGCCCATGTGGCCGCTCCTCACCTCGTTGAGCTGTGCATATGCACAGTCGGCCGGATTCCGCGACCCCCTGCCGCGGGCCGGGACCTTGGGGTAGCGTCACGGCGCTGTGCGGAGCGTCACAAGGAGCAGGTCATTGCGCGAGTTCACTGTCCCACCCATGGCGACGGCGCCTCAGGTCGGCGGGCTGGCGGACGCCGTCTTCGAGCACGCCGAGCAGGACCCGCACCGCGTCGCGCTCGGACGCAAGGGGGACGACGGGCTCTGGCACGACGTGACGGCGGCCCGGTTCCGTGACGAGGTGCTGGCCGTCGCGAAGGGGCTGCTGGCGCACGGCGTGCGGTTCGGCGACCGGGTCGCCGTCATGTCCCGTACGCGCTACGAGTGGACCCTGTTCGACTTCGCGCTGTGGACGGTCGGCGCCCAGCCGGTCCCCATCTTCCCCACCGCCTCCTCCGATCAGGTCTTCTGGACCCTGCACGACGCCGGGGTCACGGCCTGTGTGGTCGAGCACGAGGACCACGCGATGACCGTCGGCTCGGTCGTCGATCGGCTGCCGATGCTCAAGCGGCTGTGGCAGCTCGACGCGGGCGCGGAGGCCGAGCTCATGGAGGCGGGCGCACACATCGACGACGATGTCGTGCACCGCCACCGGCGCGCGGTCACGCCGGATTCCGTGGCGACCGTGATCTACACGTCGGGCACCACCGGGCGGCCGAAGGGCTGCGTGCTGACGCACGCCAACTTCATGTACGAGACGGACACCCTGCTGGCCCGCTGGGAGTCGGTGTTCCGTTCGAAGCCGGGCGACGAGCCGGCGACCCTCCTCTTCCTGCCGCTCGCGCACGTCTTCGGGCGGATGGTCGAGGTGGCGGCGGTGCGCGGGCGGGTCAGGCTCGGGCATCAGCCGGTGCTCGCGGCGCAGGCGCTGATGCCCGACCTGATGACCTTCCGGCCGACGTTCATCCTGGCCGTGCCGTACATCTTCGAGAAGGTCTTCAGCGGCGCGCGGCGCAAGGCCGAGGCCGACGCGAAGGCCGGGGCGTTCGACAAGGCCGTCGAGGTGGCGGTGCGGTACGCCGAGGCGCAGGAGCACCGCGCGTTCGGCACCGGGCCCGGCCCCTCCCCCGCACTGCGGCTCCAGCACCAGTTCTTCGAGAAGGCCGTGTACGCGAAGGTGCGCGAGGCGATGGGCGGGCGCGTGCGGCACGCGATGTCCGGCGGTTCGGGGATGGAGCGGCGGCTCGGCCTGTTCTTCGCGGGCGCGGGCGTCACGATCTTCGAGGGGTACGGGCTCACCGAGTCGACGGCGGCCGCGACCGCCAACCCGCCCGAGCGCACCCGGTTCGGCACGGTCGGCCTGCCGCTCCCGGGCACCACCGTGCACATCGCGGAGGACGGCGAGATCTGGCTGCGCGGCGGACAGATCTTTTCCGGGTACCTCAACGACCCCAGGTCCACCGACGCCGTACTGCGCGACGGCTGGTTCGCCACGGGGGACCTCGGCGCGCTGGACGAGGACGGCTATCTGACGATCACCGGGCGCAAGAAGGAGATCCTGGTGACGTCGAGCGGCAAGAGCGTGTCGCCGGCCGGGCTGGAGGAGCGCGTGCGGTCGCACCCGCTGGTGGCCCAGTGCATCGTCGTCGGCAACGACAGGCCGTACATCGCGGCCCTCGTCACGCTCGACCAGGAGGCCGTGGACCACTGGCTCCAGATGCGCGACAAGCCACCGCTGACCGCCGCCGACCTGGTGCGGGACCCGGATCTGGAGATGGAGGTACGGCGGGCGGTGGTGGCGGCGAACACGCTGGTCTCGCAGGCGGAGTCGATCCGTACGTTCCGGATACTGGCCCACCAGTTCAGTGAGGAGCAGGGGCTGCTGACGCCCTCGCTCAAGCTCAAGCGCAAGGCGATCGAGACGGCGTACCGGACGGAGGTCGACGCGCTGTACCGGTGACGACGGGCAACGGGTGTACGTGCGTTCTGTCCTGACGGTACGTCGGCTCCGTGCCGAGGTCGTCGTCCCCGGCCCCGGCGCGGTCCTCGCCGAGGGCGGCCCCGGCCAGGTTCCGGCAGGGCCTCGCCGCGCGTGACGGACATCTCGGGACCGACACCGGGAATGCGCCGGGCTCTCTGATCGTTGACGCTGGGAGTACCAACCGACGACGTAAGGATCGATCGCTCGTGAGCAAGGCCCCCTCCCTCACCCTGAACAACGGCGTCGAGATGCCCCAGCTCGGCTTCGGCGTCTGGCAGGTGCCTGATGACGAGGCCGAGAAGGCCGTCGGAACGGCCATCCGGGCCGGGTACCGGTCCATCGACACGGCCGCGATCTACGAGAACGAGACCGGCACCGGAAAGGCCATCGCCGCCTCCGGTGTCGCTCGCGACGAGCTGTTCGTCACGACGAAGCTCTGGAATTCCGAGCAGGGGTTCGACTCCACGCTGCGCGCCTTCGACGCGTCGCTGGCGAAGCTCGGCCTGGACTACGTCGACCTGTACCTGATCCACTGGCCGCTGCCGTCCAAGGACGCGTACCTGGACACGTACCGGGCCTTCGAGAAGATCTACGCCGACGGCCGCGCCAGGGCGATCGGCGTCTCCAACTTCCTGCCCGAGCACCTGGAGCGCCTGATCGGCGAGACGTCGGTCGTCCCGGCCGTCAACCAGATCGAGCTCCACCCGCAGCTCCAGCAGGCGCGGTCCCGCGCCTTCCACGCCGAGCACGGCATCGCGACCGAGGCGTGGTCGCCGCTGGGCCAGGGCAAGGGGCTGCTGGAGGTGCCGACGGTCGTGGCGGTCGCGCGCAAGCACGGCAAGACGCCGGCTCAGGCGGTGCTGCGCTGGCACCTCCAGACCGGCAATGTCGTGATTCCGAAGTCCGTGACGCCGTCCCGGATCGAGGAGAACCTGGACGTGTTCGACTTCGAGCTGGACGCCGACGACCTGGCGGCCTTCGCCGCGCTCGACGAGGGCAAGCGCCTGGGCCCGGACCCGGCCACTTTCGACTTCGGCGCCTGACCGGCCCGGTAAGCAGACATACGAGGACGGCGCCCACCGGACCACCGGTGGGCGCCTTTCGCCCTGAGCGGGCCGGAGCCCGGCCCGCCGGACCACCCACCGCCGCCCTCGACCCCCGACCGCCCCAAGGAGTACGGAACATGAGCCGCGAACCCGGCAGACCGCGACCCGTCGAGGAAGGCACGTACCGGCTGCGCAATGTCGGCAGCGGCCTGCTGCTCGAGGTGTACGGCGGCCACACGGGCAGCGGCGCCAACGTCCAGCAGGGCAAGGACACCGGCGCCCCGGCGCAGCAGTGGCAGGTGTCGGCGGTGCACAGCGGCGGCGCCCTCTACCACCTCGTGAACGCCGCCAGCGGCAAGCGGCTCGACGTGGCCGGCGCCTCCACGGAGAACGGCGCCAACGTCCAGCAGTGGAAGGCCAACAACTTCGGCGCCCAGGAGTGGCTCATCGAGCAGCACCTGGACGCGCCGGGCACGGTCACCCTCATCAGTTACGTCAGCGGGCTGCTGCTGGAGGTCGCCGAGGGCAGCATGGACGACGGCGCCAATGTGCGGCAGTGGGAGGACACCGACTCCCCCGGCCAGTGGTGGCAGCTGGAGCCGGTGACCACCCCGTAGATCCCCCGGGACGGCCGGGCCGTCAGGCCCGGTGCGCGATGTGCAGCGTGCGCGCCCGCAGCATGAACACGTCGGGGCGCTGCGCCAGGCCGGCCGCGTCCCGCGCGTCCAGCAGCCGGTCCAGCGTCGCCACGTCCTGCGCCGTCAGCCGGTCGGCGAACACCTCCCGCTGCCGCGCGAAGGTCTCGACGACCAGCTCGCGCGCCGCGTCCGGCAGCGGCGCCGGCAGGTCGAGCAGGAAGGAACGGCTGCCGTCCGGGGTCAGACCGGCGGCGGTCAGCAGCGCCCTCCAGTCCTCGACCTCCGGCTTGCTGCCGGGCAGCTCCTCCCGCATCTGCGTGAACCTCTCGCTCCACGCGACCTCCAGCCGCGCCTCCAGGCCCGGCCTGCCGATCCCGATGTCGCGGGGCAGATGGCGCGGCGACAGCCCGCCCTCGAACAGCGCCACCGTCCCGCCGGGGCGCAGCAGCCCGGCGAAACCGGTCAGTGCGGCCCGCTGGTCGCCGACGTGGTGCAGCGAGTTGGCCGCCCAGACCAGGTCGGCCTCCCCCAACGAGCCCAGTTCGCCGGGCACTTCGGCGACGAGGGTACGTACCCTCTCGCCCAGTCCGGACCGCTCCGCCCGCGCCCGGGCGCGGTCGAGCAGCGCCGGCGTGCTGTCGACGGCCACCACCTCCGCGTCCGGGAACGCCTCGGCGAGCATGCACGTGATGAGCCCGGGGCCGCTGCCGATGTCCAGCACGCGGCGTACGACCCGCTCCCCCCGGGTCTGCGCGATCCAGGCCGCGGCCTGCTCGTACACGGGACGGTTCACCTCCGCCTCGTGCTCCAGGTGCGTGGCGAGCGCCTCCCAGTCGAAATCCGCGCCGTGATGGCCGTGGTCGTGGCTGTGCTCGTGAGTGTGGTCGTGGCCCTGCGTGTCGTGGGTGCTGTGGCTTCGCGTCATGCGTCCACCTTCTCGCCGGACCGCTCCTGCGGCGAACCTTCTTGCTGTTCCGGCAAAACGGCGCCCCTGCGGTACTCCTGCGGACTGACCCCGCGCACCCGCTTGAAGGCCGCGCTGAACGCGAAGGACCCGCTGTAACCGACCTGGCGCGCCACCGCGCCCACCGTCGCGTCCGTCTCCCGCAGCAGGTCCGCGGCGAGCGCGAGCCGCCACCCGGTGAGGTACGTCATCGGCGGCTCCCCCACCAGGTCGGTGAAGCGGCGGGCCAGTCCGGCGCGCGAGACGCCGGCCTTGGCGGCGAGCTCCGCGACGGTCCAGGGGTGGGCGGGGTCGTTCTGCATCAGCCGCAGGGCCCGGCCGGCCACCGGGTCCCCCATGGCCAGGTACCAGGCGGGGGCCGCCGCTTCGGGGCGCGAGAACCACGACCGCAGTGCCGCGATCAGCAGCAGGTCGAGCATCCGGTCCAGCATGACGCTCTGGCCCGGTTCGTCCCGGCTGATCTCGTCCTCCAGGGCCGGCAGCAGCGGACAGTTCCACAGTTCGGCGGGCAGATGCACGAGCGGCGGCAGCGCGTCGAGCAGCCGTCCGCTGACTTCCCCCGCCATCCGGTACGTGCCGATGAGCATCGCCGACGCGCCGTCCGTGCTGTCGCCCCATGTCCGTACACCGAGATGCATCGTCTCGGCCAGTGGCTCGCCCTGAAGCGTGCGGCACACCCCGCCGGGCCCGATGAGGGCGCGCGGCGGGCTGGCCGGGTCGTCGGCGCAGGTGTACGGGTCCGGGCCGCGCGCGATCGCCACGTCACCGGGGCGCAGGAGCACCGGCTCGCCGCCGTCGGGCAGCACCCAGGCGTTGCCGCGGCTCGCGCACATGAGCGAGAGCGGCGCCCGGTCCTCGATCCGCACCGCCCAGGGCGGGTTCAGTACGGCCCGGAGGAGGAAGGCGCCCCGGGCGCGCGGCCCGTCGAGCAGTCCCGTGAGTACGTCCATGGCCCCACCCTAGGGCGGTGGAGGGACCGCTTGGACGCAGACGTATGGAGTTGAGCCTTTGAAGCATGGCCCGTCCAGGAACGCGCCGCGAATCTTGGGGCATGACGGAAAACAAGAAGCGGCAAACGGTGTTGGTGACGAGCGGCACGGGGAAGACGGGCCGCCGGGTCGTCGAGCGGCTCACCGCTCTCGGCGTGACGGTGAGGGCGGGCTCGCGCAAGGGTGGGGGTGAGGCGCGGTTCGACTGGGAGGACGAGTCGACCTGGGGTCCGGCTCTGCGCGGCGCCGACGCCGCCTATGTGGCGTACTACCCGGATCTGGCGGCGCCCGGCGCGGTCGAGGCGGTGCGGGCCTTCGGGCGGATCGCGAGCGAGAACGGGGTGCGGCGACTGGTGCTGCTGTCCGGGCGCGGCGAGCCCGAAGCGGTGGCCGCGGAGGAGGCGCTGCGCGCGTCGGGCGGCGAACTGACCGTCGTACGGGCCGCGTTCTTCGCGCAGAACTTCAGCGAGGGTGTCATGGCGGAGGGCGTCGTCGCCGGGGAAGTGGCTTTCCCGGCGGGTGAGACGGCGGAGCCGTGGGTGCACACCGACGACCTGGCCGATGTCGTGGTCACCGTGCTCACCCAGGACGGCCACGCCGGTGTGGTGCACGAGCTGACGGGGCCGCGGCTGCTGACCTTCGCCGAGGTGGCGGCCGAGCTCTCGAAGGCGGCGGGCCGCGAGGTGCGGTACGTCCCGGTGTCGGGTCCGCAGTACGCCGGGCTCCTTCAGCGGTACGGGATGCCCGCGCCGGAGGCCGAGTGGCTCGCCGGGCTGTTCACGGCGCTGCTCGACGGCCACAACGCGTCGGTGACGGACGGGGTCGAGCGGGTCCTGGGCCGCGCGCCCAGGGACTTCACCGACTTCGCACGGGAGGCGGCGCGGGCCGGCGCGTGGGACGGCCGGGGCGCCCCGGTGGCGTGAGGACCACCGGGCCGCGCGGCCGTCCGCCTCGGACGGTCCCGCGGCCCGGCTGCGTCCCGTGCCCGCGCCCGGCGCGCCGAGTCCGAAGAGCCGGCGTCCGGGCGCCCGGCCGGCCTACGTGCCCGGCCTACGGACCCGGACGGTGCCCGTGCGGCTTGCCGTCTCGATGGGCAGGACAGCACGTATCAGTCACCGGACCCGCGCTCCCCGTAGCCCGTGCTGCGGGCGTCTCACGCCTCGCCCGTCACTCTGCGCGGGGCGACCAGCCGGTAGCGCGGGTCCGGGCGTCGTACACGGCCGCTTCGGTGTCGTAGTCCGGCGTGCGTGGTTCAGCTCGCCCCGTGGGCCGGAGCGATCTCCTCGACGCGGCGCGCCAGCTCGAAGTCGAGATCGGTGACGGCTCCTCCCGCGCTGTGCGTGTTCACGGTCAGGGCCACCGTGTTGTAACCGAGCGTCAGGTCGGAGTGGTGGTCCAGCTCATCCTGGATCGCCGCCACGTGGACGGCCAGCGCGGCGGCCGCGAAATGCGTGCCGAGCCGGTAGGTGCGGGCGATCCGGCTGTCGTCCAGCGACCAGCCGGGAAGTTCGCGCAGACGGTCCTCGATCTCCTTCTGCGACAGCGGCTCAGTGGCCATGGCGAAGCTCCCTCCAAGTTGCGGTGTGCCGATCAGCCTCCCACCCTCCGGTCCCGAACGGCGCTCAGGCGCAGCCGTGAATGGGCCGCAGGGCTGAACGGCGTTCTCGCGGCCCCGGCCGCCGTCCGTCAATTCGCGGCCGGTACGGGTCGGTTACCGTCTTGTGCCATGACAACAGTCGCAGTCGACAAGGGTGTGGGCGCGCTGCTGCGCGGCTGGCGGGAGCAGCGCCGGCTGAGCCAGCTGGAGCTGGCGCTGCGCGCCGATTCCTCAGCCCGGCACATCAGCTTCATCGAGACCGGCAGGTCACGGCCGAGCGAGGAGATGGTGCTGCGCCTCGCCGAGCACCTCGACGTACCGGTGCGGGAGCGCAACGGGCTGCTGCTGGCCGCGGGGTACGCCCCCCGGTACGCCGAGACCCCGCTCGACGACCCGGCGCTCGGTTCCCTGCGCGAGGGCATCGAGCGGCTGCTGGCGGGGTACGAGCCGTACCCCGCCCTGGTCGTCGACGGTGCGTACACGGTGGTCGCCGCGAACCGCGGGATCGCGATGCTCCTCGACGGGCTGCCCGAGCACCTGCTCACGCCCCCGCTGAACGCGATGCGGATATCGCTCCACCCGGAGGGACTCGCCCCGCGCATCCGCAATCTTCCCCAGTGGCGCGAACACCTCAAGGCACAGATGGAGCGCCAGATCGCGCTGGCCAGGTCGCCGGCGCTGCGTGCGGTGTACGAGGAGGTGTCGGCCTATCCCGTACCCGAGCCGCGGGCGGGGGAAGCGCCGCTTCCCGAGGACCCGCCGTACCCCTACTTCGCGCTGCCACTCCGGATCGAGCACGACGGCCGGGTGCTGTCGTTCGTTTCCTCCATCTCCACCTTCAACACGCCGATGGATGTGACGGTCGCCGAGCTGGCCATCGAGACGTTCCTCCCGGCCGACCCGGCGACGGTCAAGTACCTCCAGTCGCTGGCCCCCTGAGCGGCGGCCGCTCATCCCCGGGCGCGCAGCGCGAGGTGCTGGAGCCCGGCGAAACCGGCGACGGTCGCGGCCTGCACCGGGATCCAGAACGTCCCGGCCGTCGTCGGTGAGAACCAGAACACGAGCGCGGCGAGACCGGCCACGGCCCAGGCCAGGTTCGCCTCAATGACGGCCTTGACGGGGAGTGCGGCGGGCTCCGGCCGGGTGGCGAGGTACCCGACCCCGGCCCCGAAGGCCACGAGGAACAGCCCGAGCCCGAGGAGCAGCCCCGACCCGACCCCCAGCAGCCTTCCGACGGGGCCGGAGGCGGCGGCGTACACGAGCCCGTTGGTGGTGGTGACGACGGCGTCGAGCGCGAGGAAGCGGCGCAGCATCGTCCGGGGGTCGGTGGTCCGGGACAGGTTGGCGAGCAGGGTTGCGGACATGGCGGATCAGCCTCCGTCGAGGTCGTACGGGCTGGAAGGGCCCGGGGCCCGGGCGGAGTGCGCCGCCCGGCCCCCGGTGACCACAACGATGCCGCGCCCGCGCGAGGGCGTCGATTACTCCGGAGGTAATGCCGGATGAAGCGGGGGTCACAGGTCGCAGCACTCAGGCGCAGCCACAGGCCGGCTACGGAGCTCTCAGACGCCGAGGTGGGAGAAGGCGGCCCAGTCGCTGACGTGGGCGAAGGACCGTTCACGGGGCGGTTTGCGGATCAGTGCCCGCCACATGGTGCGTGCGGCTTCGGCCGGGAGGAGGCTGTGGTCACAGTCTTTCAGGGTGTCCGCCTTCTCCTGGTTGGTCGTATCCCGCACCCAGCGCTGGGCGGCCCTGAGAGCGGCGGCAGGGGTGGAACCGCCGGCGGCAAGGGCCTGATGAAATCGCGTCATCAGGAGGCAGGTCGCGAGCTCGCGCACCGCCCACTGGCTGGCGATGACGCCGGCAACGCCGGCTTGGAGCAGTCCCGTCGGGAGACTGACCGCTTCATCAGGGAGTTCCAGTCCCGGGACCTGGCTCTCACAGGCCGACAGGACGGCCAGGCGTACTCCACCCGTGCCGTCACCGGTCAGGCGCAGGCGCAGTAGCTCGCCGAGAGAGAGCGGCTCGTCACCCGCCAGGATCAGGGCGCTGAGCAACGGCTCGCTGAGGTTCGCGACACCGTGGCAGGCGAAGTGGTGCACAGGGTAATCGGCCAGGACGGCGGTGACACCGGACACGCTGGCGTCACCGTGCCGCAGCCCGGTGGATATGGCGAAGCACTGCTGAGCGGCCGCCACCTCCGCGTCGGCGAAGGCCGGCGGGTCCTGCTTGGTCGGACGGGGGTCATGAACGCTCAGCAGCGCACCGAGGGGCACCCGGTCGGCGATCTCCTTCGCGGTACGCAGACTGCGCGCGTTCGGCGCGTAGCTCAGCACGCAGTCGTCCATGGCGTACCTGCGGGCCACCGGGCGTGAATCGTCGGGCGTCCACGCCGCGTGCAGGGGGAGCAGCCCGAGATGCCCCACGGGGACGAGCACGGCTTCCGCTCCCCGTCCCAGCGCGCCGGTCACTGAGCCCATCGCGGCATCCCAGAGCCACGCCGTGACGGCGTCCAGCCTTCCTCGCCAGGCATCAGGGTCCTGCTTCCGCCCGTCGTGCGCCTCACGGAGGTCGCTGACCCTCCGCACCACATCGCCCTCGGTCAGGTGCGGCAGCCAGGCCGTTTCGACGGCACCGTCCGTCCCGACGAGCAGAGCGACGCCACCGGCGTCCGTAGCCACGAGATACACCAGCGGAACGTCCCGCGCCGCGTCGGCGATGTCAGCGAAAACGGTAGGCAGGAGGAAATCCGGCCGGATCCGGCGGATCTCCGCGATGGACGCATCGAGTTCCAGGCGCGTTCGCCGCAGTACGTCCTCGTCCCGGGCTGCCGGAACCGGAGCTGTGCCGGTTGCCGCAGCACTCTCCCAGGCGCGCAACCGGTCCGACCAGTCGTCGTTTGCCTGCCGGTACCGGCTTACCAGTTCACCGTGGCCGCCGGCGACCAAGTCGTCGAACTGGGCCCTGTCACGCTCCAGCACCTCGCTCAGCTGAAGGGCGAGGCCGCGCTCCACCGCGACCACAGCCTCCTCCGATGCGCCCGTCATGGCTCTCGCATACGCGGCACGGGCGGGGATGCCTCTGGCCATGCGCAGCCAGTGCTCCTTGTGGCGGCGACCGAACTGGGTCTCGAAGAGCTGGGTCATCGCCTGAAAGGCGATGTCGCACGCTTCCGTCGCATCGGACCAGGCTCCCTCGTCGAAGACCCAACACGTCCAGTCCCGCGCCATGAACAGAGTGGCACCCGGCTGTGAGCCCAATCCGGCGCTGCATCCGGTGCGGTACAGCTCCAGCGCACGCTCCCGGTCCCCGCGTCGGCCCATTTGCAGGTAGCGGGTCCGGTGCAGGCCGGCCAGTCCCATCACGGAGTTCGGCCGGTTGATCCAGTCTGCCGTCATCCCGGTGAGGGCGTCATCGATGAGCCGCACCGCGCGGTCGACGTCGGCGATGTCCCGCAAGCGCTCGTACCGCGCCTGGAGCCCGCCGGCAAGATTGACCAGGAACCTGGGCCGGTCTGTGCTGCCCGGCGGTGCGACCTCGATGGACTGCTCGAAGACCTGGATGCCCCGGACGAGATCTGCCAGGTCGCTGCTGTGCGCGTAGCGGTCCATGAGAGCGGCGCCGTAGTTGTTGAGCATCGTGCCTGGTGACACAGTGTCAGACTGGGCCAAGTCAGGGCCGAAGGCCTCCTCGTACGCGGCGACGGCGCGATGGATGTCCCGCGGGTCGAACGCAATCCGGAAGCGGTCGCGCAGGGCGATCCCAAGGGTGTTGAGAGCAGTGACGGACTTCTTTCCTCCTCTCGAGGGGGTGTTCAGGACCAGATCCATCGTGGCGATCGACCGGTCGAGGTCGTAAAGGCTGCCGGTACGGCCGTACTTGTCCCAGAGGGCGAGACCGAAGTTCGTGTTGATCTCCGCGTACGTGGCGGCTGTGGGGTCGAGGTGCGAGAGTGCCTCCTTGTAGCAATCGATCGCCTCGTCCAGATCTGCCGCGTCACCCCGGCGAACATAACGGTCGCGCAGGCATGCTCCCAAGAGGCTGAGCGCCTGCGCGTAGGCGTCGTCGCGGACCTGTTGCTGACCGACGGTCTCCCGCAGAAGAGAGATGGCACGCTCGAGCAGGCTGTCGTCGCCACTGGGCACGTACGACATCCACAGAGCCTGCGCCAGCATCGCCGCCGTACGGCGCCGGCGGGCAGAGCCCGGCTCCGCGCGAGTCAATTCGGCGTCGAGGGTGGCGACCGCCTCGCGCAGTGCCGCGGGGTCGCCGTCTGCGGCGTAGCGGAGATCGAGCACATCGGCGAGGCGGTGGGACAGCCTGGACTGGAGATGGGGCACATCGCCGGCGGAACGCAGTTCTTTCTGCAGAGCGCGCATACTCTCGAGATCATCGGGCCGCCCGAGCGCCCGGTAGCGCACGGCGGTGCCGGCATGGAGCGCCTCCAGCGCGCTGATCCTTTCGAAAGCGCCGCGCACGGCGGTGGTGGCTGCGGTGAGCACTTCCACGGCCCGGTCGAGGTCCGCCGCCGACTCGGTGAGTTCGTGGCGGTCCAGCAGCGCCATCCCGAGGCTCGTCAGAGCGACCGGCAGGGCCGCAGGCCCGTAGGCGACCCCTTCCAGGAGTTCGATGGCCGCTTCCAGATCCGCCGGTTCGCCGTCCCGTCGGGCGCGTGACTTCAGCATCACTGCCAGATTCCGCTGGTGGTTGCCGGTTTGCTCTGCGTCGGTGGAAGGCAGCGCGAGGGCCTCACCGATGAGGTTCAGCGCGCGGTCGAGACTCGCAGCATCGCCTGTTTCCTCGCCCAGGCGGAAGACGGCCATGGAGAACGCGGACAGCAGTTCCTGCCGCATCGGGTCGTCGGCCGCGGATGCACCGAGGAGTGAGCCGAGCAGGTCGGTGCTCCGGCGGAGATCGGCGACATCCCGGTAGTACTGCCAGCGGAGGTCCAGCGCCGAGGCGAGGAACCGCCGCGCGTGGTCATGGGTGCTCATCGCGGCCGGACCACTCGACGAGTCGGTGACTTCGAAGCCGAACGAAAGGGACTCCAGCAGACGGATGACCCTGTCCAGTTCGTCGCGGCTCGAAGCGCGAGTCAGGCTCACCTGAGCACTTGCCAGAAACCAGTTCCGCGCGGCGGACTCCTGGGCATCCGCCGGCGTTCCCGTGGCGGCCTCGTTTGTCAGACCGTACGACTCTACGAGGTCGCGCACCGAACCGACCTTTCGACACCGCTGCGCGAGCATGGCTGCCAGGTCCAGCACCCGGGTGCGCCGGTCCGGGGAGTCGTGCGGCGTCGCGGTAACGGCGGACCGGGCAGCGGTCACAGCCTGGTCCATATCCTTGATGTCGCCGCTGTGAGTGGACAGGAAGGCAGACGCCCGGGCCGCGGCGGCCAAGAGCGTGCCACGCGACTCTGAATCCGCGTGTGACGCCGCCTCGTTCATCAGCGCGACGCCCTCCCGCCGTTCAGCCGTGTCGCTGCCCGCGTAGGCAAGGACTCGGCCCGTCCGCGACAGCGTGTGGGCAATCAGTCGCGCATTCGCGTCAGGGTCCAGGGCTCGCATGTGCAGGAGTGCCCGCCGGGCCATCGGAACGGCTTCGTCCTGGTACGCCCCGTCGTCACCGAAGACTTCGGCCACGAGCACCAGCACCAGCACCCGCTGTCGCGACGGCAGCGGGGCAAGCGCCGCCTCATCGACCGCCTCTCTCAGCACGGTCCAGGCGCTCTCTTCCGCCTCGTGCCGACAAGCTTGGATCAGATCGGCGAGCGTCACGTGCACGTGTGCCGCGAGCTCCTCCGTCGGCGACCGAACGTAGCTGATCATCACGAGTCCGGGATCGCAAAACGGCAGTCCGTGCGCGTCTTCTTCCTCGACCTCACGCAGAGCGACCGTGATTGCTGCCACGCCAGGGCGAGGGCTTTCTTCTCCGGATACCGACGGCAGAGTCATCCGCTCCTCCGGTGATCAGTGCGCACGGTCCTTCGCGCACATGGGGCCTCAAATCCCAGGATGCCTGAGACAATCCCGACAGTGGGTCACTTTTCTCCGACGGGAAGGACCTGTCTGGATGTCAGCGGAGCATGAACCTGTCACCAGGGCGCCTCTCTTGACGGTCTGGTGGCTGCCTGCCGAGGAGTTCGTGCGTGTACGTCGGCTGTGGCCGGAATTCGACGCGGAGTGGGCGGGCGGCGATTTCAGCTCCTATTGCCTCCGCCATGAGGGGATACTCCGCGACCTCACCCCCCTCGCCGAGCGCTTCGCGATAGCGCGGGTGACGGTCGACGCCTATCTGTCGTGGTGCGACTCCGAGGAGCTCGTACCGTGGGTCGAGGACCACCTCACGCGCTACGCCGCGGAGGCCGAAAGCATCAGTATCGACTGGCCGCCACGGGCCGAGGCCCCTTGCTGGTGCGGCAGCGACAGAAGGTACGCGGACTGCTGCGGCATCCCTATCAGCGTCACGCCCCTTCGTGCTCAGTGGCTGTCGGGCCTCATCCATGAGTTCACGGCCAAGCAGACCTGGCATGCGACACGAGCTTTCGTCCTGCGGCACCCCGAGTTGCGGGAGGACGCCGCTGCCGAGGTTCTCACCCGGCTCCGGGTGCGGTACGCGCACAACTCCGCATCCGCCGACACACTGGACGGGGTACGGCGCCTTCTTGACCGTTGCCGTGAGGCCGGAACCGAGGTGGCGTTCGACGAACAGTTGAAGTGGAAGGTCGCCGACACCGAGGAGGTGCCGGAGCTGCTCGGCCGGGCCGTACGCGAGGTCGAGCACGCCCAGCGCCTCGCCGAGGCATCGCCGACCGAAGACACCCTGGGCGCAGTGGTCTCCGCCTGGCAGAGACAGGCAGAGACCGCCGACCTTCTTGGGCGTCCTGTGGGGGAACGGAGCACCAGTTGGCTCGGGCTCGCGGTGGCCTGTGTACGCCGCGGCGCGGTAACGAACAGTTTCGAGGACGCCGTGGCGGCCACCGAGGCGATGGGGCGCGTCATTGAGCAGCTGAGCCCCGACTCGCCGGAGCGGCTGGGCAGGACGACAGAGCACGCACAGCTGTACCGGTTCATGCGCCTGCGGGCCGAAACCGACGAATCGCTCGACCGCGTGGTCGACGCACTACGGCAAGACCTCGACGCCTGCCCCGAGCCGTTCAAAGCGCCCTACCTCGCCCCGCTCGCCGAAGCTCTACAGGACCGGTTCGAGCGTTGGGGCAGCCTGACTGATCTCGACCGCCAGATCGAGTCGTATCAGACGCTGTTACGCCTCAACGGGCCTGAGGACGAGCTGCATCTCCTCCACGCCAACCGACTGGGTCTGGCCCTGAGGCAGAGGTCGCTGCTGCGCTCCAACCTTCACGACCTGGATGAAGCGGTCCACGTGCTCGAGGCAGCCTCACGCCGGTCCACGAGGGCCTCCACGGAGGCCCTCGGCCTCGTGACGAACCTTGGGCTGTGCCTACGTCTGAGGTACGAGCACATGGGGCGGACCAGCGACCTCAACAACGCTGTCAGCGCACATCGGAACGTACTCGCTCTGTGCTCGGAAGACTCGGAATACCGCCCCTACGGGCTCAACAACCTGGGAGTCGTCCACTCCACTCGGTACCGGCGGCTGGGCGACATCGCAGACCTGGAGCGGTCCATCCAGCTGCTCCGGGAGAGCGTCGCACGGACTTCCGAAGGCGATCCGGTGCTCTGGGAACGCCTGCACAACCTCGCCGGGGCTCTCGTCGCCCAGGCCATCGAGAGGCCGACCGAAAAGAGCCTGGCGTCCGCCCTCGACACGGTCCACCGCGTCGCCGCGTGCGCACCTTCGGGGACTGTTCACCGCTTCCTCATACCAGGATGGCAGTCGTCCCTCCTGTCGAGGCGCTACCTGCTGCGCGGACAGATCTCCGACCTCGACTCCGCCATCACCTTCGGCGAACAGGCTCTTTCGGTTCTGCCCGCGGGCGCCGGCGAACGCGGCCGGCTCGTTGACGATCTAGGACACAGTCTGCTCGCCCGGTTCGAGCGGCAAGGCGTCCGAACCGACCTGGAAAGAGCTCTGGAGCTCTTCGAATTCGCACTCGCCGTCCCCCGGGCCCGCTGGCCGGGGCTCCCCGCGCAGCTGCGTGGCCTGGCCCGGGCGCTCACTCTCGCCGAGCAGAACGAGAGAGCCACCGAGATCTACCGGCTGGCGTCCTCAGACCCCGACCGCGGTGACCTGCGCTCCCGGTTCGCAGCCGCGTGCGACTGGGCGGTCCGGGCCGCCGCGAACGGTGACGGAGAACACACCGCAGAAGCGGCGCGTCACGCAAGCGTGTCCGCCAGGCGTATCACTCAGATTTGGTCAGAGGGCGGTACGGAATCGGCACACAAATTCGGCCATCTCATTCAGATGGCCGCCACCGTGCGTGAGGCTCTCGCAGGTTCGCTGTACGAGGGCCCCGCGATCGGCGAGTTCGCCGCCGTACACGCCCTGTTCAGCGACGCCGGTAGGGGCGGTCTTCCTGCGGCCGCCGACCCCGGCCTGTCCGAACGACTGCGTCAACTGGAACGGTCATCGCTCGACAGTGCCGGCTCCGCAAACGCGAGCGCCGCGCTGCGCGCCGCGTGGGCCGCGCTCGACCGCGCCAGCGTTACCGCGAGCCCGGGGAAGGAATCATGAGCCAAGAATCCCGAATCGTCGACGTCGCCGAGACCATCCTCAACGGACTGACAGAACTGACGGAGGAGAGCGAGGGGCAGGCGCTGGCCGGGCCGCTGGCCGCACTGACGGAGCGCGCGAGGACCGAGACCGATCCCGAGGCCCGGCTGAAGATCGAGGACGACTTGGTCGAGCTGCTCGCCTCCTCACCCGCGACCCGTGAGCGGCTGGACGAACTTCTCCCGGAGATCGACGGGGAGAAGAGCGCGGAGTCGCCGTACACCTTGGGCCGGCCCGTGGCGAAGGACCGCTGGGTCTGTCCGGAGGGCGGCTATGCCTGGGCCGTGCTCAGCGCCGACGATCCAGAAGTGCCACCGAGCCACTGCCCCGTCCACACCCACCTGCGGCTCGTCTTCCGGCCCGCGACCAGCTCGGACTAGGCGGCCCCCGTGCTCACACAATTCTGGAGCGGACTGGGTGGAAAGCTCGCCGAACGCTGGCTCGCCCTGCTGCTGTCACCGGCTCTGCTGTTCTGCGTGGCAGGGCTGGTCGCATGGAACTGGAAACGTACCGAGCCCTCGATCAGCCACGACGGATGGCACGCGGTCACCCAACACATGGGAGACCGGATGCAGGGGCTTCCGGTCATCGTGCAAGGGCTGCTCGTCGTGGTACCGCTCATCGGAGTCACACTGCTGGCCATGGCCGCCCAGCGGCTCTCCGTCCCGCTTGCGCGCCTCCTGTCCGGGCACTGGCCGCACCAGTTCGACCGTCTCTACGCACCGCTCCTGGCCCGGCGACGCACGCGGATCGCTCGCGACACCGAAAAACTGCGCCACCTGGCCGGCCTGAACCTCTCGGACCGCACCTGGCAGCAGAACCGCGACTACGCCGAGCTCGAGCGCCGCTACCTCCTCGTCCCCGCCGAACCCGGCCGTCAGCTCGCCACACGGCTGGGCAACACCCTGCGAGCGTTCGAGGACAGGCCCCGGACGCGCTACGGGTTGAGCACCGAGGTCTGCTGGCCACGGCTGTGGCTGCTGCTGCCCGATACCGCCAGACAGGAGATCACCGAAGCGCGGCTCCGGCTCAACCTCGCGCTGCAGAGCGTCCTTTGGGGCGCACTCCTCGTCCTCTGGACGCCGTGGGCCTGGTGGGCCCTGCCCGGCGGAGTCCTCGTCGCCGCCGGGGCCTACATCAGGGCACTGGGCGCCGCCGCTTCGTACGGCGAAGTGTTCGCATCCTGTTTCGACGTGCACCGCGGTTTGCTCTACCAGGCGCTGCGGTGGCCGCTTCCGCAGTCGCCCGCCCAGGAGCGGGAGAGCGGGTTCGCCCTGTCCCGCTATATCGAGAACGGGTCCAAGGCGGCCGAGCCCCCCTTTGTCGCGCCTCTCGAATGACCGGGCCGGGGGTGAACCGTGGGACTTCTCCCGTCCTACTCCGTATGGCACGGGGCGGAATGCCGCCGAGGGGCCGGCGTGGTGTGCTGGTCGCGGGCACAGGCCGCCGGTGGGGCGGCGGGGAGGGAACCGGACCTGTTCACACGGAGGAGACCCCCGATGGCGATTTTCATGCAGGCCGAACTGGCGGGCGTGACGACCGAGCAGTACGACAAGCTGAACGCCAAGCTTCAGTCGCTTCCCGGCAACCCCTTCGAGGGGTGCCTGGCGCACGTCGCCGTTCCGACGGCCTCCGGACTCCAGATCTTCGACCTGTGGGAGTCCGAGCAGGCTCTCCAGCGGTTCAACGAGGTCGTCATGCCGGTGGCGTCGGAGGTCGGCATCCCGCAGGGCGGCACGCCGAAGACGGGGCAGGTGCACAACTACTGGGTGCCGGGAGCGTAGCCCCCGGGGACCGGGGCGGGCGCTCCGCGACCTGCTGGGCCGGTTGGGACGGGGGCGGGAGGCGCGGGCGGAGTTCGAGCGGGCGGCTTCACTGACCCGCAACGCCCGGGAACGCGAACTGCTGTTGAAGCGGGCCGACACGGTGGGGACGCGAACCGAGTACAAGATCATTTGCGATATAGTTACCGACAGGTAATGACCGACCTGCACCAGGGGGAAGCTCTCATGCTTCGACGTATTTCCACGATCGCCGTGACCGCCGCGATGACCGGTGGCGTTCTTCTCACGGCTCTGCCGGCGCACGCCGCCACGACCGCCGGCGTGCACACCATGGCCGCTCGCGGGGGCGGCATCACCGTCAACATCGAAGAGCTGCGCAAGCAGTCCGCCGACCTGAAGGCCAAGGCCGCCCAGCTGGACCGGATGGGCGAGCCCGCGGCGGCGAAGCGCGCCCGCGCCCAGGCCGCGGCGATCGACCGGCGGATCAAGCAGCTCATCGACGCCGAGAACAACGTGTAGTTCGCACCGCACACACCGTCGCCCGCCCCGGATCCACCGGGGCGGGCGTCGTTGTGGGCCGGCGCCGGCACCGCCCGGCGGACCGCGCTCGGACCGTCGTCCTCGGGCGAGGCCGGCCCCGGCCACGACGCCGCCGCCGGGCGGGCACGGCGCGTACGGCATGTGGGCCCGACGCGTACGGCATGCGGTGCCGCGTCGCGCGCATGAGACCCGGCGGGAGGGGAATGGGACCTCGGCATAGTCCAGGCCGTGAGAAGAGGTCCGCGAAGGCCGGGTCACTGGCTTACGATCACCGCTGACGACTCGGTTCCCCCGCCGACGTCCGCCCCGCCCCATGGAGGTCAACCGTGTCCAGGACGGCCAAGGGCCACCGCGCCCGCACCATCCGCACCCTCGCCGCCGGCGCCGCAGCCGCCGGGCTGTTCGTCGCCACCGGCTGTTCTTCGGGTGACGACGGCCCCGGCGAGGCGGCCGGCGGCGTACCGGTGGTCGAGAAGGGCAAGCTCACCACCTGCACCCATCTGCCGTATCCGCCCTTCCAGTCGGAGCAGGGCGGCGAGGTCGTCGGCTTCGACGTGGCACTCGTCGACCTCGTGGCCAAGAACCTGAAGGTCGAGCAGGAGATCCTCGACACGCCGTTCGAGAACTTCAAAACCGGCGCCTTCCTCAACTCCGGCGAGTGCGACCTCGCCGCCGCCGGCATGACCATCACCGACGAGCGCAAGAAGAACGTCGACTTCTCCGTCCCGTACTTCGACGCCACTCAGGCGCTGCTCGCCTCGAAGAAGAGCGGCGTCACCACGCTGGACGAGGTCAAGTCCGGGAAGAAGAAGCTCGGAGCGCAGGCGGAGACGACCGGCGAGAGCTACGCGAAGAGCCAGGGCTTCGACCCGGTCGCGTTCGAGAGTTCCGACGCCGTACTGAACGGGCTGCGCACCGGCCAGGTCGACGCCGTCGTCATCGACTACCCCGTCGTCCAGGGATGGCTCAAGGACAAGGCCAACGCCGACCAGTTCGTCCTGGGCCAGAACATCGAGACCGGTGAGCAGTACGGGTTCTCGGTGAAGAAGGGCAACACCAAGCTGAAGGCCGCCATCGACAAGGCCATCACCGACGCGAAGGCCGACGGCACGTACAAGAAGCTGTACGAGCAGTGGATCGGACCGATGCCCAAGGCCCAGTCGTGACCTCTCGCCTCTCGAGGCGGCAGCGGCGCCGTATCTCCCAGGGCGTCCAGTACGCCCTCTTCGTGGCGGCTCTGGTCCTGGTCGGTGTGCTGGCCGACTGGGACCGCCTCCAGAACCAGTTCGCGCAGAAGGATCTCGTAGCGGAGCTCTTCCCGGAGATCATCACCACCGCGTTGCGCAACACGGTGGTGTATACGCTCTCCGGGTTCGCGTTCGGGCTCGTACTGGGCCTGATCGTCGCGCTGATGCGGCTGTCGTCCGTGGCCCCCTACCGGTGGCTCGCGAGCGTCTACATCGAGTTCTTCCGCGGTCTGCCCGCCCTGCTGATCCTCATCTTCGTGGGCGTCGCGGTACCGCTGGCGTTCCCGGGGACCGAGATTCCGGGCGGTACGTACGGAAAGGTCGCCCTGGGTCTGGGGCTGGTCGCCGCCGCCTACATGGCCGAGACCATCAGGGCGGGCATCCAGGCCGTGCCCAAGGGGCAGATGGAGGCCGCGCGTTCGCTGGGCTTCTCGCACGCCCGGGCGATGGTGTCGGTGATCATCCCGCAGGCGTTCCGCATCGTGATCCCGCCGCTGACCAACGAACTCGTCCTGCTGTTCAAGGACTCCTCGCTGGTGCTGTTCCTCGGCATCACCCTCGACGAGAGGGAGCTGACGAAGTTCGGCCGGGACCTGGCCAGCCAGACCGCCAACTCCACCCCGATCCTGGTCGCCGGGCTCTGCTACCTCATCGTGACGGTGCCGCTGAGCTTCCTCGTGCGCCGGCTCGAGGCCCGTGCCGACAAGGCCAAGTGAGGACGAGCAGATGCCACAGCCCGAGATCGAGATCCGCGGTCTGCACAAGGCGTTCGGAGACAACCACGTCCTGCGCGGTATCGACCTCGACGTCGCCCGCGGCGACGTCGTCTGCGTCATCGGGCCCTCCGGGTCCGGCAAGTCGACGCTGCTGCGCTGCGTGAACCTGCTGGAGGAGCCCAGTTCGGGCACGGTCTTCGTGGGCGGCACGGAGGTCACCGACATCGAGGTCGACATCGACGCGGTACGCCGCCGGATCGGCATGGTCTTCCAGCAGTTCAATCTCTTCCCGCACGTCACCGTGACGGAGAACCTCGTCCTTCCCCAGCGGCGCGTGCTCGGCCGGGGCAAGGCCGAGGCCGCGAAGGTCGCCCGGGAGAACCTGGAGCGCGTCGGGCTGGCCGACAAGGCCGACGCCTATCCGGCGCAGCTGTCCGGCGGGCAGCAGCAGCGGGTGGCCATCGCACGGGCGCTGTCCATGGGGCCCGAGGTGATGCTCTTCGACGAGCCGACGTCCGCGCTGGACCCCGAACTGGTCGGTGACGTGCTCTCCGTCATGCGGGTGCTCGCCTCGGAGGGCATGACGATGATGGTCGTCACCCATGAGATGAGCTTCGCGCGGGAGGTGGCCGACCGCGTCGTGTTCATGGACGGCGGGGTGATCGTGGAGGAGGGTCCGGCCGCGCAGGTCGTGGGCGACCCCCGGCACCCGCGCACCCGCGACTTCCTCAACCGCATCCTGGACCCGTCCGCCGCCGAGGCGCCCGGCGCGGACGCGGGCGGCCCCGCGGCGGACTGACCGCCCAGCGGGGTTCGGCGGCCCGTCGGCCACCCAGCGGGGTTCGGCGGCCCGTCCGGCAGCGGTGCGACGGGGCGTCCGGAGGGTCCGGCTCCGGGCGCCGGGAGAGCCGGCCACGCGGTCTGTCAGGCCGCCGCCCCGGTCCTGCCGCTGTTCCGGTTCCTGCGGGCCGAGATGCACGCGTGGACCAGCACCCCGGCGAACAGGAAGAGCACGCCCTGGTACACCGCCGCGTAGCCCGAGCCCGCCACCAGCCACATCGAGAAACCGGCGGCCAGCGACGCAAGGACCGCGTCGCGGATCAGGCGGGGGCGGTTGACGCCGGCGGAGCGCCCGGAGGCCAGGAAGTAGATCTGGGCGGCGGTCGCCAGGAGGTAGGGGACGGTCGCCGTGAACGTCGTGACCAGGACGAGGGTCTCGAAGACGCCCTCGGGACCCGCCGTGTAGTTGTAGACCGTCAGGAGTGAGGCGAGGACGGCCGTGACCAGGACGCCGGCCGTCGGGACACCGCGCCGCTTCCTGGCGAACACCGCCGGGAACAGGCCGTCCTTCGCCGCCGCGTACGGTGTCTGCGCGCTCAGCAGCGTCCAGCCGTTCAGCGCGCCGGTCATGGACACCAGGGCGGCGCAGGCGACGGCGGCGCCGCCCCACGTACCGCCGAACATCGCGTTCACGGCGTCGGAGAAGGGCGCGGTCGAACCGATCAGCTTGTCGTGGGCGACGGTGCCGAAGACCGCGAGCGTACCCAGCAGGTAGACGAACGCGGCACCGAGCGTGCCGAGGATCGTGGCGCGGCCGACGTTGCGCCGGGGGTCTCGGACCTCTCCCGCGCTGACGGCGGCGGACTCCACGCCGAGGTAGCTGAAGAGCAGGATGGCCGCCGAGGCGGAGATCGCGCCGAACGGGCCGGCGTCACCCGCCTGGAAGGGGCCGAGGTTCGAGGGGTCGAAGAGGAAGAGGCCGCCGACGGCGACCAGCAGCAGAGGGGCGAACTTCAGCACCGTCGAGACCAGCTGGACCGCGCCGACGTACCGGGTGCCGGCCAGGTTCGCCAGCGCGGGCAGCCACTGGATCACCAGGGCGGCGGTGATCGTGGCGGCGACCGAGCCGTGGAGGGGGAGCAGGACGTCGAGGTATCCGACGGCGGCCACCGCGAGCGCCGCGTTCGAGACCCAGGTGGTGATCCAGTAGCTCCAGGCGGTGAGGAAGCCGGCGAAGTCGCCGAACGCCTCGCGGGCGTAGACGTACGGCCCGCCGGTCCGCGGGTGCTGCTCGGCGAGACGTCCGAAGACCAGCGCGAGCGCGATCGCGCCGAGGGTCAGCACACCGAAGGCGACCAGGCTGATGGTGCCGAAGGGGGCGACGGAGGCGGGCAGCAGGAAGATTCCGCCGCCGATGATGTTGCCCATGACCAGGGCGGTCGCGACCGGCAGTCCGAAGCGCCGGGCGTGCTTGCCGGGGGCGTCGCCGGTGTCGTGCGAGGCCGTGAGCTCGGGGGATGGGGTGGCCAGGGTGGTCATGGGGTGCTGTGCGCCTCTCTCCGTACCAAAACCTGACCATGTTCTGGTATGGGGAACAGTGCACCAAATCAGGCGGATTTATCCTGTACGGCGCCGCCAGAAACCGGAAAAGATCCTTCCGCTTCTGTTTCAGGCCGTGGATTCTCCGCCGGAGCCCCTGCCGCCACCACCGGCACCTGCGGCCCCTGGCACTCCCTCAGCCACCGCCGCAGCACGTGGTGCACCTGCTCGGCGCCCACGAGTTCCTGACCGCCCGCGACGGGCGGGGAAAGGGTGTACGGGGAAAGGAGGAACGGCCGGCCCTGTTCGCCGCCCAGCCCGCCGTGCGAGCCGATCTGCTCCTCGAAGGCGTGCACCCGGCCCGTGTCGGGATCGTGCCAGGAGTTGACCATGATGTCCGCGACGTGCGGGAAGCCGGAGGTCCTGCGTACCGCGTCGGCGGCGCCCGCGCCGAACACCGCCAGCGGGCGCGCGTCCCCCGCCGGCCCACCGTCGCCGCTGTCGTCCAGCCGGTGTTCGGCTCCGCCGGCCCCCAGCACCAGCGCTCCGTGCTCCTCGCTCCGTACGAGCAGGAAGCCGATCCCGGGATGGTTCGCGAGCGTCGTCAGCAGCGCCGGGTGCCGGCGGTCCAGCTGTTCGCGCGTGGCCCGTCCCGGGGTGTCGGGGAAGGAGATCAGCCCCAGGTTGCCCGAGGCCAGCACGACCGGATCGGACCCGGGCTCCGGGTGCTCCGGCTCCTCCTCGTCGTCGGGCACCGGCCGGTGCAGCGCGGTCCGTACGGCGTCGCGGGCCTCGGAGGCGCTGGTGGTGCGCGCCGCGTGGCGCGGCACGGGCAGCCCGCAGCCGGCCCTGACGAGATTGGCGAGGGTGAGCCCGTACGCCGACTGGAAAGTCTCCCCCGGGCTCTGCCCGTGGTCCGACAGGAGCACGATCCGGTACGCGCGCGGAGCGTGCTCGGCCACCTTCGCCACCAGCTCCAGCGACCGGTCGAGCCGCTCCAGGACCTTCAGCGCGTCCGTGCTGTGCGGTCCGGAGTGGTGCGCCACTTCGTCGTACGCCACCAGGTCGGCGTAGACGGCCGTACGTCCGGCGAGCATATCGCCGAGGACGGCGGCGACCACGATGTCCCGCTGGACGACGGTCGCGAAGGCCCGGATGAAGGGGTAGAGGCCGCCGCGCTTGACCCGGGGGCTGTCGCCGCGCAGCCGCGCGCGGGTGGACTGGACGATCTCCCGGACGACTTCGGCGACGAAGGAGAGCGCCGTGCGGACGGCGTTGGCCGGGTCGGAGAAGTACGCGAAGTAGCCGGCGCGGGAGCGGTTGGACCTGCCTCGGCGGGCTGCGATCGACAGGACGAGGGCGAGCTGGTCGGCGCCGCCGCTGAAGAGGTTGCCCCGGCTGGCGCCGTCGAGGGTGAGCAGCCCGCCGTCTCCGGTACGGGCGACCGCGCGGCGCTGCATCAGTGCGGCGCTGGCCGGGCGGCTGGAGACCACGACCTCCCCGCTCTCCTTCTCGTACCAGCGGAAGGCGGGGATGTCGTGGTTCGAGCCGTGCAGTATGCCGAGCTGGCTGGCGCCGGTCTGGCTGGACCAGTCGGTGCGCCACGGGGTCAGCCGGTGCGTGGGTTCCGCACCGTCGAGCCAGCTCGCCACGGTCGGCATCAGGCCGTCGGCGACGGCTTGGAGCAGGACGTCGTGGCCGACGCCGTCGAGCTGGAGGAAGAGCGTCCCGGGCAGGCCGTGGCGCCCGTCGTCGCCGCCCTGCCGGCCGCGGCGGTGGGCGAGCCGGGAGAGCCTGCGCCGGTACGCGTCGTCGTCGCGTACGGCGAGGGCGGCGGAGGTCGCCGAGGCGACAGCGGACATGACGGCGGCGACGACGACCGCGGTCTCCGGCTCGGCCTCGCCCCGCCCGTCGGGGATGAGACTGAGCGCGACGAGCAGCAGCGAGCCGTTGAGGAAGAAGACGAGCAGGCCGAGGACGAGTGCGGGGACGAGCAGGAGCGCCCGTACCGCAAGGGGCCACACCAGCGCGACGAGGAGCCCGAACGCGCCAGCGCCCCAGACCGCGGTGAGCGCGACCCGGGTGATGCTGTCGCCGTCGTCGGCCTTGAGCTGGAAGTCCGGCAGGAGGCCGGCCAGCACCAGCATCGTGAGCGTCGAGACGGCCCACACCGTGATCACGCGCAACACAGCGCTGCCCGCCCTGCGCCACCGCCGTCGGACCACGCCGTCCCCACCTCACGTCCCGGCCGCCCTCGGGCCCGCACCCGGGGCCCGCTCCCTCTCCAGCGTGGCACAACGGGACGGGGTGACCGGGCCCCGATGCGGTGACCGGCAACCGGTAGCCGTCAGAAGAGGGCCGAGGTGTTCAGAAGAGGTCAGCAGCCGTCATAACCAGCCGTCGGCATCGACAGTCGCCGGTGTACGGCGGCCTTCGCCGCGGCGCTGTACGCGGGCTCGTCGAGGCCGGCCGTCTCCAGCCGTACGCCCCGGCGCTCGCACTCGGCGGAGAACTCCCGCACGGACGTCAGGGCCCGCGCCAGCACCCGCTCGTTGGCGGCGAGGAAGAGATCCACGGCGCCCGCGTCGACGTCCGCCCACAGCGCCCGGTGGTCGGGGCGCATGCCGTAGCAGAGCAGCTGGCGGGTGACGGCGTACCCCTTGTCGGCGGCCCAGCGCGCGCACATCGCCTGCTGGCCGCGGGTGTCCACCAGGAACGGATCGCTGTCGAGCTCCTCCAGCGGGGTCAGGCTGGCGATGACCGCCACTCGTACGTCGTCCACGCCCCCGCCTCCCGCCGCGCCTGCTGTCGCCGCAGACCCTACTCCCGTCGGCTCCGCGAAGGACTCCCCCCAACGAGGTACGGCGCACGGGTACGGCCCGCGAGGTATGGCGCACGGGTACGGCGCACGAGGTACGGCGCACCCGCCCGGCACCGCCGGCCCTCGTGGCACCGGAGTCGCCGCTCGTACGGTCCCGCCCACCGGCAGCGCCTACGCTCGTAGGAGCGACAGACCTGGCGAGGAGGCCGTTCGTGGCGGTGGAGATCACCTGGTGGGGGCATGCCACCTGTACGGTCGCGGATTCCGGGGCCCGGGTGCTGACCGATCCCCTGTTCGCGCGGCGCCTCGCCCATCTGCGCCGCAGGCGCGGGGCGCTGCCGCCGCCCGAGGCCGCCCGGGCCGACGCCGTGCTCGTCTCGCACCTGCACAGCGACCATCTGCACCTGCCGTCGCTGGGACGCCTCGCGCCCGGTACCGAGCTGATCGTGCCGCGCGGGGCCGGGCGTGCCGTGCCCGCGCTGCGCAGGCTCTCCGGGCAGGGGCTGCGCGTCACCGAGGTGGGGCCGGGCGACGAGGTACGGGTGAAGGACCTGGTCGTACGGGCCGTCCCGGCGCTGCACGACGGCCGGCGGCTGCCGTTCGGGCCGCACCGCACCGCCGCGCTCGGATACGTCGTCACCGGTGAGGCGCGTACGTACTTCGCCGGGGACACCGGGCTCTTCGACGACATGGCCGACGCCGTGGGGCCGGTGGACGTGGCGCTGCTGCCGGTCGGCGGCTGGGGGCCGTTCCTGGGGCACGGGCACCTGGACGCGCGGCGGGCGGCCCAGGCACTCGCGCTGATCGCGCCACGCGCGGCCGTGCCGGTGCACTACGGGACGTACTGGCCGATCGGGATGGACGGAATCAGGCCGCACGAGTTCCACTCGCCGGGCGACGAGTTCGTACGGCAGGCGGCGCGGCTGGCGCCGGAGGTCGCGGTGCACCGGCTCGGGCACGGCGAGAGTGTCCGGCCGGAGGCCATCCGGTGATCAACAGTGGCCTGGTCGGGACCGCGCAGGAAGTGGTGGGCCGGGTCGGTGAGGTTCCCCCGGAGTCGACGCAGCAGGCGGTGGGTTATCCGGCGCTGTTCGTACTGGTGCTGCTGGGGTCGTTGGTGCCGGTGGTACCAACGGGCGCGCTGGTGAGCACGGCCGCCGTGGTGGCGTTCCACCACAGCGACCCGTTCGCGCTGCTCGTCGTCTTCGCGCTGGCGGCTTCGGCCGCCTTCCTCGGAGACATCGGCCTGTACTGGCTCGGCCTGCGCGGGGTCCGCTCGAAGAACGGCTCGCGCCGGCTGGAGTCACTGCGCGCCCGGGCCGCACCCGACCGGCTCGAACAGGCGCAGCGCAGACTCCACGCGCACCGGGCGCAGGTCCTGGTGCTCTCCCGGCTCATCCCGGCCGGGCGGATTCCGGTGATGGTCGCGTGCCTGCTGTCGCGGATGCCGATGCGCCGGTTCGCCCGGGGCGACGTACCCGCCGCTCTCGCCTGGGCCGCGGCGTACCAGCTGATCGGCATCCTCGGCGGCTCGCTCTTCCCCGAGCCGTGGCAGGGCGTGGTCGCGGCGGTGGCGCTGACGCTGGTGATCAGCGGGGCGCCGGCCGTGTGGCGCCGGCTACGGGGTACTTAGCGGCCCCGCGGCGCGGTCGGGCCGGGGCTCCAGTAGGCGCGAGCCGCCGATCGGCAGGTCCCACAGCCGGTCGCGCGGCCGGCCCGCCTTCTGCCAGGCCGCCCGTACCCGGGTCAGCGGCTCCAGGACCGGCTCCGCGGACAGGACGAACGTCCCCCAGTGCATGGGCGCCATGCGCGCCGCGCCCAGGTCCTCGCACGCCTGCACGGCCTCTTCGGGGTCCGCGTGCACGTCGCTGAGCCACCAGCGGGGGTCGTACGCTCCGACCGGGAGCAGTGCGAGGTCGATGCCGGGGTGGCGGGCGCCGATCTCGCGGAACCAGTGGCCGTATCCGGTGTCGCCCGCGAAGTACACCCGCTGCCCGCGGCCCTGTTGGTCGCTGAGCACCCAACCGCCCCACAGCGAGCGGCAGGTGTCGGTCAGCGAGCGCTTGCTCCAGTGGTGGGCGGGGACGAAGTCGAAGCGGACACCGCCCAGTTCGGCGCCCTCCCACCAGTCCAGCTCCGTGACCCGGGTGAAGCCGCGTCGGCGGCACCAGCGGGCCAGCCCGGCCGGGACGAAGAGCGGCGTGTCGTGCGGGAGGCGCTTGAGGGTGGGGGCGTCGAGGTGGTCGTAGTGGTTGTGGCTGATGACCACGGCGTCGATCTGCGGCAGATCCTCCCAGCGGACGCCGACGGGGGTGACGCGGGCGGGCGTACCGAGGATCTTCTGCGACCAGACGGGATCGGTGAGGACGGTGAGCCCGCCTATGCGTACCACCCAACTCGCGTGGCCCGCCCAGGTGACGGCGAGCGTGGTGACGTCCGCGGCGGGCAGCGGGCCCGGCTCGTAGGGCACCAGCGCGATGTCACGCAGTCCCTCGGGGCCGGGCCGCAGGGCGCCCTCGCGGGCGAGTCTGGCGAACGCCTTGACGCCCGGGAGCGGGGTGGTGAGACGGTCGGCGAACGACCGGGGCCAGGCGCGGATCTCACCCAGGGGGCGGGGCGGAGCGAGCGTGCCGGAGCCGGCGGGAGAGCGTACGGACTGCTGCTCGGGCTGCTCAGCGGGCCGATCGATCTGCTGCTGCGTCTCCGTCATCAAGGGTGCTCCGTTCGGTGGCGTAAACCGGCTTGGGGTCAGCGAAGTTCGTCGAAGGCGTTGGCGAACGTGGTCAAAGCCCTGGCCACGTGCGGCAGTTCCAGAGGATCCGCCGACGTGAGGGACTCCAGACACTGCTCCGGGGTTGCCCCGAGCAGGGGGGCGGTCGCGAGCCGCACGCGCAGCGCGCCCATCTCGTCGCCGAACCGGTGCCCGCCGGGGACGGCGGCGCCGAGACGTGCGGTCAAGTACTCCTCCAGGTCCATGGAGTCGGTGACATCCCGGGCGGCGAGGCCGGCGCGCAGCGGTCCGAGGTCGGCGTACAGGTGGCGGCCGGCCTGCGGCGGGCGGGCGAGCGCACCGGAGGCGAGGACCGCGCGGTGCGCGGCGGCGGCCAGGCGCGCGTGCAGCGCGGCGGCGGTGCGCAGCCGGACGGCGACCGGCTCGGGCTCGGCGAGCGCGTACGTCGCCGCCTCGGCCACCGGCCCCGCCACGACGGCGCCGATCGCGGTCAGCAGGTCGAGGGTCCTGGCGTGCAGCGCGGCGCCGTAGCCGGTGAGCGGGCAGCGGGCGACGGCGGCGGGCCAGCTCGCCGGGGTGTACGCCCCGGCGAGGTCGGCGAGTACGGTCACCTGGCCCGGGAACATCTCGGCGGGGCTGACGAACACCGTCTCCTGCGGGCGGTGCAGCGTGTCGCCCCAGGTCTCGTCGCTGATGATGTGCAGGCCCTCGGAGACGGCCGCCTCGCAGACCTCGTGCACGAGTTCGGGCGGGGCGACGGTGGCGGTCGGGTCGTCGGGGACGCAGAGCAGCAGCAGGCGCGGATCGCCGCCCTCGTCGCGGACCCGCCGTACGGTCTCCAGCAGCGCGAACGGATCGGTCACTCCGCCGCACTCGGCCGGCGTGGGCACGTGGTAGGCGGCCCGTCCGAGCATCGTTGCCTGCGGCACCCACGAGGCGGGGCAGGGGCGCGGCAGCAGGACGTCGCCCCCGACGGCGGCCATCAGCGCGAACAGCAGCGGCTGGGCGCCGGAGGCGACCGCGACGCACCGCGTCTCGGCGTGGAGTCCGCGCCGCAGCCAGTACGCGGCGGCGGCTGCGCACAGGGCGGGGCCGCCGCCCGGGGGCTCGGCGTGGATGCGTCCGGCGGCGGAGGCGAGGACCGCGGACAGCTCCGGCGGTACCGGCAGGCCCGGGCCGGGGGCGGGCGGCCCGAACCGCACGGGTCCGCGCCCTTCCTCGACCGTCCGCTGCATGCGGTCACCTCCACGCCGATCCGCTGGCCCTGTATACGGTTATACGGGTGGTTCCGGTGCGGCGCTTGTGGGGCGGGACCCGCCGGGGCTGTGCCCCTCGGCCCCGGTCCGCTCGGCACCGGGCGGGCCGGTTCGTCCCGGCCCGCTGCCCCGGAAGATCCGCGTCAACCGGGCCGGATCGCGCGCGGGGGAGGTTTCCGGGCGTACCCAGGAGGGCCGCCGCTCACCGCACGGTGACCCTGTGCCGTACGACCGCGTCGAAGAGGTAGCCCTGGGCGTTGTGCACCGAGGTGACCGGCTGGGTGTTGCCCGCCGCGTCCGTGGCGCGGGCCAGCAGTTCCGCCGGGCCCTCGCGACGCGGGCGCCAGTCGGCCGACCAGCGCACCCAGCTGTCGCGGTGCAGGGTGTCGCGCAGTTTCGCCGGGCGCCAGTGCGCGCCCCCGTCCGTACTGACCTCCACCCTGCGCACGGCGGCCGCCGCCGACCAGGAACGGCCGGTCAGACGGTGGATCCGGCCCGCCTCGAAGGCGGTCCCCGGCGCGCACTCGAAGAGGCTCTTGATCGTCTGGCGGGTGAGCGGAGCGCTGCCCTCCGGCGGGTACGCGTCGCCGAACAGCCGGTAGTACCGCGTGGTCCAGGGCGAGGACAGCGGCGTGGCGCTGACCTCGATGTCTCCGAGCCACTTGATGGACGCGATCCCGACCCAGGAGGGCGCGACGACGCGCACCGGGAAGCCGTGGTCGTACGGGAGGGGCTCGCCGTTCATCTCGTACGCGAGGATCACGTCGTCCATCGCCTTGGCGACCGGCATGGGCCTGCGGGGCCGGCCCATGCCGACGCCTCCCGCGACGAACTCGTCGTCCAGGCCGCGCGGCATCACGTCGACCGCGCGGTCGTCGATCCCGGCGCGCCGCAGCACGTCGGCGAGGCGGACTCCGCGCCATCGCGCGACGCCGATCGCGCCGAGGGTCCAGGGGGTGCCGGTGACCGGCTGCCCCTGCTGGCTGTCGTAGTAGGCGCGGCCGTTGCCCGCGCACTCCAGGAAGGCGGTGCGGGTGACGGAGGGCAGGGAACGCAGTTGCCCGTACGTGAACTCGACCGGACCGCCGCGCAGGCCGCTGCCCCACACGGTGAGCTTCCACTGCGACTCGCCGAGGCGCGGTGTGGAGGTGTGGTTGCGTACGAAGAACCGGTCGGCGGGGGTGAGGCGGCCGGTTCCCGCGAAGGCGGCGACGTCGGTCTCGGCGTTGGTGCCCCGGACGGTGAAGAGGCCGGGCGGCAGCGGCTTGACGATGCCGGGCGCGGACACCGGCCGGGACACCGCCCCGGACGGCGACGCGGCTGCGCCCGGCGCGGCGGCCCACTGCGCGGCGAGGGGTGTCGCGGCGAGCAGTTTCAGCAGGTCGCGGCGGCCCACTCCGCCCGGCCCGGAGCGGTCGGCCGCGCCGGGCCGGGAGCGGTGGGGCCCAGAGGTCGTCGCAGCGCTCATCACGGAACTCCTCGCACGTCGGGAGACAGGGAGGGGGAGCCTAGGGGCGCGCCGCGAGCCGGGCCAGAGTGCTTTCCAGGCCACTGCCCCGGCCCTCGACGACCCTCTGCGCGACCTCCGCCAGCTTGCGGTTCGACCGCTGCGACAGTTGCCGGAGCACCGCGAACGCCTCCTCGCCGTCGCAGCCCAGTGCGTGCATCACGATGCCGCTGGCCTGGTCGATAGCGGCGCGCGAGTGCAGCGCTGTTTCCAGCTGGTCCACCTCGGCCAGGGCCTCGCGGTAGCGCCGGTCACGGACCAGGCCGGCCGTCACCTGCTCGCCCAGGACGCCCACCGGACCGTACGCCGCGCGCTCCAGGGAACCGGGGCGGAAACTGTAGAGGCTGACAGTGACCTCGATGCCGGTCCGGCAGAAGGGGATGGTCACACTGGCCCGTACGCCGGAGTCGAGCGCCAGCGCCCGGTACGCGGGCCAGCGCTCCTCGTTCAGCAGGTCCTCCGCGTCCACGGGCCCGCCCCGGTCGAGCGCGGCGGGGATCGGCCCGTCCCCGACCGCGAGCTGTACGGACGCGAGTGCGGCCAGATCGGGATGGGTCGCCGTCGCGCGCCGTTCGGTGCCACCGTCCGCGATCGTGGCCACGGCGCCGCAGCTGGCCGGGGCGCAGCGTGCGCACTGCTCGGCGAGTTCGGAGAGCCTGCGCACCGCGGAGTCGGGTTCCGGTCCCTGCACTTCCTGCTCGGACAGCATGGCGGGGTCCTCCCTTCTCTCTGCGGCTTCCCGCCACCCGATCCGCAAAACCGCTGGACCGGTTAGCTTTCTCGTATGACGCAGACGGACGACTTCGGCGCGGAGCTGGCGGATTTCGTCAGACGGGTCGGCGAGTTGAAGGCGGCGCGCGCCCTTCCGCGCGACGAGCACCTCGCCGTCCTCGATGCGGCTCTCTTCGAACTCCGGCACGTGGCCGACACCTTGTGGCCCCGGTACGAGCGGCTGAAGGCCGCCGCTCCCAACGCCCCCTCCCCCGACCGGCAGGAGCGACAGGAGCGGCACCTGCTCAAGGCCTTGCTCCAACGGCTGCCGATGCCGGTCGTCCTGGTGGACAAGGACACGGTCGTACGCCGGATGAACTTCGCCGCGACGGGCCTCACCGGCGTACGCGCCGGGTATGCGACGGGGCGCCCGCTCTCGGCGCTCCTGAGCCCCGGGGACCGGGGCGCGCTGCGGTCGCAGGCCGCGGCCGTGGCGCGCGGCGAGGGCGACCGGAGCCTGCCGGTCCATCTCCAGCAGCGGCCGGACGAACGGCTGCTGGCCACCTTGACCGCGCTGCGCCCGCCGGACGAGCCCCATCCGGCCGTGCTCGTCGTCCTCCAGACCGGGGTCTCCGCGGGCGCGGCCCCTTCCGGCGGCAGGCCGCGGTCCGCGGGGGCCGTCGCGGTGGGACGGCGGCGCCCGGCGCTGCCGGACCTGGTGGAGACGACCGGGCACGCGGAGCGACTGGACCTCGTCGACGCGATGACGACGGCGCTGCTGTCCGTCGCTCCGGGGGACCCGGAGGCGGCTCTGGAAAGGGCCGCCCGGGTACTGCACGAACGTTTCGCCGACTGGGTGGTCGCCGACACCGTCGCCGGAAGGCCGATGAAGCGCTCACTGGTGCTGGGGCCCGGCGGTCCGGGTGACGAAGCGCTCGTACAGGCGCTGGCGGGACAGGACCCGGCCGACTGCGCGCTGGTGATGGAAGCCGCCCGGGGCGGCTCCGCGAGCCTCCAGGTGCGGCCGGAGGACACGGACGCCTTCGGTCAGGACCCGGCAGGCGATCCCGTTCTCGTACGGGCGGACGTCACCTCGCTGCTGTGCGTGCCGCTGACGGCACCGGGTGACAACGGGGCCCCCGGGCCCGTCCAGGGCGTGCTCACCCTGTTCCGTACGGGCGCCCGGCGGGCGTTCTCCATGGCGGAGGGGCAGGTCATGGACCTGATGTCACGCCACGCGGCCCTCGCTATGCGGCGTCCCGCATCGCCTCGTCGCGCAGACGGTTACAGCAGCGGCTGATCAGCCGGGACACGTGCATCTGGGAGAGGCCGAGATCCTCGGCGATGCTGCTCTGCGTCATGTCGCGGAAGAAGCGCATGTAGAGGATCTTCTTCTCGCGCTCGGGGAGCCGGCTGAGGGCCGGCTTGACGGCCTCGCGGTCGACGATGACGTCGAGCGCCCCGTCGGGGCCGCCGAGGGCGTCGCTGAGCGAGTAGCCGTCGCCCGTACCCGGCAGCTGGGCGTCGAGGGACAGCGCGGTGAAGGAGTCGAGCGCCTCCAGGCCGGCGAGGGCCTCGTCCTCGGTCATCCCGGCCTTCTCGGCGATCTCCGCGACGGTGGGCGCACCCCCCGGAACGGTGGCGGAGAGCTCCTGGCCGGCCGCGCGTACCCGGTTGCGGAGGTCCTGGACGCGGCGCGGTACGTGGAGGGTCCACATGTGGTCGCGGAAGTGGCGCTTGATCTCACCGGTGATGGTCGGCACGGCGTAGCTCTCGAAGGCCGAACCGTGGTCCGGGTCGTACCGGTCGACGGCCTTGACCAGGCCGAGCGCGGCCACCTGGCGCAGATCCTCGATGGCCTCGCCGCGGTTGCGGAACCGGCCCGCGAGACGGTCGGCCATCGGCAGCCAGGCGTTCACGATCTCCTGCCGCAACGCGTCCCGCTCCTCGCCCTCGGGCAGGGCACACAGACGGCGGAAAGCCTCGGTGGTGTCGGGGGCGTCGTGGTGCGGGTGCGTCCTGCGAGCGGTGGTGGTACGCATCTTCGTTGCAACTCCCTGAACGGTGCAGACGGCGGATGGATGTCACCGCGGGGAGGTTGCCGGGGCTCCTGGACGTGACACGCCCGGAGCGCCAAACCGCCGCTCCCACGGACGTGCCTCCGGTCCGAAGCACATGGAGCACGTGCCCCGGCTTACCGATGGCAAACGGGTCGGGTTTCCAGGACTGCCGGTTTCCATCACCGCATGCCTGGTACTCGGCAGAGTGCTGCTTTTCATCTGCCCGACCGCCCCGTAGGAGGCCCCTCATATGAGCACCGACGTTGCCGACCGGATCCTGTCGCGCCTGCGCGAATGGGGAGTCGAGTGCGTCTTCGGCTATCCGGGTGACGGCATCAACGGCCTGCTGGCGGCCTGGGAGCGCGCAGACGACGCCCCTCGTTTCATCCAGTCCCGGCACGAGGAGATGTCGGCCTTCGAAGCGGTGGGCTACGCGAAGTTCGGGAACCGGCTCGGCGTGTGCGTCGCGACGTCGGGGCCCGGCGCGATCCACCTGCTGAACGGCCTGTACGACGCCAAGCTCGACCATGTGCCCGTGGTGGCCGTCGTCGGTCAGACCGCGCGCAGCGCGATGGGCGGCTCGTACCAGCAGGAGGTCGACCTGCACTCGCTGTTCAAGGACGTCGCCTCCGACTTCTGCGAGACGGTGACCGTGCCGGAGCAGCTGCCGAACGTACTGGACCGGGCGATCCGCACGGCGTACGCCCGTCGCTGTCCCACCGCGGTCATCGTGCCGGCGGACGTGCAGGAGCTGGAGTACACGCCCCCGCCGCACGCCTTCAAGATGGTCCCCTCCAGCCTGGACCGCACCAGCTGGACCGCGATGCCGTCGCCGGACGCCCTGCGGCGGGCGGCGGACGTGCTCAACGCCGGCGACAAGGTGGCGATCCTGGTGGGTCAGGGCGCCGCCGGGGCGCGGGCCGAGGTCGCCGAGGTGGCGGAGCTGCTCGGGGCGGGCGTCGCCAAGGCGCTGCTCGGCAAGGACGTGCTGTCGGACGAGCTGCCGTACGTCACGGGCTCGGTCGGGCTGCTGGGCACCCGTCCTTCGTACGAGATGATGCGCGACTGCGACACGCTGCTGACCATCGGCTCCAGCTTCCCGTACTCCCAGTTCCTGCCCGAGTTCGACAAGGCGCGGGCCGTGCAGATCGACATCGACCCGCACATGATCGGGATGCGCTATCCGTACGAGGTGAACCTGGTCGGTGACGCGCGGGCGACGCTGCGCGAGCTGATTCCCCTGCTGCGCCGCCAGGAGTCGCGCGACTGGTTCGACGAGATCTGCGCGGCCGTCGAGCGGTGGACGGAGATCATGGAGCGGCGGGCCGCCCTGTCCGCCGACCCGATCAATCCGGAGTACGTGGCGGCGCGGCTGTCACCGCTGCTGCCGGACCACGCGATGGTGACGGCGGACTCGGGGTCGGCGACCAACTGGTTCGCGCGCCACGTACGGCTGCGCGGCGACATGCGCGCGTCGCTGTCGGGGACGCTGGCGACCATGGGGTGCGGTGTGCCGTACGCGATCGGCGCGAAGTTCGCGCATCCGAACCGTCCCGCGATCGCGCTCGTCGGGGACGGCGCGATGCAGATGAACGGCATGGCGGAGCTGATCTCGGTGGCGAAGTACCGCCATCTGTGGGAGGACCCGCGGCTGGTGGTCGCCGTCTGGAACAACCAGGACCTGAACCAGGTGACGTGGGAGCTGCGGGCGATGGGCGGATCGCCGTCGTTCCTGCCCTCCCAGTCGCTGCCCGATGTGTCGTACGCGGCGTTCGCCGAGTCGATCGGCCTCACCGGGATCCGGGTGGAGAAGCCGGAGGAGGTCGAGGGGGCGTGGCGGGCCGCGCTCGCGGCCGACGGCCCCGTCGTACTGGACTTCGTCACCGATCCGTCGGTGCCGCCGGTCCCGCCGCACGCGACGTGGGAGCAGATCGAGTCGATGGCCTCGGCGCTGCTGAAGGGTGACCCGGACGGGGCGGCGGTGATGAAGCAGGGGCTGAAGTCGAAGTTCCAGGAGTTCCTGCCGGGCAGCCCCAGGCCGGGCGCGGACGACTGACGGTCCGCCGCCCCGGCTCAGTCGCCGGACGGGCTCGTGACCGAGCCTGTCCGGCGGTGGCGGTGACGCCCCTTCGCCTGCGTCGAAAGTATGAACTCCTCGTAGCGGCCGAGCGCGATGATCACGCCCAGCATGAGAACCGGAACGAATACCGGGATCAGGACGGTCAAGCCCACCATGGCCCTGTCCTTCCGTGGGACGGCCTGGTTGCCGGGTCACCAGCACGGCGGTGGGCAAACCCCCGGGCGGCGCCGGAACCGGCGCGCGCCGACAGCACTCCGGGCGCGTTCCCGCGCCGCCGCCGTTCGAAGCGGTGCGGGAACGCGCCCGGAGACCCATCCCTGTTCTCCCAAGTGGCCTCTCGGCCGCGCACCGGGTCCCCCGTACGGCGGGGCCCAAACACCCGCGCGCGCCACCGTTGCGCGCATGTTTGCCGCCCTCGCCACGGGTACCCGCGCCGGTAGCCGAGAGCGAGTGAAGAGATGAGGCGGACAGCCATGGCCCAGTTCGTGCGGGAAGTCATGACAGCGGGCGTCGCGGCCGTACGGCCCGACGCCTCCCTCGTGGAAGCGGCGCAGTTGATGCGCGCGCAGGACATCGGTGATGTGCTGGTGGCGCAGGACAACCGGCTGATCGGTGTGCTCACCGACCGGGACATCGCGTTGCGCGCGGTCGCGGACGGCTTCGATCCGCTCACGGTCAACGCCGAGTCCGTGTGCACGCCAGCGCCGGTGTGCGTCGGACCGGACGACGAGGTGTCGACGGCCGTCACCCTGATGCGGCAGCACGCCGTCAGGCGGCTTCCCGTGGTCGAGGACGGGCGCCCGCTCGGAGTGGTGAGCCTCGGTGATCTCGCGGAGTTCCAGGACCCGCGGTCGGCGCTGGCCGACATCAGCCGGGCAGCGCCGAGCGCGGGCCCCGGCACCGTCGTCTGAGGCAGCGGCAGCGGCAGCACCGCTGTACCGCCGCCGCAGCGCACCCGTACACCCGTACAGCAGCACTACAGCAGTTCCAGGAAGGAAGCACGATGCGGATCGCTTTCCTCGTGGCGCCGGAGGGCGTCGAGCAGGTCGAACTCACCGAGCCCTGGAAGGCGGTGAGCGACACGGGCGACACCCCCCGGCTGATCTCCACCAAACCGGGCGAGATCCAGGCGTTCCAGCACCTCGACAAGGCCGACACCTTCCCCGTCGACCAGGTGGTCGGCGACGCGTCGGTGGAGGAGTACGGCGGCCTGGTCCTCCCCGGCGGCGTCGCTAACCCGGACTTCCTGCGCATGGACGAGAAGGCCGTGGAGTTCGTACGCGCCTTCTTCGACGCCGGCAAGCCGGTCGCGTCCATCTGCCACGGCCCGTGGACGCTCGTCGAGGCGGACGTCGTGCGCGGCAGGACCCTGACCTCGTGGCGCAGTCTGCGTACGGACATCCGCAACGCGGGCGGCACCTGGGTCGACGAGCAGGTGAAGGTGTGTGAGGCCGCCCCCGCCACGCTGATCACCAGCCGCAAGCCGGGTGACCTCAAGGCGTTCTGCGCCACCTTCACCGAGGAGTTCGCGCGGGCCGCCAAGCCCTGACCCGCCGGCTCCCGCGGGGCGTCAGACGCGGCGCCCCAGGAGGTTGAGCAGCTTGGTCTGTACGTCGGCTCCGGGGGGCGGCTCCACCGGAGCGGCGAACAGACCGCTCTTCTCCAGTTCGGCGGAGTACGGCCCCACCTCGCGCACCGCGAAGTTCACCAGGTCCTCGGGCAGCCGCTCGTCCGCGCCGATCGCCCGCGCCAGGTCCCAGGCGTGGACCACCAGGTCGGCCACCATCTGCGAGCAGTACGCCGAGCACGGGGTCTCCCCGTACGACAGCCGCACCGTCCGCTCCAGCGCCCCCGGCGCTCCGAACGCCTCGCGGGCGTCCGCCGCCGCCCTGTCCCAGGCCGCCACCGGGTCGTCGCCCAGCACGTCACCCTCGGGATCGAAGCCGAAGGAACCGCCGGCCCCCTCCTCCGTGGGGCGCTGCTCGGTCACCAGCGGGGGGACCCACAGCTGTTCCAGGGTCAGATGGTTGACGAGATCGCGCACCGACCAGTCGGTGCAGGGCGTCGGCGCCTGCCACTGGTTCTCGCGTACAGCGTGCACGTGGCCGCCGAAGAGGGCGAGCGCTTCGCTGTGGCGCGTGAGGAGCGGGTTCTGGTTCGAGTCCATGGTGTTCATGGTTCACCTTCGGGTACTCGGCCCGCACGTCCTGCCAGACATCCCGGAGGGAGCAATGGACCTCTCATTCCTCACCCCACTGTACGAACGTCCCGGCCCGTGGGCATCCGTCTACGCCGATACGTCGACCGTCGACGAGTCCACCCCGGAACGGCGCGAGCTGCACGCGCGCCAGGCCCGCCGCGACCTGCTGGAGCAGGGAGCCGACGAGGCGACGGGGTACGCCGTCTACGACGCCCTGGCCTCGTACACCCACGGGGCGGCGCCCGCGGGCCGCGCCGTTTTCGCGTGGGGCGGCGAAGTGGTGCTGGACCCGCCGCTGGCCAACCGCCTACCGGCCCCCGTGACCAGTTGGTCCGTGCTGCCGCGGGTCGCGCCGCTGCTCGGTCTGGCGGGTGAGGAGCCTGTCTGCCTGGTCGCGTACATCGACCGCAAGGGCGCCGACTTCGAGCTGCGGACCACGCTCGGCAGCCGCCCCGCCGGGCAGATCCACGGCGGGGAACGGCCGGTGCACCGCACCGCGAGCGACGACCGGTCCGGACGTCACTTCCAGGACAGGGCCGAGAACACCTGGGAGCAGAACGCCCGGGAGACGGCCGAGGCGCTGAGCGACTGTCAGGAGGAGACCCGCGCGGGTCTGGTGGTCCTGGCGGGCGACGAGCGGGAGCGCCGCGCCGTACACGACGCGCTTCCGCACCGGCTCCTGCCTCTGACGGTGGAGACGGACCACGGCGGCCGGTCGGCCGGGTCGGACTCCCGGCTGCTGGACGAGGACGTGGAACGGCTCAGGCGGGAACACGCTCGTACGCGGGCGGCCGCCGAGCTGGAGCGCTTCCGAGCCGCGCGCGACCCCTCGGCGGACGGCGGGATCGTCGTCGCGGCCGAGGGTGTGCCGGCGCTCGTGGACGCGGCGCGCGAACACCGGATCTCGGAGCTGCTGGTGGATCCCGACGGGCCCGACGCCGGCCGTGAGGTGTGGGTGGGCGACGAACCCCACCAGCTCGCGGTACGGCGGTCGGACGCGCGCTCCCTGAGCGACGGCGAGCCGCACACCGCCCGCGCCGACGACGCGCTGCTGCGCTCGGCCGCCATGGCCGGCGCGGAGGCGATCCGGGTGCTCCCGGGCGACGGCGCTTCGGAGGCCGGGCCCTCGGGTGGACTCGGCGCGCTGCTGCGGTGGTCGCGGCCGGACGGAACGTAACACCGGGGCCGGGTTCCGCGGCACAGCCGCGTACCGGGGCGGGGCTGTCGGGGTGCCGCTGGATTCGGAAGGCGTCGCGCCGGGTACTCGCGTGCCATGTCTTCTGCGCACTCACCGCACACGCATGTCCCGCCCCGGGCCCCGGGGCGGATCGCCGCCTGGCTGAGCGCCCGGGACCGGGCGCTCTTCCACGGCGTGGCGACCCACCACTGGCCGGGCGGGGACCGCGTCCTGCCGCGCCTGAGCCACGGGGCGAACCACGGCGTGCTGTGGTTCGGTGCCGCAGCCGGGATAGCGGCCGTCGGCGGCAGCACCCGTGCCCGGCGCGCCGCCGTGCGCGGCGTCGCCTCCCTGGCGCTCGCCTCGCTCGCCGTCAACACGGTGGGGAAGCGTTCCGTACGCCGCGGCAGGCCCGTCCTGGACGCCGTGCCGCTGATCCGTCAGCTCAAGCGGCAGCCGATCACGACCTCTTTCCCTTCCGGCCACTCGGCCTCCGCGGCGGCTTTCGCGACCGGGGTCGCGCTGGAGTCGAAGGGGTGGGGCGCTGTCGTGGCGCCGGTGGCGGCGTCCGTGGCCTTCTCCCGCGTCTATACGGGCGCGCACTATCCGAGCGACGTGCTGGTCGGCGCGGCGCTGGGCGTCGGCGCGGCCTTCGCGGTGCGCGGACTCGTACCGACGCGGGCGCAGATCCCGGCGCCCGGCCGGCCGTACACCGAAGCGCCGGCGCTGCCGGCCGGACAGGGCCTGATCGTCGTCGTCAACAAGCGGTCCGGTTCCGCCGCCGCCAAGGCGGCGCTGGTAAGGGACGCCCTGCCGCGCGCCGAGGTCGTCGAGTGCGAGCCCGACGCACTGTCGGCCGAGCTGGAGAAGGCGGCGCAGCAGGGCCGGGCGCTCGGCATCTGCGGCGGGGGCGGCACGGTCAACCAGGCCGCCGTCGTCGCCGTCCGGCACCAGGTTCCGCTCGCCGTCTTCCCCGGCGGCACGCTGAACCACTTCGCGTACGACCTGGGCATCGAGGAGGTCCAGGACACCTGCCGGGCCCTGACGGCGGGCGACGCCGTCAAGGTGGACCTGGGCCGGTTCACGCCCGGTCCGGGACCGGACGGCGAGCCCGGTCATTTCCTCAACACCTTCAGCCTCGGCGTCTATCCGGAGCTGGTACGGATCAGGGAGCACTGGGCCCCGCGCATCGGCGGCTGGCCCGCCGGCGTACTGGCCGCGGTGGAGGTGCTGCGCGCCGAGCGGCCGCTGGAGGCGGACATCGGGCAGCACAAGGGGCGTCGGCGCGCGCTGTGGATGCTGTTCGCGGGAAACGGCATGTACCAGCGCTTCGGGCCCACGCCCGGCCGGCGGCACAACCTGGCCGACGGGCTGCTCGACGTGCGCGTGGTGCACGGCGGGCGGCTCCCCGGCCTGCGGCTGCTGGCCGCGGCGCTCGCGGGGCCGCTGAGCCGCTCCCCCGTGCACGCGGCGCAGCGGCTGCGCCGGGTGTGGATCTCGGGTCTCGCGAAGGGCACGCTGCTCGCGTACGACGGTGAAGTGGCCCCGGCGCCGCCGGAGTTCGTCATCGACAAGGCCGACGAAGCACTCACCGTCTACCGTCCGCTTCCTCAGTAGAGACCTCGGCCCGCCCCCTTCGGGAAGGCTCACCCCGGGAATCGGAAGGGGCCTCGGTGACATCGAGAAAGACCTGGTCGGCACGCGGCCAGGTCCTTTTCACGGCCCGTTTGATCCGTACACAGACCAGTTCCACCTCCTCGCTGTCCAGCCCCGGCATCAGGTCGACACGGGCGGCCACCAGGAGCGAGTCGAGTCCGAGCTGCATCGTCAGCAGCTCGGCTACGTTGTCGATCTCCGGCTGTGCCTCGATCAGCGCGCGGATGTCCTCCCGCAGTTCGGGATCCGCGGCGGCTCCGACGAGCTGGATGCGGGCGTCCCGGCCGAGCCGGTAGGCGACGTACACGAGCAGCAGACCGATGGAGAACGACGCCACGGCTTCGTAGACGACATCACCGGTGGCCATGTGCAGGCCCATGCCGGCGGCGGCGAGGAGCACACCGACGACCGCGGTGCCGTCCTCGGCGACGACCGTGCGCAGAGCCGGGTCCTTGCCGAGCCCCGAACCGGGCTGTCGGTGTGCCTGGTAGAGGGCCCGGGCCAGGGAGGTGCCCTCGGCGAGCAGGGCGACACCGAGTACGGCGAGCCCGGCGACGTAACCGGTGTGCGACTCCTTGCCGGCGGCTCCGCCGAGTGCTTCGAAGCCCTGGAAGAAGGAGAAGCAGCCGCCCATGACGAAAATGCCGACGGCGGCGAGCAGGGCCCAGAAGTAGCGTTCCTTACCGTATCCGAACGGGTGCTTGCGGTCCGCCGGGCGGCGGCTGCGGCTCAGTGAGGCGAGCAGGAAGACTTCGTTGACGCTGTCCGCGAAGGAGTGCGCTGCTTCCGAAAGGAGGGCGGGAGACCCCGACAGCACTCCGCCGACCGTTTTGGCGGCGGCGATGACGAGGTTGGCGGCGAGCGCCACCAGGACGGTAATCCGGGTTTTGCGGTCGGATTTTCCGGTCACTTCAACTCTCAGTCTCTTCAGTGTACGAGGACGAAATGCGGGCACCCGCCGGTCAGGAGGTATACACAATGGCCCCCATCCTGCTCGTTCTTCTTCTCGCCCTGATTCTCTTCGGTGCCGGATTCGCGGTGAAGGTGCTCTGGTACATCGCCATCGCGGTACTGGTCATCTGGCTCCTGGGATTCCTGCTGCGCAGCACTTCGGCTTCGGGAGGCAGGTCGCGTTGGTACCGCTGGTAGGTAATTCGAGATGAATGGGGCGGCGGCCTTCGGGCCGCCGCCCCATTTCTCTGTCCGTCCGCCTTTTCGTCTTTCCTGTTCCTAATCGCCTTTGGGAAGCAGCGAGCCCAGCGGACCCAGATCGATATTGAGGTCCTCGGGTTCGAGTCCGAACCGGGTGCGCAGCACGTCCATCCGGTCCTCCAGGAGCATCAGCGTCATGCCGATCCGCTCCTCCTGCTCCTCGCTGAGGTCCCCGGTCTCCACGCGGCGCAGCGCCTGGCGTTCCATCAGCTGGCGCAGCAGCTCCACGACGGTCAGGACGAGCTTGACGAGGTCGCGCTCGACGGTGTCGGCGTCGAGCTCCACCCGGCGGCGCCCTGCGGTGGGTTCGGTGGGTCCGGTGGTTCCAGCGGCTTCGGCGGCTTCGGCGGCTTCGGTGGCTTCGGTGCTCACAAGGACTCCTCCTCCTCGAACGGGGACGGCACGTCGACGCTCACGGAGCTGATCACCGCGTTGAGGTCGACCCGTACGAGATCGACGTCGGCGATACGGAGTGTCAGGTCGCCCGTGATGACGACTCCGCCGGCCAGCAGCCGGTCCAGGAGGTCGACGAGGGCGAGCTGGCGCTGGGCGAGCGGGCCGGTGTCGGCGGGCAGGCTCATCCCGCCGCCTCTTCCCGGTCCGCCGCGCCTGCCTTGCCCGCCGTGTCCGCCGCACCCGCCTGGCCCGCCGTGTCCGGCTGGCCCGCATGGCCCGCGAAGGAGTACGGGGCCCAGGGGCCGGTGAGTTCCACCCGTACGCCGCCTTCCTCCGGCGTGAGCCGGCCGACCTCCGCCACGAACTCCTCGCTGCGCTCGCGCGGCACCAGGTACGCGGCGTTGAGCACGTTCTGCCCGGGCGACTCGGAGAGCCGGGAGTCCTGCGGGCGGTGCAGCGCGGCGGCCTGGGCACGCTGGGAGAGTTCCGCGTGGAGCGTGCGCGCCAGGGCGTCGGCGCGCTCCCAGACGCCCTCGCGCGCCTGACGGCGGCTGAGGCGCCGGCGCAGGTAGTCGCGGCCGGTCGCGGGGGCGCCGCCGGCCGGCTCGGACGGCTCCGGCCGCGGGGCGGGCGCCGGTTCAGGATCGGCGTACACCTTCACCCCCCACTCGACCCGCCCCTCCAGCCGGTCCAGCGTCTGGAGGAAGCGGTCGTGCCCCGCGTCGAGCAGCCTGCGTACGCCGCTGTCGTCCACGCACACCGTGGCAAGCCGCAGCGGCACGGTGCAGGTGACGGTGGTCATGGCGCCGATGACGGCCTCGTGGGCGCGGGCGGTGGCGGTGAGCCAGTCGAGGTCCTCCAAGTGCTTCTTGAGCGGCGCCTCGGCGAAGTCCCCGGCCGGCACCGGGCTGACCACGGCGACGAGGTCGCCGTGGTGCAGCAGCCGGGGCGGCTCACCGTCGAGGCCGCGCACGCCGTCGGGGAGGACGCCGTCGAAGGGCCGCGTGACGGCGTACACATAGCGCAGTTCGTTCATGCCTGGTTTTCCTCGCGCTCTTCGAGTGCGGGCGCCGCCGCCTCCAGGTCGGCGATACGCCGCTGCAACCGCTGGTTCTCCTCGGCGAGTTCACGGCGACGGGCACCGGAGGAGAGGGACGGGTCGTCCTCCCACCAGTCGATGCCCATTTCCTTCGCCTTGTCGACGGAAGCGACGATGAGACGCAGCTTGATGGTGAGCAGTTCGATGTCGAGGAGATTGATCTTGATGTCTCCCGCGATGACGACACCCTTGTCCAGTACGCGCTCCAGGATGTCGGCGAGATTCGCGCCGCCGTTCGAGCCGTACGGGTCGGGAAGGTTCGGTGTCGTCATCGGCTGTACTCACCCGAGCGGGCCGCGAGGCCCATGGTCAGTCTGTCGTTCATGTCGTCGGGTTCCTCTTCTCCAGCCGGTCGAGGAGTTCGTCCTCACGGCGGTCGAATTCGGCCTCGTCGATCTCCCCGGCGTCGAGCTGCCGCTCCAGGGCGGACAGTTCGCGCTGGATGGCCGACGGGTCGTAGTACTGCCGTTCCGCCTCCGAGACCACCTGCCGCAGCACCCAGGAGGTGCCGCGGACAGGGGCCAGGGGCAGGAGAAGCAGTTCTCCCAGGAGGCCCATCGCCGGGTCACTCCACGAAACTGTAAGGCGGCAGCGGGCCGTTCACCTGGAGCACGAGATGGGGGTGCTCCTTGCGCAGGGCGTCCACCGCCTCCACGAAGTCCGCGGTGCGGTCACGGTCGACGAGGAAGGACACGTTCGCCAGCCAGCCGCTGCTCTCGGGCCCGGGGCTGACGTCCTGCGCCGCTCCCTCCAGGGCGCGGCGCACCAGTTCGCCGTCGCGCTTCTCGCGCTGCTGCACCGCCGCGACGACCCGTTCGCCGAGCCGCAGCTTCTGCTCGTACGTGCCGCCGCCGGCTGCCCGGTTGGCCTCGTTGAGCGAGCGCAGTTCGGCGTCGTCCGCGAGCACCTGGTGGAGGACGGCCTCCTCGTCGTGCGAGGCCTTGATGTTGTACTCCACCTTGTGGTCGAGCGCGTCGAGCCGCTCCAGGTAGTGCTTCTCGCGCTCGGCGAGGACCGTACGCACCGACTCGTCGTCGGTGGACAGGCTCCCGAAGCGCATCGGGAGCACGGCGCCCACGGCGCCGGCCTCCGCGAGCACCGTCTGGTGCGCGAGCAGGTCGCGGCGCTTGGGCCTGAGGTCCTCGGGAGCGTCGCTCACCAGGGCGGTCAGCTCGCCGGTCTTGAGGGTGCGGACGGGCATCGGCGGCTCGCCGACCCCGTTCGTCGGCTCGGGAAGCGGCGGGTGGTCGCCGCGGGCGATGCCGTAGACGTACGTGCTCATTCCTGCTCCTCCTTCCGGCGGGACGTGCTGCTGCGGCGGCTGCTGGTCTTCGACTCGGCCTTCTCCTCGTCACCGCCGCGGGCCTGCTGGAAGGCGCCCGAGATGGTTTCGGCGGCGCCGGACAGCGCGCCCTTGGACTTGCCCCTGGCGCCGGATTCGGTGACGTCGCCGACGATCTCGGGCAGGCCGGGGCTCTTGTTGGCGCCGGTTTCGAGGTCGAGGCGGTTACATGCCTCGGCGAAGCGCAGATACGTGTCGACGCTCGCCACCACGACCCGGATGTCGATCTTGAGGATCTCGATGCCGACCAGGGAGACACGGATGAACGCGTCGATCACGAGTCCCCGGTCGAGGACGAGTTCCAGGACGTCGTAGAGGCCGCTGGTACCGCCGCCGCCTCCACCTTGCTGTGCCGGGACTACGGTCATGCCGACCGGCCCTCCTTCATGTCGGTGTCTATGAACGGTCCGCCCTGCCGCGTTCGTAGCGGCGGACGCGCCGGTAGCCGGTGAGCGCTCCATAGGCGTCGAGCGTGACTTCGTACGACGCGAGAAGGCTCATCGTGTCGGGGACCCGGGCCAGTTCGAGGACCTCGATCCGCAACATCCAGCCGTCGTCCTCCGTGCGTTCGAAGGACGAAACCGACTCGGCCTCCATACCGGTGAGTTCCGCCAGTTGTCCTCGCGCTCCGCGCAGGACATCCATCGGGCCCGGGAGACCTTCTTTCTTGCCGGCTGAACCCTGTTTGTTCTTGGGGGTGTTCTCGGACGCGTCCGACGTATCAGACGCATCAGAGGTTTCGGGTGTACCTGATGTATTTGCCATTTCAGCCTCCGTCATCTGGTTACCGCTGAAGCGTGGTCCAAACTCCCCGATGCCTGAGCTTTGTTCGAAAGTGCCGGGGTATCCGGGCGTCGTGACACATACGGACACAGGGGTGATTCGCACCCGCATCCCGGCGAGGCTCGACCGCCTCCCGTGGTCTCCCTGGCACTGGCGGATCGTCATCGGACTCGGCACCGTGTGGGTCCTCGACGGCCTGGAAGTGACCATCGTCGGCAACATCGTGGGCCGCCTCGCCGAGGAAGGCAGCGGCATCGACATCACCACCGCCCAGGTGACTACCTGGGCTGCTGCCCTGTACGTCGCCGGGGCATGCGTCGGCGCGCTGTTCTTCGGCCGGCTCACCGACATCTACGGCCGCAAGAAGCTCTTCATGATCACGCTGGCCGTCTATCTCGCGGCGACGGCGGCCACGGCGTTCTCCGAAACCGCCTGGTTCTTCTTCGTCTGCCGCTTTTTCACCGGTTTCGGCATCGGCGGCGAGTACGCGGCCATCAACTCGGCCATCGACGAACTGATCCCGGGCCGGCTGCGCGGCCGTATCGACCTCGTCATCAACGGCACCTTCTGGGCGGGCGCGGCGCTCGGCGCGCTCGCGTCGGTCGCGTTCCTCGACACGGACCTGTTCGCGAAGGACCTGGGCTGGCGGCTCGCCTTCGCGACGGGCGTGGTGCTCGGTCTCGCGATTCTCCTCGTACGCCGGCACGTGCCGGAGAGCCCGCGCTGGCTGTTCGTCCGCGGGCGGGTGGACGAGGCGGACCGGATCGTCGACGGCGTGGAACAGCAGGTGGAGGAGGAGACCGGGAAGCGGCTCACCGTGCCGGACGAAGAGATCGCCATCCGGCAGCGGAAGTCCATCGGCTTCGGCACCATCGTGCGCACGGTGTTCGCGCAGTACCGGGGGCGCACGGCGCTCGGCCTGTCGCTCTTCATCGGCCAGGCGTTCCTCTACAACTCGATCACCTTCGGTTACGCCGTCATCCTGACCGAGTTCTTCGACGTGCCGGTCGGTTCGACGGCGTACTACTTCGCGGTGATCGCGGTCGGCAACCTGCTCGGCCCGCTCGTCCTCGGCCACTTCTTCGACAGCGTCGGCCGCGTGCCGATGATCGCCGGTACGTACATCGCGTCCGGGCTGCTGCTGTTCGGGACGGCGTACCTCTTCCAGCGGGGGTCGCCGTCACGCTGACCGCCTGCTGGTGCGCGGTGCTCTTCTTCGCCTCGGCGGGGGCGAGCTCGGCCTACCTGACGGTGAGCGAGGTCTTCCCGCTGGAGACGCGCGCGATGTGCATCTCCTTCTTCTACGCCGTCGGCACGGCCCTCGGCGGCATCACGGGGCCGCTGCTCTTCAACGGCCTGGTCAGCAGCGGCGAGCGCACCGACACGACGCTGGCGTTCTGTATCGGAGCCGCGCTGATGATCGCCGCCGGTGTGGTCGAGTCGGTGCTCGGTGTGAAGAGCGAGCGCCGGAGTCTGGAGTCGATCGCCGCCCCGCTCAGCGCGGTGACCGACCCCGACCCCGCCTCGGCCGGCAGGACCGCCTGAACGCCGGGATCGCGCGCCCGGCCTGCCGCCGCCGCTGTGCCCGCGCGAGGGGCCCGGGGGTCGCGGTCAGCGCAGGGCGCGCAGGCGCCGGCGCGCCGGGCCCAGGGCGCGGCCCCGGGAGGAGACGCCCGCCCAGGGGTTGGTGCGGGCCTGTTCCAGTACGCCGTCCTGGTCCCTCAACGACCAGGTGCGCGCGGTGAGTTCCTTGTCGTCGAGCTGCTCCCACGAGACCGGCGCGGCGACCGGCGCGCCCTCCCGGGGGCGGACCGACCAGGGGGCGACGGCGGTCTGGGCGTACGCGTTGCGCCCGATGTCGAGGAAGAGCCGGTCGCCGCGGGACTGTTTGCGTACGGCCGTGGTCAGCTCGTCCGGGTGGCGCGCGGTGAGGGTCTGCGCGACCTCGCGGGCGAAGGCGCGGGAGTCGTCGAACGTGGTGCTCCCGTCGAGGGGCACGACGACGTGGAGGCCCTTGGAGCCCGTCGTCATCAGCGTGGACGGCAGCCGCAGCTGGTCGAGGAGTTCGCCGAGCCGGTGAGCGGCCTCCCGTACGGCCGGGAAGTCGTCACCGGGCGGGTCCAGGTCGAAGACCAGGCGGTCGGGCCACTCGATGCGGCCGGCCCGGGAGAGCCAGCGGTGCAGCGTGAGGCACGCCTGGTCGGCGAGGAAGACGAGGGTGGCGCTGTTGTCGCACACGGTGTGCGTGACGGTGCCGCCCTCCTTGGGGACACGGACCCGGCGTACCCAGTCCGGGTAGTGCTCGGGTGTGTCCTTCTGCATGAAGCGCGGGCCCTCGGTGCCGTCGGGCCGGCGCTCCAGCATCAGCGGCCGGTCCCGCAGCTGGGGCACCATGAACGCCGCCACCCGCCGGTAGTAGCCGGCGACATCGGCCTTGGTGAGACCGCAGTCGGGGAAGAGGACCTTCCCGGGGCGGTGGACGGTCACCGTGCGGTGCCCCGCCCTTACGGTCGTGGTGTCGTCGCTCATCGTCTCTCCCGGCCTCGCTCAGGCGTCGTACGGACACGGCGGGCCCGCTTCCCGGCAGGCCCGCACGGCGCGGGGAGGGTGGCGGGATGTTCAGGGCACCCCGCCACCCACGCCCCGCCGCGCTGTCACAGGACGAGCACCTTCTCCGCCAGGAGCTTCACGGCGGCCACGATCGAGTCGGCGTCGATGCCCGCCGCGCCGAGCTGCTCCTGCTCGGTGGCCGAGCCGGGCATGTTGCCCACAGCGAGCCGCACCATGCGCGGCGCCGGACGGCCGTCGGAGAACACCTCCGCGACCGCGTCGCCCAGGCCGCCCTGCGAATGGTGGTCCTCGACCGTCACGAGGCAGCCGGTGCGCTCCGCAGCCTCCTGCACGGCGCGCTCGTCGACGGGCTTGACGGAGTACAGGTCCACGACACGGACCGGCACCCCGTCACGCTCCAGCGAGTCCGCCGCCCGCAGGGCCTCGTGGACCGTCACTCCGGCGGCCAGCAGCGTCAGTTTGTCGTCGTCGCCGGAGCGCAGCAGCTTGCTTCCGCCGACCGGGAACTCCTCGTCGGGGCCGTAGAGGACCGGCATGGCGCCCCTGCTGGTGCGCAGATAGCGCACGCCGCGGCTCTGCGCGTCGCCCTCCGCCATCGCGGCGACGAGCTTCGCCGTCTGGTTGGCGTCGCAGGGGTAGAGGACCGTGCTGCCGTGCACGGCCCGGAACATCGCGAGGTCTTCGAGCCCCATCTGGGAGGGCCCGTCCTCGCCGATGGCCACCCCGGCGTGCGAACCCACGACATTGATGCCGGCCCTGCTGACGGCCGCCATCCGCACGAAGTCGTGCGCTCGGGTCAGGAAGGCGGCGAAGGACGAGGCGTACGGCACGTAACCGCGTGTCTGCATCCCGACGGCCGCCGCGACCAGTTGCTGCTCGGCGATGTAGCACTCGAAGAACCGGTCCGGGTGCTCCTTCGCGAAGAACTGCGACCGCGTCGAGTCGCTCACCTCGCCGTCGAGGGCCACGACGTCGCCGCGCGCCGATCCGAGGGCGGCGAGCGCCTCGCCGTAGGCGTTGCGGGTGGCGACCTCGTCGCCCTTCTCGTACTTAGGCAGCGTCAGCGCGGCGCCGCGCGTGCCGAGCAGGGCGGAACTCAGTGTGGCGGCTGGCTTCTGGACCTCCACGCGGACGAACCGGGGCCCGCCGAGCTCCTCGATCGCGCTCCCGGCGTCCTTGAGCGGCTTGCCGTGCATGCCCTCCTTGTCCTCCACCGCCGCCACACCGCGCCCCTTGTGCGTGCGCGCGACGACGGCGGTGGGCCGGCCGGTGGTCGACCGGGCCTCGTTGAAGGCGGCGTCGACGGCCTCGACGTCGTGTCCGTCGACCTCGATGGTGTGCCAGCCGAAGGCGTGCAGCCTGCGGCTGTACGCCCCCAGGTCCCACTCGTGGCGGGTGGGACCGCGCTGTCCGAGCCGGTTGACGTCGATGACCAGGATGAGGTTGTCGAGGTGCTCGTGGGCCGCGTGCTCGACGGCCTCCCACACCGATCCCTCGGCCATCTCGCTGTCGCCGCTGAGCACCCATACCCGGTACGGCGCCCGGTCGAGCCGCTTGCCCGCCAGCGCCACGCCGACGCCGACCGGCAGCCCCTGCCCGAGCGAGCCGGTGGCCACGTCGACCCAGGGGAGCCGGGGCGTGGGATGTCCTTCGAGGCGGCTGCCGCGCTGCCGGTAGGTCAGGAACTCCTCGTCACCGACGGCACCGGCCGCCCGGTACATGGCGTACAGGAGCGGGGAGGCGTGACCCTTCGAGAGGATCAGCCGGTCGTTGCCCGGATGGTCCGGCCGGTCGAAGTCGTAGCGCAGGTGCTTGCCGAGGAGTACGGCCGCGAGGTCCGCCGCCGACATCGACGACGTCGGATGGCCCGACTGCGCGGCGTCGGCGGCCCGCACCGCGTCGACCCTCAGCTGCTGCCCGAGCTGGATGAGCTGTTCGCTGTCCATGTCACTCCCTGTGGTCACTCCCCGTGGTCATCCGTCGGGTTCACTCTGCTGTGCCCGGGCGCGCGCGCCGGGGACCCTGGCCAGTTCCGGCGAGGACGTGTCGAGCGGAACCGACCAGGACCGGACCAGGCCCAGCTGCACGGCCTGGCGCGGCAGTACGGCGTCGAGCATCCAGTCGGCGGCGACCCGCACCCGGTTCCCCGGCATGGCGGCGAGGTGGTAGCCGCGCGTGACCGCGCCCGCGAGGGGACCGGACAGCGGTACGCCGAGCGGGTTGGCGGCGGCCTTGACGCCGCCGAGGTCCACGACGAACCCCAGGTCGTTGTGCTTGTACTGCTGCCGCTCGCCGTACCCGAGGGAGGCGGCGACGTTGCGGCCCGCCACCTTTCCCTGCCGGGCCGCGTGCTGCGCGGTCATCGGTGTGTACTCCCCCGGCCGCGTGAGGTCGGGCACGGCCGCCGCGTCGCCGCAGGCGAAGACCTCGGGGTGGCCGGGCACGTTGAGGGTCGGCTCGACAAGCAGCCGGCCGCGCTCGACGGGCAGGCCGACCTCCGAGACGAGCGGATCGGGCCGTACGCCGACACACCAGACGACGGTCCTGGTGTCGACGAACTCCCCGTCGTCCAGCAGGACCCCTTCACGGGTGGCCTCCTTGACGGAGGTCTGCGTGCGTACGTCGACTCCTCGCCCGCGCAGCACCTTGTCGGCCGTCCGGGACAGACGGCGGTCCAGTTCGGGCAGGACGCGCGGCGCGATGTCGAGCAGCAGCCAGCGCGGCTTGTGCCCGGCGTGCCGCCAGGCGCGCTGCTTGCGCACGAGGGCGTCGGTGAACATCTGGCCCTGGGCCGCGACCTCGGTGCCGGTGTATCCGGCGCCGACGACGACGAAGGTGCAGCGCGCGGCGCACTCGTCCGGGTCGCCGGTGGCGGCGGCCAGTTCGATCTGGCGGGTCACGTGGTCGCGCAGGTACAGGGCCTCGGGCAGGCCCCGGAAGCCGTGGGCGTGTTCGGCGACACCGGGGACCGGCAGGAGCTTGTTGACGCTGCCGACGGCCAGCACGAGCCGGTCGTACTCCAGCTCGCCCTTGTCGTCCTCGGGCCCCGTGTAGTGCACGCGCCGGGCCGCCAAGTCGACACGGTCCGCCTCGCCGAGGACCAGCCGTACGCGCGGAAGCGTCCCCGGCAGCGAGACCGTCACGCGGCGCGGTTCGAGGATGCCGGCGGCCACCTGTGGCAGGAGCGGGAGGTAGAGGAAGTAGTCGGTCGGGTTGAGCAGGACGATCTCGGCGTTGTCCCTGAGCTGCCGGGAGAGGGTCCTCGCGGCCTGGTGGCCGGCGAAGCCCGCTCCGACGACGACGATGCGGGGACGGTTACGGGTCACTGCGTTCACCTCGTAGGCGGGGCGGTTGCGGTGGACCTTCCCGGTGCCCCTGTCCCCAGGGGCCAAACCCGGCGGCGCGAGTTTCCCGGCGTACGCGCTGGTTACCCGGCGTACAGCAACCGCTCGCCCGGGAGGCACCCCTCATGACCGAGTTCGGATACTTCCTGTCCACCGAGGAGTTCGGCCCCGCCGACCTCGTCGAACAGGCGCGCATGGCCGAGCAGGCCGGGTTCCAGGCGCTGTGGATCTCCGACCACTACCACCCGTGGAACGAGGAACAGGGCCAGAGCCCCTTCGTCTGGTCGGTGATCGGCGCCCTGTCCGAGGCGGTCTCGCTGCCCGTGCAGACCGCCGTGACCTGTCCGACCGTACGGATGCACCCGGCGGTGGTCGCCCAGGCGGCGGCCACGGCGGCCGTCCAGCTCGGTGAGGGCCGGTTCCGGCTGGGCGTGGGCAGCGGTGAGGCGCTCAACGAGCACATCCTGGGCGGGGCGTGGCCGGGCGCGCGGGTGCGGCTGGAGATGCTGGAGGAGGCCGTGCAGCTGATCCGCAGTCTCTTCGACGGCAACGAGGTCAGCCACGAGGGCAAGCACTACACGGTGGAGAACGCCCGGCTCTACACCGTCCCGGACGAGCATGTCCCCATCGACATCTCGGCGTTCGGCGCCAAGGCGCTGTCGCTCGCGTCGCGTATCGGCGACGGGCTCATCACCATGGCCCCCGACGCCGGGCCGGTGACCCGTTTCCGCGACGGCGGTGGGGCCGGCAAGCCGGTCAGCGGCGGGACGAAGGTCTGCTACGGTCCGGACCGCGACGAGGCGGTGCGCACGGTCCACCGGCTTTGGCCGAGCGCTCAGTTGCCCGGTGAGCTGGGTCAGGTCCTGCCCACGCCGCGTCACTTCGAGCAGGCGTCCTCCCTCGTCACCGAGGACATGGTCGCCTCGGACGTGGTGTGCGGGGACGACACCGACGCGCACGTGCGCGCGCCGATGGCGTACGCCGAGGCCGGGTTCGACCGGGCGTACGTGAACCAGATCGGCCCGGACCAGCGCGGGTTCTTCGACTTCTACCGCACCAAGGTGCTGCCGCAGGTACTGGGGACCTGACCCGGCCGGCGCTCCCCCTCCTCCGGCCGCACGTTCCCGCGTACCCGGCCGTCGCACCCGCACGCGCGCCGGCATGCGCACCGCCACGTGTTTCGATGTCCCACATCGCGAGATTTACGTCTCACATTCCGGCATGGCGGCGTAGCGTACGGCGTACCGCTTCACGAGCGGACACTTGAGGAGAAGGAGTACGGCCATGCCCGAGGAGACCGCCGTCTACACCCATGGGCACCACGAGTCGGTGCTGCGCTCGCACAGCTGGCGTACGGCCGCCAACTCGGCGGCGTACCTCTTGGACGAGCTGCGCCCGGGGCTGCGCGTGCTGGACGTGGGCTGCGGCCCCGGCACCATCACGGCCGACCTGGCCGCGCTCGTCGCGCCCGGCCGGGTGACGGCCGTCGACGCGGACGAGGACGTACTCGGGCGGGCGCGCGAGGCGGCGGCTGAACGCGGGCTGGAGAACGTGGAGTTCGCGGTGGCCGACGTCCACGCGCTGGACTTCGCCGACGACTCCTTCGACGTCGTCCACGCGCATCAGGTGCTCCAGCACGTCGGTGACCCGGTGGGAGCGCTGCGGGAGATGCGGCGCGTCTGCCGTCCCGGCGGTGTCGTGGCGGCGCGCGACAGCGACTACGCCGCGATGACGTGGTTCCCGGAGGTGCCGCTCATGGCGGAGTGGCAGCAGTTGTACGGCCGGGTCGCGCGCGCGAACGGCGGCGAACCGGATGCGGGCCGCAGGCTCCTGTCGTGGGCGCGCCGGGCCGGTTTCACCGATGTGCGGGCGTCGGCGTCGGCGTGGTGTTTCGCTACTCCGGGCGAACGGGAGTGGTGGAGCGGCCTGTGGGCGGACCGTACGACGGCATCGGTGTACACCGAACTGGCGGTGTCCGGCGGCCACGCGACCCGCGACGAGCTGGCGGCGATCGCGGGGGCGTGGCGGGAGTGGGGACAGCGGGAGGACGCGTGGTTCATGGTGCCGCACGGAGAGGTGCTGTGCCGCGCCTGACGCGGGCGCCCCCCTCCGCCCGGCGGGAGCCGTCGGCGTACCCCGGCGACGCGCAGGGGGACCAACTACCCTGGTGCGCATGGAGATCCTGGGAACCACGCTGCGCATCTGCGTCGACGACCTGGAGGCCACGGCGGCCTTCTACGAACGCCTCACCGGAAGCCGCGCCCTGCGCTTCGAACGCGGCGGGGTCTCCGTCGCCGCGGTCGGCTGCTTCCTCCTGATGAGCGGCCCCGAGTCCGAGCTCGAAGTGCTGCGCAAGGTCTCCGCGACCATCGCCGTCAACGACGTCGACGAGGCAGGCGCGGCCCTGGCCGGGGCCGGGGCCCGCATCATCGCGGGCCCGGTCCCGACCCCGGCCGGCCGCAACCTGATCGCCGCCCACCCGGACGGCTCGGTTTTCGAGTACGTCGACCGGCGCCCCGCCACCGTCTGAACTACTCCACGGCCGGCGGCCGCATCCGGTAGTCGTACGCGTCGGGCAGCGGCTCGTCGCTGACCGACGCCCACACCTCGCCCAGCACCTCCGCGCCCTCCCGCAGGTCCGGCACCTCGAACCCGGCGCCGAAGAGGGCGCGGGCGCCCTCCTTGTCGCCCTCGGCGGCCAGGAGTTGCGCCTCGGCGAGCCGGAAGCGGCCGCTCGCCCGGACCTCCGGCGGCAGCCCCTCCCACACCGCGCGCGCCGCGTCCGCCCGGCCCACCGCGAGCAGCGCGCCGATCGCCTCGCGCCCCAACGCGGCCGTCGCCGCCGCCCACTCCTCGCCGTCGCCCCGCTCCCGGCAGAGGTCTTCGAACGCCTCGGCGTAATGATCGGCGGCGCGCCCGGCGTTGCCCGCGTCGAGGTCGGCGACGGCGAGGCAGCGCAGCAGCGGCCAGCGGGACCGGGTGATCTTGAGGCCCCGCTCCCAGCTGCGCACCGCCTGCGCCACATCGCCCGCGTGCCACTGGGCGACCCCCAGGTGGTACTCGGTGAGGGGCTCGGCCGGAGCCGTCTCCAGCATGTCCCGCCAGTGCTGCGCGACCAGGGAGGGTCCGGGCGGCGTCGGCGCCCCGCCCGCCCGGTCCGGGAACGTACCGCTGCGCAGCAACTCCCGCCAGGGCCGCTGCTGTTCCCCGAGCGTCGCCTCGTCGAAGGGCGTGCCCGGGAGCTTGAGCCCGCCACGCAGAACCTCCAGCGCGCCCCACCCGGAGCCGGCCGCGAGCGACTGTCCGGGCTCGTGATCGGCGTACGGCCGCCACGCCTCGTACGCCGCGTCCACCCGCGCCCGCGGCAGCGCCTCCTCCAGCCGCGCCCCGGCCTGCGCGCGCGCCGTCGGCCAGTCCTCTCCGTGCACCGCGCGAGGGTCGGCGGCCAGCGGGCCGTACGCCTCCAGCCAGCTGAACTCGGCCCCGGCCTCCAGCGGTACGTGTTCGAGCTGCGTACGGGCGAGTCCGGCCTGGATCTCGGCGTAACCGGGCGTCCCCGGCTCGGTCAGCCACCGCTGCCAGCGCCGCCCGCCGCGCCCCGCGCCCCACAGGAACAGCTTGCGCCCGCTCAGCCGGTCGGTGGAGGTCTGGACGAGCCCCTGCCCGCCGGCGTCGAGCGAGGCGATCCACTTGCGGGCGTCGCGGGGCACTTCGTAGAAGTAGTCGGCGGGGTGGTCGCCGCGCAGCGGGTACGTACGGTCGACGCCGTCGCCGTGGGCGTCCGGTACCGGCACCCGCCGCAGACTGCGTGCGTAGCCGAAGTGCCAGGCCTCGTCCGCCGGGGCGAGGACCCGCGTCCCCTCGTCCTCGGGTACGGCGATGTTGGACCACCAGTAGGTGGGGACGGTCCGCTCGTGCGGGTTGCGTATCCGTACGCCGACGTACAGGAACTCCGAGTCGGCCGGCAGCCACAGGTCCACCTGGAAGGGCAGGTCGCGCAGCCTCTCCCACTCCCACAGCCTGACCATGTCGCCGCCGTCGGGGGCGGGGACGATCGCGGCGTGCAGCGGGGCGCAGGACAGTGTCGTGTGTCCGGTGGCGCCGATGTTCCACTCCAGTCCGCCGGAGAACCACGCGCCGTTGAGCGCAAAGTCGGCGGGCTGGAGGACCGGGTTGCGGTAGAGGAGTTCGCGGCCCGCCGGCTTGTGGAACAGCGAGTGCACGCGCCCGCCGAGCCCCGGCAGCACGGTGGCTCGCAGGTGGTCGTTCTCGATGACGATCGCGTCGAGGTCCGTCGGCGTACGCTCACGTCCGTATCCGTCCAGGACGCGCACGGGCAGCAGCGTGCGCAGCGGCTCGTAGCCGATCTGCCGGGCCATGTCGCGCGGGAGACCCGTGCGCGAGCGCTCGTCGACGACGTGCTGCTCGTCGAGTGGCCGGAGCCCCGGAAGAGGGTTCTCCGGGCCCAAAGGGGCGGCGGGCAGGGTCAGTACGGCACGTCGCACAGTCGTGGCCAAGGCAGCCTCACTCCCTCGTACGGGCCACCGTCCGCCGGCGCCCGACGCCCATCGGAACACGGCGGACGCCCCGCTGACCAGGGGTCCTGATCCGGCGGGCAGCCGGACGTCAGCCGCGCATTTCCGTGGTGATCGCCCATCGTTCGTGGTCGCGCCAGGCACCGTCGACGTGGATGAAGTCCGGCGAGTAACCCTCCAGCCGGAAACCGGCCCTGCGGACGAGCGCGATGGACGCCTTGTTCGCGGGCTGGATGTTGGCCTCCAGGCGGTGCAGGCCCAGAGGGCCGAACGCCTGGTCCAGGACCAGGCCGAGGCCCTCGCTCATCAGACCGCGGCCCGCCGCGTGCGCGAACGCCCCGTAGCCGAGGGAGCCGCACAGGAAGTTGCCGCCGACGATGTTGTTGATGTTGATGAAGCCCGCGATGCCGCCGCCGGAGCGCTCGCACACCAGGTAACCGACCCGCGTCGGGTCGTCGATGAGCGTACCCGCGTACGCGGCGTACGCCGTGGGCCGGTCCGGCGGGAAGAGCCACGGGTGGTGCAGGCTCTTGCTCTCCCGTACTTGTTCGGTGAACTCGTCGGCGTCGGCGAGGCTGAAGTGCCGCAGGGCCACACGGGGGCCCTCGGCGAGGAGGGCGGCGCTCTCGGACATGCGGTCAGGCTACTTCGGTCAGCTGCCGGGCCCTGTCTGCGCCGTCCCGGGAAGCAGCCGCCGCCCAGGGCGCCGATGCCCGCCGTGGCCGGCAGGGCCACGCCCTTGGGGCTGTTCCGGCCGCCTTCCCGGAGCGGCGGGCGGGACGCGATGTCAGACCCGGCTGTTACGTTCCGGGACATGACGACGAAGCAGGTGCCTTACACCGGCGGCGAGAAGGAAAGCCTCCAGGTCAGCCTGGACCGGCACCGTGATGCGGTGCTGTGGAAGCTCGACGGTCTCGACGACGAGCAGCTGCGCCGGCCCATGACCCCGTCCGGGACGAACCTGCTCGGCCTGGTGAAGCATCTGGCGACCGTCGAGTACGGATGGTTCTGCACGACGTTCGGGCGCGAGAGCGAGCCGCTGTGGTTCGATCCGTACGAGGACATGACCGTGACCGACGACGAGTCCACCGCGAACATCGTGGCGTTCTACGGGCGGGCCCGCGCGGCAGCCGACCGGGCCGTGGCCGAGCTGGACCTCGACACCGCGGGCACGTCGTGGTCGGGCAACACGGTGTCGCTGCGCTGGGTGCTCATCCACATGCTGGAGGACACCGCGCGGCACGCGGGCCACATGGACATCGTCCGCGAGCTCATCGACGGGGCGACGGGGGCCTACCGGGGGACCTGACCGCGCCCGCCGACCGCCCGGCCCCGCTCCCCCGCTCCCCCGCTCCCCAGCTCCGGGGCTCAGCGCAGCGCCGGCACGTCGAGCGTGAGCGTGCGGGTGTCCGTGTCGAGTACGGCGGGCACGCCCAGCGGCACCGTCAGGGCGGTGGCGCAGTGCCCGAAGCCCAGCTCCTCGACGACCGGCACGCCCAGGGCCCCCAGCCGGTCGTACAGCAGCGGCCGCACCTCCTCCTCGTACGGGCCGCAGTCCTCCCAGGAGCCGAGGGCGATGCCCGCCACGCCGTCCAGCCAACCGGAGCGCAGCAGCTGGGTGAGGATCCGGTCGAGGCGGTACGCCTCCTCGCCGATGTCCTCGACGAGCAGCAGGCCGCCCCGCGCACCGGGCCGCGCACGCGGTGTGCCCAGGTCGGCGGCGAGCAGGCTGACGCAGCCGCCGAGCGTGATGCCGCGCGCCCGGCCGGGGACGAGGACCCCGGCCGTCTCCAGCCCCAGCGTCATCACCGACTCGGGGTCGAAGAGGGTGGCCCGCAGCGACTCCTGGGTGCGGGCGTCCTTGAGGAAGGCCGTGGTGGCGGCCATCGGACCGTGCAGGGTGGCGAGTCCCAGCCGTACGGCGAAGGCTTCGTGCAGCGCCGTGATGTCGCTGTAGCCGACGAAGACCTTGGGGCCGGCCGCGCGCATCGCCGCCCAGTCGAGCAGGTCCACCATGCGCTGGACGCCGTAACCGCCCCGCGCGCAGATCACCGCGTCCACGGACGGGTCGCACCAGGCATCCTCCAGGTCCCGGGCCCGCGCCCCGTCCGCGTCGGCGAGATACCGGAGCTCCCGGTGCGCGCCCGGCACATGCGGGCCCACCACGGGGTCGAGGCCCCAGCCCCGCAGGATGTCGAGCCCCGCTTCGAGCCGCTCGCCGGGGACGGGTCCGCTCGGGGCCACGACGGCGACCCGCGCCCCCGGCCTCAGCCGTGCGGGCCGGGTCAGCGGCGCGAGGGTCATGTGCCGAGCTCCAGTCGCGGTACGTCACCGCGGTCGATGCCGAAGGTCTGGACGTAAAGGGCGAGTTCGGCCTCCAGCGCGCGGGCCAGCGTGTCGGCCCTGCGGAAGCCGTGCCCCTCGCCCTCGAAGGTGAGGTACGCGTGCGGGATGCCGCGCCCCGCCAGGCGCTCCAGCAAGCGCTCGCACTGCGCGGGCGGGCAGATCACGTCGTCGAGCCCCTGGAGCAGCACGAAGGGCGCGGTGATCCGGTCGGCCCGGTGCACGGGAGAGCGTCCGCGGTAGCGGTCGGGGTAGGCCGCGAGCGGTCCGACCAGGCTCTCCAGGTACCGCGACTCGAAGTCGTGGGTGCCGCCCGTCGCCCAGGCCGTCAGGTCGAGGATCGGGTAGAGGACGGTGCCGCACGCGTACACGCCGGTGCTGGTGAGGGAGGCGGCGGCGGTCCAGCCGCCCGCGCTGCCGCCCCGGATCGCCAGCCGCCGCGGGTCGGCCGTGCCCTCCGCGGCGAGGGCGACGGCGACGGCGGCGCAGTCCTCGACGTCCACGACGCCCCACTGCTCGCGCAGCCGGTTGCGGTAGTCGCGCCCGTACCCGGCGGATCCGCCGTAGTTGACCTCGGCGACGCCGATGCCGCGCGAGGTGAAGTAGGCGATCTCCAGGTCGAGTACGAGCGGGGCGCGGCCGGTGGGCCCGCCGTGCGCCCACACGACGTACGGCGGCAGTTCGTCGGCGGGTGCGACGCGGCCGGGGTGGTGCGGCGGGTAGATGTGGGCGTGCGTCTCGCGGCCGTCGGGACCGGTGAAGACGCGGATCTGCGGCTCGGGGTAGAAGGACGGGTCGACCGGGTCGTCGTGCGCGGACCCGATGACCCGCGTGTGCCCGGTACAGGTGTCGAGTTCCATCACCTCGTACGCGCTGCGCGGGCTGGCGGCGACGCCGACGACCCGGCTGCCGTGCACGGCGAGGGTGGGCGACCATTCGGTCCAGGGGCCCGCTGAGTCGACGACCTCGCAGCTCTCCGGGTCGAGGATGCCGAGCGCGGTGGTGCCGCTGCCGTGGATGACGGCGACCAGGCCGTTGTCCAGCGGGTGGAACCACCGCAGGCCGATCTTCCAGAGCGGCCCGCCGAACTCCTCCTCGCGGGAGCAGAGCGCCACGGTGCCCCCGTCCGGGTCCGCGCGGTAGAGGTTCCACCAGCCGCTGCGGTCGCTGGAGAAGAGCAGTTGCCCGCCGGCGGTCCAGTCGACCTGCGCGACCGATTCGTCGGGCCCGCCGACCAGGCGCCGGGCCCCCTGGAAGGTGCCGTCCCCGGCGACGTCCGCGAGGATCACTTCCGTGCCGTCCCAGGGCATCCGGGGATGGTCCCAGGCGATCCAGGCCGCCCGGCTCCCGTCCGGGGAGACGCGGGGCCCGGTGACGAACCGGTGCGCGCCGTCGGAGAGTTCCCGTACGGCCGCCCGGTCCCCGGCGGCCGATCCGTCGAGCGGTACGGCCACCACGACGCGCCGCACGTCGCTGGGGCCCTCCCCCGTGAACTCCTCCAGCACGCACCACACCTCGCCCGCCGCGCCCCGGTCCATCCGCAGCTGCGGGTCGGCCCAGCGCAGGCCGCCGCCGACCGCCGAGACGGGGGTGAGGGGGCGCGGTTCGGCGCCGGGGACGTCGGGTTCGTACGCGTAGAGCCGCTGATCCGGGAAGTGGACGAAGACGACGAGCGGCCCGCCCGCCGCGCGCTGCGCCCCGGCCCAGGGCTGCCCGCCGTACTCGATGACTCTGCTGCGTACGTTCCAGGGAGCGGGCAGAACCGATTCCTCGCCGCCGTCCGCCCGTCGGCGTACCAGGGCGCGCCGGCCGCCCTCGGTGGGGCGCGGCGCCGTCCACCACACCTCGTCGCCGACCACGCCGACGTACTCGGGGTGCCCGTCGTGCGAGGCGGCGAGCCCGGCACCGATCGGCGACGGCCAGCTTCCGTACGGTCCAGTGGGCACCATGCCGTCCAACTCCCCCTGCTTGTCCCTGCTAGGCGGTCTTCAGGTAATGATCGAGCACGCGCACGCCGAAGTGGAGGGCCTCGACCGGTACACGTTCGTCGACGCCGTGGAACAGCGCCTGGTAGTCGAAGTCAACGGGCAGCTTCAGCGGTGAGAAGCCGTAGCCCGTGATGCCGAGCCGCGAGAACTGCTTGGCGTCGGTACCGCCCGACATGCAGTACGGCACGACGTGCCCGCCCGGTGCGAAGTGCTGCACCGCCGCACGCAGTTTCGCGTACGTCGGCGAGTCGGTCGGCGCCTCCAGGGCGGTCTCCCGGTGGTGGAACTCCCAGTCCACTCCGTCCCCGGTGAGCAGGTCCAGGGTCCGGCGGAACTCGTCCTCGCCACCCGGCAGGAACCGTCCGTCGACGTAGGCGGTCGCCCGCCCCGGGATGACGTTGACCTTGTAACCGGCATCCAGCATCGTCGGGTTGGCGCTGCCCCGTACGGTCGCCTCGACCAGCGCGGCGGCGGGCCCCAGCTTGTTGAGCAGCGCGTCCACGTCGAAGTCGGGCGACTCGAAGTCCGGTGCGTCGAGCTGGTGCAGGGCGGCGAGTTCGGTGAGGCTGGCCCGGACGGTCGGCGTGAGCCGCACCGGCCACTCGTACGCGCCGATCCGGGCGATGGCGGCGGCCAGCCTGCTGACCGCGTTGTCCCGGTTGACCTTGGAGCCGTGGCCGGCCGTGCCGACCCCGGTGAGCTTGAGCCAGCCGGTGCCCCGCTCGCCGGCCGCGATCGGGTAGATCTCCATGCCCGGACCGGCGTGGAAGGTGTAGGCCCCGGACTCGCTGATGCCCTCCGTGCAGCCTTCGAAGAGCTCGGGGTGTTCGGCGGCGAGGAAGCCCGAGCCGTCGACGGCGCTGGCCTCCTCGTCGGCGGTGAAGGCGAGCACGATGTCGCGGCGCGGCCGGGTGCCGGTGCGTGCCCAGGCCCGTACGACGGCGAGGACCATCGCGTCCATGTTCTTCATGTCGATCGCGCCCCGGCCCCAGACCACGCCGTCGCGGACCTCGCCGGAGAAGGGGTGCACGCTCCAGTCGGCGGGCTCGGCGGGTACGACGTCCAGGTGACCGTGGACCAGCAGCGCGTCGGCGGACGGGTCGGTGCCGGCGATCCTGGCGACGACGTTGGTCCGTCCGGGGGTGCGTTCGAGCAGGAGCGGCGCCAGGCCGGCGTCCGCCAGCCGCTCGGCGACGTACTCGGCGGCCGGGCGCTCGCGGCAGTCCCCGCCGCCGCGGTTGGTGGTGTCGATCCGGATGAGATCGGACGTGAATGCCACCACCTCGTCGAGCGCGAGCGCGTCGATCGTGGCCCCGTCGGCCGGTCTCCCGTCGATCGGCTGCTTGTCAGCCATACTGCTCCTCCACCGCGGCCGAGACGATCGTCGTAACGGCCTTGAAAGTACGAATGCCCTCATACATCGTCGCGCTGGTGTACGCGACACGCCGTTCTGCGGTCGCCTCCACCCCCGGTACCACGGTGGCGACACCCGAAAGGTGCTCCGCGTCGAATTCCAGCTCCACGGTGAACGAGCCGCCGCGCACCGGCTCGTGGCGCACGGCCAGAGCCGTCGCCTCCTTGGCGGCGGCCCTGATGTCCGCCGCGGTACGGGCCGGGGTGCGGCACACCGCGGCGTACCGGGAGACGTAGTCCTTGACCGCGACCTTACGCGCCCCGGGAGCGTACCCCTTCGCGTCCTCGCAGGTCAGGTCGTCGCCGGTGACAAGGACCACGGGCACGCCGTACTCCGCGACGACGTGGGAGTTGAGCAGCCCCTCACTGGCCCGCTCGCCGTTCACCCACACCCCGGTGATGGAGTTGGCCAGGTACGTGTGCGCCAGGACGCCCTCGGTGCCGGCGCCGGTGTGGTAGCCGACGAACGCGATGCCGTCCACGTCCCCGTGCTGCACACCTTCGACCATGCTGAGGGATTTGTGCCGCCCTGTGAGCATCTGGGCGCGCTCGTCGAGCTGCTCCAGGAAAAGATTGCGCATGGTCCAGTGCGCCTCGTTGATGAGCACCTCGTCGGCGCCCCCGTCGAAGAAACCGAGGACGGCCGCGTTGACGTCCGACGTGAACAGGGACCGGCAGCGCTCCCACTGCGGAGTCCCCGCCAGTACGTCGGCCGGCCAGGTGACGCCGGTCGCGCCCTCCATGTCCGCGCTGATCAGGATCTTCATGCGGCATCACGTTACGCGCAGCCGCACGCCCCGGCCAGGTCTGCCGGCGCCACGCGAGGCCCGGTTCCCACGACTCCCGTGCGCTCCACCGCTCACCCTCCTCCCGCTCCCGGGGCGGCGCCGCCCGGCAGTGTCTGGGTGATCCGCCACAGGCGGCGCGGCAGGTCGCCCTCCTCGAAGGCGTGGACCTCACGCAGCTCCCACCCCTCGGCCAGCGCGTCGACGAGGGCGCGGTCGAAGAAGTGCACCGCGAACCCGCCGTGCTCGAAGATGTCGTCCCCGTGGGCCGTGCCCGCCCCGTAGTGGGCGTCACCGGTGTGCCGGACCGTGTAGACGAACGTGCCTCCGGGGCGCAGTACCCGCCGTACCTCGTCCGCCAGTTGACGGATCTCGGGCGTCGACAGCGCCATGCACATCAGCAGGTGGGCGAAGACCGCGTCCACGGATCGGTCGGGCAGCGGCAGCGGGCGGCGCACGTCGTGGACCAGGACACTCACCGAGGAGCCGAGCCCCAACTCCGCTGCGCGTTCGACCAGTTGATCAAGACCGGCCGAGCTGAAGTCCACGGCGCGGACCGCGAAGCCGCAGCCGGCGAAGTACAGGGCGTCGCGACCGTGCCCCGCCCCCAGCTCCAGTACGTCCTCGGCGCCCGCCACGCGGAACACCGCGGCGGCGTGGACGGCGGCGGCCGAGGGAGCCTCGCCGTACATTCGGGGATGGCCGGCGTACGTCCGCTGCCAGTGCTCGCGCTGCGCGTCGGCCGGCTCCCGGCCCTGCTCCGGCATCGTTGCTCCCTGGGGTCCACCGGCGTGCCCCGCACCGGGGCCGGGCCCAGCGTAGGACCCGGCACCGGACCGGCCCTGCTCAGCGCGCCCGCAGCGGACCGCGAACCCGCCACGTCACTCCGAACGGCCCACGACCGGCCGCCGCGGCCGAAATCCGCGGGACACCCGTCGTGGGTGCCCGGTCGGTGGGGGCCGGGTCGGTGGGGGGTGCCCCGCCGGTGGGTGCCCTCAGTCCTCGTGGCCGAGTTGCAGGTCGCGTTCGGTACGGCCGCCGCCCGCGACCTGGAGCACGGTGGCGACCGGCGGATAACCCGCGGCGATCACCGTGTACTCGCCGGAGGAGAGGTCGACGAAGCGGAACGTGCCGTCGGGGCCGGTGGTCAGCGTGTCCACCACGTTGCCCCCGGCGTCCAGCAGCGTCACCCGGGCGTCCTCGACGGGCCGTCCGCCGGTCGCCCGTACGGTGCCGCGCAGCACCGCGCCGCCCGCCAGCTCGATGTCCTGGCGGGTCTCCCGCGACGCCTGCACGCTCACCGGAAGCGCGGCGGGACGGAACGCGGGCGCGCTCCCGGCCAGGGTGTACTCCCCCGCGACCAGCTCGGTGATGACGTACCCGCCCTCGCGCCCGCTGCGGGTCGACGCGACGACCTCTCCCCGTACGTCGGTGAGCGTCACGGCGGCGTCCCGTACCGGTGTCCCGTCCGCCGTGTGCACGGTCCCGGCGAGGCGGCCCGCGCCGCCGAGCACCACATCGAGCTCGACGGGCCGTTCCCCCACGGTCACGGTGACGGCCTGCGGCTGGTGCCCGCCGGCCGCCGCGATCATCACGTACGACCCGGACCCGGCCACGCTCAGCGCGTACCGCCCGTCCTCGCCGCTCGCGCCGCGCCCGACCTGCCGCCCCGATACGTCGATGAGGGTGAGGGCCGCGCGCGGTACGACGCTGCCGTCGTGGTGCTGGACGGTTCCGCAGACGGGAACGCCCGCCAGGTAGGGGGCGGCGGTGCGGGCCGCCGGGACGGTGGAGGACTCGGCTGCGGGGGCGTTGTGGGACACCAGCGGTTTCTCCTTGAGGAAGCAGGCGATGAGCAGGCCGAGAACGAGCACCGGCACGAGGTAGAGGAAGATCCGCGGCATGGCCTCGGCGTACGCGTCGATGTAGGCGTCGCGCAGAGCGGGCTCCATCGCGTGCACGAGCTGCGGGGTGATGGCCGCCGGATCGGGCAGGCCGACGTCCCCGGGCAGCCGCTCGGCCAGCTCGTCGTCGAGCCGGTGGGCGAAGAGGGTGCCGAAGACGGCGGCGCCCACGCTGCCGCCGACCTGCCGGAAGTAGTTGTGGGCGCTCGTGGCGGTGCCCAGGTCGGCCGGGGGAACGGAGTTCTGGACGGCGAGGATGAGCACCGGCAGGACGAGCCCGATGCCGATGCCGAGTACGGCCATCCAGATGCTGTAGTGCAGCCGCGAGGTGTCGGCCTCCAGCCGGGACAGCAGCCACATGCCGAGCACCGAGCACGCGCTGCCGGCGACCGGGTAGACGCGGTAGCGGCCGGTGCGGCTGATGAGCTGGCCGGACACGATCGAGGCGACGACCACACCGCCCATCATCGGCAGCATCAGCAGCCCGGACTCGGTGGCGCTGGCACCGCCGAGCATCTGGAGGAACGTCGGCAGGTAGCCGGCGGCGCCGAAGAGCGCGATGCCGACGACCGCGCCGACGAGGCCGGTGACGGTGAAGACGGAGTCGCGGAACAGCCGCATCGGCATGAGCGGTTCGGACGCGCAGTGCTCGACGACGACGAACAGCAGAGTCGTTCCGGCGGCTCCGGCCGCGAGGCCGAGGACGACGCGCGAGTCCCAGGCGTACTGCGTACCGCCCCAACTGGTCAGCAGCACCAGGCAGGTGGAGGCGGCCGCGAGCAGCAACGCGCCCAGTACGTCGAGCCTCGGCCGTACGCGGGGCTTGGGGAGCTTCAGTGCGACGGCGATGACGGCCATGGTGACCAGGCCGAACGGGACGTTGATGTAGAAGCACCAGCGCCAGGACGCGTGGTCGGTGAAGAAGCCGCCGAGCAGCGGTCCGGCCACCGACGCGAGGCCGAACACGGCGCCGATGAGGCCCATGAAGCGGCCCCGGTCCCGGGGCGGCACGATGTCGGCGATGATCGCCTGGACGCCGATCATGAGGCCGCCGGCGCCGACGCCCTGAAGGGCGCGGAAGGCGATGAGCTGGTCCATGGTGCGCGACCAGCCGGCCAGCGCCGAGCCGACGACGAAGACGGCGATCGCGAACTGGAAGACACCTTTGCGGCCGAACAGGTCACCCAGTTTCCCGTAGACGGGCAGGCCGATCGTGGCGGTGAGCAGATAGGCGGTGATGGCCCACGACATCCGGTCCAGGCCCTGGAGTTCACCGACGATCTTCGGGAGGGCGGTGGCGACGATCATCTGCTCCAGCGCCGCGAGGAGCAGCGCGAGCATCAGCCCGAAGAACACCAGCCGGACCCGCCCCGGACTGAGGGGCCGGGTCCCGGCGTCCGCCGGGTCGGGGAGTCGCGGTGGGGGCGCCGACGGCTCGACGGCGCCGCCCGCCGCGTCCGCCTTCACCAGAGTGATCCCGCCCACGTACCGCTCCCCTCGTCGCACTGCGCCGCCCTTTTCTCGCATTGCGCGACAACAGGGAGCAAGCGGGGCGATCGGGGCAGGAGGCGTACGCGGGCGGCTTCACCCCCGGTGGGAGCCCCTGCGGCGCACTACCGGCGCGCCGGGAAGACCACTCGAACCGGTGACGACTGCCGGGTGGCCTACTTCTCCACGTGTGCGGCGAGGTTGGCGAGCAGGGCGTCGTAGATCCGGCCCAGCCCCTTGGGCGCGAACGTCCTCTCGAAGAAGCCCCCGATGCCGCCCGCGCCGTTCCACACGGTGCTGACGACGGCCTTCGATTTGCCCTCGCCGGCCGGGGTGACGGTCCAGGTGGTGACCATGGACGAGTTGCGGTCCTTCTCGACGAGCTGCCCGTCGGTCGGTTCGGTCACCTCGAGTAGGCAGTCGCGGACGCGCTTGCTGGTGGCCTGGAGCTTCCAGTGGACGAGGGTGCCCTCGCCGTCGCCGCCCTCGCGCACCTCGTACTCGGAGAAGTGCTCGGGCAGGAGCTTCTCGCGCGCGCCGCTGTAGTCGGCCAGCGTGTCGAACACCGTCTCCGCATCCGCCGCGATGATCCGCTCCGTGGTGGCCTCGACCTGCGCCATGCCTGTTCCTCCAGCACTTCGGTTTTCAAGGGTGCGGCTTACCCAACCACCTCCCACGCGGCCGCCCAAAATCGGGGTTGCACCACAGAAGGGGAACATGTGTTCTATTCTGTGGTCAGTGCTACCGAGGAGGCGCACATGCGCTGGAACAATCTGGCCGAAAACCCCACCACCACCGGGGAGGCCGCGCTCTTCGGAACGGACGCGGTGACCACCCGTACCTTCGACACCCCGGAATTCCGGGGGATCACCTTCCACGAGGTACGCGCCCGCTCGATCATGAACCGGGTGCCGGGCGCCTCACGCATGCCGTTCGAATGGACGGTCAATCCGTACCGGGGCTGCACGCACGCATGCGTCTACTGTTTCGCCCGCAAGACCCACACCTATCTGGATCTGGACACGGGCCTGGACTTCGACTCCCAGATCATCGTGAAGATCAACGCGCCGGAGCTGCTGCGCGGTCAGCTCGCGTCCAGCCGCTGGCAGGGCGCGCACATCGCGATGGGTACGAACGTCGACTGCTACCAGCGCGCCGAGGGCCGCTACCGCCTGATGCCCGGCATCATCGCCGCCCTGCGCGACCGCGCGAACCCCTTCTCGATCCTGACCAAGGGGACGCTGATCCTGCGCGACCTCGACCTGCTGGTGCAGGCCGCCGAGGTGACCGAGGTCGGCATCTCCGTCTCCGTCGGCTTCACGGACCAGGAGCTGTGGCGCACGGTCGAGCCGGGCACACCCTCCCCCGAGCGCCGTCTGGACGTCGTACGCACGCTCACGGACCACGGCATCGGCTGCGGCGTCCTGATGGCACCAGTCATCCCCTTCCTCGGGACTCCCCCGACCAGCTGCGCGCCACCGTCCGGGCGATCGCCGTCTCGGGCGCGACCTCGGTGACCCCGCTGGTCCTGCATCTGCGGCCGGGAGCGCGCGAATGGTTCATGGCGTGGCTGGGGAAGCATCATCCCCACCTCGTGCGGCGGTACGAGCGGCTGTACGCCGAGGGGGCGTACGCCCCCAAGTGGTACCAGCGGCGGATCACCCGTCAGGTGCACGAGCTGGCGACCGAGTTCGGCATAGGCCCGTCGGGGCCTGGCGCGCGCCGGCGCGTTCCCGCGACGGCGACGGAGCCGGAGGCTTCCGGCCCCACCCAGCTCACTCTGCTCTGACGCCCGGCAGCCCGGGACGCCACGACAGCCACAAAGCGGTCAGATCATCTTTTTCCGGGCTCCCTTCCGGCACGATGCGGCAGGGGCTGTGTCACTCACAGCCACGTTCCCCGCAGCACGGGAGGCCAAGTGAAGAAACGCGCAGGAGTTCTGATCGCCGCCGGAGTGACGATGGCCGCACTGGTCGCGACCGTACCGCCCGCCGTCTCGGCGGACGCCGGTGCCGCTCCCGGCCCGGACGCCGGGCGCACCGCGCTCGTGTGGAAGGGCTGCGGCACCAAGACCTACCCGAAGCTCCAGTGCGCGTCGGTCGAGGTGCCCCTGGACCACGTGGATCCGCGCGGCGAGAAGATCACCCTCGCCCTGTCGCGCATCCGGCACACCGCGAAGACCTTCCAGGGCCCCCTGCTCGTCAATCCGGGCGGTCCCGGCGGCAGTGGCCGGTCGCTGGCCGGTTTCGTCGCGGCGGCGCTGCCGGGGAAGGTGGCGGCGCAGTACGACGTCATCGGCTTCGACCCGCGCGGCGTGGGCGCCAGCGAACCGGCCCTGGACTGCCGTCCCGGGCACTTCGCGGCCGTGCGGCCGGATTCGGTGCCGCGCGACGAGCGGGACGAGCGGGCCGGCCTCGACCGGGCGCGGGCGTTCGCGAAGGCGTGCGGCGACAAGTACGGCGCCGTGCTGCCGCACATCGGCACCGTGAGCGCCGCCAGGGACCTGGACGTCGTCCGCCGGGCGCTCGGCGCGCGGCAGATCAGCTACTTCGGCTACTCGTACGGCACCTACCTCGGCGCCGTGTACGCCAAGCTCCACCCGCGGCGGGTGCGGCGGATCGTCCTCGACAGCGTCGTCGACCCGTCCGGTGCCTGGTACGCCAACAACCTCGCGCAGGACCACGCCTTCGACGCGCGGCACAAGGCGTTCGCCGCCTGGGTGGCGAAGCACGACCCGGTGTACCGGCTCGGCGGCGACCCGGCCGAGGTCGAGGCGAAGTGGTACGCGATGCGTGAGGCGGTGCGCCGGAGCCCGGCGGGCGGGAAGGTGGGCCCGGCCGAGCTGGAGGACACGTTCCTGCCCGGGGGGTACTTCAACGGCTACTGGCCGCACCTCGCCGAGGCGTTTGCGTCGTACGTGAACGAGAAGGACGCGGCCCCGCTGGTCGCGGCGTACAAGCAGTTCGGCGCGACGGACGCCGCCGGGCACAACGGGTACAGCGTCTACACGTCGGTGCAGTGCCGGGACGCGGCGTGGCCGCGCGACTGGGACACGTGGCGCGAGGACAACTGGGACGTGCACGAGAAGGCGCCGTTCTCGACCTGGAACAACGCCTGGTACAACGCGCCGTGCGCGTTCTGGCCGACCCCGTCGCTGACTCCGCCGGACGTCTCGAACGAGGAGCTGCCGCCCGCGCTCCTGTTCCAGGCGACGGAAGACGCGGCCACGCCGTACGACGGCGGCGTCGCCCTCCACCGGATGCTGTCCCGCTCGGCACTGGTCGTCGAGACGGGCGGCGGCAACCACGGCGTCACCCTGAGCGGAAACGCCTGCCTGGACCTGCACTTGGCGCACTACCTCGCGACGGGCGAGGTGCCGCGCCGGGCGGCCGGCGGCGACGCGGACGCGGTCTGCGACGCGCCGGCGGACCCGAAGCCGCTGCCGGCCGAGCGGGCGGCGGTCCCGTCGAGGGGCGGCACCCTGCACGGCCTGCTGGGCTTCCGGGGCTGACGCGGCCGGGAGCCGGGCGCCGGGGCCCGGCGTCCGGCTCCTCCACCGCCTACCCCGCGCGGGAGCACACCCCCCGAGGACTCCCCCGTACGCGTCAGGCGAGCCGGCCGAGGGCGGCGGAGGCGGCCGCGCCCAGGCGGGGGTGATCCAGCGCCGCCTCCAGCACCGGGCGCGCGCGGGGGTCCCGCAGCCTGCCCAGGCCCTCGACACAGGCGAGCGCCACGCGCCAGTGCGGGTTGTCCGGGGCTAGGAGGCCGCGCAGGGTGGTGATCAGCGCCGGTACGGTCTCGGGCGCCCGGAGCTCGGTGAGCAGCCGCACCGGGTGCAGTGCGTACGCCGTACGCAGTGCGTTGGTGGCGAGCGCGGCCGCCGCCCGGGCGGTCCGGGGATCCCGCAGCCGGGCCAGCGCGTACGCGGCGGATACGCACCGCTGCGGGTCCCGGTGGTTGAGGAGCAGCACCAGCGTCTCGAAGGCCCGCCGGTCCCCCGCGCACCCCAGGCGGAACGCTGCTATCTCACGGGCCCACAGGGGGCGTTCGGTCTCGGTGAGGACCCTCGCCAGTTCCTCCCGGTCCCCGGTGGCCAGCAGCCGCTCGTACGCCGCCGGACCGTCCGGCCCGGACCGTGCCTCGTCCCGTACCCGGTCGGCGAGCGACCGCAGCTCCTCGTCCATGCCCGCAAGCGTATGCAGCGCACACGCGTCCCAGATCACATCTCGCCAGGTCTGGCGCGCTCGTTACTCGCCGGTTACTCTCAAGCGAGCGGGTCACCCCCCGCTGAATGATCACCTCATGGCGGCCTGGTGACGCAGCCGCCGGAGTGTTTTGTCGGTTCGGTGTTTTCTTCCACGACGTGACCCCGGGACAGGGGCCGTCGGCCCCGCAGCTCGACCTGCCCGCGCTCCGAGCGCACCTTCCGCACGCAACTTCCTTACGCCCTACGCCCCGTGGCGTACCCCGGCGCGGTGCGTGTGCCCCTCAGTCGTCACTCATTCTCTGGAGTCCCGTGATGGACACCCCTCTCAGTACCGTCGCCGTGGTCGGTCTCGGCACCATGGGCACCGGCATCGCCGAGGTCCTGGCCCGCGCCGGCCGTGAAGTCATCGGCATCGACATCAGCGAAGAGGCCGCCCGGCTGGCCGTCGCCTCCCTGGAGACCTCCACCGCCCGTGCGGTGGAGCGCGGCCGGATCACCGACGAGGAGCGGCGCGACGCCCTCGCCCGGTTCCGTACCTTCTCGGACCTCCAGGCGGCCGCGGACGCCGATCTGGTGATCGAGGTCGTGCACGAGTCGTACGAGGCCAAGCAGCAGGTCATCCGCGCTCTCGACGCCGTCGTGCGGCCCACCACGGTGCTGGCGACCGGCACGAACGCGCTGTCCGTGACCCGGCTCGCGGCCGACTCCGCGCATCCCGAGCGCGTGCTCGGTATGCACTTCTTCAACCCGGCGCCCGCGATGAAGCTGGTCGAGATCGTCTCCTCGGTGCTCACCGCGCCGCAGGCCGTCGAGGCCGTCACCGCCCTCGCCCGCGACCTGGGCAAGGAGCCGGTCGCGGTCGGCGACCGGCCCGGTTTCGTCGCCGACGGCCTGCTCTTCGGCTACCTCAACCAGGCCGCTTCGATGTACGAGGCGAAGTACGCCTCCCGCGAGGACATCGACGCGGCGATGCGGCTGGGCTGCGGCCTGCCCATGGGTCCGCTCGCGCTGCTGGACCTGATCGGCATCGACACGGCCCGTACCGTCCTGGACGCCATGTACGCCGAGTCCCACGACCGGCTGCACGCCCCGGCGCCCATCCTGAAGCAGCTCAGCGAGGCCGGCCTCAGCGGCCGCAAGTCGGGCCGCGGCTTCTACACGTACGAGGCGCCCGGCAGCCAGACCGTGGTGCGCGACGCGCTCACGCCGCTGGAGTCGGCGACGGCCACCCCGGGCCGGCCGGTGCGGTCGGTCGGCGTCGCCGGGTCCGGGACCATGGCGTCCGGCATCGCGGAGGTCTTCGCGAAGGCCGGTTACGACGTGGTGCTCGCGGCCCGGAGCCAGGAGAAGGCGGACAAGGCGAAGGCCCGTATCGCCAAGTCCCTCGCCCGCTCGGTCGACAAGGGCAGGATGACGGCCGAGGCACGCGACGAGACGCTGGGCCGGGTCACTCCGACGGGCTCGCTCGACGCGTTCTCCGACGTCGACCTGGCGGTGGAGGCGGTCGCGGAGGACCTGGAGATCAAGCAGGAGCTCTTCGCCACGCTCGACAAGGTGTGCAAGCCGGGCGCCGTGCTCGCCACGACCACGTCCTCGCTGCCCGTCGTGGCCTGCGCCCGCGCGACCTCGCGCCCGCAGGACGTCATCGGGATGCACTTCTTCAACCCGGCGCCCGCGATGAAGCTGGTCGAGGTCGTCCGTACGGTCCTCACCTCGGACGCCGTCCACTCGACCGTCCGCGAGGTGTGCGTGAAGATCCGCAAGCACCCGGTGGACTGCGGCGACCGCGCCGGGTTCATCGTGAACGCGCTGCTCTTCCCGTACCTGAACAACGCGGTCAAGATGGTCGAGCAGCACTACGCGACGCTGAACGACATCGACGCCGCGATGAAGCTGGGCGGCGGCTACCCGATGGGCCCCTTCGAGCTCCTCGACGTGGTCGGCCTGGACGTCTCCCTCGCCATCCAGAAGGTTCTGCACGGCGAGTTCCGCGACCCGGGCCTGGCCCCCGCGCCGCTGCTCGAACACCTGGTGGCGGCGGGCTGCCTCGGCCGCAAGACGGGGCGCGGCTTCCGGGAGTATGCCGGGCGCTGAGCAGGAGGGTGTGACCGGATGGGGCGGGCTGCTGGAGCCGGACGGCAGCCCGCACCCACAGGCGCGCTCTCCTGCGCGGATGCAGTACGTTCGGGGCATGTCCCAGCCCGCTGACTCCCCCCGACGACCGTCCCGTACGAGCTCCCCCTCCGACATTCCCGAGACCGCCGCGGGCAGCCGGGCCGCCGCCCAGCGGCTCAAGATGCGCCGCGAGCTCTCGGCCGCCGCGATGGAGCTGTTCGCGACGAAGGGGTACGAGGCGACGACGGTCGACGAGATCGCCGCCGCGGGCGGGGTGGCCCGGCGGACCTTCTTCCGGCACTTCCGTTCCAAGGAAGAGGCGATCTTCCCGGACCACGACGACACGCTCGTACGCGCGGAGGCGGTCCTGAACGCCGCGCCCCCGCACGAGCACCCGCTGGACACGGTCTGCCGGGGCATCAAGGAAGTCATGCGGATGTACGCGGCGTCCCCGGCGGTCTCCGTGGCCCGCTACAAGCTCACCCGCGAGGTCCCGACGCTCCGCGAGGCCGAGATCGCCTCGGTGGCCCGCTACGAGCGGCTGTTCACGCGCTACCTGCTGGGCCACTTCGACGAGCACGACCACCACGACGACAACGACGACCCGCTGCTCGCGGAGGTGGCGGCGTCGGCCGTCGTCACGGCGCACAACCACGTCCTGCGGCGCTGGCTGCGGGCGGGCGGCCAGGGTGACGTGGAGGCGCAGCTGGACCACGCCTTCTCGATCGTCCGCGACACCTTCGGCACGGGGATAGGGGCGGGCCGCTCGACGGGCCAGGACCGCCGGAAGCCGGACGAGCAGTCCTCGGCGGCGGCCTCCGCCTCGGTGAACGGTGACGTACTGGTGGCGGTGGCGCGTACGGACGCTCCGCTGGACGAGGTCATGCGCACCATCGAACGGGCGCTCAAGCAGACCTAACGGCCGCGTTCGCGCCGGCCCCGCAGACGCCGTCCGCCCCCGGATTTCCGGGAGGCGGGCGGCGTCTTCGCGTGCTCTGATGAATCCAAATCGATCGATCATCGCTCACATGTGACGGCGGGTGACAAGTGAGAGAAATTGTTGGCACTCAGTGTCTTGTCACGTGGCACGGGGTGTCATACCTTGTCGTTGTCCGGGCGGCCGGCGTGCAGAGACCTCTCGTACGCCGGCTGTCCCCGCAAACCACGGTTTGCGCGCCCGGACGCCTGCGTCACAGGCAACCTCCCGCGCTACCCGCGCTGCCGAACACCCGCACCACCGCCGAACCGACGGCACACCTCCACAGCAGCACCCCGACGTTCCCCTCAAAGCGTTGTAGTCAGACAACGCGCTTCGCCGGAGGCACCCCGTGAAGGAAATCCTGGACGCGATCCAGTCGCAGGACAGCACCGCCGCAGACATCGCGGCCCTGTCCATCCCCGAGTCGTACCGCGCGGTGACCGTGCACAAGGACGAGGCCGAGATGTTCGCCGGCGTCGCCAGCCGGGACAAGGACCCCCGCAAGTCCCTCCACGTCGAGGACGTGCCGGTGCCCGAGCTCGGGCCGGGCGAGGCCCTGGTCGCGGTCATGGCCAGCTCGGTCAACTACAACTCCGTCTGGACCTCGATCTTCGAGCCGGTCTCGACCTTCGGCTTCCTGGAGCGGTACGGCAAGCTCAGCGACCTCAGCAAGCGCCACGACCTCCCGTACCACGTCATCGGCTCCGACCTCGCGGGCGTCGTCCTGCGCACCGGCCCCGGCGTGAACGCCTGGAAGCCCGGCGACGAGGTCGTCGCGCACTGCCTGTCCGTCGAGCTGGAGTCCTCCGACGGCCACAACGACACGATGCTCGACCCCGAGCAGCGCATCTGGGGCTTCGAGACCAACTTCGGCGGCCTGGCGGAGATCGCACTCGTCAAGTCCAACCAGCTGATGCCCAAGCCCGACCACCTCAGCTGGGAGGAGGCGGCGGCCCCCGGCCTGGTCAACTCGACGGCGTACCGCCAGCTCGTCTCGCGCAACGGCGCCGGCATGAAGCAGGGCGACAACGTGCTGATCTGGGGCGCGAGCGGCGGACTCGGTTCGTACGCCACCCAGTTCGCGCTGGCCGGCGGCGCCAACCCGATCTGTGTCGTGTCCAGCGACCAGAAGGCGGACATCTGCCGTTCGATGGGCGCCGAGGCGATCATCGACCGCAACGCCGAGGGCTACAAGTTCTGGAAGGACGAGCACACCCAGGACCCCAAGGAGTGGAAGCGCTTCGGCAAGCGCATCCGGGATCTGACGGGCGGCGAGGACATCGACATCGTCTTCGAGCACCCGGGCCGCGAGACCTTCGGCGCGTCCGTGTACGTCACCCGCAAGGGCGGCACGATCACCACCTGCGCCTCGACCTCGGGCTACATGCACGAGTACGACAACCGCTACCTGTGGATGTCGCTGAAGCGCATCATCGGCTCGCACTTCGCCAACTACCGCGAGGCGTGGGAGGCCAACCGCCTCATCTCCAAGGGCAAGATCCACCCGACGCTGTCGAAGGTGTACTCGCTGGAGGACACCGGCCAGGCCGCGTACGACGTCCACCGCAACCTGCACCAGGGCAAGGTCGGCGTGCTGGCACTGGCACCGCGCGAGGGTCTCGGTGTCCGTAACCACGAACTGCGCGAGCAGCACATCGACGCCATCAACCGCTTCCGGAACATCTGATGGGCGAGCGTCGGAAGGACCGGCCCTGGCTCATGCGGACGTACGCCGGTCACTCGACCGCCGAGGCGTCCAACGAGCTGTACCGCAACAACCTCGCCAAGGGCCAGACCGGCCTGTCGGTCGCGTTCGACCTTCCGACGCAGACCGGCTACGACCCCGACCACATCCTCGCCCGCGGCGAGGTCGGCCGGGTCGGGGTCCCGGTCTCCCATCTCGGTGACATGCGGCGCCTGTTCCAGGACATCCCCCTGGAGCAGATGAACACCTCGATGACCATCAACGCCACCGCCATGTGGCTGCTGGCGATGTATCAGGTGGTCGCGGAGGAGCAGGGCGCCGACATCACCAAGCTCCAGGGGACGACGCAGAACGACATCGTCAAGGAGTACCTGTCGCGCGGGACTCACGTCTTCCCGCCGGTGCCCAGCCTGCGCCTGACGACGGACATGATCACCTACACGGTGAACCACATCCCCAAGTGGAACCCGATCAACATCTGTAGCTACCACCTCCAGGAGGCCGGCGCCACGCCCGTCCAGGAGATCGCGTACGCCATGAGCACGGCGATAGCCGTCCTCGACGCCGTACGGGACAGCGGACAGGTGCCGCCGGAGAAGTTCGGGGACGTGGTCGCCCGTATCTCCTTCTTCGTGAACGCGGGCGTCCGCTTCGTCGAGGAGATGTGCAAGATGCGCGCCTTCGGCCGCATCTGGGACAAGGTCACCCGCGAGCGCTACGGCATCGAGAACGAGAAGCAGCGCCGCTTCCGCTACGGCGTGCAGGTCAACTCGCTGGGCCTCACCGAGGCGCAGCCGGAGAACAACGTCCAGCGCATCGTCCTGGAGATGCTGGCCGTCACCCTCTCCAAGGACGCCCGCGCCCGCGCCGTGCAGCTCCCCGCCTGGAACGAGGCGCTGGGCCTGCCCCGCCCCTGGGACCAGCAGTGGTCGCTGCGCATCCAGCAGGTGCTCGCGCTGGAGAGCGACCTGCTGGAGTACGAGGACATCTTCGCGGGGTCGCACGTCATCGAGGCCAAGGTGGAGGCGCTGATCGCCGAGTCCTTCGCCGAGATGGACCGCATCGCGGAGATGGGCGGCGCGATGACCGCCGTCGAGTCCGGCTACCTCAAGTCGCAGCTCGTCTCCTCGCACGCGGAGCGCCGCGCCCGCATCGAGTCGGGCGAGGAGAAGATCGTCGGCGTCAACTGCTACGAGTCGACCGCGCCCAGCCCGCTCACCGCGGACCTGGACGGCGCGATCATGACGGTCGACCCGGCCAACGAGGCCCGCGTCGTCGCCAAGCTCCACGAGTGGCGCGACAACCGCGACGACGCCCGCGCCTCCGAGGCCCTGGCGGCCCTCAAGAAGGCCGCCGCGGGCACCGAGAACCTGATGGCCGCCACCGTCGAGTGCGCCCGCGCGGGCGTCACCACCGGCGAGTGGTCGTGGGCCCTGCGCGACGTCTTCGGCGAGTTCCGCGCGCCGACGGGTGTGAGCAGCGCTCCGGTCGCCGTCACCGCGGAGGCGGGCACCCCGCTCGCCGTCGTACGGGAGAAGGTGGCCCGTACGGCCGAGGCCCTCGGCTCGGGGCGGCTGCGGCTGCTGGTCGGCAAGCCCGGCCTGGACGGGCACTCCAACGGCGCCGAGCAGATCGCCGTACGGGCCCGCGACGCGGGCTTCGAGGTGGTCTACCAGGGCATCCGGCTGACGCCCGAGCAGATCGTGAGCGCCGCCCTCGCGGAGGACGTGCACTGCGTCGGTCTTTCCATCCTGTCCGGCTCGCACGCCGAGCTGGTGCCGGACGTTCTCGTACGGCTGCGCGAGGCCGGCGCGGCCGACATTCCGGTGATCGCGGGCGGAATCATCCCCCCGGCGGACGCCGAGCAACTGCGGGCTGCCGGAGTGGCCGCAGTTTTTACCCCTAAGGACTTCGGCATCACGGAGATCATCGGCCGTATCGTCGACGAGATCCGGAAAGCGAACAAGCTCGACCCTCTGGAGGTCTCCGCATGACCACGCCCACGCCTGCCGTCAACCGGCTGCGCCCGCGCCGCTCCTGCCTCGCCGTACCCGGCTCGAACCCGCGCTTCCTGGAGAAGGCCCAGGGCCTGCCGGCCGACCAGGTCTTCCTGGACCTGGAGGACGCCTGCGCGCCGCTCGCCAAGCCCGAGGCCCGGCACACCATCGTGAAGTTCCTCAACGAGGGTGACTGGACGGGCAAGACCAGGGCCGTGCGCGTCAACGACTGGACCACCGAGTGGACGTACCGCGATGTCGTCACGGTGGTCGAGGGCGCGGGCCAGAACCTCGACTGCATCATGCTGCCGAAGGTCCAGGACGCGCAGCAGGTCGTGGCGCTGGACCTGCTGCTGACGCAGATCGAGAAGACGATGGGCTTCGAGGTCGGCAAGATCGGCATCGAGGCGCAGATCGAGAACGCCAAGGGCCTGGTCAACGTCGACGCGATCGCGGCCGCCTCGCAGCGCGTCGAGACGATCATCTTCGGCCCGGCCGACTTCATGGCGTCGATCAACATGAAGTCGCTGGTCGTGGGCGAGCAGCCGCCCGGCTACCCGGCGGACGCCTACCACTACATCCTGATGCGCATCCTGATGGCGGCCCGTACGCACGACCTCCAGGCCATCGACGGCCCCTACCTCCAGATCCGCAACCAGGAGGGCTACCGCGCGGTCGCGCAGCGGGCCGCCGCCCTCGGCTTCGACGGCAAGTGGGTGCTGCACCCGGACCAGGTCGCCGCCGCGAACGAGATCTTCTCGCCGTCCCAGGAGGACTTCGACCACGCCGAGCTGATCCTGGACGCGTACGACTACTACACCTCCGAGGCGGGCGGCAAGAAGGGCTCCGCGATGCTCGGTGACGAGATGATCGACGAGGCGAGCCGCAAGATGGCGCTGGTGATCTCCGGCAAGGGACGCGCGGCCGGCATGCGGCGCACCTCGAAGTTCGAAGCTCCGGAGGCCTGATCATGCAGTTCGGACGCACTTACGAGGAGTTCGAGGTCGGCGCGGTCTACAAGCACTGGCCCGGAAAGACGGTCACGGAGTACGACGACCACCTCTTCTGCCTGCTGACCATGAACCACCACCCGCTGCACATGGACAGCAACTACGCCGAGAAGACGACCGACTTCGGCAAGAACGTCGTCGTCGGCAACTACATCTACTCGCTGCTGCTCGGCATGTCGGTCCCGGACGTGTCCGGGAAGGCCATCGCCAACCTGGAGGTCGAGTCGCTCAAGCACATCGCGCCGACCTTCCACGGCGACACGATCTACGGCGAGACGACCGTCCTCGACAAGACGCCGTCGAAGTCCAAGAGCGACCGGGGCATCGTCTACGTCGAGACGAAGGGCTACAAGCAGGACGGCACCGTCGTCTGCGTGTTCCGGCGCAAGGTGATGGTCCCGACCGAGACGTACATCAAGGAGCGCGGCGGCGAGCAGCCCGGCCGCCCGGAGCCGAAGGTGCAGGGGAAGTAATCATGGCCCGTCTCGCCCAGACCGCCGGTCTGACCGACATCCAGCAGGAGATCCTGGCCACGGTCAGGAACTTCGTCGACAAGGAGATCATTCCTGTCGCGACCGAGCTCGAGCACCGTGACGAGTACCCGACGGAGATCGTCGAGGGCCTCAAGGAGCTCGGACTCTTCGGGCTGATGATCCCCGAGGAGTACGGCGGCCTGGGTGAGTCCCTTCTCACGTACGCGCTGTGCGTCGAGGAGATAGCTCGTGGCTGGATGAGCGTCTCCGGGATCATCAACACCCACTTCATCGTGGCGTACATGCTCAAGCAGCACGGCACCCAGGAGCAGAAGGACACGTTCCTGCCGCGCATGGCGCTGGGCGAGGTCCGGGGCGCGTTCTCGATGTCGGAGCCGGCGCTCGGCTCGGACGTGTCGGCGATCACGTCGAAGGGCGTGAAGGACGGCGACGAGTACGTCCTCAACGGCCAGAAGATGTGGCTGACGAACGGCGGCTCGTCCACGCTCGTCGCCGTCCTGTGCCGCAGTGACGAGGGTCTCCCCGAGGGCACGGCCCCGCACAAGCAGATGACGACCTTCCTGGTGGAGAAGGAGCCCGGCTTCGGCGAGGTGCGTCCGGGGCTGACGATCCCCGGGAAGATCGACAAGATGGGTTACAAGGGCGTCGACACCACCGAACTGATCATGGACGGCCTGCGCATTCCGGCCAATCGTGTACTCGGTGGGACAACCGGCCGAGGATTTTACCAAATGATGGACGGCGTCGAGGTCGGCCGCGTCAATGTGGCGGCGCGTGGTTGCGGTGTGGCGCAGCGTGCGTTCGAACTGGGTGTCTCGTATGCCCAGCAACGTCATACTTTCGGAAAGCCGATCGCTCAGCATCAGGCCATTCAGTTCAAGCTGGCCGACATGGCTACCAAGGTCGAGGCCGCCCATGCGATGATGGTGAACGCAGCGCGCAAAAAGGACTCCGGGGAACGAAACGACCTAGAGGCAGGGATGGCGAAGTACCTCGCCTCCGAATACTGCAAGGAGGTCGTCGAGGACGCCTTCCGTATCCATGGCGGCTACGGGTTCTCGAAGGAGTACGAGATCGAGCGTCTCTACCGTGAGGCGCCGATGCTGCTCATCGGTGAAGGTACCGCCGAGATCCAGAAAATGATCATTGGTCGGCGACTCCTCGAAGAGTACCGGTTCCAGGGCTGATTGCCCTTTTCGTGGGGAAATGACCGCGAAAAAGATCACACCCTGTTATCGGCTTCAGGCCGTCGACTCGGCTTCTGGCTTGCCCAGTTGCGCCCCGCAACCGCTACCATCGCCGATAAGCCGCCGTCCCCCTGTTGCCAGCGCGGCATCATCCGCTACGAAGGTCATCCATGCCCCACAGCCAAACCTCTGCACCACGCGACGGCCTCCTCAAGGGACGCCTTGCTCGCGGAGCATCGCCGTGGCTTCTGCCGACCGTCGCCACCGCGGCGATCAGCCTCGCCCGGGCCCGCAAGTCCGGCCGCTGGGCTGCCGTCGCCGTGCCCACCACCGCGCTCGCGGCGGGCATGCTGTGGTTCTTCCGCGACCCCGAGCGCGAGATCACTCAGGGCCGGGTCATCTCCCCGGCCGACGGAGTGGTGCAGAGCATCATGCCGTGGAAGGACGGACGTACCCGCGTCGCGATCTTCATGAGCCCGCTGAACGTCCACGTCAACCGTGCCCCCCTCGCGGGCACGGTGACGTCGGTCGAGCACATCCCCGGCGGGTTCGTACCGGCGTTCAACAAGGAGAGCGAGAACAACGAGCGCGTTGTCTGGCACTTCGACACCGAGCTCGGTGACATCGAGATGATCCAGATCGCCGGCGCCGTGGCGCGCCGCATCGTCCCATACGTCCCCCAGGGCACGAAGGTCGAGCAGGGCGAGCGCATCGGACTGATCCGCTTCGGCTCGCGCGTCGACATCTACCTCCCCGAGGGTGTCGAGGTCGATGTCGAGGTCGGTCAGGTCACCACCGCGGGGGTGACTCGAATTGACCGTGACTGATCCGGAGACACAGGCCGGCTGGGTGCCCGAGGCCGAGGAAGAGACCGACGCCGAGGACATGCCGCTCTCTCTGCGGCTGTCAATAGCGGACACGCTCACCCTCGGCAACGCGACGTGCGGATTCATGGCGGTGTACTTCACCACCACCGGAATCCTCATCCCGCACCTCCAGGGCAGCCAGGAGACCGGCATGGCGCGGCACAGCGCCGCGACCGCCGTGATCCTGATGCTCCTCGCGGCGATCTTCGACCTCTGCGACGGGCTGGTGGCGCGCAAGCTCCGCAGCTCGCCCATGGGCGCGGAGCTGGACAACCTCTCCGACCTGATCAGCTTCGGCCTCGCCCCGGCCTACTTCGTGCTCGTGTACGGAATGGTCGCGGACGACGCCCACCAGCGGGTTTCCGCGCTGGCGGCGATCGTGGTCCTGCTGGCGGTGGTCCTGCGACTCGCCAGATTCTCCTGTGTGACGCTGAAGGACGGCATGTTCCAGGGCATGCCGAGCCCCTTCGGCGCGCTGACGGTGGTCTCGATCGTGCTGCTGGAGCTGCCCTTCATCCCCACGCTGCTCGCCATCATCGGCGTCGCGTGGCTGATGGTCAGCCGGGTCGAGTACCCGAAACCGCGGGGTGTCCTCGCGGTGGCCATGCTCGCCTGGATCGTGGGCGCGATGGGGCTGCTGGCGGCCTGGGCGTTCGACGCCCCCGGCGGCCAGGTGCTGCTCGCGACCGGCTGTGCGCTCCAGGTCGTCATGGGCGCGGTCATCCCGCTCTTCGCGACGGCGCGGCGCGTGAACACGTTCCGCGACAACCGGCGCGAGGCGCGTGCGGCGCAGCTGCCGTAGGCGTCCCGGCGTACGTACGACCGAGGGCCCCGGGGTACATCCCCGGGGCCCTCGGTCGTTTCCTGGTGTGCGGCCCGTCAGCGGGCCGCTGTCAGCCGCCCACGGTGAAGCTCTCGGCGGCCTGCGACATCTTCGCCTCGCGCACCACCTTCATGCCGCCGGTGGCGTTCTTGTCCGGCCGCAGGATGACCGTCTCGCGCGAGGACGGCGCCTTCGGGTCGGTGAAGTCGTGCGTGGTGCCGAAGCCCGAGTCGTACGCGTTGATGGTCAGCAGGGCCTTGCCGACGCCCTCCCGCGTCAGGTCCTTCGACGTACACGCCTTCTTCAGCGCCTCACCGAAGACCGAGGCGGCCGTCCAGCCGGCCACCACGCCGTTGTCGAGCGCCGCGGAGGGGTACGCCGCCTTGTAGGCGGCGACGAGCTTCTTCGCGTCGGCCGAGTCCGTGCCGATGGGCTGCGTGGGCGAGGCCACGTAGTAGTTCTTCGTCAGCGCGGGTCCGGCCTGGGTGGCGAGCAGCTGCGGCGAGAACGCCGAGTTGTTGCCGATGACCGGCGCCTGGAGCTTGACCGCCGCCGCGACACCGACGAACGAGGCCGCCTGGCGCGGTCCCGCACTGATGACGACGCCCTTGACCCCGGCCTTCTTGAGCGCGGCGACCTGCGCGGTCATGTCGTTGTCGGTCGGCTTGATCTTCTGCTCGACGACCGTGAGCCCGGCCTTCTCCGCGGCGTACTTGGCTCCGGCCAGGGCGTTCTCGCCGTAGTCGCCCTCGAAGTACACGTGGCCGATCTTGTCGCCCTTCTTGAGGCCCTTGTCCTTCAGCAGGAAGTCGACGGCGTTGATCGTCTCCACGTCGTACGTGTTGCCTATGACGCGGATGTACGGGCTGCCCAGCAGGGACGCGGACCACGCCTGCGGGATCACGAGGCCCTTGTCCTGGCCGTCGACGCGCTGCTTGACGGCCGCGACGAACGGCGAGCCGATGAACTGGGCGAAGCCGAGGACCTGCGGCGACAGCTCGGTGTAGCCGGAGACTGCCTTCTGCGGGTCGTAGCCGTGGTCGCGCACCATCAGTTCGATCTTCCGGCCGCAGATGCCGCCGTCGGCGTTGGTCTGCTTCACGTACAGCTGCTGGGCCTGGGTGACGCTCTTGCCGAGCGACGCGTAGACACCGGTCATGTCGGTCAGCACGCCGAGCTTGATCGTCTTGTCTGTGACGCCCTGGCCGGTCTTGACGCCGCCGGCGTCCGGCTTGCCTTCGCTCTTGCCGCTGTCCTTGGCCTTGGAGCTGCATCCGGCCGCCGTGAGCGCGAGCAGGGCCGCGAGGGCGGCGGCGGTGGTTCTGGTGACCTGATGACGGGTGGTCATGGTGACTCCTCTGAGGTTGTTGTCCTGCGACGCCGGAAGACCGGCCGCACCAGGCCGCCCGGCAGGAAGAGCACCACCGCGACAACGGCGGCGCCGTAGAGGTACCGGGACGCCTCACCCGGTGCGACCCCGCCCGTACCGGGGGCGGAGACGAGGGGCAGGGCGTCGCTGTACCGGGTGAGGAGCTGGGGCAGCAGGGAGACGAAGACGGCTCCCACCACCGCTCCCGCGACCGAGCCGAGACCGCCGATGACGATCATGGCGAGGTATTCGAGGGACAGGATCATGCCGAAGTACTCCGGCACGGTCCGCTGGAAGACGAGCGCGAGCAGGACGCCCGCCAGGCCCGCGTACATGGAGGACAGGACGAACACCCCGGCCCGGTAGCGTGCCACCGGGACCCCCATGACCCCCGCTGCGATGCGGTGGTCGCGGATGGCGTTCATGGCCCGTCCGGGGCGCCCGCGCAGCACGCCGCGGGCGAAGAGCGCGCAGCCGGCGAGGGCGAGCAGGGCGACGTACCAGAGCTTCTCGGCGCTGCCGAAGGGCACGGCGGCCACCAGGAGCTCGGATTCGTCGAAGGTGATGCCGAAGAGGCTGAGCGGGGGGACGTCGCGGCCGTTGAAGCCGCCGGTCAGGCCGTGGGCGTTGAAGAGCACGTGCTGGCCGATGAAGATCAGCGCGAGGGTGGCGATGCCGAGGTACGCGCCCTGGAGGCGCCCGGCGATGGGGCTGAAGAGGCCGCCGGCGACCCCGGCGAGCGCCACGGCCAGTACGGCCGCGAGCCAGCTGGGGAGGTTCAGGCCGGTGAGCGTGCCGGTGGAGTCCCCGGCGAAGACGCAGTAGCCGTACGCCCCGACGGCGAGGAAGAAGGCGTGGCCCATGGAGAGCTGGCCGGTCGAGCCGGTCAGCAGGTTGAGGCCGATGGCGCCGATGGCGGCGGCCATCGCGAAGAGTCCGGCCTGGAGCCAGAAGCGGTCGAGGTAGAAGGGCAGCGCGAGGAGCAGGACCGCTCCGGCGGTCCACAGCGCCGGGCGGCGCAGCCGCTTGATCGGATCAGACACGGGCCAGCTCCTTCGTACCGAAGAGGCCGGCCGGGCGGACCAGCAGGACGGCGACCATCACGAGGTACGGCGCCAGGTCGCCGATGCCGCGGCCGAGGAAGGTCAGATCGCTCTGGTAGCCGGTGGCGAGCGACTCGGTGATGCCGACGAGGAAGCCGCCGACGAGCGCGCCGGTGGTGGAGTCGAGCCCGCCGAGGATCGCGGCGGGAAACGCCTTCATCGCGGCGAGCGAGGTGGAGCGTTCGAGTCCCGGGGTCGGGAAGACGGTCAGGAAGAGCGCGGCGACGGCGGCGAGTCCGCCCGCCACCGCCCAGGCGCCGAGCGAGACCCGGCCCAGGCGTACGCCCATCAGTGCGGCGGTCTCGGAGTTCTCGGCGGCGGCGCGCATGGCCACGCCCCAGGAGGTGAAGCGGAAGGCGAGCAGGAAGACCGTGATGAGCAGGCCCGCGGCGACGAACGCGGCGATCCGGGTGTGTGCCACGGTCACGCCGCCGAACGTGAGCACCGAGTCACCCCAGGGGTCGCCCAGGGCGAGCACGTCGGTGCCGATGCGCCGGGTGAGTTCGGTGGTCAGGAGGATGTCGACGCCGATGGTGACGATGGCCAGCACGCTGTGGTTGGAGCCCCGGTAGCGGCGCATCACGAGGAACTCGACCCCGGCGCCTACGGCGGCGGCGCCGCCGATCCCGGCGAGCAGGGCGAGCCAGAAGCCGATGTCGTCGTGCAGTACGGCGGTGACGTAACCGCCGGCGAGCAGCAGTGAGGCGTGGGCGAAGTTGACGACCTCGGTGGCGCGGAAGATCACCACGAAGCCGAGGGCGATCAGGGCGTAGACGGAACCGATCGAGATCCCGTTGAGGAGCAGCTCGGCGAAGGTGGTCATGAGGTGGCCTCCTCTCCCAGGTAGGCGCGGACGACGGCGGGGTCGGACTGGACGGACGCGGGCGTCCCGTCGGCGATCAGGCGCCCGAAGTCGAGGACGGTCACGGAGTCGGCGAGCCGCATCACCACCCCCATGTCGTGCTCGACGAGCACGACGGAGATGCCGAGGCTGTCCCGTACGCCCGCGACGATGGCGGCGGTGTCCCGGCGCTCGCCGGCGGTCATCCCGGCGACCGGCTCGTCGAGGAGCAGCAGTTTCGGCTCCATGCACAGGGCGCGGGCCAGTTCGGCGAGCTTCTGCTGTCCGTACGGCAGGGCGCCGGCGGGCCGGGCGAGCTGGTCCTCCAGGCCGACGAACGCGGCGATCTCCCGTACGCGTTCGCGGTGCCTCGCCTCCTCCCGTACGGCGGACGGCAGTTTCAGCCCCGCCGCGACGAAGCCCGTGCGGGTGAGCCGGTGGCGGCCGAGCATCAGGCTGTCCTCGACGGTGGCGCCGGGCGGCAGGGCGAGGTTCTGGAAGGTCCTGGCGATGCCGAGGTCCGCGATGCGGTGGGGCGGCAGGCCGGTCAGCTCCTCACCGCCGAAGCGGACGCTGCCGGAGGTGGCCCGGTACACGCCCGAAAGGACGTTGAAGCAGGTGGACTTGCCGGCGCCGTTGGGTCCGATGACGGCGTGGACGGTCGCGGGCCGTACGGTGAAGCCGACCGCGTCCAGTGCGGTCAGGCCGGCGAACCGTACCGTCAGGTCCCGCACTTCGAGGGTCGCGTCGCCGGTGGTCATCGGCCCTCCCAGACGCTGAGGGTGCGGTGGGCCGTGACGGCCGCGGAGGCGTCGGCCGCGGCCTCCTCGTCGACGACGCCGAGGTAGCGGCGGCGTACCTCGTCGGAGGCGGCGAGCTCGTCGGCGGGACCGGAGAGCACGACCTCGCCGACGTCGAGGACGTACGCGTGCGAGGCGAGTCGCAGGGCGATGGCGGCGTTCTGCTCGACGAGCAGTACGGCCGTGCCCTGCGCGTTGATCTCGGTGATCGTCTCGGCGATCCGCTGCGCCATCAGCGGGGCGAGCCCGAGCGACGGCTCGTCCAGCAGGAGCATCCTGGGTCCGGCCATCAGGGCCCTGGCGACGGCGAGCATCTGCTGCTCGCCGCCGGAGAGCAGGCCGGCGCGCTGTCCGGCGCGTTCGGCCAGTACCGGGAACAGTTCGTGGACCCGCCGCAGGGCGGCGGTCTGGGCGGCGCGGTTGCCGGTGGCACCGAGCGCCCCGGCGCGCAGGTTGTCGGCGACGGTCATCCGCGCGAACACCTGGCGCCCTTCGGGCACCTGGCACAGCCCGGCGGCCACCACCCGGTCGGGTGTAAGGCCGGTCAGCGGCAGGCCGCCGAGGGCGACGCTGCCCCCGGTGACCGCTCCGCCGTGGAACGACAGTGTGCGCGAGATGGCCCGCAGGAGCGTGGACTTGCCCGCTCCGTTGCTGCCCAGTACGGCGACCACGGCCCCCTCGGGCAGCGTCAGCGACACGTGCCGCAGCGCCCGTACGGGTCCGTATCCCGCCGACAGATCCCGTATTTCCAATGCGGCGCCAGCCATGGCACCCCTTCCTCGGGCCGTTCGGTGGCGCTCACCTCAACACCGGCGGGGCACGCGCGTCCACGGGTGGCGGCAGAACCGCTGCCGGTGACCAGCCGCACGGACGGCCGGTTGTGCACGCGCACAACACTGCCTGTCAGGGGGGTGCCGGGCGGCCCCTCCTCGTGACACGCTCCGGCCCATGAGTGGCCGCAGAGCACGGACGGGGCACGACTGGGCGGTACTGACCGAGGCATGTACGGCGCTGCTCGACCGGCTGCCGGAACTGGTCGATCAGCATCTGCGCGAGCTGCACGCGCACTCGCCGCTGTACGCACGGGTCCTGTCGCAGGACCAGCACTGGCAGGAGACCGAGAAGGCGATGCGGATCGGCATCGAGGCGATCTCCGCGCCGAGGACGCAGCCGCGCCGCGATCTGGAGTACGCGGAGTGGACGGGCCGCCGCCGGGCCCAGCAGGGATTTCCGCTGGAGCTGCTGGTGCACTCCTACCGGCAGGCGGGCTACCTGATCTGGGACGCACTGCTGGAGAGTGCCGAGGGCCCGGAGGGCGGCGATCCGGAGAAGCTGGCGGTGCTGATGCGGGCCGCCACGACGGTGTTCGCGGCGGTGGACGCGGAGACGGCGACCGCGTCGGAGTCGTACCGGGCGACCGAGGCCGAGCTGCGCCACCGTACGGACGAACGGCTCCAGGCGCTGCTCGACGCGCTGCTGGAGGGCAAGGAGTCCGCCGGCCTCGCGGCCCGCGCGGCGGCCGGTCTCGATCTTCCGGAGCAGGGCAGGTACGCGGTGGTGGTACTGCGGCTGGAGCGGCGGGACGGGCGGGAGCCCTTCCACCGGCGGATCCAGGGCGCGGGGATGCGGTTCATCTGGCGGATGCGTACGGACTGCGAGGTGGGGGTCGTCTCGCTGGGCGAGGAGACGACGCTGGCCGACCTGTCGGAGCTGCTCGCGGCGCGCTGTCCCGGGCCGGGTGGGATCAGCCCGGTGGTGGAGGGGCTGGCCGGTCTGGGCCGCGCCCGGCGGCTGGCGGACCTGGCGCTTCGGACCTGCGCGCCCGACGCCACCGGGATCGTACGGCTCGACGAGCGGATGCCGACGGCCCTGGTGGTCAGCCAGCCCGAGCTGGCGGAGCGGCTGGTGGCGGACGTGTTCGGCAACCTGATGGGACTGGACCCGGCGGACCGGGTGGTGCTGCTGGAGACGCTGGACGCCTGGCTGGCGTGCGAGGGGTCGGCGGGACGGACGGCGGGGCGGCTCTACTGCCACCGCAATACGGTGTTCAACCGGCTGCGGCGGCTTGAGCAGTTGACGTCCCGTTCGCTGTCGCGGCCCCGGGACCTGATCGAGATGACGCTGGCTCTGGACGCGTTCCGGCTGTCGGGGGCGGCGTGAGGCGCGGCGCGGCGGGGCGGGCGGGCCCTGCGGGGCTTGCCCCGCCCCGCAGGGCCCGCCCGCCCCGCCCCCGCACGTCAGGTCAGGTCAGGTCAGGAAGTCGCGGGCGATGTTCTCCGCCACGCGTTCCAGCAGCGGGCCCGCCTCCGCCATCGACCTGGCCGGGTCCGGCTCCAGGTCGGCCAGGGCGTAGGCGCGGCGGATGCCCGCCCCGCCGAGGACCTCCGGGCGCAGGGCGAGCCGGCCGCAGACCGCGATGACCTCTACGTTCTTCGCCCGCGCCGCCGCCGCCACACCCGCGGGGGCCTTGCCGTGCAGGGTCTGCGCGTCGAGGGAGCCCTCACCGGTGATGACGAGGGTCGCCCGGGACAGCGCCTCGGCGAAGCCGAGCACGTCGAGCATGACCTCGATGCCGGGCCGGAAGCTCGCGCCCAGCGCGATCAGCGCGCCGTACCCGATGCCGCCCGCCGCGCCCGCGCCGGGCGAGTCCGCGTACTGCGGCCCGAGCACGGACGCGTAGTGAGCGAGCGCCGCGTCGAGCGTGGCCACGTCCTCGTCTGTGGCACCCTTCTGGGGACCGTAGACCGCCGCCGCGCCCTTCGGGCCGGTCAGCGGGTTGTCGACGTCGCTGGCGAGGACGAGGTCCACGTCGGCCAGCCGCGGGTCCAGGCCGGACAGGTCGGCGGTCGCCAGGTCGCGCAGCGCGCCGCCGCCGGGACCGACGGGCTCGCCCGACGCGTCCAGGAAGCGTGCGCCGAGTGCGGCCAGCATGCCCGCGCCGCCGTCGGTGGTGGCGCTGCCGCCGACGCCGAAGACGATCGTGCGGGCGCCCGCGTCGAGTGCGGCGCGCAGCAGTTCGCCCGAGCCGTACGTCGTCGCGGTGAGCGGCGCGAACACGCCGTCGGGGAGGTGCTGGAGGCCGGAAGCCTCCGCCATTTCGACCACGGCGGTACCGTCGCGCAGCGCGAACGCCGCCGTGAGCTGCTCGCCGAGCGGTCCGGTGACCCGTACCTCCCGGCGTTCGAACCCGGCCGCGACCGCCGCGGCCACCGTGCCGTCGCCGCCGTCGGCGACGGGCAGAGCCTCGACGACAACGTCGGGGACGACCCGCCGCAGCCCGGCCGTCACCCGCTCCGCGACCTGCACGGCCGTGAGCGAGCCCTTGAACTTGTCCGCCGCGACGAGCACGCGGGCGGTCTCAGTTACTGCTCCGTCCGTCACCTTGCTATCCCTTGCTTTCGAACAGGCAGTCGCGCCGCCCCGACCTTATCCGCAGGAAGGGCCGCCTGCCACGGGCGTCCGGCGTGGCCCGGCCCCCTGAACGGCGTGCCAACCCGACTTGTCATCTTTTGGCGCCCATAGTGGGTCGTCATGCGCACCGACCTGACCGGACCGCTCCCCGCACCGCCTCTCTCGCATATCGATGAAAACCGCATAAATCTCCCATACTCGACCACGGGAAGCGGGTAGACCCGACGCATGACGCCACACAGCACGCACACGGCCGACCGGATCCTCGGCGGCTGGCTGGGCAGAATCGCCGGCAACATGCTCGGCAAGCCCGTGGAGCGCGGCGACTACTGGACGCGGGCGCGCATCGACCGCTATCTGCGGCTGACCGGCGCGCTCCCCCTCACGGACTACCTGCCCGAGCCCCCGGCCGCCACGGACGGTTTCGAACTGCGGCCGGAATGGCGGCACTGCGTGCGCGGGCGGATCAGCGGCAGCTGCCGGGACGACGACGTCGATTACGCGATCCTCGGTCTGCACCTGCTGGAGACCCACGGCTTCGCTTTCACCACCGAGGAGGTCGGCGAACTGTGGCTGCTGCGCCTGCCGTATCTACAGACGTTCACCGCCGAGCGCGCGGCGTACCGGAATCTCGCGAACGGGCTGCGGCCGCCGCTGACCGCCACCTTCGAGAACCCGTACCAGGAGTGGATTGGCGCCCTCATCCGCGCCGACATCTTCGGCTGGACCAACCCGGGCGATCCGCACCGCGCCGCCGCGCTGGCCCGCCGCGACGCGGTGCTCTCGCACACCGGCAACGGTGTGTACGGCGCGATGTGGGCGGCCGCCCTGATCGCCGCCGCGTTCACCGCGTCCGGGCCGCGCGCCGCCCTGGAGGCGGCGCTGGAGCGCGTACCCGCGAGCAGCCGCCTCGCCCGTACGGTCCGCCACACCCTCGCCCTCCACGCGGCCGGGGCCGCCTGGGAGGACACGCTCACCGCGATGGACGAGGAGACGGGCCGGCTCGGCTGGATCCACGCCGTTCCGAACGCCGCCGTCATCACGGCCGGACTGCTGTACGGCGACGGCGACTTCACCCGGACCATCACGCTCACCGTACGCGGCGGCCTGGACACCGACTCCAACGGCGCGACGGCGGGCTCGGTGGCCGGTGTGCTGTGCGGGGCAGGCGGGATCGGACGGCAGTGGACCGAGCCGCTCGAGGACACGGTGCGCAGCGCGGTGTTCGGCTTCGACGGCGTACGGATCACCGAACTCGCCCACCGTACGGCGCGGCTGGTCGTCGGCTGAATCGAGGCTGTCCGTCAGTCCCCGCGCGCCCTACGGTCTGTTGCCCCGGTGCCTTCACCCGGTGTTGCACCGCAGTGCACCGGCCGGACCACGGCGCGGCCCAGCATGACCGGCGTCACCGATCCTCCCGTCCCTTCGTTCCCTCCTTCGTTCCCTCCGTCGTTGCTCCTGTTACCCCTTCACCCCCGTTCCCTCCCCCGTCGCCCCGTTCCCCCTTCACCCCGTTCCCCCTTCGTCCCCCGGCCGTTCGACCTCTGTCCCGCTTCGTTCCCCGACGAGACCTGGAGAACCCATGCGTACATTCGCCCGCGGAGTCCTGACCGTCCTGGCTGCCGGAGCCCTCGTGGCCCAGGGCGCCGTCGCGGCCGAGGCGGAGGGTACGAAGGCACGGCGCCTGCCCGCCGAGATAAAGGGCGGGGCGTGGAAGGCCGGGCACGTGCAGGGTGTGGCGATCGACCGCCGCAAGGGTTTCATGTACTTCTCCTTCACCAACCTCCTCGTCAAGACTGATTTGCGCGGGAATACGGTGGGGTCCGTATCCGGATTCACCGGGCATCTCGGCGATCTGGACTTCAACACGAAGGACGGGCGGGTCTACGGCTCGCTGGAGTACAAGGCGGCGAAGGCGTTCTACATCGCGATCGTCGATGTGGACCGGATCGACCGTGTCGGCATGGACGCCCGGACCAGCGACGTCGTGTCGACGGTCCACCTCCAGGAGGTCGTCGACGACTACACGGCCGACATGAACGGCGACGGGAAGTTCGACGGCGACACCGCCAACACCCCCGACCACCGGTACGGGTGCAGCGGGATCGACGGAGTGACCTTCGGGCCGGAGCTCGACCGCGGCAGCCGTACCAAGCGCGGCAAGCAGGTCCTGACGGTCGCGTACGGCATCTACTCGAACGTCAAACGGCAGGACAACGACCACCAGGTCCTGCTCCAGTACGACGTGCGCAAGTGGCACCGGTACGAGCGCCCGCTGCCGGAGAGCGCGCCGCACACCAGCGGTCCGCCCGACGTCGACGGGAAGTTCTTCGTCCGCACCGGCAACACCCGTTACGGCGTGCAGAACCTGGAGTACGACGAGCGCACGGGCAACTGGCTGATGGCCGTCTACAAGGGCGCGAAGCCGCAGTTCCCCAATTACTCGCTCTTCGTCGCCGACGGCTCGAAGCGGCCGGAGACCGGCCCGGTCACCGGTCAGCCGACGCCGGAGCGGGGCGAGTTGCTGCCGTTGCTGCGCGCGGGGCTGCACCACGAGGCGTCGGACACGTACGGGTGGGAGTCCGGGGGGCAGTACGGTCTGGTCTCGCTCGACGACGGCCGGTACTACCTCGTGGAGGCCGGCACGGTGGTGGAGGACGGGGTGACGAAGCAGACCGCGCGGGCGGTGCTGCACCGCTGGACGGGACAGCCTCCGACCCCGTTCACCAAGGTCGCGGGCGGTGGCGCCGACGGGAGTTGACCCGGCGCGGGAGGGGAGCGTCCGTGCCCGCCCGGGCGGGCACGGCGTTCCGTTCCCCCGGCTCCCGTCTCCGACGGCGGCCGCGCCGGGCCGCCGTCGGAGAGGTGTCGCCTCAGCGGCGCAGCAGCTCGCAGACGAAGTCCTCCTGGACGTCGCGCATCTGAGCCACGAGGTCCGGTGTGGTGGCCTCGCCGAGCTGGGTGGTGAGCGAGAGCGTCACGGAGCGCTTGCCGTCGGGCGTGGCCGCGGCGAACTGCGTGTAGCCGAGGATGGTGCCCGTGTGGCCGTAGACCACGCCGCAGCGGGTCTTGTAGCGGAACAGCGCCAGGCCGGCCTTGTTGTGGCCGGGCCCGGGGTTCACCGAGGAGCCCTCGACCCACTTCGTCTGCTGCTTGCGGGTCTTCTCCGACACGAGCGCACCGCCCGCGTAGGCACGCATGAAGGCGTTGAGGTCGTTCGGCGTGGAGACCACCCCGCCGGATGCCCACACCGCCGACATGCTGAGGTCGGTGCTGACGTCCTGCGGCTCCCCCTGCTCGAAGACGTAACCGTGCAGGTAGGGACCGGGGAACCGGTACCCGCGCGGCAACTTGGTGTCGCGCAGCCCGAGCGGCCGCAGGACCAGCCGGTACAGCACTTCCTCGTACGGACGGCCGTCACCGCCTCGACCATCAGGGCCACGGCGATGTTGTCGGAGTTGGAGTACTGGTAGCGGGAGCCGGGCCGGAAGCGCAGGGGCTCGCCGGCGACGAAGTCCAGCAGCCGTCGCGAGTCGAACTCCCGGCGCGGGTCGGCCTGGAGCAGCTCCGCGAACTCGCCGGACTCGCTGAAGTCGGGCATTCCGCTGGTGTGCTGGAGGAGCTGGCGAAGGGTCACCTTGTGCCAGGCCCTGGGCAGGTGGGGCAGCCGTTTGCCGATCGTGTCGTCGAGCCGCAGCTTGCCGCGGTCGACGAGCTGGAGGGCGACGGCCCCGCTGAACGCCTTGGCGACGCTGGCCAGACGCATGTGGTCGGTGGGCTGCGGCGGCTGCCCGGTCCGCACGTCCGCCACACCGGCGCGGTAGACCTTCACGTCCTTGCCCGCTGGAGCAGGGCGATGGCTCCGGGCGGCCCCTCCGGGGCGCGTACCAGGCCCTCCAGAGCCGCGCGCAATTCACGGTCGCCGCGTTCGTCAGGACGCTGACCGTCGGCCCGCGCCGGCCCGGCGAGGAGGCCGAGCGCGCAGGCACCGGCCGCGATCAGGGCGGCGGGTCTCAGTCGGAAAGGGGTGGGGCGATCGCGGCGGGTGGGTGCTGACGGCATGCCGGCGTACCTCCTGGAAGTCGTCGCGCCCGGCACCTGCCGGGTCGCTCAGGGCCAGCATCGGGCGGCCTGCGCGGCGCCGCCCGGCCGTGTAGGCCGTCTGGCCCGGTCCGGTACACCGGTCGACGCCCACGCCCCGCCCGGACCACCCGCACGACGCCCACCGCCCCGCACCGACCACCCGCACGACGCCCACCGCCTCGCCCGGACCGCCAGCACGACGCCCCCGCCCAGCCGGGCCACCGGCGCGCGTCGTCCGTCGGCGGCAGTGCGGCGGCGCGTCTCCGGGCGCTTCAGAAGAGCCGGTCGTCGGCCGGGGCCGGCCCTCCCGCCTCGAACGCCAGCAGCCTCCGCTTGCGCTCGAGGCCGCCGCCGTAGCCGGTGAGGCTCCCCGCCGCACCGATGACCCGGTGGCACGGCACGATGATGCCGACCGGGTTCTTTCCGTTGGCGAGGCCCACCGCCCGGGAGGCCGCCGGGTTGCCGAGGCGCTCGGCCAGTTCGCCGTACGTCCAGGTCTCGCCGTACGGGATCCGCCGGAGCTGCTCCCAGACGCTGCGCTGGAACGGCGTGCCGCCGAGGCTCAGCTCCAGGTCGAACTCCTTCAGCTCGCCCGCGAAGTACGCGTCGAGCTGCCGCACCGCCTCCAGCAGGATCCCCGGCGTCCGCTCCCCGAAGGACTCCTCGGGCGGCCGGTGACGCTGATCCGTCATGTAGAGGCCCGACAGGCGGCCGTCGGTGGCGACCAGGGTGAGCGGCCCGTACGGACTGTCGATCACGCTGTGCTGTTTCCGTCGCGTCCCCGGCCGCACACCCGGGTTCAGGTCCGTGCTCATGTACGCGCTCCTCAAGCCGGCAGGTTGTTGATGGGATGGTCGTCGGTGGCCCACAGGTACTGGACGGCGTACGCCCGCCACGGCCGCCAGGCCGCCGCCCGGGCGGTGAACGCGGCCGGGGTCGACGGCAGGCCCAGTTCCCGCGCCGCGCGCCGGACCCCGAGGTCGGTCGCCAGGAACGCGTCCGGGTCGCCGAGGGCGCGCATCGCGATCACCTCGACCGTCCACGGCCCGAAGCCGGGCAGCGCCATGAGGCGGCTCCGCGCCTGGTCCCAGTCGCTGTCGATGTCGAGCCGCAGGCTTCCGTCGGCGAGCGAGGAGACCAGCGTCGTCAAGGTGGTGCGGCGGCTGCGGGGCAGGGCCAGCGACTCGGGGTCGAGGGCGGCCAGGCGGTCCGGGTCCGGGAAGAGGTGGGTGAGCCCGCCGGCCGGATCGTCGACCGGTGTGCCGTGCGCGGTCACCAGGCGGGCGGCGTGCGTGCGTGCCGCGGCCGTCGACACCTGCTGGCCCAGCACCGCCCGTACGGCGAACTCCGCCGCGTCGGTCGTCCGCGGCACCCTGCGCCCTGGTGCCTTGTCCACGAGCGGGGCGAGCAGCGGGTCGGTGCGCAACTGGTCGTCGATGGCGACGGGGTCGGCGTCGAGGTCGAGCAGCCGGCGGCAGCGGCTGATGGCGATGGTCAGGTCGCGCAGGTCGGTGAGGGACAGCAGGCAGCCGATGTGGTCGGGCCACGGGGTGAGCGTCGCGATGCCGTGGCCGTACGGCAGGCTCAGGGTGCGGCGGTAGGCGCCGTCGCGCCACTCCTCCACGCCCGGTACGGCGGTCGCGGCGAGGTGGCCGAACAGGTTGGTGGGGTTGAGCGGGGCCCGGAACGGCAGCCGCAGCGAGATCGCGCCCGGCGTCCGCGGCTGCTTCCCGCGTCGGCTGCGCAGTTCGCCCGGCGACAGGGCGAAGACCTCGCGGACCGTGTCGTTGAAGGTACGTACGGACGAGAACCCGGCGGCGAAGGCCACGTCGGCCATGGGCAGCGGCGTCGTCTCGATGAGGAGGCGGGCGGTCTGGGCGCGCTGCGCCCGGGCGAGGGCGAGGGGTCCCGCGCCCAGTTCGGCCAGCAGCTGGCGCTCGATCTGCCGGGTGCTGTAGCCGAGCCGGGCGGCGAGTCCGGGGACTCCTTCGCGGTCGACGACGCCGTCGCCGATCAGGCGCATGGCGCGGGCGACGGCATCGGCGCGGGCGTTCCACTCCGGAGAGCCGGGGCTCGTGTCGGGCCGGCAGCGCTTGCAGGCCCGGAACCCGGCCTGCTGGCAGGCTGCCGCGCTCGGGTAGAAGGTCATGTTGGCGACCTTGGGCGGCACCACGGGGCAGCTGGGGCGGCAGTAGATCCGAGTGGTCAGGACGGCGGTGAAGAACCAGCCGTCGAAGCGCGCGTCCTTGGACTGGACGGCGCGTACGCATCGCTCGGTGTCGGTGTGCATGGCTCAAGCATCGGGCACGCCGCATGTCCGGGGCTGGCGAGAATCCGACATCAAGGTGCGGCTGCCAGGGCCCTTTCGAACGCCTGGTACGCGGCGTCGTCGAAGAGTACGAACCGTACGTCCGCCACCGGTGCCACGGCCGCCTCGTGGACCGTACGGACGGCGATGCGCGCGCCGTCGTCCATCGGCCACCCGAAGATCCCGGTCGAGATGGCGGGGAACGCCACGCTCACCGCCCCCGACTCCGCCGCCACGCGCAGCGATTCGCGGTAGCAGGAGGCGAGCAGCGCGGACCGGTCCTCGTCGGCCTGCCAGACCGGCCCCACGGTGTGGATCACGAACCGGGCGTGCAGCCGCCCCGCCGTCGTCGCGACGGCCCGGCCGGTCGGCAGGCCCTTGCCGTAGTGGGACGCGCGCAGGCGGCGGCAGTCCGCCAGGATCTCGGGGCCGCCGCGGCGGTGGATGGCGCCGTCGACACCGCCGCCGCCCAGCAGGGAGGAGTTGGCGGCGTTGACGATGGCGTCGACGTGCTGCTCGGTGATGTCACCGCGCACGAGAGTGATGGCCGTCATGGGACCATCCTCTCTCCCCGGGGCGGTGTCACGCCGCGCGCAGCCGCCGCCAGACCGCCTTCGCCGCGTTGTGCCCCGACATGCCGTGCACACCGGGTCCGGGCGGGGTCGCGGACGAGCAGATGAACACCGCCGGGTGCGGGGTCGCGTACGGGAAGAGGGACACCTTCGGCCGGAGCATCAGCTGAAGTCCCGACGCCGCGCCGCAGGCGATGTCCCCGCCGATGTAATTGGCGTTGCGCGCGGCCAGTTCGGGGGGTCCCGCGGTGGCCCGGGCCAGTACCCGGTCGCGGAAGCCGGGCGCGAAGCGCTCGATCTGCCGCTCGACGGCGTCCGTCAGGTCGCCGTCCCAGGCGTGCGGGACATGACCGTACGCCCAGAAGACGTGCTTGCCTTCGGGTGCGCGGGAGGGGTCGACCAGGCTCGGCTGAGCGGTGATCAGGAACGGCGTCGCGGGAGCCGTACCGCCCGACGCCTGCTTCAGCGCGGTGCCGATCTCGCCGCTGGAGGGGCCCACTTGCACGGTGCCGGCCCGCCGCGCCTCCTCGGCGGTCCAGGGCACGGGTCCGTCCAGCGCGTAATCGATCTTGAAGACGCTCGCACCGTAGCGGTACTTCTCGTACGCCCGCCCCAGGCCGGCGATCCGCGCCAGCGCGGTGGGCGACGTGTCGAAGACGTACGCGCGCGCGGGCGGCAGATCGTCCAGGCGCTTGACCTCGAAGCCGGTGTGCACCACGCCGCCGAGATCGCGCAGGTACGCCGCGAGCGCGTCGGAGATCGACTGCGAGCCGCCGCGCGGCATCGGCCAGCCGCCGGTGTGCGCGGCGAGGGCGAAGACCAGCCCTACGGCGCTCGTCGCGAGCCCGCCCAGCGGCGCTATGACATGGGCGACCAGCCCGGCGAACAGGGCCCGCGCCTTCTCGTCCCGGAACCGGCGCATCAGCCAGGTGCTGGGCGGCAGGCCGTCGACACCGAAGCGGGCCAGGGTGAGCGGGTCGCGGGGCAGCGCGCTGTACGGCAGCGACATGAAGTCCTTGGCCAGCGTGTCCCACTTCCCGACGTACGGCGCGACCAGCCGCCGGTAGGTGCCGGCGTCCCGGGCACCGAACGAGGCAGCGGTCTCGGCGACCGACCGGGAGAGCACGGCGGCGGTGCCGTCGTCCCACGGATGGGCCATGGGAAGCGCCGGGTGCAGCCATTCGAGCCCGTACCGGTCCAGCGGCATGGCCTTGAAGGCCGGGGACCCCGCGCCGAGCGGGTGCACGGCGGAACAGGGGTCGTGCCGGAAGCCGGGCAGCGTGAGCTCCTCGGTCCTGGCGCCGCCCCCCACGGTGTCCAGCGCCTCGAACACCTCCACCGAGAAGCCCCGGCGGGCAAGTTCGACGGCGGCGGTGAGTCCGTTGGGCCCCGCCCCTACGACGACGGCATCGAGCATCGACGGCACCTTCGGACTCCTTCGTCAGCCGATGGCCTGGATCCTCCAGGATATTCGCGGCCGCGCGGGCGGCGACGGCGGGAGGGGGCGGGTGGCCGGAACTGCCCGTCCACCGTGCCCACTACGCCGCCGAGCCGCCGAGCAGACCGACCACGCGTGCGACGGTCGCGGCGTCCCGGGCGGCCGTGAACGGCAGCGCGTTGCCACCTGTCAGCCGGAAGGGCTCCCCCGCGACCGTGGCGTGCGCACCGCCGGCCTCGCCGACCAGCAGCAGTCCCGCCGCGTGGTCCCACGCCAGTTCCCACGAGAACGCCACCGCGTCGAGGTCTCCCCTGGCCACCGCGAGGTACTCCAGCCCGGCGGACCCGCAGGGGCGGGCGTCGACGCCCTTCACGTTCAGCCCGAGCAGCGCCGCCTTCTGCCGCTCCGAGGAGAAGTCGGGGTGGGACGTGGCGATCCGCAGCGTCGCGCCCGAACCCGGTACGCCCGCCCGCAGCACCTCGCCGTTCAGCCGCGCTCCCCCGCCGCGTACGGCCACGGCCATCTCGTCGAGCACCGGCGCGTACGTCCACGAGGCGAGCACCTCGCCCCGGTGCGCCAGGGCGACCAGCGTGCAGAAGCCCGCCTCGCCGCGCACGAACTGCCGGGTGCCGTCCACCGGATCCACGATCCACACCGGCGCGTCGCCGCGCAGCGCCTCGTACACCGCCGGGTCCTCGTGGACGGCCTCCTCCCCCACGACCACCGATCCCGGCAGCAGCCGGGTCAGGGACGCCGTGAGGTGCTCCTCGGCCTGCCGGTCCGCGATGGTGACCAGGTCGTGCGGCCCGGTTTTCTCGACGATCTCGTGTGCGGCGAGCTGCCGGTACCGCGGCAGGATCTCGGCGGCGGCCGCCTTGCGCACGGCCTCTTCGACGTCGGACAACTTGTCATCGATCATGCGTCCAGCAAAGCACGACCCGCTGACAATGCCGGCAACGCCCGGTGCCGTCACCGCCCGACCGCGTAACCCTGCATTCCCCGGGGGTTCGCCGCGGCGGACAGCACGCCGGTCCGCGGATCGCGCGCGACCGCGCACAGCCGGCCCTCGGACCACGGGCCGCCGACCGTCACGTCGTGGCCCCGGCGCCGCAGCTCCTCGACGACGCCCGCGTCCATCCGCGACTCGACGGTGACACTCCCGGGACGCATCGCGCGCGGGAAGAAGGACCCGGGGAAGGAGTCGTTGTGCCAGTTGGGGGCGTCGATGGCGCCCTGGAGGTCGAGTCCGCCCCGCACCGGGGAGCCGGCGAGGGCGACCGCGAGGAAGAAGTGGAGCTGCCACTGGTCCTGCTGGTCACCGCCGGGCGTGCCGAAGGCCAGTACGGCCGTCCCGTCCCGCAGCGCGAGCGACGGGGTCAGGGTGGTGCGGGGGCGCCGTCCGGGCGTCAGCGAGTTCGGCAGCCCCTCGTCCAGCCAGGCCATCTGGAGCCGGGTGCCGAGCGGGAAGCCGAGTTCGGGAACCACCGGGTTCGACTGGAGCCAGCCGCCGCTCGGTGTGGCCGCGACCATGTTGCCCCAGCGGTCGACGACATCCAGGTGGCAGGTGTCGCCGCGGGTGGCCCCGTCCCCGGCGACGGTCGGTTCACCGGCGCCGTCGGACCGCGCGCCCCCGGCGTGGTGTCCGGGCTCCCCGGCGGCGACGGCCCGCGCGTGAGCGCTGAGCACGGGTGTGCGGCCGTCCGGACTCCCGGGCCGCAGTTCCGTCGACGCCTTGTCCTCCACCAGCGCCCGCCGCCCGGCGTTGTACGACGCCGAAAGCAGCGCGTCGAGGGGCACGTCGGCGGCGTCGCCGTACCACGCCTCCCGGTCCGCCATCGCCAGCTTGCACCCCTCGATGAGGAGGTGGATGTACTCGGCCGAGCCGTAGGCCGGCAGCTCCGGCGGGAGCAGGGCGAGCTGCTGGAGGAAGGCCGGTCCCTGGCTCCAGGCGCCCGCCTTGCACAGCGTCCAGCCGTTCCAGTCGTACGTCGCGGGCGCCTCGTACGCCGCGGACCAGCCGGCCAGGTCGGCGGCGCTCAGCGTCCCGGTGTGCCGGGTGCCGGTGGTGTCCATGGTGGGGCGCGCGGCCTGCCGTACGAGCGCCTCGGCTATGAACCCCTCGCGCCAGACGGCGCGCGCCGCGTCGATCTGGCGCTCCCGGCCGTCGCCGCCCGCCGCCTCGGCCTCGGCGACGAGACGGCGCCAGGTCGCGGCGAGTGCGGGGTTGCGCAGCAGCTCGCCGCAGGCCGGCGACCGGCCGCCCGGCAGGTACACCTCGGCGGACGAGGTCCACTCCTCCTCGAAGAGGGCGCGTACCCGCTCCACGGTCTCGCCCACCCCCTCGACGGGGGCGTGCCCGTCCTGCGCGTACCCGATGGCGTACCGCAGCACTTCGCGCAGCGTCTTGGTGCCGTGGTCGCGGAGGAGCAGCATCCACGCGTCGAAGGCTCCGGGGACGGCCGCGGCCAGCGGACCGGTCCCGGGCACGAGACCGAGTCCCAGCGCCCGGTAGTGGGCGGCGCTCGCGCCCGCGGGCGCGGGCCCCTGCCCGCAGAGCACCCGTACCTCCCCGCCCGCCGGTGCGAGGATGACCGGCACCTCGCCGGCGGGGCCGTTGAGGTGCGGCTCGACGACGTGCAGGACGAACCCGGCGGCGACGGCCGCGTCGAAGGCGTTGCCGCCGTCCTCCAGGACGGCCATCGCCGACTGGGACGCCAGCCAGTGGGTGGAGGACACCATGCCGAAGGTGCCCTGGAGCGTCGGGCGGGTCGTGAACATCCCTTGTGCCACCTCGCTGTCGCGTGATCGGTCGGCCATCGGCGTTCATGATCCCCGCTGGGGCGGAGGGCCGACAGATCGCGGTGGCGCATTTTCCCGATGTTCCCGGCTGTCTCGGCTCCCGGATGCTTAATCGGCTCGCCGGCTGCTTCCTCAGCTCCCCGGATGCTTACTCGGCTTCTCTCTGCCTTCCCAGCTTCCCTCCGCCCTCGCCGGCCACATCAGCGCCACGTACACCACCAGCGCACTCGCCAGCCCCACGGCCCACCCGTAGTCCGCGAGCGGCCTCAGCGGCGCGATGACGCCGTCCGCCGGGAACGGCCCCTTCCCCGGCGCCGAATGCGAGCCGCCGACGGCCAGGACACCGCCCACGGCGAACGCCGCCACCGCCCGCCAGTTCCAGCCCGCCGTGTACCAGTACCGCCCCCCGGCCCGGTACAGGTCGGGGAGTTCCAGTACGGTCCGCCGGATGATCCAGTAGTCGGCGATCAGGATGCCCGCGACCGTGCCGAGGAGACCGCCCACCACCCCCAGCCAGGTGAAGATGTACAGCTCGGGCGTGGCGGTGAGCTTCCACGGCATGATCAGTACGCCCACCACGCCCGTGATGAGCGCCCCGGTACGGAAGTTGATGACTTTCGGCGCCACATTGGCCAGGTCGTACGCCGGGGACACGACGTTCGCCGCCAGGTTCACCGAGACCGTCGCGACGAGCACCGTCACCAGCGCGAACAGCAGCCCGAAGACGTTGTCCGTCTTCGCCGCCAGCGCGACCGGGTCCCACAGCGGTACGCCGTACACGGCCTGCGAGCCCGACGTCACGAGCACGGACAGCAGCGCGAACAGCGTCATCGTCGTCGGCAGACCGAGCGACTGCCCCCGGATCTGGGCGCGCTGGCCGGACGCGAACCGCGTGAAGTCGGGGATGTTCAGGCTCAGCGTCGACCAGAAGGCGATCATGCCCATCAGTGACGGGAAGAAGACGGGCCAGAAGTCGCCACCCCAGCCCAGCTTCGACGGCTGGTCGAGCAGCGGGCCGAGACCCCCCGCCTTCCAGGTGATCCAGCCGAGCAGGGCGAGCGCGCCGACGATGACGAAGGGCGCCGCCCAGTTCTCGAAGCGCCGCAGCGCCTCCATCCCCCGGTAAATAATGGCCAGTTCCAGCGCCCAGAAGAGGACGAAGCAGACCCACAGGGTCCAGGGCTGGCCACCGATCCGTGCCGCCTCGGTCCAGCCGCCGAAGATCTTCCCGAGCAGGACGAAGATCCCCTGCCCGCCGATCCAGGTCTGGATGCCGAACCACGCGCAGGCGACCCCCGCCCGGATCAGCGCGGGCAGATTGGCCCCGCGCAGCCCGAAGGACGCCCGCGCCAGCACCGGGAAGGGGATGCCGTACTTCGGTCCGGCGTGCCCGGTGAGCAGCATCGGGAGCAGCACGATCACGTTGGCCAGGGCGATCGTGAGGACTGCCTGCTTCCAGTCCATGCCGAGGGCGACGAGCCCCGAAGCGAGCATCCAGGAGGGGATGTTGTGCGCCATCCCGACCCACAGGGCATGGCGCAAAACACAAACACTCTCTAAGGTGCGTCTCACGTCCTTGGAGGTCGCATGCCACAACTGCCCATCGCTGGAAGGGCGCGCACGCTACGCGCCATCATCTACATCCGCGTCAGCACTGAACGCGAGGAGATGCAGAGCCCGGAACAGCAGCTCTTCTCCTGCAAGGAGTACGCGGACAGGAACAACATCACGATCGTTGGTGAGCCGGTCGAAGACCTGGACCTGACGGGCCGCTCGTTCGCTCGCCGTCAGATCGCTGCCGTGATCGAGCGCATCCGCAACGGAGAGGCGGATGTGGTCCTGGTCTGGAAGTGGTCCCGGTTCGGCCGGAACAACTACGAGAGCCAGGTGAACCTCCGGGAGCTGGAGAAGGCCGGCGGGCGGTTGATCGCCGTCACCGAGGATTTCGACACGACCACGTATCACGGCCGGTTCAGCCGGGACAACATGCTCTTGGTGGCCGACCTTCAGTCGGGCATCATCGGCGCCACCTGGCAGGAAGCGCACGACCGCAGGCACCGCAACGGCCTGCCCCACACAGGCCAGGCCCGCTTCGGTTACATGCGGTGCCCCGAGTGCCGACGCAAGGAAGACTCGCCCCAGGAATACCTGAGTTGCGCCGCCTGCGCGGGCGTTCTCATGGTTGACCCCGTCCGGGGTCCAGCTCTGGCCGAAGCGTACGAACGCTTCGCTGATGGCGAGTCGGTCGCCGGTATCGCCGCGGACATGGCGGAGCGGGGAATCCGCTCCCTCCAGGGCAAGGTCATGAAGGCCACTCAGTGGCAGGTCGTCATGGATTCCGGCTTCGGGGCAGGGCTGATCCGCTGGCGGGGTCCGGAGTACCGGGCCCGGCACGGCCGGCAGTCCAAGAAGCCCAGCACGTACGACAACTGGGTAGAGGGCAAGCAAGAGCCGGTGATCGGGCTCGCTACCTGGGAGCGCTACAAGCGCCGCAGGGAAGGGTCCAAGTCCATCCCCTGGTCCACGTCTGCCAAGTACTCCTGCTCTGGCCTGCTGCGCTGTCAGGCCATCAATGCCGAAGGCCAGCTGTGTGACCGGCGCCTGGTGGCGTCGGCCGTGCTGCGGTCCAACGGCGGAGACACGAAGATCTTCCGCTGTCCGGACATTGCGGTGAAGACCTGCAAGGGCGTGACCGTCACCCTCCGCCGGGTGGATGACGCGATCCTCGCCTGGCTGATGGAACGCGGCACGGGTGAGGACATGGGCGTCATGGCGATGAAACGAGCCGCCCGCAGGACGCGGGCCGCGTCGGACATTCCCACGGTGGAGCGCGAGCTGACAGGCAAGCGGTCCGAAGGGGAAAGGCTCCTAGACCTGTATCTGAAGGCGCTCATTTCAGAGGAGGACTTCAGGAACAAGAGGGAGGAGCTTGACGCCGAGATCGCCAGTCTCGAATCCCGGCTCGAAGTACTGCGCCTGGACTCCGGGGAAGGGGTCATCCCCTCGGCGGATGACTTCGCGAAGCTGGCCGACCTCTGGCCGCGAATGCAGCCCGCCAAGCAGCGGGCTGCGCTGGGCAAGGTCGTGGGCCGGATCAACATCGTGAAAACCCCGGGCAAGCAGTACAACCGAATCGAGATCATCCCGGCCTGGGAGATGGATCAGGCCGCCTCGTGAAGCGGCGCTGGCGGGGCCTGATCTTCGCGCCAGATGCGGTACGCCTCACTGCCGACGATTTCCCAGAAGCCCCGCCAGCATTCCGTCTCCGTCTCCTGCTGCTCGTCCACGCGCTCCTCCTTCCGCCCCGCAAGGGCGGTCACTTCTTGCAGCGGTGCACCTCCGCGGCCGGCTCGTGCCGGAAGCAGTGGCGCTCCATGTCGGTGCCGCAGAAACGGCACGTGAGACCGTGCGGCAGACCGCACGTACAGATGGGCTCGATCTCCCGGGGCTTCCATTCGGTGGCCACCTGAGCGATCTCAGGGGCGGGGGCTTCGCCCCTGTAGAAGTCCCAGGCGTCCCGTGCTGACCTGAGCACGGGCACGAGCATGAAGCGGCCACGGCCGCGCTTGGTCTTGCTGTCCCAGGCGAGCCCCTGGCCGGCGTCCCGAGAGGCGGTCTCGCCTGTCGTGGCCCGTATGAACTTCTCGGGGCTGTCCACGTACCCGCGGGCAGTGAAAGGCCCCAGGACCACGGTGTGGATGCCTGGGGCTTCGTCGTACTGGATCTGACCGACGACCGCTATGCGGTGAGTCGTCGATCTCTTGTCGTCGATCGCGTCAAGGATGCGGCGGGGAATGCCTTCCGCCCGGTCACCCTCCACGGCCTCTATGACCTCGTCTGCGACGCGGCGCACTTCCTCGGCCCGGAACAGGTTGACCTTGTCCAGGATGAGGATCGCAACCTCATCCGCCGTTCGTGACAAGTTCTCCGGATCTGTCAGGATCGACGCCAAGGCGTCGATTTCGCGCTTGCTCACCTTCGCGGCTCCATTTACTCACCACGGACTGGGAGACACCGAGATCATTGGCGATCTCGTAGGTGGTGACTCCTTGCTGGATTGCGAGGTAGATCCGGATCTTGTACCGCTCCTGGGCCTCGGTGGCCTGCTTGTAGTCGAGCGCTACGTCCTCCAGAACGGCCTCTCTGACATGGTCAGGCAAGTCGACCTTCTTCTTTGGTGGCATGGGCTGGGGGTCCCCTCGGTGGTCTTGCGGTCGGTGGCAGCACGAACAGTGTGAGCGCGTAGGACCTATCACCACCGCGCCAGGGGCTGTTTTGGCGAAAATTTAGCCGAACGCACTGCCACCAGAGCCGACCGAGGGTCAAGCTCGGTCATCGCGGATCACCACAGACGCCACCAAGGGCGCGGGGCGCGATGCCGGCCCCGTGCACGCCACGTGATGCGCGCGCACGGAGCGTCGTACCAGGAGCCCCTTTCACGGCCCCCGCTGTCAGCGGTGATGATCAGTCGGACGATGTGGGGGGAGATCGCTCTGGCGACCATGGCGTAGCTCGGCAGCCCGCCCCCTCTGCGGGGGGCGAGCAGCACGGGCATGCCCGGATGGGGGGTCACGGGGAGGTCTTCCCCCTCTTCCTCTCCATGGCGATCTTCTCGCCCTTGGTGGCCTTGGCCCGGATTCCGGAGGGCGAGAGACCGTCCAACATGTAGGCGATGTCCGCTTGGGTCAGCCCGTCTGTGCGGGCCTCGTAGATGCCCACCAGGACGTCCTGCTCGGCCTTCTGGGCCGCGGAGGCGAGCCGCTTGAACTTCGCCTGCCAGGCCCGCTTCTTCTGGGGAGTGACAGGCGTGCTCACGCGGCCTTCACCTGCTTGGTGAAGTCAAAGCCGTCGACCCTGGGGAGCACTTCCGTGCTCATGTGCCGGAGCACGGTCACCGGCTCATCGTTGACGTACGCGTTCCACGCCTTGACGATCAGGGCGTACGCCTGGTCGCGCTTGCCCTTACCGGCCGGAAGGCCGGTGTGGAAGCGCCTGCGCAGGTGTAGGCGTGCGTCCACCTGGGTCAGGTTCAGCCCGTACCGGGTGCCCTCCAGCCACTCCGGGATCAGGTCCCGGTGCGCCGTACGGGCGGCCTGCGCGAGCACGGCCGCATGCGGGCCGATCGGGATGTCCGCGTCCAGGGACGCCCCGTGTACGTCCTTGATGTACCAGGTCAGCTCGGGCCAGGCGTGGAAGGTCTCCACGATCTCCGGAGTGGTGATCTTCGGGAAGCGGGGCATTCCCCAGCGGTCCCCGTCGGACAGGGCCGCCAGGTGGCGGGCGCCGTTGCCAAGGCTGGTCGCGTACGGGACGCGCAGCAGGTGCGCGGCTGTGCGCTTGTACCCCTGGTCCACCACGTCGAAGATCTCCCGAGGCTCGTTCGGGAAGATCCAGAACGACAGGTGCGGCTCGCCGTACTTCTCGATCAGGACGTCCGCGGAGACGTTGGCTAGCGCCTTCATGCGGTGCTGGAAGGACACGCCGTAGCCGTCCGTGTCGAAGATCAGGCCCTCCGGGCTGGCCTCGCGCCAGCGTCCCGACTCGATGTCCCGCTGGTACTTCGCGGAGACGCCCTTCGAGAGGGGACGATTCTTCGGGTGGTTGCGGTACGACAGCCAGTCGGACGCCATCTCGGGCGTGACGGGCAGGATCTGGGGAGTGCTGGGGAGCGGGTACTGACTGCCCTCGGGCGTCAGCTCGGCGGTGTACGCCGGTACAGCCTTGATCGCCATGCTTCTTCCTCTCCTGGATGTGGAAGCGGTCCCCGCCTCTGGGGGAGGACGGGGACCGCAGCGCTGTCATTTCAGTCGCCGGCTGGCAGCGGGCCGGGGCAGGCCGGACGGCCCCATGGGGCTTCGCCTCCGCCATAGGAGGTGTGTCCGGCTGACTGAGTAGCCACCTTGATCAGGTTCAGGCGTGGCCAGACCCTTACGGCTCCTCCTGGCAGATCTCACTTAGTTGGAGCGAAACTCACCGGAACCTAGAGAGCGATGCTCGCGCGAGGCGATGGCCAGACCCTTCGGGGCTTGTGCAGACCCCGGAAGGGCTGCCTGGCGTTCCTCGTGGCGCCTGCCACGGTTCCGTAGACGGAACGGGATTCGAACCCGCATCTCCCTTACCGGGGCTCTAACCACTTGAGCTATCCGTCCGACACCAGGGAGCTACCCCGGTGCACCAGTCACGGCCCGTCGGCCGTGATCGTCCCCTCGACGGGATTCGAACCCGCGCTTCATGGGCGCTTTTAAGTGCGCCGGCCTCTGCCGCTGGGCTACGAGGGGGTACAGCAGAGCCCCTGCGCGATCGGTCGCAGGGGCTCTGGTCGTTCGGTGGAGTCAGGCGGAAACGCCCCTGATCCACAGCTCTTCGGCGTGCTCCGCGAAGCGGTCGAACATGCCGTTCTTCTCGCGGTGACGCAGATGCATCATGGGCGAGTCGTGCCCGACGAGCCGGGCCAGGTGAGGCGTCACCATGGCGTTGTCGTCGAAGCGGAAGACGCTCAGGCCCACGTGGTTCATCGCGTCCTCAGGGGCGCTGTAGCGCGCCTCTACGCCCTCTATGGGGCCGACCTTGGCCAGGTTCTCCAGTGTGATCCTGATGCGCGTGGAGACCGACAGGGCATTGTCCTCAATAGCCTCGCGCTGACGCGTGACCGCGCCTTCCGGGTCACCCAGAAGGAAGCGGATGCGTACGCCCTGGCGGGCCTTCTCGCGGAGCGTCAGGTGGAACGCCGGCTGCTCCAGGAACACGAAGTAGTTCGTGTACCCGGCAAAGAAGATCTCCTTCTTCGCGTCGTCCACGAGCTGCGCCCACACGGAGGACGGGCAGGCTGACCGGTACGGGTAGACCGAGACGATTTCTCGGTCCGGCCCGGTCTTGATGGCGGACTTCACCGCCCGGGGCCACAGCATCTCTTCCGGTACTCCCAGGGTCTCGCTCACGTCGGCACGGCGGGCCGGGTACGGCGCCCACTCGGCGTCCGCCAGCCATCGTTCCACTGACTTCTGAGAGACCCCTACCCGCTGGGCAAGTTGTCGTGCAGACATCTTCTTGTCCGCCATAGCACGGCGTAAGGCTGTATTCAAGGCTTCCCCCTGCGACATCTAGAACATCTTGACCGTAGCGCCGAGATGGGCGTCGTGTCCGCCGTCTGGGGCATGACCACACGCCCCCATCGCTCGATTGTTGTAGCGAGCAGTCCAGCCGAAGAGAGGCGGCGAAATGAACGGATCACAGGACAGTAAGCCGCAGTACAGGGTTGAGCCCTGCCCGACCCAGAAGCCGTACACCACGCTCGGCGGCCAGACGGCCGTTCCTCTGTGGGTTCAGAAGAACGGTCAGTTCTTCGCTGACGTCACGCTTCTGATGAGCGAACCGCTCAGCAACGAGCTGATCCAGCTCGTGAACGAGCTGTTGGCGGGTACCGGAGTCGGGGAGCGCATCGCGCAGCATGCCACTGAGCACCCCGCAGAGCCCTATCGAGCGAAGGAGCACGGTTGATGACCAGGTCACGGCACCGGTTCGTGCGCTGGGTCTTCAAGGCCCTCAGCTCGACCGACGGGCATCCGCCGATCTACTCGGCTCAGTGCACCACGTGTTACGTGGAGCCCAGCGAGGCGTTCGACGACCCCTCTGGGGCCGAACGCTGGTCGATGCGCCATGCGGCCCAACTCGATGCGGAAGGCAAGCACCACACGGTGTTCCGCATGATCGTCACGTCCTTCGCCGTGGTCAGGCCGCATCCGGCCGAGACCAGGATTGAGGTTCCCTGGCTGGACGTGGCCGGCCGATAAGACGCCCGTCCCGGTCGGGACACCCTCACAGGTGGCAGCACCCCGGCCGGGGCGGGTTTGCAAGGAAGAGCAAAAACGATCAAAGCGAGCGTGCAGTATGGGGAAGCGGAATCCGATTAAGGGGCGAGCTGTGGCAGATCAGTCGTTGTTCAACACGTCGGGAATCCCCACCATGCTGACGCTGGCGCAGGTGAACATGCCGCGCTGTCTGGAGTGCGGGTCGTTTCAGACCTACATCATGGAGAGCCTGGCTCCGTTCACCTATCGGCCGATCAGAAGTCGGCTCTGTGATGACTGTGGGCGCGTCACCAGCGCCTACGCGGACCCAGTGGGAGTGAACAATGGCACGGAAGCTCAGGATCAGGGCAGTGGCAGTACTCAAGCTGTACGGCCCTCAGCGGGGCCATACCTGCGGGGCGGACTGCCAGTACTGCCAAGGAACCGGCTGGATCGGGGACATCAAGTGCCCCGGCTGTAGCTGATCCCAGCCGGCCCCAGTCCAAGAGAAGCCCCCGACCAGTCGCCGGGGGCTTCTTCGCGTGCGCCTACTGGCCTTCCGGCTGCTCCGCCAGCTCTACGAGATCCGCCGTGGAGGCGCTGTACTCGTGCCCGTTCTCGGTTACGTAGTCCCACTCGCCGTACTTCTGGGTGGCACGTACGGGCGGGTGGTACTGCGTGGTCGTACCGGTCAGTCCCAGCGCGATGTCATGCACGCGAGTGCCTGCCTTGATGCTCATGCGGTTCACCTCTCCTTGAACCAGCGTTCCCAGACGTCCTTGCGGACTTCGGGACGCTCCTTGCTGTCCTGCTCAGTCTCCCGCGTCGCCCGGCCCTTGTCCGAGCTTCTATGGGTCTTCTGGACCCGTTCCTGGCCCATGGCTTCCTCTCCGGGATCTGGCCCAATGCCCGCCGGGGACGCGACACCCGGCGAGCAAAGGGAGTTGGTGATCAGCCGGTACCGCAGGCGCAGGTACCGCCCGGGGTGTTGCAGTCGGGGTGCGTACCGCACCCGCCCGGGGACAGACGCTCGGTGATCAGGTCACGCCAGAGCACGTTGAGCGTGGGGTAGTCGTCCTGATAGTCGTCGTCCGCGCGGAACCCGTGGTCGGTGTACGTAGACAGCGACAGGCCGACCTGGTTCATCCCAGTACGCCAGTCGTCAGCGCCGCTGAGCTGCGCCGTGACGCAGCACGTGCCGCTCTCGATGTCCAGGATGCTCAGGTCCAGCAGGCGCTCCCAGCCGGGCTTCTTCTCGTCCAGCAGAGCCGCGCCCTTGGCGACGCGTGCCGCGTAGTCGATGCCCGTCATGCCGACACCGCTTCCTTGGCCGTCAGCTCGGCCACGATGCGCTCCAGGTCGGCCAGCGTGTTGTCACCGCTGTAGAGCGTGTCGCTCTCGACCTCGGTCAGCTCCAGCAGCGTGTGCCCCTCGCTGCGGACGTCGATGAACGCCCCCGCGTCGTCGACCAGGACCGGGTACGACGGGCAGCAGTCGGGCCCGCAGTCGGACTCCTTCGTCAACATCGTCACGTTCGGCGCGTTCAGCCGCACGGTCCAGCCGAAGAAACACGCGCTGCACCGCATCTGGTCCCACTGCTCGGGGTTGGCCTTGATGTGCTCCAGCGTGCGCTGGAGCAGCTGTGCGTTTGCCATGCCACGACCTCTCTTTCGTCTCATGACCGGTGGCCCGTGCCACCACAAACCCGCGCGCTCTAACGACTGGAGAGGAAGCCGGAGCGCACGGGCATGTGGTTGCAGGGACGGGGGGAAGGGGCGAGCACCCCGCCCCTTGGGGAGGGGGACGGGGTGCTCTCATCCGACGCGGGGGGGATGCGTCGGGGCTTGTGGGGTCAGCGGGCGAAGGTACGCCAGTCCTCAGGTGCAGACCCGTACGCGTTGCCCTCGCGCTGGATCAGGTAATCCGGCGAGTAGATCGCTCCCTCTCCGGATTCATAGGGCACGGGCCGTACGAGCGGCGGGCGCTCATCGGCGCCGCCGATCGCGTTGCCCTGGGCCATGCGCACCACTCCGTACTCGTCCATGACCGCGTCATGGTGTTCCTGGCAGAAGTACAGGCCGGGCGCCTTGCGCTCGCCGCAGAACTCCATTCCAGGCATCCCGTACGCGATCTGGTAGCCGCAGATCTGGCCCTCGCGGGGCGGTTCGTCGTTCAGGATCTTCACGACTGCTCACCCCGCTCCGTGAACTCGTAAGCGCTGAACAGAGCGCCGGCGCGCTTGCCGGCCGTCCAGACGACAACCATGGGCCGCCCTTCGCGGTCCATGCCGTCCCACTGGTACATGCGGTTTTCGAGCTGAGCGGCGTACCGCAAGTCCGCCTGGTAGATCTCCGGTGAGACGACGTGGTCACGCCACGTGCACTCCCGAATGACCGGGTTGGTGAAGCGGATAACCGGGTCGGTGAAACCGAACATGTTGCTGCCCCTCTCCATGGGCAGTTGGTCACCACCAGTGATCAGCCGGTGGCGTGGTTCCTGCGGAACCAAGGGAGCGCCCGACCTCTCTTTCGGGCGCTCGATGGCTCTTACAGGTGGGACCGGGCACCCCTAGCGGGGTCTGGTGTCGGGATGCCCGGCGGCTTGGACCGACAGTCAGTCGGCGTCACTCACTCGCGTGACCCACTGACCGGCGGACCGGTCAGCCTCCACGCGCCCGCTCTTGCCTGTGATGGCGCTGTAGCCACGGTGACTGACGGGAATGGGGTCCTCGCCCACCTGACGCAACGCCTCCATGACGTGCGTCAGAAGGGCCCACAAGTGGGCCACGGTCGCGGCGTCCTTGTCTGCCGAATCCGCCATGCTCACTCACTCCCCAGCGGTACTTCGTAGGCGTACAGGGTGGCCGTGCCGAAGCGCGGCGCCGGAACCCACGTGACATGAAGCCGTTCGCCGTTGCGGTCTTCACCGGTCCAGCGGTAGGACGCTTCGCCCTTGTCGCGGTTGACCAGCATGTCCGCCGCGTACATGGCGGGACTGATCTGCATCTCGTACATCTGGCCCGTGCCATACCAGGTGCGCACGGTGATCCTGGTTTCCACGCTCACTCACCGTCCAGAGTGAGCCAGTAGCGGCCGTGGCCGACGTTGAGCACGGAGTCACCCGCACCGTCGTCCCACACGCACACCTGCTGCGTGTGGCCGTCCTCCTCCGCGCACTGCGGCGCGAAAGAGTAGAAAAAAAGTAGAAGCGCGATCAGGAAGCCCATGATCAGACCTCCGTGACGCCCGTAAGGGCTGCCAGGCGCTCGGCTGTGCGTGTCGCGGCAAGGTGCGTGTCCCGATCCGGGGTGCGCTGTGCCAGGCCCACCAGGGCCGTGCGGAGAGCGTCCGCGATGCGGTACGACATGTGCGTGATGCTGCCCTTGCTCATGTCCTGAGCGGCGCGCACCACCGTGTCCCATCCGAAGCCGGCGAAGCCGGGGATTGCGGGGGCGTAGTTGCGCGGGTCGATGCCCTGCTGCTTGAGCGCGTGTCGGTGAAGGTTCACGGCGTAGCGGATGCGGTCCGCTTCCGCGTTGCTCTGGCATTCAAAAGAAACGCTGTTGGGCATGGCTTTTCCTCTCCATGGAAGCCACGTCCCGGGTGATCTAGGCCCGGGTGCTCTGTCCGTAAGAGCACGGGCACGGCTCACGCGTGGTGAGCCGGCCCGGCGCTCCGGCGGTCAGTTCAGACGCTCCAGCCGCTGCCCGTGTTCGGGAACACCCTGGAGCCGTCATCCTCCGGAAAGAGGGGGTTGGATACCCCTTCGAGGGAAGCCGCGCAGTAACCGCACAGCCGCGTTTCCACGCCCCCTACTCCGCAAGTCGTCTCCGCCCGTCTGGCGGAGCAGTTCTCACAGCAGTCGTACGGGTCTCCGCACTGCTCGGGGTGGCTCACGCTCACCCCCCGAAGAGCGTCATGGCGTGACGCTCGCCGTGCAGGTACGAGCCGCATCCCTCGCACTGCGACGTGCTGTAGGTGTTGCGGTCGCAGTCACACTCTTCGTTGTCCGTCCACTCGCCAGTAGTGCGAACCTGGCAGTCCTCGGAGTGCTCTTCAGTGGCCATGCCCATGGCCACGTGGGCCGGCGCCTCAATGGCGCTCAGAGGCTCGTACCCTTCGTGGTTGCAGTCGTCGTGACAGCAGCCGCACTCGCCGTTGGCGTGGTGCATCATGCAGTTGGTGCACACCCAGATGGTGCCAAGGTTCTCGCTCATGGTGATCTCCCTCTCCTGAAGATCAACGCCGTTGGGTGATCAAGCCCGTTGGCGCGCTCTCATCCGTAAGAGCAAGGGGGCACCCCACCTGATCCGTGGGGTGCCCGATGCTGCGGCGGATGGTCAGTTGGTGAACGTCTCGCCCCGTACGGGCTCACCGTTGGCCCACGTGCCCGTGTTGTCGCTGCCTTGCGCATCGCTGCGCTGGCACTCGTACTCTCCTGCCGGGCGCCGGCCGGGCCAGGGACCCGTACCGGGCGGGTAGGGCGTGCATGCGGCGTCCAAGCACTCCCGGCAGAGCGTCCAGCCACCCTTGGCGGCCGTGGTGCTGACGTCAATGCAGTCGCGGCACGAGCAGGGGGTGTATTCGCTCATGGTCACTCGCCCCCGTCGCTACGCTCGCAGGCGAACTCATAGGCCAAGCGGGCTACCTGAGCGTGCGTCTTGGGCATGCCCGTACGCAGCTCCTCACGGTCGCAGACGTACACAGGACCGTTCTGGACGGTAACCGTCCAAGTGCCCTCGTAAGAGCGCCCCAGGGTGCCGCCACCGTCCTTGTCGACGCTGACAGGCCAACCGTAGATTGTCGTTTCGTACTCGCTCATGATTCACACCTCTCCGTGTGATCACAGGCTCTGCGTCTGCAAAACCAAGGGAGCAGCCGGCCTCTCTTCCGGCTGCTCGATGGCTCGACAGGGTCAGACGTTGTCGACGTACGTGAAGAGCGCAGCTTCCTGGGCGAACCCTGCGGCGCCGCCGGGGTAGTAGCAGCGCACGTACTCGATGGCCTGCTCTTCACTGACGCGGGCAGTGGCGGGCCGGTTGAGGCAGTCGGAAGCCCAGTCAATGGCTTCCGTCAGCAGCTCGCCCGTGAGGATGTTGGCGTTGTCCATGGTGATCCCTCTCCAAAGATCAATGACTCATCAAGCGGGCAGGGATGGACTTAGTCCCGTATCCGGCGGACGTCGCGAATGGCACGCTCAGCCACCGGTCTCAGGGGCACAGGCTCCACCCCTGCCCACATGACGAGTGACGGGCCGGTAAGGGCCCGCCATCGTCCGTTGTGTGTGCCCGTACAACGGGCGTTCGCGGCATCTAGGTTGTCGCGGTACCTCTCACCCTTTTTCAGGTCAGGGGAGGGAGCCTGTACGGCTCTGTGACCTATGCAGTCCCGTAGCGCCGGCCGGCGCTGTCTCTGCATCACCCGCTATCGGCTCTATCGCCTGAGACCTTCTCGGTCTTGGGGTGGCTCGCTGTTGAGTTCTCGTGCCGCACGGTCCGCAGTCGAAGCGATCACCGGCGGGTGTGAACGGCCCGTGAATCATGGCGCGTTCGTGTTGCTCAACTCCTCCCGGTTGCTCCCGTTTCCGGGGCTCCGTGGTGGAGTGATTAGAGACTGCGCCCTGACCACGTTCGTGGTCAAGTGGTTCTGAGGAAGTTTTTCCAAGATTCTTTTCGAACCCTGCTTGACCTGCACTTATGAGGGTTGCCTGAGTTGGGCACTTTCTTTCGTTGAGATCTAAAGCGACCACCACCGTGGTTGCGGTGGCGATCAGTCCGTGTGTGTTCGAGCGGTGGAGACGCACTCCGGGTGCGGCTGGATCGCACGGGGTGCGAAGGGGCGTATTCGCTGGTCAGGGGGCGTGCGCTGGGCATATGACATGACGTCACGTAATCGCACTGCGCCTGTGCGTGGTGCGCGTGGGGCGCATGGGGTCATACGCAGCGCACCGTGTGCGCGGGGCATGACCGCAGCACACCGATTGCGGAGCAACGCGGTGTGCATGTGACTGCCCTTGGAGGGCTCTTGGGATGGCCGGGCCTCACGAGCCCGGTGGTGGGGGTGCTGCGGCCCTCATGGGCCGGCGGGGACGCTCCCGCACACGCTGTGTGCGTGGCTGCGGTGGCGCCGCTCCCAGCCCCCTTGTGGGGGCTGAGGGAGCCTCGCGCGTACGTGTACGAGCTGCCGGCCATGGGCCGGCTGCTGTGCCCCCATGGGGCACTGCTCCCCCCTTCCGCCGTACACCCCCAAGGGGGTTGGCGGTGTGCATGGCGACGTGGTCAGGGCGTGAGCCCTGCCCTTGTCCACGCGTGTGCGTGCATGTGTGCACGCGCGTGAGCTGGTGGCCGTAGGCCACCCGCTGTGGCCCGTAGGGCCACTGCTATGGATGTGAGCCAGGCTCACATAGCTATGGGGAGCGGGGTGAGCGAGAGCTGTGTGAGGGGGGGGTGTCCCCCTCACCAGGTCGAGCGAGGCCCCCTGCTGGCCCCGTTGGGGCCCGCTCGCCCCTGTGGGGCGCGCTGTGTGCTGTCTTTGACCCCCGGGTGTTAAACCGGGGGCCGAGCTCGACCGATGGTCTCCGACCAGAGGTCGCTGCTAAAGCCCCTGGTATCAGCTGAGCCCTGTTGGGCTCCCATCTCCGGCGCGATTGTCCGCCACTTGGGGTGGCGTAGCGCTGGCGCTTTCCGCGGCCTTGGGGCCGCAGCTGGGGGCGCCCTGGCGGGCGCCAGCTGGGCGCGCGTGAGCGCGTGGGCAGGGAAGCCCCTGACAGGGAAGGACGCAGGGCATTACTCCTGGTCAGCGCGGCATGTGGAGTCAGGTCTTGTGTGTGTCCGCCACGGCGCTCCTGCCTTCGGACGCCTGCTCCTCGTGGTACGCCCAGTCGAATCTGGGCGTGATTGTGCGGCGCCCTCTAACGGCCTGCATCCGCTTTCAGCGCGGGTGACCGGGGAGCGTGCTCGACCCGGCAGGGCGAACTGTGCCTGAATTCCCAGGATTCCGCGCGCAGAATGGAACACGTTCTAGTTATCGAGCGCTTACGTGCCCTTTTGGAGAGTGATAGCAGAAAAACGCTAGCTGATGTACGGTCCCCGGCTGGTCGGTCCCCCTCGGGACCCCCCGAGTCGGGAGGTGGGGCGTGGTCAAGCTGATCCAGGGCGAACTGCCGCCCCTGAAGCCCCGGGACCGGCGCTCCTCCACCTTGTCCTCCAAGGACAAGAAGCAGACCATCCTGGCGACCGTCCGCATGGGCGGGACGATCGAGGACGGCTGCCGGCAGGCCGGCTGCTCGCGCAAGACGCACGAGTACTACCGCCGCTCGGACCCGGACTACCGGGACCTGATGGACCGGGCCCTCCAGGCGAAGATCGACCGCGCCGAGGGCAACCGGGCAGAGCTGCCCGACTTCCCGGACTTCTGCGAGAAGTACCTGAACACGCGGCTCTTCACGCACCACCTCCAGTGGTACGACCTGCTGGAGGCGAAGCCCCCGCGGAACCTGCACCCGCGTCAGCGCTTCGTGCAGGGCGACACCGACCAGATTGTGGTCAACACTCCCCCGGAGCACGCGAAGAGCACCACGCTGACGGTGAACTACGTGGTGTGGAGGATCTGCCAGGACCCCAACGTCCGCATCCTGTTGATCAGCAAGACGCAGGACATGGCCAAGAAGTTCTTGCTCTCCATCAAGGAGCGCTTGGCCGAGAGCGAGACGTACCTGGACCTCCAGCAGGCTTTCGGCCCGCCTGGCGGCTTCGCGGAGGGCTCCGCGTCCTGGACCTCGGACCGCATCTATGTTGCGGGCCGTACGGCCGGAGAGAAGGACCCCACCGTGCAAGCGGTGGGCATCGGGGGCCACATCTACGGCTCCCGCTGTGACTTGGCGATCATGGACGACACGATCGACCACACGAACCACCAGCAGTACGAATCGCAGATCGACTGGATTCAGAACCAGGTGGGCAGCCGTGTGGCCGACGCGGGCGGCCGGATGCTGCTCATCGGCACGCGCATGGAGTCGGTGGACCTGTACTCGGAGATCCTGAAGCCGCAGTACTACCTGGAGGGCCAGAGTCCCTGGACGTACCTGACCCAGCCCGCGGTCCTGGAGTACGCGGATGACCCCAAAGACTGGGTCACCCTGTGGCCGCAGACCAACCGGCCTCCGGTCACCATCGCGGCCAGGAAGCTCGTCCAGCAGGACGCCGCGGGCCTGTGGCCCATGTGGGACGGCCCGGCCCTCTCGCGCAAGCGCCGCAAGATGAGGGCGCGCAACTGGTCCTTGGTCTACATGCAGGACCAGGTGGCGGACGACGCGATCTTCAAAATGGAGGACGTCCAGGGCTGCATCGACCGGGCCCGCTACCCGGGCCGGCTGCACGACGGGCAGAGCGACCACCGCAAGTACGGCATGGACGGCCTTCAGGTCGTCGCCGGTCTTGACCCGGCCGCCGCGGGGTGTACCGCCATGGTCGTGGTCGGTCTCGACCGGCAGACGGGCATCCGCTGGGTGCTGGACGTGGTGAACAAGAGAGGGATGCCCCCGCACGAGATGCGCGCCGAGATCAAGCGCCTGACGGAGCGATACGGCATCTCGGAGTGGCGGATCGAGAAGAACGCGTACCAGGGCTCGATCGTCCAGGATGCCGCGATCCGCACATACCTCAATGCCCGCGGCTGTCTCATCACGCCGCACCAGACGGACAGCAAGAAGTGGGACTCGGACTTCGGCGTGGCCTCCATGGCCACCCTCTTCGAAGGCTGGTCCGAGGGGCGGAACCTGGTCCGTCTGCCGTCGCAGACGCAGAGCGAGAGCATGCGCGCCTTCGTGGAGCAGCTGTGCTCGTGGTTCCCGGAGACCAAGGGCCTGACGGACATCGTGATGGCCTGGTGGTTCACGGAGATCCGCTGCCGCGAGCTGATGATGACCGACTTCGGCGGCTGGCATCAGCAGGCGAGTGAGTTCGCCTCGGAGCGCGACCTGGCCGGCCAGAACGTGATTGACATCGACTTCGCTCTGCAACAGCAGGGCGCGGGGGCCTGGGACGGCTCCCTTCGCTGGTGAGGAGAACAGACGTGGCCAAGCCGCTGACGTACGCGCAGTACATCGGAGCCCTGAGAGGCGTCGGCCTGAAGGTCGTTGAGGTCCAGACCGACGGCAAGAGCCCGGCCCTCCACAACCGCAACCACATGGGTGACTGGGGCCCAGTACACGGCATCATGCTGCACCACACCGTGACCAAGGGCGCGGCGAACACGGTGGAGATCTGCCGCCGCGGCTATGCCGGCCTCCCCGGGCCGCTGTGCCAGGGCGTCATCACCAAGGACGGCGCCATTCACGTCGTTGGGTACGGCCGGGCGAATCACGCCGGCATGGGGGACGGCGACGTACTGCGCGCCGTCATCAACGAGACGACCCTCCCACTCGACAACCAGGCCAACACCGACGGCAACAAGCACTTCTACGGCTTCGAGTGCGAGAACCTCGGGGACGGCAAGGACCCTTGGACCAAGGCCCAGGTGGCGTCCATGGTCCTGGCTTCCGCGGCCATCTGCCGCGCGCACACCAAGCTGGACCCCGAGAACCCGTGGACCGCGAAGAGCGTGATCGCCCACGCGGAGTGGCAGCCGGGAAAGATCGACCCTCGCCCTCACGCGGGCGCCGACGTCTGGACGGACGTCCGTATGCCGGCCCTGCGGAGCCGCATCGGCTCGGAACTGAAGGTCACGCCCAAGCCGCCGACGCCTCCGGCGCCGGCTCCTGCGCTGACCTTGGAATCCCTCGCCAAGAGGGTCGCCGCCTTGGAAGCGAAGCTGAAGTAGTTCATTCGTCGTACAGTTCGCGCCCGGGAGGTGGTCATGGCGGACATTGAGCGGATATCACGCCGAGTGGAGGCCCTTCGTCGTGACAGCCACGAGCGCGACGCGCGGCATCAGACGATCTTTGACGCACGGGCGCAGAAGCTGGACAGCATCGCCCCGGGCTCGATGCCGGACGCGTGGCCGCGTCCCATCACGGCGAACGCCATCGACACGGCCGCGAGGCAGCTGGCGGAGAATTTGGCGCCGCTCCCGTCGATCAACTGCTCCTCTGGCGTGACGACGTCGAACCGGCAAAAGGCGTTCGTCGCCAAGAAGACGAAGATCGCGTACTCGTACGTCCTGGACAGCAACCTGAAGGCGAAGATGCCGCAGGGCTGCGACTGGTACCTGATGTACGGGTCCATGCCGATCTTGGTCGAGCCGGATTTCGAGCAGGGGCGCCCGCGCCTGCGGATCGACAACCCGCTGAAGAGCTACCCGCAGTTCGATCTGGCGGGTAAGTGCATCTCGTACACCAAGGTCTGGCGCGAGCCGGCTCGGCAGCTGGCGGCGAAGTTCCCCGAGCACGCTGACGCGATCCTCGGGCGGGACCAGTCATTCAGTCGACAGACCACGGGCGACACCGAGCTTGAGCTGGTCAAGTACTGCGACAAGGACCAGTACGTCCTCTACATGCCCGAGCGCTCGAACCTCGTGCTTATGGAGACGGAGAACCGCTTCGGCAAGGTCCCCGTCGCCGTGGCACAGAAGCCCAGCTGGGACGACCAGGACCGCGGTCAGTTCGATGACGTGGTCTGGCCGATGATGGCGAACAACCGCATGGCGATGCTCGGCCTTCAGGCCACACAGCAGACGGTCAGGGCGCCCTTGGCCATCCCGACCGACGTGCAGCGCATCCCCTTCGGGGACGATGCGGTGATCCGTACGAACAGCCCGGAGAAGATCCGGCGCGTGGGTACGGACATGCCGCAGGCCGCCTGGCAGCAGGGGGCCATGCTCCAGGCCGAGGTGATGCGCGGTACGCGTACGCCCGCCAGTGCTACCGGCGACGTGGACGCGTCGATCATCACGGGTCGAGGCGTGGACGCCCTCAACGGCGGCTATGACGTGCAGATCGCCACGGGTCAGCTGATGATCGGTGACGCGCTGGAGCGCGCCCTGGAACTGTGCTTCGAGATGGACGAGAAGTACTGGCCCGACTCGAAGAAGGTCGTCAGCGGCGTCATCAACGGCACGCCGTTCGAGGAGTCGTACACCCCGGCCAAGGACATCAAGGGCAACTACCGGGTGAGCGTGAGCTACGGCTTCGCCTCGGGGATGAACCCGAACCAAGCCTTGGTTTTCCTTCTCCAGCTCCGCGGCGACCAGCTGGTGCCGCGCGACTTCGTACAGCGCCAGCTGCCCATGGACGTCGATGTGGCGGACCTTCAGCGCCAGGTCGATATCGAGCAGGTCGAGGACGCCCTGAAGCAAGGGATCTTCTCCATGCTCAGCAGTGCCGGGATCATGGCCCAGCAGGGCATGGACCCCATGATCGTCTTGTCTCAGGCGGCCAGCATTATCGAGATGCGCGAAAAGGGCGTCCCGATGCACGAGGCCATCCTGAAGGCTTTCCAGCCGGAGCCCGCCGCGTCCCCCACGTCCGCGGCCGGCGCTCCGCCCGGCATCCCGGGAGCCAGCGAGGGCGGCCCCGGGATGCCGCCGGGCATGGACGCCGCATCCGGCATGCCGGGCGGTATCGCCCCGGGCCAGGCCCAGATGGGCCCCGGCGGCGCCCCTGACCTCATGTCCATGCTGGCCGGGCTCACAAGCTCCGGCCGCCCCTCAATGTCCACATCCGTCAAGCGTCAGGTACCGGCATGACCTGCAAGAGCTGCGGGCGCGAGCCCGAGAACGGCCGCCCCACGCACTGGCTCGGCTGCAAGGAGATCCCGTCAGGCGGTCGCCTGATGGAGCTCTTCGAGGAGCAGAACCACCTGTCACCCGAGACGTGCTGCGAGCACGGCGAGTGCACGAACCCCAAGCGTCCGCAGGGCAAGGGCCGTGCGCCCAAGTTCTGCGAGGACCACAGCGACCCGAAGAAGAGGAAGTGATCCAGATGTCCGACGGATTCGCGGGCGACCCGTTCCACGAGGGCGGTAGCCAGCCCATGGAGCACCTGAAGGGCGGCATGGAGCAGCCCCACACCCAGCAGCCCATGCAGGGCTCGAACGACACCAACAGCAACCAGCACGACTCGCCGGCCGCGGGGTGGAACACGACTTCGCTCGGTTCCAAGCCGTCTCCGACCGGCAGCAACGACGCTCGCAAGGCTCACTGAGCCATTCCATGAGGAGGAGTGAATGGCCAGCGGTGGATACCGTCAGCCCAGCTCCCCTGCCCCGGTCTCCGGGCCGGGGGCGATGAGTAAGCGCACGGACGGAGGCCCGGGTCAGCCCGTACGGGCCCCGTCTGGCGGTGCGTACGGCGAGCGCCAGAACCTGGAGCAGCTCCAGCAGTCGGCGCCGCTCTCGGCTACGCCCGGCGGCGACGTCGGCAGCCCGGAGGCCGTGGACGTCTCAGCGGGCGTCATCGGCTTCGACCAGGGCACGCAGTTGCCGGATGAGCCGGTCACGGCCGGCGCCGCCCTGGGCGAAGGCCCGGGGCTTGAGGCTCTGGGTCTGCCGGATGAGCCGACCGAGGACATGAGCAACCTGCTCAAGTACCTGCCCGTACTGGAGCACATGGCCAACCAGCCCGGCGCCTCAAAGGCGGGCCGCAATTTGGTGCGACGGCTCAAGGGAATGGCGACCTGATGGACTGGTTCACGGATCTTGGGAATTTCTCGGCGCTGATGCCCGATGCCCCCGCTCTCGCTTTCGACTTCGCCCTGAACGGGGCGAACCCCGACCTGGTCGGGTACGGCCTGGCGTACGGCCTTCAGTCGTCGTCCACGCCGATCGACGTGTACGCCCCCGACGAGCCGACCTTCTCGGAGGCGTGATGGGCTTCGGTGACTGGCTGCGGGACACCATCGACAGCACGGCCAACGCCATGAACGTCGTGAACCGCTACATCGACCCCTTCCATGTCGAGGCCGACTGGAAGGACGGCAAGAAGACCATCAACGAGGAGGAGTCCTACGAGGCGGGGAGAATCCTTGACCGCGCGGTGAGTGCACCCATCAGGGACAGCGTGGCCGAGGCCATGCACGGCATGAACTGGCTGTACGACAACGGCATCAGCCAACCGCTGAGTACGTTCTTCCTGGTCACGGGCAATCCGGACACCCCGATCAGCTCGGTGATCTCCGGGAGCGAGTGGGGCCGGGCGTGGCGCGCGGCTGAGCACATCAGCCCAGGGCAGGCATTCTTCATGTCCGGCCCTGAGGGCGGCCTGGGTGGCCCCTTCATGGGTGACGAGCAGGACAAGGTGGAGAAGGCGCTGGACGCGCCTCTCCAGTACGCGAAGCCCGCCCCCGCGGGCCTGCCGCCCGGCTTCGACGAGCTGGATGAGGACGAGCAGCAGGAGCTGCTGAAGAAGGCCGGCATGCCGGCCGTGGGCAACCGCTACGTGGAGAGGTTGCGCGGGGACAGCAACTACTTCAAGTACAGCACCGGGGCCGCGGACTTCGCCTTCCGCTGGTGGCTGGACCCCACGATCCTCGCGGGCAAGACCGCGTCTCTCGCGCGCACCGAAGCGGTGGTCAAGTCGCGCCCCCAGCGCACGATTGAGGGCAAGGCGGGCCGCCCCTGGGTGAAAGAGGCGGGGTGGAGCGGGGACGACATCAACCGCCTGATGGACGACAGTGTCATGGTCAAGGCGCAGCGCTTCCTGTTCGAGAACAAGGACAACCCGGCGCTGATCAACAACTTGAGCATGTTCAAGAAGTCGGCCATGGGCCCGCGCGCGGGCGGCATCATCTCGACCTTGAAGACGCCCGACGAGGTCAACCTGTTCATGCGAACGTCGCTGGGCGACGTGCAGGCCCGTGCGCGCCTGGAGTCCGAGAACGCCCTGGCGGCGCAGCGGCTCCAGCAGGACACCGCGCGCCTCGCCGCGCTGGATCTGGCCCTGCCGCGCGTCATCGCGCAGGGTAACCCGCGGGCTCAGGCGATGGTCCAGCAGCGCATCGACGATCTGCACACGCAGATCAACGCGAACGAAGACCTCGTCTCCCGGTACGGCGGGATGCTCGCCCACTACGGCGAGCTGGACGCGGTCAACCTGACCCGGTTTTCCTTCGGCCGGGCGGAGCGCCGTACGGGCGCGCAGGGTGCGTACCGCACCGGCCCTGCTATCGGGAGCACTGCCCGGCCGAGTCTTGCGGCGAGCCGGCTGTATGACGACTACTACGGGACCCCGCTGACGGTCGTGCGCTCCTTCAAGGAGGCGCACCCCAATGGGCTCATAGCGATCGACGATATCCACCCCGAAGCGGTCGACGAGCTGCGTGGGCAGATCGCCCGCATCCCCGCCATCGGGCCGGACATCCGGCAGGATCTGCTGAACCGGTACCTGACGACCAAGACCGAGGGCGAGCGCCTGGCGCACCTGGACGAGGTCCAGAGGCTGGGCGTCCAGGGTGTGGCGCAAAAGCACGGCCTCACCCACGACGAGGGCATGACCCTGTACCGGCAGTACAGGGACGAGATCACCAACGGCCAGGAGAAGCTGCGGCGCTACTCCGCCGCCCAGCACCCGGGCGAGAACATCCACGTGGATGAGTTCATGTCCGATGGCGGGAAGCTCGCAGTCCATCCCAACCTGGTGACGAAGCTGGCCAATAACCACGTGATGGTGGACCTGAAGGCGTTGGACACCACCCTTGCCCGGCACAGCAGCGCCATCAAGGCCCTGCGCACGTCCGGCGCCGGCAACCCGGACATGCTGATCAACGGGCTGGACTACTTCAACCACCTGTGGAAGTTCGGCACGCTCTTCCGCCTGGGCTACATCCCTCGCGTGCTCGGGGACGACCTGGCGGGCCAGATTGCCCGCGTGGGTGCGGCAGCGATGGCGATGCGCGCCGGATACGGCGCCAAGAACCTGGCCACGAATCTGGCGCACTGGAAGCCCAGAGCATTCCGTGAGGCCGAAGAGGCCACGGCCCGTGAGGGCCTGAAGTACGTGGACGATGAGATCAAGCTCATCGCTCCGCAGGCGAACCTGCTCCGGACCAAGGTGCAGACCCGCGAGCTGATCCACAAGGACGCCGTGCGCAGGGCGCGCGACCGCGCCCGCCGGGCGACCAACAAATTGAACGCTCTCCCCCCGACGGCCACGGCGGCGCAGATCGCAGCCCATCAGGCGCTGGTGGCGAAGCACCAGGCTCAGGTTCTCCGCGCTGAGAACACCATGCAGACCCGCCTTGCTGGACCAAAGGCGCAGCTCCAGACCCTGGACGACCAGTTGGCGGAGCTGGGCGGCCGAAGGGCAGAGTCTCTCTCCGCGGCAGAAGCTGCCAAGCTTGCGCGGCTGAGGGGGTGGCACCAGTCCTCTCAGCTGCACGGGGAGATCGAGGTGGCGCCTGGGACCGTGGTCCCTGCGGCTTTCGCCGGCGAGCGCGGCGAGTATTACCAGAAGATGATCAGCTCGGACGACTCCTTGCGTACGCTGCTCCAGCGGAACAAGCAGATCGTCCACTCCAACCTCCAGAAGAGCTACAGCAGCTCCGGCGTGGCGATCAGCTACCCGCAATCCGAGAAGCTCTTCGTCGATTCCTGGCACCAGGCGATCAACCACCAGATCCTCCAGGACCCCTTGGGCCACCTGGCCGTCAAGGGCGCGTCGATCAGCGACATGACGCACTGGCTGACGCGCACGCCCGCCGGCCGGGCGTACCGCAAGCGCCTGGGCGTGAAGTACAGCACCCCGGACCGCATCGCGGCCTCGGTGTGGCATGAGGTCGACGAGTACATGCCCGCGGCTTCAGGCGTCCGCCAGGCGGCCCTGAAGGGCGAGGCGGACCTGGACTACCTGACGGCCCTTGCCGAGACCGGGCAGAGGCCCTTCCAGGTCCACACGACACAGCTGGGCGAGTCCCTCGCCGGCTCGAACCACATGAGCCGCGGCCTGGATCGCGTAATCGACAAGTGGTACAAGGGTGCGGCCTCCATCCCGGCTGACCGCATGTCCAGGCACCCGCTCTTCAATCAGCTCTACGAGGGCCACGCCCGCACCCTGGCGTCCCAGGAGATGAAGCAGGGCGCGAAGATCTCGCAGAAGGATGCGGATCGCATCGCGGAGACGGCCCGGCGGCTCGCACTGAAAGACACCAGGAAGCTGGTGTTCGACATTGCGCACCGCAGCGACGCCGCGGCGATGCTGCGCTTCGTGTCGCCGTTCTTCGCTGCCACCACAGAGGCGTGGCAGCGGTGGGCGCGCATCATCGCGGACCGCCCCCAGGTGGTCGGGTACGCCTCCATGTTCTTCAACGCGCCGATCAGCGCGGGGTGGATGCAGGACAACGACGGCAACACGCTGCTGAGGGACGGCACGGTCCTTGACCCGGTAACGGGCAAGAAGCGCTTTGTCCCCAAGGGCGAGCGTCGGATCATGGCCCGCATACCGAAGTTCGTCGCGGACGGCCCCCTGGGCAAGGCGTTCGGCATGGACTCCAGTGGTAACTGGAGCATCAGCCAGGACAGCATGAACCTGATCACCCAGGGTGACCCATGGTTCAACCCGGGCGTGGGTCCGGTGGTCAGCATCCCGACGAGCCTCTTCGTCAAGGACAAGCCCGACCAGGCGGAGTTGGCCCGCCACCTGGGCGTTCTGCCCTTCGGCCCCTCTACGGGTGGCCTGGGCCGCACGACGTACGAGATGAGCGCCCCGCAGACCATCAAGAACTTCCTGACCGCGTTCGACACGTCGGACGAGCGCTACCAGCGGGTGAAGCTCCAGATCATGCAGAAGGCTGCGTACGAACACGCGAATCGCGGCAAGCCGATGCCGTCCGCGAAAGAAATCGCAAACATGACGCGTAGGTACTGGACATGGTCGGCCGTCACCGCCTTCGTGCAGCCCTTCGCCACGGCCAAGCCGGACGAGTATCAACTCTTCCGGGATCAGTACAACAACCTGCGACGAAAGGACCCGCTCAAGGCGGACGAGGAGTTTCTGGCACGCTACGACGAGTCCTTCTTCACCTTCGCCCAGGCGACCACGGACAACCCGGGCGGCGTGCCCGCCACCAAGCGGGCCGTGGAGCTGTCCAAGAAGTACGCGGCAGAGATCGCGGCGAACCCTGAGCTGGCAGCCCTGCTCATCGGCCCCGAGGGCCGTGGGCCCTTCAGCCCGGAGGCGTACGCCTACCAGCTCTCCACTCCGCTGGTCCCCGGCGGTGCGGAGATGCAGCGCACGAAGATCAGCGCCGAAGAGGCGATGGAGGAGAACCAGCGCCGTCTCGGCTGGGCGAAGTACAGCCAGATGATGAACACCATCACGGCGGAGATGCACCAGGCGGGCTACCAGTCCTTCGCGGACAAGGGCGCCGAGCAGTTCAAGGAGATGCGCGGCTCCGTTGCGCGGCTGTACGGAGACCCGCTGCTCCCGGACGGGAGCGAGAACCCGTACTACAACGCCGAGTGGAGCGAGGACTTCTACACCTTCGACGTGCGGAAGTACGACCGCCTGATCCCCGGCCTTACGGCCGTGGCGCACTCGGACATCGCCAAGCAGCCGAACCGCAGTGACCTGCGCTCGCTCCAGACCTACCTGGCCGGCCGCCAGGCCCTGAACGGCGCCCTGGCAGACCGCGCCAAGGCGGGCCTGCCCAAGATGCTGGGAGCCAAGGGAAACCTGGACCTGGCGCAGCTGTGGACCCGCTTCGTTGATGACCTGGTGGAGAAGGACACCCGCTTCGGGGAGCTGCACAACCGCTACCTGTCCCGGGATATGGGCCTGGATCTGTCCGGGCTCGAAGACCTCATGAACGAGGAGGCGGCCTGATGCCGCTGATAGGCAAGAAGCCCGCACCCGGCGAGTTCGACGCCCTGAAGGCGTACTTCGGCGGATCGAATGGCGGTTCAACCGGAGACGGGTCGGTCTACATGGGCCAGATTCCTGCCGTTGTCGGCAGGAATACAAAGCACCTCTCCCCGGCCGCGGAAGCCAGACTGTCCCGCCAGAAGAAGGATCTGTTCGTCTCCACGGACGAGGCGCTGGCGGACTTCTACAACTGGAACACCAAGAAGCAGACGGACTTCCTGGCTCAGGGCATCATCGGCGGCCAGCTGAAGCTCGGGGACGGCCCGCTGGAGGCCGGCAAGCTGTGGGCCAAGCTGGTCAAGGAAGCGGCCCTGTACGGGGCCGCCGGCAAGAAGGTCCGTCCGCTGGACCTGATGGCCGCGTACGTATCCGCCGCGGGCGGCACGGGTGAGCGCTGGGTCAGGCAGGGCGACTTCGAGGTCAACTCAGTGACCGGCGAGCGCCGGTACGTGGGCCCCCGGTTCAAGACCCAGACGGACACCCGCGTGGACCTCACAGACCCGGACACCGCCCGCGCCATCGCCACCAAGCTCTTCCAGGACATGATGGGCCGCGACCCCGGAGCGGGCGAGCTGGGGGGCTTCGCCAAAGCCCTGCACAGCGCGGAGGCGCAGTCCCCGGTGACACAGGTCTCCACGACCGAGTTCGACATGAGCACGGGCGAGCCCTTGGGCACGAAGACCAATTCGTCCGGCGGCATGACCGCCGAGGGCCGCGCGTACATCGGTGAGCAGCAGATCAAGAAGAAAAAAGAATATGGCGCGCTCCAGGCCGTCACCACGTACCAAGGAGCCCTGGAGGATCTGATCTACGGGGCGCCGGAGTAAGCCATGGCAGCTCGTGGAGAAGACTTGGTCAAGGCGGCCCGGGGTTACCTGGGCACGCCGTACGTCTGGGGCGGCACCAGCCCGGGGGGCTTCGACTGCTCCGGGCTAATCCAGTACGTGTACGGCAAGGCGGGTATCCAGCTGCCTCGCGTCACGTACGAGCAGATCAACGTGGGCCACAGCGTTCAGCCCAACAAGCTGCGCCCCGGTGACCTGGTCTTCTTCGACACGGACCGCAAGCGGACGGGTCCGGACCACGTGGGCATCTACATGGGCGGTGGGAAGTTCATTCACGCCCCCCGCCCTGGGTCGGCGGTGAAGATCAGCTCCCTGGCTGACAGCTACTACATGGACCGGTGGATGGCGGGCCGCCGGATACCCGGCGTGGCCGCTGACGCGTCCTCCGGAGGCGGGTACGCCGAAGAAGTCGCCCCGCGGCTGGACGCTCACGAGCTGGCCGAGACGTACGGCATGTCGTACGCCTTCTTCAAGTCCCAGCCCAGCCTCATGAAGCTGCTGAACGGCGCCGTAGCCGGTCAGTGGACCCCAGAGAAGTTCAGCGCCGAGGTCAAGAACAGCAGCTGGTGGAAGAAGAACTCGGACACCGTGCGTCAGGCACAGCTGCTCTCCAAGACGGACCCCGCGACGTACAAGGCCACCATGGAGGGCGCCCGGGTCTCTGCCCGGCAGATGGCCGTGGAGATGGGCGCCATCCTCTCTCAGAAGAAGACGGACGAGCTGGCCAGGAACATGGTCCATTTGGGCTGGCAACAGGCCCAGGTGCAGAACTTCCTGGGGCAGTACGTCAAGTTCTCCAAGGACCACACCCTGGGTGGCGTCGCCGGCCAGGCGGCCAAAGCGATCAAGGCCGAGGCATACAACCTCGGAGTCTCCGTCACCGAGCAGTCCATCCTGAACAACGCGCAATATCTGGTGCGCGGGCTGACGACCATGGAGAAAATCCAGGGCTCGATGCGCGAGCAGGCGGCCGGGCTCTACCCGGCCTTCGGGGAGCAGATCATGGCGGGCGCGAGCATGAATGAGCTGGCGCAGCCGTACGTCCAGGTGTTGGCGGAAGAGCTTCAGATCCCGCACACAGACGTCAATGTCTTCACGCCGAAGATCAAGGCGGCCATCAACAGGGTGGACGCCAAGGGGCAGCCGGCCCCCATGGGGCTGAGTGAGTTCACGGACATGGTGCGCAACGACCCGTCCTGGCGGAAGACGTCCGCCGCGGCGGACAAGACCCTGAACATCGGCCGTCAGGTCCTGAGTGACATGGGGTTGGGCTTCTGATGAACTTCGAAAGCTTCCTCTGGAGCCTGACCCAGCAGGAGTCCGGCGGCAACTACGGCGCGGTCGGCGTCTGGGTCAACGGTGACCGGGCGTACGGCCGGTACCAGGTCATGGGCGCCAACATCCCGTCCTGGACGCGCCAGTACTACGGGCGCACGCTCACGCCCCAGCAGTACCTGAACAGCCGTGAGGCGCAGGACGCGGTAGTCCGCGGCCGGCTCCAGTCGTACGTCAACAAGTACGGCTACCGCGGCGCCGCAAGCGCCTGGTACTCGGGCAACGCCTCCCTGCACATGTCCACCCGCTCCCAGCCCGGTGGCCCGTCCATCAAGGGCTACGTGGACAGCATCATGAACCGTGCCAACAGCTACACGGGGTCTGGACTGGGAGGAGGTGCGAGCGGGGGCGGAGGCGGTGGGTACACCGCGGGCGCCCCCGTCCAGGTGAAGCTGGACCGTCGTGAGCTGGCCGAGCGGTACGGCCTGTCCTCCGCCCTCATCAACAGCTCCAAGGAGCTGAGCGGCCTGTTCAACAAGGCCGTGGCGGGGTCCTGGAGCGCCACGCGCTTCCAGGCGGAGCTGAAGAACTCCAAGTGGTGGAGGTCCCAGTCCTCCACCCTGCGCAAGTACCTGACCACCAGGGCGACCGACCCGGCAACGCACAAGCAGCGCTGGGCCAACGCCCAGAAGGCCGTTAACCAGCTGGCCGTCTCCGTCGGCCTGGGCAATCAGATCAACGGCAAGGCCAGGTCGTCCAAGCTCCTGCGGGACGGCATCTACAACAAGCTGGCCCTGGGCTGGTCCGACGCGAGACTGAAGGACTGGTTCGGCGCCCGTGCGCAGACGCACGGCAACATCATGTGGGGCGAAGCCGGGGATGCCTGGGACAAGCTCCATGAGGTCGCGTACCTCAACGGGATGAAGTACAGCGCCGGCTGGTACAAGAAGAGCGCCGTGGACGTGGTCTCGGGCAAGGGCACGCTGGGCACGTACGAGGACGAGATTCGCAGGGCCGCCGCGGCCAAGTACAAGGCGTTCGCGCCGCAGATCATGGCAGGGCAGAACGCCATGGACTTGGCAGCGCCGTACATCAAGGCGGCGTCGACGCTCCTGGAGCTGCCTGAGACCGATGTGGATCTCTTCAACAAGCACATCTACAGCGCGATGGCCGGCGGTAAGGCCGGCAGCCAGTTTCCGTTGTGGGATTTCGAGAACCAGATCAGGAATGACCCGGCGTGGAGGAAGACCAACAACGCCCGGGAAAGCATGATGACGGTCGCCCGCCAGGTGGCCAAGGACTTTGGGATGGCGTACTGACATGAGCTACCCCGTACAGCAGAACATCCCGGACGAGTTCGACGACGAACTTGACCTGCCCGAGCCGGGGGGCAACAAGGCTGCCGTGGCCAAGGCGAGAGCGCAGCTGGGCAAGCACAAGGGCGCCGCCTCTGCGGCTAACGCCCAGTACAACAGGGCCAAGGCGGAGGCTGCCCGGCAGACGGCCAAGCTCGGCAAAAAGGGCCTCAGCATCAAGGAGAAGGCCGCCGCTGCCAACGCGCGCAAGAGGGCAATGGGGGTGATGGCGTCCTCGGTCAAGGCCCGTGACGCCGCCGTGAAGGCGCAGACGGCAGCCCAGGGCAAGGTCTACGAGGCCAACGGCCAGTTCGACAAGCTGCTGAAGGGCGCCAACAGGGACGCCTACATGGCGCTGAAGTCCCTCTTCAGCCAGTACGGCCTGGGAAGTCTGGCGGGCAAGATCTTCGAGTACGTGAAGCAGGGGTACGGGGCCGACACCATCGGCCTGCTGCTCCAGGACACCAAGGAGTACAAGGAGCGCTTCGCCGCGAACGAAGTGCGCGCGAAAGCGGGGCTGCCCGTCCTGAACCCTGCCGAGTACCTGTCGGCGGAGTCGGCGTACCGCCAGATCCTTAACAGCGCGGGCCTGCCCAAGGGCTTCTACGACAACCCTGCGGATTTTCGGTCCTGGATCGCCGGCGACGTGTCGCCCACTGAGATCAAGGGCCGGGTGGACCTGGCCGTGGAGGCCACCCAGCAGGCGAACCCCAGTTACAAGCAGGCTCTCTACAAGATGTACGGCATCGCGGAGGCCGACCTGACGGCCTACTTCCTGGACCGCAAGCGAGCAGAGCCCCTGCTGAAGAAGCAGGCCACCGCGGCGGCCATCGGCGCCGCTGCTCTGCGCAGGGGCTTCGGTGCGAACCGCACCGATCTGGAGGGCTACGCGACTCTGGGCATCACCGGAGCCCAAGCGGAAGAGGGCTACGGGAGGATCGCTGAGGGCTTCGAGACGATGCTGGGCCTTGCGGGCCGGTACGGCTCCAGCTGGTCCCAGAAGGACGCGGAGCAGGACGTCTTCACCCCCGGCGCCGCGCGGACCGTGGGGTCCGAGAACGCGGCCGAGAAGGGCAAGCGGCTGAAGAGTCAGGAAAGGGCGATGTTCGCCGGAGGCCGCGGCTCTTCGAGCCAGGGCCTGAACGCTGGGTATCGTCAGACGTAAGCGCCCTTGAGCGCGCGAATTGCCTTAGCCCCCGGTCAGGGATCGGGGGCTTTGTGCTGCCCTGGGGTACAAGTTGTACGTCTTGTACAAAACGGGGGTACAGTCCCGCCGCGACGGATACACCGGCCCCGTCCCATGTCAAGTCCGGTAGCGGAGCGCGGACCCCTTCCCCGGGGGCGAGTAGGCCGCGAGGGAGTACAGGGAGTTTGCAGTGAGCGAGTACAGCTTCGGATTTGACCCCACCGACGACCAGTCGGACCTGGGCGAGACGAACGACCAGCAGCAGGGCCCCAAGTGGTTCCGTGACGGACTGGCCAAGCTCTCGGGACAGGTGAAGGCGCTGGAGGACGAGAACTCTCGCCTCAAGGCAGCGCAGGTCAAGAACCAGGTAGCGGACGCGCTCAAGGCGAAGGGGTACGCCCCCTCAGCGGCAACGCTGTACACGGGCGAGCCCGACAAGCTGGACGACTGGCTGACCGCCCACGGCGGCGCCCTCGCAAAGCTTCCTGCCGATGGGCAGGAGCAGGGCGAGGAGCAGCCCCCCGGGACCCCGGTCTCCACCGTTCCGGCTGATGGTCAGGACGCACTCCAGCGCATGCAGGAGGCCGGCACGCAGGGCGTGGCGCCTCCGCAGGGCACTGACAAGGAACTCGCCGCCGCACTGAAGGCAGCGAACCCCGAGCAGTTCGCGGCGCTCATGCGCGCGAACGGCAGTCAGCACGACTGGACGAGCTTCTGACCTCTCCCCGTCCCTACGGCACCCCGGAAGGGGTGAGAGGCCACCATGGCTAACGCCTATACCGACATGACGGCCATGTCGAATGCGGTACAGACCGCGTACGACAAGACCTTCGAATTCGCGCTTCGCAGCCAGCCCCTGTTCCGGGCTGTGGCGGACAAGCGACCGCACAACATGACCGCCCCCGGTCAGTCCATCGTCCTTGAGCGGTACCAGGACATGGCCACGGCCACGACCGCGCTCACCGAGACGACCGACCCGGACTCGGTCGCCCTGGGCAACCCGACCACGGTGACGCTCACGCTGAACGAGTACGGCAACCCGGTCCTGAGGACCCGCAAGCTGCACCTGTTCTCGCTGACGGACGTGGACCCGGCCATCGCCAACATCGTGGCCTACAACGCGGCCGACTCCGTGGACTCGATCGTTCAGACCGAGCTGCGAGCCGGCACCAACGTGATCCAGCGCAAGGCTGGAGTGGTCAGCTACGCGACCAACGGCACCGCGTCCGTCCCGGTCGGCACGACTATGGCGGCCACGGACGGCTTCACGTCCGCCATCGCTCGTCTCGCTCCGGTCAAGCTCCGCGCCAACAAGGCGGTGCCCCGCAAGGGCTCGCTGTACTGGGCCGCGATCCACCCCGAGGTCGCGTACGACCTCCGCTCGGAGACCGGTGTGGGCGGCTGGCGTCAGCCTCACGAGTACAGCGCGGTCGGCAACATCTGGGCGGGCGAGGTCGGCGCCTACGAGGGCGCCTTCTACGTGGAGACTCCTCGTTGTTACAACTCCGTGGACGCCGGTACGGGCGACAACACGGTGAGGCGCTTCCGTACGTACTACGCGGGCCAGCAGGCCCTTGCGGAGGCTGTGGCGGACGAGTTCCACATCGTCGCCGGTCCCGTCGTGGACAAGCTGGCGCGCTTCCGGCCTCTCGGCTGGTACGGCGTGGCGGGCTGGAAGCGCTACCGCGAAGAGGCGCTGATCCGCGCCGAGACGACCTCCACCATCAACAGCAGCTGATGGCGGACTGGACGTTCCGGACCCCGTCTGTCGACGAGGGTCCGGCGTCCTGGTCGAACCCGCTCTTCTACCGGATCAAGCTCGCCCGCGGGATCACGATTCTGGAGACCTTGGGCGCCTACCGGGCTCTGCGGTTCCCGACTCAGGACGAGATCGCGGCAGCGACCACCACGTACATGGGCGGTCACGAGTACACCGTCTCGGACGACACCAAGGCCGCTCTGATAGCGGCTGGCGTGGGCGTCACGGACGCCAACTTCACCGCTCAGTGAGGGCGACATGGACAAGGACTGCGAGCCGACCGGTAACGGCGGCAACAGCACCATCACCAACCAGGACGAGCAGGAGATCCTGGACCGCTGCGTCCAGATCCCCACGCGCACGGAGGGGCAGCAGTGACGGGCGAGCGCTGCACCTCGGGGTGCAGGACCAAGGACCACGACTCGTACGGCGCGTGCCTTCAGTCCAAGGGCGTGAAGACGTACCTGGCGAGCCCCAGTAAGGGCCTGGACGGCACCGCGCAGAAGAAGTGGGACGCCGAGCTGTCGGCGTACGCCAACGCCCGTAAGCAGGGCATACAGCCCGACGGGACGACCATGCAGAAGGTCACGGCCGCCATCAAGGCCAGTGACAAGGTCGGCGCCGCGTATGGCCGCGATTTCAACGTCGCCGGCCCCATGAAGGGGGCCTGACATGCCTGACGGCAGTCCCGCATACAGGAACGAGTCCCTGGCGCACGGCGCCAAAACGGCCGCCCCTGCCATCAACGCGGCTCTGGCCACGCTCACCACACCCCCGGCCGGTTACTACCGGGTGGAGATCTGGTGCGGCCTGTCCGGCACCGTGGGCACTGTGGACGCCTCGAACTTCGAGTTCCGCAAGGGCTCGACGGTGATGGCCGTACTGGCCGTGTCCGGCAACGGCACGGGTGCCACGGCCTCCAATACTGCCAACGGGCCGTACACGCTGCACGTGAACCTGGACGGTGCCACCTCCATCACGGTCAACGCCACCGCCGGCGCCACCGCGTCGTCCGTGTATCACTGCACGATGATCGCCACCCGGCTGAACTGAGGGCGACCAATGCCGACCTTCAATCAGCTCGTCACACGCGTGAAGCAGCAGACGATGGGCTTCACCCTGGACCAGGCTTCAGTGTCCGAGCTGGCTGCGCCCATGGACGCTGACGACACGTCCTTCACGTGCGATTCCGGCACGGTGGCCAACCTGTCCCGGGGCATCGTCGAAATCGACGATGAGCTGATCCTGGTCAAGACGTTCGAGCCCACGAGCGGCGTGGTCTCCGTCATGGGCCTGGCCAATGGGCGTGGGTACGAGGGCACCACGGCAGCAGCACACGCGGCCAACGCCCTGGTGACCGCCTCGCCCGCCTTCCCGCGGGCGCGCATCAAAGAGGCCCTCAACGACACCATCACGGCCCTGTACCCGCACCTGGTCGTGTTCGACACGACCGAGATCACGTACAACGCGGCTCAGATGGAATACGAGCTGCCCGCAGCCGTGAAGGACGTCTGGTACGTGGTCGCCAAGACGGTCGGGCCCAGCAAGATCTCACAGCCCATGTCCAATTGGCGCTACAACCCGAAGGCCCGGACGACGGACTTCGCGTCAGGCAAGTCGATCCAGCTCTTCGACGCCATCACGCCCGGCCAGGCCGTCAAGGTCGTGTACGCCAAGGCCCCGGCAACGCTGTCTGCCGGCGCGGACGACTTCGCCACGGTGACCGGTTACCCGGACCGCTACGTGGACCTGGTTCTCTACGGGACGCTCAAGCGCGTGCTTCCCGCCCTGTTGTCGGGACGGCTCCAGCAGCAGAGCGTGGAGGCCACGGAGCGGGCCATGCTCGTGTCCCCGCGGGACATCTCCTCCGCGATCCAGATGAACGCCTCGCTCTACGCAGAGCGCCTGGAAGAGGAGCGAAGCCTGATGTTCGCGGAGATCCCCAACTACGCCACGTTCCAGGGGAGCTGACATGGCGAACAGCTACTTCTACAGCAACACGGCCGTGGAGACGACCCTGACGGGCTCGATCGCAGCCGGCTCCACATCCATCTCCGTGGGGTCAACCGGTGGTTTCCCGCTCACTTTCCCCTACGTCCTGGCGCTCGACTACGGCAGCGCCGCCGAAGAGCTGGTGACAGTCACGGCAGTGGCCGGACTGACTCTCACGGTGACCCGTGGCTTCGGTGGCACGTCCGCTCAGTCGCATTCCCTGGGCGCCGTGGTGCGCCACGTGGTCAACGCCATTGACCTGACGGACTTCCGTACGCACGAGGGGGCCACAGGGGCCGTCCACGGCCTCACAGGGTCCATCGTCGGCACCTCCGACACTCAGACCCTGACGAACAAGACCCTGACGTCTCCCACGATCAACGCCGGGGCCCTCTCGGGCACCTTCACCGGCACACCCACGCACTCGGGGGCTCAGGTCTTCACCGGGGGACCCTTCTTCCAGGGCGCATCTACGGCGGCCATGGTGGCCGCCTACTGGGTTACCGGGGACACGGTCCCCCGCCTGGCAGTCGTGGGCAGCGGGCAGCTCCAGTGGAGCAATGGCGCCACGACGGCAGACGCCATTCTCTACCGCGAGGGGAGCAGCACCCTCGCCACGCTGGGGCTCTTCCGCTCGTACCGTTCTTCGGCATCCACCACGTCGTACAGCGCGCGCGTTACGGGTGACACGCAGAGCCGCCTGGATATCCAGGCCGACGGGGCGATCAGCTGGGGCGCCGGAGGCGCCTCCGCTCCGGACACCACGCTCTACCGCTCCGCGGCGAACACACTGAAGACGGATGACTCCTTGGTGGTCACGGGAGACCTGACGGTCTCCGGCGTCGGGCAGATCCTCTTTGCCCGTAAGACGAGCGCCACCAACCGGGCATCCGATCCGACGCCTTCGGCAGACCCGGACCTCCAGCTGTCCGTAGCCGCCAATGCGGTCTACGTGATGGAAGCCATGATCGCCTATGCCGCCGATGGCGGCGCGAGCCAGGGCCGTCTGAATATCGACTGGTCTGCCCCCGCCGGGGCAACCGGCACCTGGACCGGAAACCTCGTCGACACCGCCGCCACGGCTGAGCCTGCGCTGATGAGGGCCCTGGGCAACGACCTCACGGCCGCCCGCAGCTCGGGCGCCTACGGCACCGCCACGGACGCGGCAATCATGCTCCGGGGCCTGCTCGTCACCGCAGGCACCGCGGGCACGTACAGCTTCATGTGGGCTCAGCTGACGTCCGACGTCACCGGCACCATCGTCCGAGAGCACTCCTGGCTCAAGCTCCAGCGCGTGGCGTAAGGAAGGCTCATGGCAGGGATCGTTGCACGGCTGCCGTTCCCGCTCAGCGGGCGCTCGTCTTCGGCGTCCACGTACGGCCTCACCGACGTGGCGTACTCGTACGCCATCGGCGGGATGCCGTTCCTTTCCGCCATCAACGATGAGCGGCCCATGACCCGCTCGGGTGCGCCCATGCGCAAAGAGCAGGTGGACCAGCAGCAGATCCCGGGAGAGCAGTCGCTGGCAGCCTGGTGGCTGCGGTCGCAGGCGAGCTTCATCGGGGGCCAGGGGGTCCTCTATCAGGACCCCAGCTCGGACAACCAGTACGCGATCAGGTACGCGGAGAGCGTGGGCGTGAACCCTTGGGTGAACGGCAGGCTCACGCTCCTGCGCGAGACCTCCCAGCGCATCGCGGACGCCACGGCCAACCGTCATCACCTGCTGGGCTGGAGCGACGGCACAGACCGGTACTGGTCGGCCGTGGGCAACGTTCTGAAGAGCGACACGGGCGCAGCCATCACCACCATCACGTGGGGCGGCGCCAACACCATCCGCTCCCTGACGTCCGACGGTACGAATTACTACGCCGCGGACAACGTCCAGGTGTACCGGGGCGCCGGCAACGGTGCAGGAGCCGCCTGGACGGCCACTGGGACCACGAACGCGCTCGTGCGCTGGGTCAAGGGCCGCATCATGGTCGCGCTCGACAACGCCCTGCACGAGACGACCAGCGCAGGCGTGAAGACGCTCCGTTTCACGCACCTCAACAGCGCGTGGACCTGGACCGACATGGCGGAGGGCACGAACGCCATCTACGCGAGCGGCTACGCCGGCTCGCAGTCGGACATCTACAAGCTTGTCCTGGACACCTCGGGCAACGTCCCCACGCTCGCCTCCGGCGGCATCATCGCGGCCCAGCTGCCGCGCGGTGAGGTCGTGCACTGCATGACTACGTACCTGGGGACCTTCATCGGCATCGGGACCTCCCGGGGTTTCCGCGTCGGAGAGATCGACGAGCAGGGCGACATCAAGTACGGTCCGCTGCTCATCGAGAACAGCAGCGGCGTGAAGAGCATCGCTGCGTACGATCGCTTCTTCTTCGTCGCCTGTACGAACGCCATCGAGAGCAAGTCGGGCCTGTACCGCGTGGACCTGGGCCAGCCCATCCAGGACAACGGCGGGTCCCCGAGCGTGCGCTACGCGTACGCCACGGACCTCCAGGCGAAGGTGACAGGAGAGGTCAGCGCGGTCACCGTCTTCGGCAACAGCAACCGTATGGCCCTCGCCGTGACGGGACAGGGCTCGTATCTGGAGTCCGCAAGCGTGCTGGAGGCGTCCGGATATCTCAAGACCGGCCGCGTCCGCTACAACACGCTTGAGCCGAAGATCTACAAGTTCGTGACGGTCAAGACCCCGACGAGCCTCATGGGCTCGGTGGGCGTCTCGGTCATCGACGCCGGCGGAGCCGACACCTCCATCATCACCGTCTCCGAGGGCTCCTCCACGGCCATTGAGGACGTCATTCTGACGTCCCCCGCCACAGCTGCCGAGTGGATTCAGCTCAAGCTGACGCTGTCCCGCTCAGCCGTGGACACCACCGAGGGCGGAGAGATCAACGGCTGGCAGCTCAAGGCCATGCCGGGGAGCGTGCGCCAGCGCGTGTTCACCATCCCCCTCCTGTGCTTCGACAAGGAGAAGGACCGACACGGACAGATGGTGGGCTCCGAGGGACGCACCCGCGCCCGACTCGAAAGCTTTGAGCAGCTCTTCGCCGCGGGGGACGCGGTCAGCTTCCAAGACCTCGCGGACGACCTCTCATACCTGGTCGTCATCGACGACTACAAGTTCGAGCAGAAGGCCCAGCCGGGCACCAACCGGTCCAACTACGGCGGGGTGCTCTGGGTAGAGCTGCGCACCATCGCTGACGTGATCACCGCATAAGGACAGACGTGGAATACGAACTGATCGAAGCCGACGGGCAGGACAAGTACGACCCCGCGCCCTTCCTCTCGTACGCACGGCGCCAGTCCGTCGCCAAGGCGGAGCGGGACCCCATCGTCGGGGACTGGGTCCACTTCTGGAACGGCGAGCGCTGCTGGGCCGGGGTCGTCACTCAGGACGACCTGGACTCGGTATGGCTCTCCTGCGTACCGCCGGGTGAGACGTCATTCCAACCCATACGCGACGTCGCGCACGACGAGGGCCGGGGAGAGAACACCTGGCACTGGCCGGAGGCCGTCTCGTGAGCCCCGGTGAGTGGATGCCCAGGACGGTCATCATCGCGCCGGCCAACACGGCCGAGCGAGAGGCCGTGAAGACGGCCCAGAGGGCCCTTCGGCTCCCCGAGACCGGGGACATGGACAACGCCACGAAGGCCGCTCTGCGGGGCGTACAGAACCTCTTCAAGCTCCCGGTCACAGGAGTGCTGGACCGGGCCACAGCGGAGGCGTTGGACCGCCTGCGCCCGCCATCACTGAGGGAGTGACCGTGAATTACATGGACATCGTGGAGCGCGCCGGCTGGACCGGCGCAGAGGCGGCCCTGGCTGTCGCGATCGTGGAACTCGGAGACGTCAGCCTCTGGTGGGCGGCGCCTCTGGCCCTGGTCCTGGCAGCAGCCAAGACCTGGGTGGTGAACAGCAGAAAGGCGGCAGCGTGAACGACGACACAGGGTCGGTCGCCGTCGCGCTCGCAGACCTGCGAGGGGCGGTGGACACAGGCTTCGCCAAGCTGAACGGACGGCTGGACGTCGCGCTCCAGCGCACGGACACCGTGGAGCGGGAAGTGGCGGAGCTGAAGGTGAAGCTCTCCACCTTGGAGAGCAAGGTCTGGAAGTGGAGCGTGGCCGCCGCGGCCGTAGGCACGGGCGGAGCTACCGGACTCTGGCAGCTGCTCAATGGCGGGTAGCCTGACGTACGGCAGCGCACCTCTCGGGGAACGCAAAAAAGACCCCCTCCAAGCCCGAAGGCAAGGAGGGGGTCTTTGCGTAGTGGAGACCGGCGGGGAGGCTTGGTAAAGCCCCCCTCCCCGCCGGGCCACGCCCCGGAGAGAGGTCGGGGGATCAGCCCGGACCGGGGCGGTGCTCCGACGGCCGGGACGTACCCAGTACGGCCTCGGAGCGTGGTCGACCCATAGTCCTTGGAGAGGAAGCCGACGGCCCCATGATGTCACGCCGGAGGCGGGACCGTGGAGACCACGTCAGCCTCTGCTACGGAGATCGACCGCTGGAAGGTCCGCACCTCTTTCCTGCTGTACTTCACGACGGTCAGGGGCTGACCGGTCTCCGGGGCCAGGCGCCGGGCCAGCCCGGCCGCCGCTTCCTTGTTCGGGAGGCGGGCACCGTCCGTGCCTGGCGCTGGGGAGCCGTTCGGCAGCTCCACGCAGAACCACTCGCTGTCAACTGCCATCGGTCTCGTCCTCCCGGGACGCTCGCTTCTTACTCGCCTGCACAATGCGTCCTCTCCCTCGGCAGCTGCATCCCTTGCGGTGCATCTCGCGATTGAACAGCCAGTGCCAGAAGTGCCTCACGCGTCCTCCCCCGGCTTGATCAGCTCCCACTCGCCCTGCCGGTCCTCCGGCAGCTCGGGCGGGGCGGCCAAGGGCTTGGCAAGCTCGGCCCAGCCGTTGGCCTGCACCGTGGCGCTGTGCACGGGCGGCCTGTACGGCGCAGGAAGGCTCGGGGCGGCCGGGTCGCGCGTGGGAAGGGCGGGCTCGCCCTCCGCAAGGGCGACGATCCGCTTCAGCTTGCGGATCAGTACGTTCTCGTCCTCGCCGGGGTCCAGGGTGACCGTGGTCTCTACGTCCCCGTCGCTCCACTCGAAGCGGACGGGCGTCTTGGTCTTCAGGCTCAGCATCTACGCGGCCTCCTCGAAGGCGTGCTCAAGCTCGGCTTGCAGGAAGGCCGCTATGGCCTCGCGGGAGTGCCAGTGCTCCCGGTCCTCCACCAGCAGGGCCAGCCCGATACGGATGTGCTGGTGAGCGTTGATCTCGTTCTCGGTCTCGTCAGTCGATGAGTGCTCGGAGCCCTTCGGCTCCCTGTTCTCGGTAGACGTCATTGACGTCCGCTCCTCTCGGCATGTTGATGGGGCGGGCCTTGACCTCCCGGGCGAGGAAGTTCGCCATCTTCCCGCCGGCTTCGTCACCGTCCCCGAAGGCGTAGATCACGTCGAAGTCGTCCAGGCAACGCGTCCACCACTTCTTCCAGTGCTTGACGCCGGGGATGCCCACGGCCGGAAGGCCGCACATGGACAGCGTCAGCGCGTCCAGCTCGCCCTCAGCGATGCACAGGAAGGGGCTGTCCGCCTTCAGTGCGGCGACGTTGTAGAGGTTGCGTTCCATGCCGTCGATCGGCAGGTACTTGGGGCAACCTTCGGTCTTGCAGTCGTGGTTCTTCAGGCACCTGAAGGAGAAGTTCACCGGCCCTGCCGGGGTCAGGTACGGGATAACCAGGCGCCCCGTGCGGGCCTCATGCCCGGCCAGAGGCCGGCGTACGACGCCCAGGCGGTACGTAGCGGCGACCTGCGGGCTTATCCCGCGGCTCGTCAGATACGCCTGGGCGCTGGTATCGCCCGCCAGATCTTGCTGGTACGTCGATACCGACGTCTCGAAGAATGATCTCTGCGCGTCGCTGAGCGTCTGCACGGTCGCAGCCCTCCATGGCTCTGATGAGGTCTATCGCCGTGCCCTTGGCGTCGCAGGCGAAGCAGAAGAAGAGATTCTTCTCCGCGGATACGGACATGGACGCACGGCTCTCGCCATGCACGGGGCAGAGGACCAGTTCGTTGCCCCAGCGGCCGGCGTTCAGCTCGACGCCGTAATGGGAGAGGACGGGGGCGAGGGGGATCAGTGCCCCATCACGTCTGTCATCAGGAGTACGGCGAGACGGAGATCCATACGGGCCCACAGCTCGACCTCCTTCTGTCCTTCGTTGTCCCCGGGGTCCCAGGGAAGCAGGACGTACGGTACGTACGCGTCCCACTGCCCGACGCTCTTGTACGGGCGCTTGACGACGAGAACGCAGGTCGTGGCGCCCGCGTTCTCCATCTCGGTCCAGGTCTCGCGGCACCAGGCCGTCAGCAGCTGCGTAGCAGCTGCCTTGACCTCAATGACCACCTTGGGGATACCGGCGACGTCGCCCTTGTCCTTGTTGCCGGACAGGGCCCGCCGCTCGGCCGCGGGCCACCACTCCTGGAGGTACTTGACGACCTCGGACTCCGCCTTGGTGCCCTTGGCCTTGGACTTGGTGCTCACGAGCCTTCCTCTCTCTTCAGTAGGGGAGGCTGCTGGAGCATTCGCGCGATGGCGTCCTCGTACGCCGCCTGGATAGCAGGTGGCACCGTGCTGGGTTGCCCCTTGCGGCGCTCCAGCATGAGCGCCAGGACGCGGTCACGCTGCTGCTCCATGACCTGCTCGATCTCGTCCTGCATGGCCTCGTAAGCGGCGCTGACTTCCTTCCAGCGCTCCATCTGAGACACGGAGACCTCGTAGTCCCCGTCCACGCCCTCGTTGAAGTACGCACCCTTGTAGTAGTCGTCTCCGATGTCGACGCGTACGGTCTCTTCGCTCACAGGCACCGCACCAGGTGCGCTTCACCGAAGCAGTACGCGATGCGCAGGCTGAAGTAGCCCATGCCTAGCTCGGGCACCTCGTGCCACGGGCAGGTGTGGACCCAGTTCCAGCGCTTCAGCTCGGGGTCGTAGAAGACTTTGACCCGCCTCCAAGGAGCTGAGGGCGGGTCGTTGGGCCGGTATTCCGGCAGGTCGTGGGGCAGCAGCCGGCGTTCACTCATTGGGGATCACTCTCACTTCGATGCCCGCCTCCCGGGCGAGCTTCATCGTGTGCTGGGTGCCTTTCCCGCCAGGCAGCGGGAAGGCCAGTACAAGCTCCGCTCCGGCCTTCACCATGCGTTCGTTGCGCTCGGGTCCGGCGGCCTTGCCGCGGGCCTCCCAGGCGGCCGGGAAGCGCTGCTCTTCCACGCGCACGAGCTGGTTGGCAACGCCGGCCCAGTCGTGGGCCATGGCGTCCGCTCCAGTGGCGCAGTCGCCGTGTACGAGCACAAAGGAGCCGTGCTCCTGGTAGACGGCGTTCAGGGCCTCGTAGACGGCCCCGCGGTCCCTCCAGTGACGGGAACCGGTCACGATGACTCGCATGGCCCCTCCTCCGCGACGGGGACCATGACGGTGGCGACGCCGAGAACTTGCCGCTTCTCTTCGGCCCATGCCCAGCCGGCCCGCGGGTCGTTGAACGACCGGGCCTCGGTCACCTCGCCCTTGACGAGCACCTTCACAACGACACGAATGACAGCACCTCTTCCGTCGCGTCGGTGGCATTGCACTTGCGGCAGTACCGCTGCCGCAGCTCGACCACCACCAGCTCCCCGCCGGGGCACTCCAGCAGCTCGCGGGACCAGCTGGACCAGAAGTGGAACCACCAGGGGCAGATCACGAACCCTCCTCAACGAGTCGGAAGAAGCCCGGCTCCCATACGGCGGGCCAGTCCTCCCGGGGCGTCCGGCATCCGTTGCACGGCGCCCCGTCGTGATGACAGACGACCGTCCGGCCATCAGAGAACCGGAGCACGTTCTCCGGCTCCTCGGGCTCCTGCGGCAGCAGCTGTACGCGGGCGCTCATGGCACCTCGATTGCAACGCGTGTGGTGACGGAGTTCTTCATGACGAAGTCCGTCGCCTGCCAGTGGAGCCACTTGTCCAGCTCGCCAAGCTCGCTGTAGCGCTCGTACATGTGCCGGTCGACCTGGAGGCGCATTCCCTCCAGGAAGACGGGTTTCTGGTTGGGCAGGGTCACCATCAGGCTGATGTGCACTGTGACGTTGGCGTCCCAGCGCGGATACGGACGCTTGATCTCGTCGTTCACAGCCGGCTCTCCCGCTCCGCCATGCGGGCCATGCGGGCCTCGGCCCGGCCTCGGTCCTGGAACGTGCCGAAGGCGACGCGCATGTCCCGCTCGGTGTCCCAGACGACGAAGATGGGGTCCACGAAGCCGTAGCTGCGGTGCAGCGCCGAAGGCTCCTGCTCGCGCACCTCGTAGCGGCTCACCGCTTCTCACCCCACGGGGTGTCGATGTAGAGCTGCGAGTCCATGAGAGCGACGTTCCGCCCCGTTACCCAGCGCATGAAGTGCGCGTCGTCGCCCTCGCACATGACGCGGCCTTCGGCCTTGGCCCGGTCGATGAACGCCTGAAGCTCCTCCAGGCTGACGTGCCGGCTTCTGCCGGGCCCAGCGGGGGCCTTGAGCATCACGCGCCGCCAGGCGCTCTGCACGGTGAGGCTTGACCTCCCCTCGCTCATCACTTGCCGCCCTTGGCGAGCGCTGCCATGGCCACCTTCATGACCTCCTCAGTCATGGTGGAGCCGAGCTGTGCGGCCACGGCCGCGCGGGCCTTCTGGACCTGCTCCTGGATGTCCGCCCGGAACGCCTTCTGTACCTCGGCGGCAACCACTTCGGTGATGAAGGGCTTGTTGCAGCGGTAACTGTCCTTCACCTCCGTGAAGGTCTTCTTCGCCTCGTCCATGATGAGTTCGGCCAGCGTGGTCTCGTTGCCGACTCGCTCACCGAAGGAGTTCGTTCGGCGGATCGGGCGCTCCAGCGCCTCCCGGATCAGCGGCTTGACCGCCTCGCGGATCTCCTGGTTGCGGATCTCAGTGACCCGCTCCCGGAGGGCGGTGTACTCCGGATTCTTGACCACGGCGGCCTTGATGAGCTGAGCGACCTTGTCGGCCACCGTCATCTGCCCATCGATGTACTCCTCGCCGTCCCCGTCCACGCGGACGATGTCACCGACAACCGTGTTGAGCGTGACCTCGGGAACCTCGATCTTGATTTCCACTAGCTCCAGTCCTCTTCCTGTCCGCCCCAGCCCTGGTACGAGACCTGGGGTGCGATGTAGTCCCCGACGAAGGACGTCGCTGCGTCCAGGTGCATGGGGAAGTGGTTGTTGGCATCGGCGTCCGCCTTGGCGTGCCTGTTCTTGACGTCCGCCACGTGCAGATCACCCGTGGCGGTAAGACCGCAGGTCACGATGACTTCGGGCAAGGCCGACACCTTGCCCTGCATGTCCCGCTTCCGCGGGCACGGTTTTTTGGTGGCCGCACTGTCAGAGGCATGGTGTACGAGTAGGACATGGGCCCCGGTCTCCCGGGCCAGCACCTTGCCTTGGCGGAGCAAGTCCCGGAGATTCGCCCACTCGTCTCCGCCCGTGTCGTGACCGACGTCAGAGGCAATGTCGATGACGATCTGGTCGGGATAGCGGCCCTCGGCCTCGTGGTACGCGTACGCGCCAAGCCAGATGTCATCCATGGTCGGGTCGGGACGGAAGTCCCAGCGGATGAAGTCGTACGCCTTCAGGATCGCGGCTGACTTCTCGGACTCCGTACGAAGCCACTGCTCAGTGACGTCAGTCGGGGTGCGAGTGGCGATGGCCAGGATTCTGGAGGCAACCGTGTCCTGGTCGCTGTCCGTGCTGAACATCAGCGTGGAGACGCCCATGTTTATGACCGCGTTGAGAACGATCCGGGTCTTGTGGGACCCGGACTCCCCGAACAGCATCGACATGGTGCCGCGACGGAAGCGGATACCGAACGGGCCCCAGGACGGAAAAGCGAGGGGCAGCGGCTCTTTGCCGCTGGCCCCTCGCGTCACGGACCGGGAAAGGGTCTGTGGCATCTATCCCTGTCCCCGTACGAAGAAGAACCACAGGGCGACCAGTGCGCCGATGTAGATCACAAAGTCAAAGCCGCTGAAGACCTGCGGCAGCTTGACCTTCTTCTTGCGCCCGTCTGTGTCCATTCCCCCCTCCCCTCTGTCGCCCACAGTGTGAGGGCCACAGAGGTAGAGGGAGCATGCATCGGCGGTCATTACGCCGGTACGGGGGAGAACTGCCCGAAGGACGGGGCGGCCTCGGGCGTGATGTACCACGTCTTGTTCGCCTTGTTGTAGGAGACCTGCCCGCCCTCGGACGGACGGCCCTTGCGCATGCCGTACTGCGCAACGAGAGCGTCGAACCCGGGCTTGCCCGGGTTGCCGTTCCCCGGCTTGTAGGGGATGTTGCATGCCATCCAGCCGTGCTGCCTGTACTCCGGCAGGTTGTCCTGCACGGCCTGCGCCGGAGCGCCGGCGTTCTGCCACGCCGCGGGGGCCTGCCCGGCCTGGCCGGGGAACTGCTGGGCCGGCTGCTGGTTGAACTGCCCCTGCGGGGGCGCCACGGGGAAGCCCGAGGGGGCCGCAGGAGCGGCCTGGGCGTCCGGTACCGGGGTCGTGGGCCCCAGGCCCGCACCGACCGACGCCTGAGCCTTCAGGACCCGCCAGGCGTTGCCCATGGAGGCGCCTGCGCCGCTGGACTCCAGCTCGTCGAAGGCGGCCTTCAGCTCCTCGGCCGTGTTCGCCCTGACGACCACGAAGGGCGGCTTCTGCGGGTCGTAGGAGACCGTGAAGCGGTGGTTGTGCGGGTTGGCCGGGTACTCCGGGTACGCCTCGCCGTCCCGCTCGGGGGCGTCCCAGTTCTCGGTGTCGGACGTGGCTTCGGGGGTGACGTCAGTCATTGTCTTCCTTGGTGTTCTCGTTGCGGATGCAGTCGTTTTCGTGGCCGCACTGCTCACAGCAGGCGCCGCAGTCGCAGTTGGGGAGCATCAGGCGGCTTCGGCTGTGCGCTGGAGGAGGAACTGGCGGCCGATGTACTCGGCGTACGCGGGCGGGATGGCCTCCGCGATCTCCTTGCGGACGTCGGTCCAGTGGATGCCCATGGCCTGTTGCCACTGGGCGACCGTGCCCTTGCCCCCGCCCTCGCCGTACACGGCGAAGTAGGGGCCCTCGTACCAGACGCCGTGTCGCATGCCGGCGACCCGGCCGCGGTGCGGCTTGTGCTCGGGCTGCGGGGCGGACCATCCGCCCAGCTCGAAGTTGCGGTGTCTGATGACCCCCAGGCCGAACATCTCCCCGCACAGGGTCAAGTCCTTGCGCATGCGCCTGGAGGCCCTGCCGGGCGGCTGCTCGATGACGTACGGGCGTCCCGTGCTCTCCAGCGCGTGACGAGTCGGTGAGAGCAGGTTCGGATACCGGAACTTCCCCTGATTGGTGCCGGCGGTCAGCGTGCAGTCGAACTGGCACGGCGGACCGGCGTGGATCAGGTCGTACTCACGGCCGTACCGGCGGATGAACTCGATCGCGTCGCCCCAGAAGAAGTCCTCTCCGCAGTAGCGGAGCAGGGGCTGACGGTCTACTCCGTGGACTTCAAAGCCGGCCGCCTGATAGCCGGCCGTGTCCCCGCCTATGCCGCAGAAGGCGGCGAGGACGCGCATCTTCATGCTGCTCCTACAGGGGTCGGTAGCCCGGAAAGTCCGGGTCGTAGAGATGTGCCAGGGGCCCGTTCTGGAGGGCGCAGGACGACTGCACATCGCAGATGAAGCAGCCGCCCGGGAAGCCGTTCGCGGTCCAGTCACCTCGCTGGACCTGCTCCCACGCTTCGCCGTACGCGGCGCCCACGTACTCGGGGGTGTACTCGGCCAGCTCGAAGGGCTTGCCCACGGTGCCCTTGCGGTTCATGAAGGGCACGCCCAGGTCCGCGGTCAGGTCGAACTTGACCTTCGTCAAGGCGCTGTACGTGCCGAACTGATCGGCATTGGAAGGCGGACGCTTGCCCGTCTTCAGGTCGACGATCGGGTACCGCTTCATGACCGGGTCCCAGAAGATCCGGTCGACGTACGCCTTGATCTCCACCGGGCACCCGGGGAGGAAGCCGGAGACGTCCAGCTCGATGGCCGGCTCTCCGTCGGGGGTCGTCCAGATCTCCCAGGGGCAGCGCTCGCGCCAGTCGATGTACGACTGGACGAACTGCGGCCCGATCTGATTCCAGACCGCGATGGGCTCAGCCGAAGAGCTGGCCCACTTGTGCTCGTTGGGCTCCTTGGCCCTGGCCTCCTCCAACTGTGCGTTGAAATAGACCTCCCAGACCTGACCGACGTTGAACGCCCGGTCGGCCGTGCCGACCAGTGACATCAGGTCGTAGTGCTCGGTCGCCTCGTGCACAGCAGAGCCCCCAGCGAGCCATACGGCGGGACGCTTGGGGGCGCGGGCAATGCGGGCCAGGAAGAACGACTTCGCGCAGCGTTCGAGCTGGTCTCTGGCGCTGTGAGACAGGTGTCGCACGCTACGCGGCGGGCTCACGGGCCCGGGGTTTTGCATCGGGGCGTCCTCCGTACGTCAGGATGACCACCGGCTGAGGGTGGTAGAGCAGCACGTCCTCGGCCCTGATCCACTTGTGGACGTTGCCGCGGCCGGAGAAATGGGTCATGAAGAGCCAGCGCCCGTCAGGCGTCTGGCCCCGGTAGTACGCGTCCGCCATCCCGCGCCCATTGCGCACCCAGCCGTGACGCTGTCCGGCTCGCGGCGGGAAGGGGGCCTTGTACGGCCCCGCGGGCTCTGCGGGGAGAGGAAGGTCCACGACCTCCGCAACGGGCCGCTGACGGCTCGCCAGGGCCTCCTCGTACGCCTTGATGAGCTTCTCCGCCACGGGCTGGGGAAAGCCCGTCTGCCGACGGATGTAAGGCCAGGTCACCCCGGCCTGGCGGAGCCGGTGCAGCTCCTTGCCCCACGCCTCCCGCTTCTCCTCGGGCCAGCGGGCGGCCTTCCTCGGGAGGGCCTTGCGGGCCAGGGCCCGCTGGTGCTGGTCTCGCCCTCCCCAGACGCCGTACTCCTCGCCCAGCGTGTCCCGTTCGCACTCCATGAGTGCGGGGCAGCTGGCGCAGATCTCCTTGGCCTGGTCCCACAGTGCTTGGGTGGCCGCTGCCGGGGTGCTGTGCGGCATCCCGCCCTCAGCGAAGAAGAGGCGCCAGTCCTCCACGCGGCAGATGGCCCGGGGCGCCCAGCGCCGCTCAGGGTCGTACAGCACGGTCCCTCCTATCTGATCCATGCAGTCACGAGAATCAGGCCGATCACGGCGCCGATGAGTCCGCCGGCCACGGACTCCAGCGTTTTGGTCAAGGTCCACTTGAAGCCGCTCAGCCTGATCCGGTCGGCGGCAACGGTGATCCACTTGGGCTTCTTCACGGCTTCCTCTCAGGTGCAGATGCAGGTGTTTCGGTGGCAGAAGGGGCAGACCATGTCTCCTCCTTGGTGCGAGTCGCCCGGTATCCGGCCTTGCTCCGCTCGGCTTCAACGCCGCGCTTGTACGCCAGCTCGAAGTGCGGGAGGACGGCCAGCAGGACGGCCGTCACGCCAGGCTCCAGCTCGGTATGCGAGGCAAGGGCGTCGCGTATGTCCTTGCGGAGATCCAGGCGCCCTTTGTCTCTGGCCATGGAGCCTCCAATGCAAAGAGCCACCGGGGTCTCCGGTGGCTCCGATAGATTCCCCTCACCAGTTCAGGAGAGGGACGGGTCAATGACAGTTGAGCTGCCGCGCGAAGCGGCACACGAGCGCTTCGCTCGCCAATCACGAAGGCTCCACGCCGAGTACGCGGCGGGGCCTGGAAGCCGATCAGTCACGCTGACCGCACCGCAGCTCACCCTTTTGGGTGAGCTGCTTGAGGGCGCAGAGGGCGACGTGGCGGACAGCCTCCGCCTGGTGCTCGGATTACCGCAGGTCAGAGAGGCTTGTGCTGCCTGTGGGCGCATGTATGGGTCTGACGACATGCAATGCACAGGGCCGCGAAGTTGTACGTCGTCCAGCGGCGCTGTTCCACGGGCACGGGCAGCAGGTCGTCGTTGACGAAGCGGCTGTCGGAACCGGCCGCCCCGGGCGCGAGCCCGACGCGGCCGTCCGGGCCGGATATGGGAGGCGGGGGCGGCGGGTCGCTGGGGACGGTTGCGGTCATGGCGGCGGGCCCTTCGCTGGTGACGTCGCTGGCGGCTCGTTCGTGCCTCAGGAGGCGAGCGCGGGGATGACCTCGGCGCCGTACGCGTCGATCGTCGCCTCGCGCGCGTCGTGCATGTCGTAGACCGCGAACTGGTCGACGCCCAGCGCGCGCAGCGCCTTCAGCTTCTCGATGTGCGCTTCGGCCGGCCCGAGCAGACAGAAGCGGTCCACGATCTCGTCGGGCACGAAGGCCGTGTCCGGGTTCCCCGCCCGCCCGTGGTGGCTGTAGTCGTAGCCCTGGCGCTGTTTGATGTACGCCGTCAACGCCTCAGGCACCAGGCCGGAGTGCTCGCCGTACCGGGCGACCAGGTCGGCGACGTGGTTGCCGACCATGCCGCCGAACCACCGGCACTGGTCCCGCGCGTGGGTGAGGTTGTCGCCGATGTACGCCGGGGCGGCGACGCAGATCGTGATGGACGCCGGATCGCGTCCCGCGTCCGAGGCGGCGGTACGTACCGCCTTGACCATCCACTCCGTCAGGAAGGGGTCCGCGAGCTGGAGGATGAATCCGTCGGCCTTCTGACCGGCCATTTCCAGCGCCTTCGGCCCGTACGCCGCCATCCACACCGGCAGCCGGCCGTCGCGCACCCACGGCAGCCGCAGCCGCTGTCCTCCGACCTCCGCCTCCCGCCCCTCCGCCAGGTCACGGATGACGCCGATCGCCTCGCCGAGCCGGGCCAGGGTGTTGGGCTTGCGGCCCGCGACACGCATCGCGGAGTCGCCGCGGCCGATGCCGCAGACGGTTCTGTTGCCGTACATCTCGTTGAGCGTGGCGAAGGTGGAGGCGGTGACCTCCCAGGTCCGGGTGCCGGGGTTGGTCACCATCGGTCCGACGATCAGGTGGTCGGTGTGTTCGAGGATCCGGCTGTAGATCACGAACGGTTCCTGCCACAGCACGGCCGAGTCGAAGGTCCATCCGTAGCGGAAGCCGTTGCGCTCCGCGCGCCGCATCAGGCCGACGACGGCCGATGCGGGCGGGTCGGTCTGGAGGACGAGTCCGAAGTCCATAGGGCGGACCTCCTAGTTCAGGTTCTGACACGTGGATCGGGGCGTGTAACTGCCGTGTCCTGCCCGGCCGGTGAACTGCCGGTTGTCGATGACGAGTTCACCGCGCGAGAGCACCGTCTCCACCTGCCCGGTGACCCGCTTCCCTTCGTAGGCCGAGTAGTCGACGTTCATGTGGTGGGTCTGCGCCGAGATGATCTGCTCGGCGTGCGGGTCGTAGATGACGACGTCGGCGTCGGCGCCCGGCGCGATCGTCCCCTTCTTCGGGTAGAGGCCGAACATGCGGGCCGGGGCCGCGCAGGCGATCTCGATCCAGCGGCGGCGTGAGATGTGTCCGTCGACGACGGCCTGGTGCAGGAGGTCCATGCGGTTCTCCACGCCCGGCAGCCCGTTGGGGATCTTCGAGAAGTCGCCCCGGCCGAGTTCCTTCTGGCCGGTGAAGCAGAAGGGGCAGTGGTCCGTCGAGACCACCTGGAGGTCGTTGGTGCGCAGGCCCCGCCAGAGCGCGGCCTGGTGCTCGCGCGGCCTCAGCGGCGTACTGCACACGTACTTGGCCCCCTCGAAGTCCGGCTCCGCGAGGTTGTCCGTGGACAGGAAGAGGTACTGGGGGCAGGTCTCGCCGAAGACGTTCAGGCCCTTGTCGCGGGCCGCGGCGATCTCCGCGACGGCCTCTTCGGCCGATACGTGCACGACGTACAGCGGCGCGTCCGCGACCCGGGCGAGCTGGATCGCGCGGTGGGTCGCCTCGGCCTCCAGGAGGACCTTGCGGACCTCGCCGTGGTAGCGGGGGTCGGTGCGGCCCTCGGCCAGGGCCTGCTCGACGAGGACGTCGATCGCGATGCCGTTCTCGGCGTGCATCATGATCAGCCCGCCGTTGACGGCGGAGCGCTGCATGGCGCGCAGGATCCGCCCGTCGTCGCTGTAGAAGACGCCGGGGTACGCCATGAACAGCTTGAAGGAGGTGATCCCCTCCCCCACCAGCAGGTCCATCTCCTTGAGCGAGTGCTCGTTGACGTCGGAGAGGATCATGTGGAAGGCGTAGTCGATCGCGCACTTGCCGTCGGCCTTCGCGTACCAGGCGTCGAGTCCTTCGCGCACGGCGTGCCCGACGCTCTGCACGGCAAAGTCGATGATGGTCGTGGTGCCGCCCCAGGCGGCCGCCCGCGTGCCCGTCTCGAAGGTGTCGGAGGCGAAGGTGCCGCCGAAGGGCAGTTCCATGTGGGTGTGCGCGTCGACACCGCCGGGGACGACGTACTTCCCGGTTGCGTCGATCGTGCGGTCCGCGGTCCACGCGGCGGCGGCGTCGCCGCCGTGCGTGGCGAGGGCGGCGATGCGCCCGTCCTCGATCAGGACGTCGGCATGGATTTCGTCGGAGGCCGTGATGACGAGCCCTCCGCGGACAACAGTACGGTTCACGATTCCTGCCCCTTCCCGGGCAGCAGGACCGGACGCCCGCGCAGCCGGGGGACCCGCCGCCTGTCGAACTTGCACCCGTGCTCGGTCTACACCCGTAGAACCGCGTGTGCAGGAGACCGTAGAAGCATGTCACCCACCGTGGCAATACCGTGGCTGTTAATCACGTGTGACGAATGTGTCGCCCACCGTCCGGGCCTGTCCCGCCTCCCCGGGAGGGACAGGGCCCGGAACCCGGTGCACCCGTCAGTGGGCCGCCGGCACCGCCGCGGCCTTCGCCGGGGAGGGCGCCGGGGTGCGCAGCGCCAGCGGCTGCGGCTCGGGGCTCATCTCCTCGCCCAGGAAGACCCGGCGCACGACCCGCTCGGCGGCGTGGCCGTCGTCGTACTGGACGAAGCGCTCACGGAACGCGGCGCGCAGGGCCGCCGTCCGCTCGCTCTCCCAGTCGCCGCTGCGGAACGCCTCGATCAGCTCGTCCTCCGTGGTGGCCAGCACGCCCGGGGTCTCGCCCGGCTCGCCCGAGAAGAGGTCGAAGGTGACGCCGCGGGACTTCACGTAGACCTCCCAGTCGTCGGCGTACGTGATGATCGGTCGGTCCAGGCAGGCGTAGTCGAACATGATGGACGAGTAGTCCGTGATGAGCGCGTCGGCGGCCAGGCACAGCTCCTCGACGACGGGGTACTTCGACACGTCGAGCAGCAGTCCCTGCTCGTGCAGCCGCTGGAGCGAAGGGTCCTGGCCGTAGAAGTAGTGCGTACGGACCATCAGGACGGTGTCGGGACCGAGGCCGCGGGTGACCTTCTCCAGGTCCATGCGCGGGACGAAGCCGGCCTGGTAGTCGCGGACGGTCGGGGCGTACAGGACGGCGGTCTTCCCCGGTGCGATGCCGAGCTTCTCGCGGGCCGCGAGGACGTCCTCGGCGGTGGCGGTGAAGTAGACGTCGTTGCGGGGGTATCCGGCGTCGAGCGACTCGAACGTGCAGGGGTAGACCCGCTCCCAGTTCTCCGAGGAGTGCTGGTTGGAGGAGACGCTGTAGTCCCAGCGGTCGGCGCGCTGGAGCAGCTTGCGGAAGCTCATGCCCTTGGCGGCGGCCGGGTAGCGCTGCTGCTCGATGCCCATGCGCTTGAGCGGCGTGCCGTGGTGGGTCTGGATGTGGATCTGGCCGGGGCGCTTGATGATGTCGTCGGGGAAGTTGACGTTGTTGACGAAGTACGTCGCGCGCGCCATGACCTCCCAGTAGCGGGGCGAGCCCGGCACCACGTAGTCGACGCCCTCCGGGACGGTGTCCTCCAGTCCCCTGCGGACCACCCACACGGCGTGGATGTCGGGGGCGAGCTCCTGGGCCTTGCGGTAGATGGCGCCCGGGTTGCACGCCACGCCCCGGTTCCAGTACGCGGCGTAGACGGCCAGCTTGGGGTCCAGGGGCCGCTTGGAGTGCATCTGGTAGAGGCTGGTCAGCGCGCGCTTGCCAACGGTCGTGCGGGCCTTCTTCAGCCTGCGCCGCACGGTGACGCGCGTCTTGTTGACGAGCTTGAGCGCCTGGAAGGAGGAGTACGAGCCGCGGCCGAGGGCCTGGAACTTCGCGCCCGTCACACCGGCGGGGGGCTCGTAGCCGGCCGGCAGGTGCGCGCGGTACATCGCGGAGGCGGCGCGGAAGTACTCCGCCCGGTCCGCCGGTACGACACGGCTGGCGCGGGCGAAGGTGAAGAGGAAGTGACTCACCATGCGCTCGAAGAGGAAGGGGCGCAGGGGGTCGAGGTGCGGCCTGGTGGCCAGGAAGTCGAAGAGCCGCTGGTACTGCTCGAAGATGGTGAAGTGCTTGCGGCCCGGCGTCACCATGGAGCTGCCCTGGCGGCGCTGGCGGTACTCGACGCACACGTGGTTCAGGCAGGCGACCCGTTCGGCGCTCAGCATGGTCGTGTAGACCATGAGCGCGTCCTCGTACAGGCCGTCGGTGTAGGTGAAGCCGCCCTCGACGTAGAAGTCGCGGCGGAACGCGCGGTTCCAGACGACGGCGAACATCTTCAGGAACTCGGTGCGCTCGGCGGGGCTGAAGACCTCGTCCCCCGTCTCGGCGAGCAGCTCGGTGCTCGCGCTGGGCTGCCGCTTGTCCCACCAGTACGTACGGACGTGGTCGAAGAGCAGGATGTCCGGGTCCTCGGCCTCGTCGAGGCGCTGTGCCATCCGCTCCAGGGCGTCCGGGGTGAAGGTGTCGTCGCTGTCGAGGAACAGCAGGTAGTCGCCGGTGGCCCGCTCCACGCCGGTGTTGCGGGCCTGGCCTATGCCGCCGTTCTCCTCCCGGTGGATCGCGACGATCCGCTTGTCACGGGCGGCGTACTCGTCGAGGATCGCGCCGCACTCGTCGGGCGAGCGGTCGTCGACCGCGAGTACTTCGAAGTCCCCGAAGGTCTGGGCCAGGACCGAGTCCAAGCATTCCCGCAGATAACCGCGGACCTTGTACACGGGAATGACAATGCTGAACCGGGGAGCGCCGAAGCCATCGGTGGCCGACATAGGGTGCTACTCCTTGTACTGATCTCATGACTGAGAGAAATTAACTGCTCAAAAATGGTCGCAGCCTCTGGTCGAAGACTCGTGAGGTGGCCCATAGGTTGCGCACAGGTGGACAGAAAGAGTCGTACGCCACACTGGTGGGACGCGGCGGAGCCGCCCCGCGGGGGGCGGCTCCGCGTATCCGGTTCACTGCGCGTCCGATCATTATGCGGCCGGTCGACGCCTTGTTCCGTTCACCGCGCGCTCGTCAGCGCCTTCTCCAGGATGCGGGCGCCCTCCTCCGCCTCCGTGACGTTCAGCGTCAGCGGCGGGGCGATCCGCAGGACGGCGGTGTTGTGACCGCCGCCCTTGCCGATGAGCAGGCCGCCCTCACGGGCCGCTTCCAGTACGGCCGTAGCCGTCTCGGGCGCCGCTTCGTCCGTGCCGGGCTTGACCAGTTCGATGCCCGCCATCAGGCCCCGGCCGCGCACTTCCCGTACGGACGGCACACCGGCGGTGATGGCCCGCAGCCGCTCCAGGAGCAGGCCGCCGACACGGCGGGCGTTGTCCTGGAGGTGGTGCTCCAGGAGGTAGTTGAGGTTGGCGAGGCCCGCCGCCATCGTGATGGGGCTGCCGCCGAAGGTGGAGATGGAATTGGCGTCGAGGCAGTTCATGACCTCGGCGCGGGCGACGACTCCGCCGATGGACATGCCGTTGCCGATGCCCTTGGCGAAGGTGAGGATGTCCGGCGGCCCGTTCTGCGCGTGCGCCTGCCACCCCCAGAAGTGCTCGCCCGTACGCCCCCACCCGGTCTGCACCTCGTCGGTGATCCACAGGATTCCGTGCCGGTCGAGGACCTCGCGGAACGCGGCGTACAGGCCGTCGGGCGGCGAGGTGAAGCCGCCGACTCCCTGCACGGGCTCGGCGATCAGCGCGGCGACCCGTCCGCCCGCCTGGCCGAGGAGGTCTTCGAGGTCGGCGACGCACGCCTCGATGAACTGGGCGTCGGAGAGCTGCGCGTACGGGCCCCGGGAACGGACGCCGCCGTGGACGTACAGCGTCTGGAGCGGGGACAGACTGGTCGGGGACCAGGCGCGGTTGCCGGTGATGGACACGGCCGAGAAGGACCGGCCGTGGTAGCTGTTGCGCATCGCGAGGATCTGGTTGGAGCGGCGGTACGTCGTGGCGAGGAGCAGGGCCGTGTCGTTGGCCTCGGTGCCGGACGTGGTGAAGAAGACCCGCGCCTGCGGGATGCCGGAGAGGGTGGCGACGCGCTCGGCCAGCTCGATCATGGGGCGGTTGAGGTAGAGGGTGGAGGAGTGGATGATGCGGCCGGCCTGCTCGCTGACGGCCTTGGTGACCTCGGGGAGCGCGTGGGCGGTCATGGTGGTGAGGATGCCGCCGAAGAAGTCGAGGTACCGCTTGCCGTCGGCGTCGTACACGTACCGGCCCTCGCCGTGGGTGATCTCGATCGGGTGGCGGTAGTAGAGGGAGAGCCAGTCGGGCATGACGGACTGGTGGCGGCCGAGCAGGTTGTTCACGTGGTGGGTCACGGGTTCACCAGTCCTTCGTACGCGTCGGGGCGGCGGTCACGGTAGAACGCCCACTGCTGACGCACTTCCTCGATGACGTCGAAGTCCAGGTCCCGGACGACGAGTTCCTCTTCCTTGTCGCTCGCCGTCCCACCGACGAACTGGCCGCGCGGGTCGACGAAGTAGCTGGTGCCGTAGAAGTCGTTGTCGCCGTACTCCTCCTGGCCGACGCGGTTGATGGCGGCGACGAAGTACTCGTTGGCGACGGCGGCCGCGGGCTGTTCGAGCTGCCACAGGTGGGCGGACAGGCCGCGGTGGGTGGCGGAGGGGTTGTAGACGATCTGGGCGCCGTTGAGGCCGAGTTGGCGCCAGCCCTCGGGGAAGTGCCGGTCGTAGCAGATGTAGACGCCGACCTTGCCCACGGCCGTGTCGAAGACCGGCCAGCCCAGGTTCCCCGGCTTGAAGTAGAACTTCTCCCAGAAGCCCTTGACCTGGGGGATGTGGTGCTTGCGGTACTTGCCCAGGTAGCTGCCGTCGGCGTCGATCACGGCGGCGGTGTTGAAGTAGAACCCGGACTGCTCGCGCTCGAAGACGGGGACGACGATCACCATGCCGGTCTCGCGGGCGAGCTCCCGCATGCGGCGTACGGTCGGCCCGTCCGGGACGGCCTCCGCCCACCGGTAGTGCTCGGCGTCCTGAACCTGGCAGAAGTACGGGGCGTTGAAGACCTCCTGGAACCCTATGATCTTCGCGCCCTGCCGGGCCGCCTCGCGAGCGTGCTCCTCATGCTTGGCGATCATGGATTCGGTGTCGCCCGTCCAGGTGGCCTGGACGAGTGCGGCACGTACGACGTTGGCCATGACTTGTCTCCTTCAACGGGACGTCAGAGACCTTCTACGCCCGTAGAATCGGGACGTAGAGGGATGAACGTAAGCCCCGGCGGGGAGTGGGGCAAGACCATCGTCGTCAACCCGCAGAGTCGATCACGTTTCGCACCCGAGGGGGTGACACGGGCACGTCGTGATGTTCACGCCGCCGTCCCCGTCGTACGGCGCGTACGGCGCGTACGGCATACGCGGCTCGTACGGCGATCACGGCGCGGCGCCCGCCACGCGCAGGGCGTGCGCCACATCGCGGTACCGGCCCTGCGAGACCCGTCGCGCGGCGTCGAGCAGCAGCGGGGAGAGGCGGCGCGGGTCGGCCCTGGCGACCTGGGCGGCCTCCTCGGGTGTACGGACGCCCACGAACGCGTCGGCCAGCGCCACCACTTCGCCTTCGTGTCCGCCCGCGTCGTCCAGGGCGAGGAGCGCCGCGGCGATCTCCGGGGCGGGGCGTACGACGCTCTGGCGCAGGAGCTGACGGCCGTCCTCGCCGAGACCGGCGCCGGCGAGCGCCGCCGCGACGGCCGCGACCCGGTCGGGCGGCAGCGACGCCGCCTCCCAGAGGAGGGTGGCCCAGTCGGCGCCGAGCCCGGCCCGGTTGAGGGCGCCGGCGAGAACGGGCAGCAGGGCAGGGGGCCACCCGGCCGCCTCGCACAGCAGGACGTGGGCCTCACCGGTACGCCCCTGGGCGCGCAGTTGTACGAGCGCGGCGACGGCCTCGGTGACGGCGCGGGTGTCCTGGGCGGTGGCCGTCGCGACGGGCGGGGCCTCCGCGGCCTCGACCCCGGCGTACCTGGCGCCCCGGGGGGCGGCGGCCTGGACGGGAGGCACGGGCATGGCAGGCGCGCCGGACGCACCGCTGCCGTCGTCCTCGTCCAGCCCGGCGTAACGGGCCCCACGGGGGCGGCGCTTGGGCGCGCGAGCGGGGCCGGCGGGGCGCCCGGGGGTCTCTTGTGCGGCTTCGCCGCGAGGTCGCTGCCCCGGAGCCCGGTCCTCGAACGCCTCGTGGGCGTGCGCGGTCCGGGGCGCAATGCCGGTCCGCGAAGGGGCGGCGCTGAGCGGGGCGGCCTCCGCGGACGCCTCCGCGCGGAACCACGAATCCGGCGCGGGGGCGCGCCCCGGGAGCGGCGAGGCCCGCAGCGCGTCCAGGGCCGCGAGGCGGGCGCCCAGTTCCGCGCAGCGGTCCGTCGCGCGCACGTGGTCGTCCCGGGCCCAGGCGAGCTCGACGTCCGGCCCCGGCTCGGCGGAGGCACCCCCGGAGGCACTGCGCCGCCGCGTCAGCCGCTGCTCGCGTTCGGCTGCGTACGTCTGCTCGCGGCGCATCACCCCGAGCCGCTCCTCCAGCGCCTCGCGCCCGCCGGGGAGCCGGTCGCGGGCGGCCGCCGCCGCCCCGTGCAGATCCCGCGCGCGTACGGTCTCACGCTCGGCGGCGGCCGCTCCGTACCCGGCGGCCAGGTCATGGAGCAGGGCTTCCAGTACGTCCCACGGGGGCAGTTCGGTGCCGTCCAGGCAAGCGCGCATGCCGTCGGGGTCGCGCTGCCAGAAGACGCCGCACCAGCCGGCGCCCGTGTCGAGGAGCGCCGTGAGCTCGCGCAGGTAGCGCGCGAACTCCTCGCCCTCTGCCGGGAATTGCCCCACCGTCATAGCGCCCCGCCCCTGCCCCGCCGTCACCGGCGCCTGGAACCATCCGGTCCGCAGGCATTCGACCGCAGTTGTGTTACGGCGCGGCTACAGGCAGTTTTCGCGGGGGGTGCGGACCGCTCATGCGGAGCGCGGCCGGGCTCAGAGGCTGATGGCGATACCGACGTGCGGCCGCTTGCCGAGCCGGACGATCGCGGCGGGCACGTCGGTGAACCAGAACTGCCAGGTGTACTTGCCGGCGAGGAGCTTGCGGGCCTTGCGCAGGCCGTCGGCGTCCAGCAGTCGCGCGGTGCCTTCGGCGGAGGGAGCGCCCTCCTTGACGCGCCCGCGCGCGTCGCACACCGTCACGACGACCCGCCGGTCGTTGCGGATGCGCTTGACCTTCCAGGAGTCGGCCTTGGTCCAGACGTAGAGCTCCGTACCGTCGGAGGCCGCCCACACCGGCGTGGCGACCCCCGTGCCGTTCTTGCGGAAGGTGGTCAGGCTGACGTAGGGGCTGCGGCCGAGTACGGCGAGCGGGGCCTGGTCGGAAGTCATGCCCTCGAGCCTACGTCGCCGCTCAGGCGGGGAGCAGGGCGCAGCGGGCCGCGACCTCGTCCATGGAGAGACCCAGCACGCCCGCCAGCGCCGCCACGGTGAAGAAGGCGGGCGTGGGGGCTCGGCCGGTCTCGATCTTGCGGAGGGTTTCGGCGGAGAGGCCGGCGTGGGCCGCGACCTCGACCATCGTGCGGTCGCCGCGCGCCTGGCGGAGCAACCGGCCCAGCCGTTCGCCGCGTTCGCGCTCTTCCGGGGTGAGGGGGGTTCGTACCATGCCGTCATTGTAATACCGCTGCGACCGGTATAATAATTGGCATGGTTGAAATCAAGACGGACATGTCGGTGGACGCGATGCGGGAAGCGGGCCGGGTGGTCGCCCGGGCACTGACCGCCGTGCGGGAGGCAGCGGGTGTGGGCGTCAGCCTGCGGGAGCTGGACGAGGCGGCCCGGGCCGTCCTGCGGGAGGCCGGGGCGTCGTCGCCCTTCCTGGACTACCACCCCTACTGGGCCCCCGTCCCCTTCCCCGCCGTCATCTGCGCCTCGGTCAACGACGCGATCGTGCACGGCATCCCGGACGGATACCGCCTGCGCGACGGCGATCTCGTCAGCATCGACTGCGGCGCGACGCTGGACGGCTGGTGCGGAGACTCGGCCGTCACGTTCAGCGTCGGCACGGCCCGCCCCGACGACGTACGGCTGGCCGACACCGCGCGCGCGGCGCTGGACGCCGGTATCGCGGCCGCCGTCCCCGGCAACCGGATCGGCGACATCGCCCACGCGGTCGGCCGCGTCTGCCGGTCGGCCGGCTACGGCATCCCCGAGGGCTTCGGCGGCCACGGGGTGGGCCGCACGATGCACGAGGGCCCGGAGGTACCGAACGAGGGGCGGGCGGGGCGGGGGCTCGTGCTGCGGCACGGGATGGTGCTGGCCATCGAGCCGATGCTGATCGCGGGCGGGCAGGACGCGTACTACGCCGCCCCCGACGGATGGACGCTGCGCACATCCGACGGCAGCCGCGCCGCGCACGCGGAACACACGGTGGCGATCACGGACGCGGGACCACGGGTGCTGACGCGGCTGTGAGGTGCGGCGCGGTGGGCGTGGGGGGCTGCGCTCGGTGCGGGTGAGGTGCTGGTTGCTGCGCGGCTGGGTGCTGGGGAGGTGCGGGCGGGTGCGGCGCGGCGAGGTGCGGGTGGGGCGGGGATGCGGCGCGGGTGAGGTGCGGTGCTTCCGCCCGGCCCGCCCCCACCCGGCCGTGACATCACACGCCGGACGGGCTCGCTCCCGCCCGGCGGTCAGGCCCTCCCGGCCTACCCCCGGCCGCCGCTCGGGACCACCACCATCGCCGAGCCGCCGCCCCGCCGTTCGCGCTCCGCCGCCGCGAGCCACCGTCCGTCCGGCAGGCGCTGCACACCCGTGGCCGCACCGATCTCCGGGTTCTGCTTGAACTCATGGCCGATCGCTTCGAGTTCCTCACGCAGCGGGCTGTTCCACAGGCCCGGTTCGAGCTCCGTGAGCGCCGCGTTCCGCTGACTCGCGCGCGGCGCCGCGATCGCGTCGACCAGCGGCAGTCCCCGGTCCAGGTGGCCCGTCAGGATCTGGAGCACCGTCGTGATGATGGTCGCGCCGCCCGGCGATCCGAGCGCCAGCAGCGGACGCCCGTCCTCCAGCACGATCGTCGGAGACATCGACGAACGCGGCCGCTTGCCCGGTCCCGGCAGATTCGGGTCGTGCACCGCCGGGTTGGCCGGGGCGAAGGAGAAGTCCGTCAGCTCGTTGTTGAGGAGGAAGCCCCGGCCGGGGACGGTGATGCCGCTGCCGCCGGTCGACTCGATGGTGAGGGTGTACGCCACGACGTTGCCCCACTTGTCGGCGGCCGTCAGGTGTGTCGTGTTCTCACCCTCGTACGTCGTCGGGGCCGCCGTGCCCCCCGCCCCGCACCCGTCACCCGGCCGGCGCGGGTCGCCCGGCGCCAGCGGGCTCTTCAGTACCGCGCCGTCCCTGATCAGGCACGCGCGCGAGTCCGCGAACCGCTGCGACAGCAGGCCCTTCACCGGTACGTCCTCGAAGGCCGGGTCACCGACCCACCTGCCCCGGTCCGCGAACGCGATCCGGCTCGCCTCGATGAGGCGGTGCAGGTACCGCGCGTCCGTGGCGGCCTCCGGCGATAGGTCGGTGCGCTCAAGCATGTTGAGCGCCTGCCCCACCGTCGTACCGCCCGAGGACGACGGCGCCATGCCGTACACGTCGAGCCCCTGGTACGAGACCTTCGTCGGCGCCTGGTTCAGCGTGCGGTACTTCCGCAGGTCCTTCGCCGTCAGATCGCCAGCGCGCACCACCCGCGTCGCCCCGGGACGGACCGGGGGCTTGCGCACCGTACGGACGATGTCGCGGGCCAGGTCGCCCCGGTACAGCTCGGCCGCACCGCCGCGGCCCAGCTTCTCGTACGTACGGGCCAGATCGGGGTTCTTGATCCGGGAGCCCACCACCGGCAGTTTCCCACCCGGCAGGAACAACTCGGCCGTGTCGGGGAAGTCCCGGAACCGCGCCTCGTTCGCCGCGGTCTGCGCGCGGAAGGTGGGGTCGACGGTGAAGCCGTCGCGCGCGAGCTTCTGCGCCGGACCGAGCAGCGTCCGCAGCGGCTTGGTGCCCCACTGGCCGAGCACCGCGTCCCAGGTGGCCGGGGTGCCGGGCGTGCCGACGCTCAGCCCGCTGGTCATCGCCTGGTCGAAGGGAAGGGGCTTGCCGTCCTCAAGGAACAGGGACGTGCCGGCGCTGAGCGGCGCGGTCTCGCGGCCGTCGACCGTGCGTACGGTCCGGGACCCGGCGTCGTAGTAGACGAAGTACCCACCACCGCCGATGCCCGCCGAGTACGGCTCGGTGACGCCGAGGGCGGCAGCCGTCGCGACTGCCGCGTCCACCGCGTTGCCGCCCCGCCGCAGGACCTCGATCCCGGCGGCGGAGGCGTCGGGGTCGACGCTGGCGACCGCTCCCCCGTAGCCGGCGGCGACCGGTGTCTTGACGGGTGGTGGTGGTGTCGCGGCGGCGGGAGCGTCCGGCGGGGCGGTGGCGCCCACCGATGCCACCACCGCCGCGACGGCCCAGAACGACAGCACTCGTACCGTGGAACGGCGCATGCGTACCTCCAGTCAACACGTGTCCGCGCAGCGTAACTTCACCGCACCACGTGCGTCAGGACCCTCTCGAACGCCGGTGCGCCGTGCCGCTAGCATGCCGCTGCATGACGGACGACGTACGCAACATCGTGCTCGGCGTGATCGCGGCCGGGACAAGCGCCTCGTTGGGCTGGCTGGCCCGTACATACCTGTGGCGCCGCAGGCTGCGCCGCAAGCAGGCGTTCCTCGGGCTGCCCACCAACTCGGAGGCGCTGCTCGTGGTGAACCGCGACACCGGAGGTGATGGCGCGGTGCACCGGTACGACGTCTTCGCGCTCCTCGAACTGGCCGCCGTCGTCAAGGACTGCGGAGCGCACGTGCGGATCCTCTCTCACGACGTCGGGCAGCAGGGCTTCGGCGAGCGCACGGAGTTCTGCGTCGGAGGCCCCGGCTCGAACCGCCGGATGGTCGCCCATCTGCGCACCCTGCTCCCCGGTGTCCGAGTCAACACCGACCCCGAGCCGGGTCCCGACCGGGGTTCCTTCCAGATCGGCGGCGAGCGCTACCGCATAGAACCCGGTGTGGCGGAGTACGTCCTGCTGGCGCGCCTCACCGCCGGCCAGGACGCCAGACCGGTGTTCCTCTTCTGCGGGCAGCGGGCCATCACCAACCAGGCCGCGACCCGCTACCTCGCCCGCAACCACGAGAAGCTGGCCCGCAAGCACGGCGGCGGCTCCTTCTGCCTGCTGCTGAAGGTCATCAATTCGGAGGCGTACGGTCCCGACGTGGTCGAACTGGCCGCCGACGTGACCCGCGCTGCCCAAGCGCCGCTCCCGGCTGCCCCCCGCACCTCCCACCGGGCGGCCGGATAGCCCTGTGCCGGTCGTCACACCGGCTCCGCCGACGCCGCCGCGAAGGCCGCGTACCAGGCCGTCAGGGCCATTGGTCCTTGCCTTCTGCGGCATTTGTCACAGCTGATTTGGGCGAATTTACAGCCATTCGGGCAACCACTCCCTGTTGAATCGGCTCTTCGGGACGACATACATCGCACCGGAGGTCCCTCTTGAGCAGCACGAGCCGCACACGTCCCAGCAACCGCCGCCGCACTCTGCTGGCGGGCACCGCGACGCTCACTGTCGCGCTCACCGCCTGCTCGGCCGGGGGCGCCGAGCAGGCCGACGCGGCGGGTCCGTCCCGGCAGAGTCCCGCGATCTCGGTGAACCTGCACGGGAAGCACGCCGAGGCCGGCCAGCCGGTCCGGGTCGAGATCGCCTCCGGCAGGCTGAACGACGTCACGGTGAGCGACTCCAAGGGCGGACACCTCGACGGGAAGGTGTCCGGGGACGGAACGTCCTGGACCTCCGACGGCGAGGCCGCACCCGGCACGGCGTACTCCGTACGGGCCGAGGACGAGTACGGCGCGGACGCGGAGGCCGCTTTCACCACCGCGACCCCCGACAAGGTCAACAAGCTCAGCCTGACGCCCGGCAACAAGTCCACGGTCGGGGTCGCGCAGCCCCTGTCCGTCGTCTTCGACCACCCGGTGAAGAACAAGGCCGCGGTCGAGGAGCGCCTGAAGGTGACCACGTCGAACGGCACCGTGGGGTCCTGGGGCTGGCTGCGCGACTACTCCGGCAAGGACCGCGTCGACTGGCGCCCCGAGCACTACTGGAAGCCGGGCACGAAGGTCTCGCTGAAGGCCGACCTCGACGGCGTCGACTCGGGCACCGGCGGCGGCTGGTTCGTACGCGACTACGCCACGCACTTCACCATCGGCGAGCGGCAGATCGTCAAGGTCGACCTCGACAGCCACCGGCTCCGGCTGACGCGCGACGGGTGGCCGGTCAAGGAAGTGCCGATGTCGGCGGGCACCCCCGGCGGGAACAAGGCGTCCTGGCGGGGCACGACCGTCCTGATGTCCAAGGAGGGCACGATCAACATGCGCTCCGAGACCGTGGGCCTCGGTGACGCGTACGACAAGATGGTCGACTCCTCGATGCGGCTGACCTGGTCCGGGATGTACGCGCACGCCGCGCCCTGGAACAAGGCGTACTTCGGCAAGGCCAACAAGAGCTCGGGCTGCGTCGGCATGAGCGACAAGGACGCCGCGTGGATCTACCGCCACGTCCGGGTCGGCGACCCGTTCGAGATCACCGGTGAGGACGCCAAGGGCACGGTCGCGCCCAACAACGGGTACGGCGAGTGGAACCTCTCCTGGGCGGACTGGCGGACGAAGAGCGCGACGTCGAGCGCGACACCGGGCGCGACGAAGGGAACGGCGCAGGGCACGACGCGCTGACACGACGTCCAACAATTGTTACCCCGACGTAACTTACCGGGGAGTTACCAACGGTAAGTGACGCAGGTTACCGTCGGGTCACTTTGCACTGACACGAGTGAGGAGTGACCCGTGAGACACCCCCACATGTCCCTGCGCGGCACTACGGCCGGCGCCGCCACCGCCGCCGTACTGCTCGCCGGGACCGCCACAGGCGTGGCTCCCACAGCTCAGGCCGCCGCCCCGGCGCAGCCCGCTGCCACCGCGACCGCCGCTCTCCCCGGCGTGCGGTTCGCCGACATCCCCGGCGACGGCGGAACCGTACTCAAAGCCAACGTGTTCACCCCGGCCGGCGCCGACGGCAGCCGCACGTACCCGGTGATCGTGCTGCCGACCAGCTGGGCCATGCCGCAGATCGAGTACGTCGCCCAGGCCAAGAAGCTCGCCGACTCCGGTTACGTCGTGGTCTGCTACAACTCCCGGGGCTTCTGGGAGTCCGGTGGCAACATCGAGGTCGCGGGCCCGCCGGACATCGCCGACGCCTCGAAGGTGATCGACTGGGCCCTCGCCAACACCCCGGCCGACCCGGAGAGGATCGGCATGGCCGGCGTCTCGTACGGCGCCGGAATCAGCCTCCTCGCCGCCGGACACGACAAGCGGATCAAGGCGGTGGTCGCGCTGAGCGGCTGGGCCGACCTCATCGAGTCCATCTACAGCGGCCGTACGCAGCACCGCCAGGCGGCGGGACTGCTCAGCGGCGCCGGCTACCTCACCGGCCGCCCGAGCCCGGAACTCCAGCAGACGATGAAGGACTTCCTCGGCTCCAACCTGGACAAGGAGCAGGACATGATCGAGTGGGGGCGCAAGCGCTCCCCCGTCACCTATCTCGACCAGATCAACCGGAACGGCTCGGCGATCATGCTGGGCAACGCCTGGGGCGACACCATCTTCCCGCCCAACCAGTACGCGTCCTTCTACGAGAAGCTCACCGGCCCCAAGCGCCTGGAGCTGCGCCCGGGCGACCACGCCACCGCCGAGGCGACCGGCCTGCTCGGGCTGCCGAACGACGTGTGGACCAACGCCCAGCGCTGGTTCGACCACCACCTGAACGGCGCCGCGAACGGCATCGACGGCGAGCAGCCGGTGCAGCTCAAGTCCCGCTCGGCCGGCACGTACGAGGGCTACCCGGACTGGAAGTCGGTCGGCGCGGACCGGCGCAAGATCGCCATGGGCGGCAGCAAGACCATCCGGACGAACGTCGACTCGGGCGCGAACGGCGGGGTCGTCCTGCTGTCCAACGCTCTCGACCAGTTCCTGAAGCTGCCTCCGGTGGCCTCCATACCGCTGCTTCCCCGCACCTACGCCTCGGTCTGGCAGTCCGAGCGGTACGCCGAGACGCAGCGCGTGCGCGGCACCGCGAAGCTCCACACGACGCTGTCCAGCACCGAGGAGAGCGGCACCCTCGTCGCATACCTCTACGACGTGGGGCCGCTCGGCCTCGGCAAGCTGGTCAGCAATGCGCCGTACACCTTCCACGGCCGGACACCCAGCAAGCCGTTCCCCGTCGACCTGGAGCTGTTCTCCACCGCCTACGACGTCCCGGCGGGCCACCGGCTGGCCCTGGTGGTCGACACCGTCGACCCGCTCTACATCGAACACAACCCGTCCGGCGCGCAGCTGACCTTCTCGTCGCCCGAGTCCGACCCGTCCTACGTGTCGGTCCCACTGCGCGACAAGTGATCTCCGGCTGCTGCCGGGCAGGCACGTGCCCTTTGAACCACCGCACGTCCGGCAGCAGCATGCACACCCCGGCGCGGTGCGGCGCGATCACCGTCACCGTGGAGATGAAAGGCAAATCGTAGTCGAGAATTGGGTGTCGAGGTCAGCGCAAACTATCCATCCCGATAAGGGACTTCGCACACGACACGCGCAAACAGGGCATAAGGCGCACTAAAGAGTCCGGAGGGTCAGAGCTCCGCGATCTCGGCGTACACCTGGGAGAGCTCGGGCGCCCCGTTGACCGCCCAGTCGAGTCCGAACTCGACGACGTTGATCTCGCGGCCGGAGGCCAGCCGGACCACCGGCTGGCCGCTGGGCCACAGCCCCCAGACCGCCCCCGGGACCGTACGCACGATCACGGAGCCGAGGTAGAGGCCCGCGTCGTTGCCCAGCCAGGGCAGCTCCTCGGGGTCGTCGCGCCAGCGCGGCGTCAGCTGGTCGAGCGCCTCCAACGAGGCCGGGGAGTCGTCGAGTTCAAGACCGGCATCCCCCGCCCGGACGCGCAACAGCTCGCAGTCCGCGAGCAGTTTGGCCAGACCTTCCGTGTCGCTGTCTCCGCCGGCGTCGCCGAGTGCGATCACGGCCGTACCGCGCGCCGCGTCACGGCGCTTGAGCCAGTTGTCCAGGAAAGGGATGTTCTTCATATCGCTCAGCCTCGCATTCGTTCCGCCATGTTCACCACAGGCGCGCGGAGACCGGTTCCGCCCCCCGGCCCTCAGACGTCGAGGTCTACGACGACCGGTGCGTGGTCGGACGCGCCCTTGCCCTTGCGCTCCTCACGGTCCACGTAGCTGTCCTTGACGGCGGCAGCGAAGGGGCCGTTCCCGTAGACGAGATCGATGCGCATGCCCTTGTTCTTCGGGAAGCCGAGCAGGCGGTAGTCCCAGTAGGTATACGGACGGTCGTACTTGAGCGGGCGCGGCACCACGTCGGAGAGCCCCGCGTCGCGCAGCGCGGCCAGCGCCGCCCGCTCGGCCGGCGTGACATGGGTGGCGCCCTCGAACAGTGAGGGGTCCCACACGTCCTCGTCGGTCGGCGCGATGTTGAAGTCGCCGAGGACGGCGAAGGGCCGTTCACCGGCCGCGTCCTGGGCCACGGCCGTGTTGAGCGCCTCCAGCCAGCGCAGCTTGTACGCGTAGTGGTCGTGGCCGACCTCGCGGCCGTTCGGCACGTACACCGACCAGACGCGGACGGGGCCGCAGGTCGCGGAGATCGCCCGCGGCTCCTGCACGCCCTCGTAGTCGGGGCCGCCGGGCAGGCCGACGACGACGTCCTCCAGGCCGGCCCTGGAGATCACGGCAACGCCGTTCCACCGGCCCGTGGCGTTGACCGCGCACTCGTAGCCGAGCTCACGCAGCTCGGCGGCGGGGAAGGCGTCGGAGGTCGTCTTGGCCTCCTGGAGGCACAGCACATCGGTGCCGCTGCTCTCCAGCCAGGCCAGCAGCCGGGGCAGCCGGGCGGTGATCGAGTTGACGTTCCAGGTGGCGATACGCATGTCCCACAGCCTATCGGCGGGGTCGGACAGTCACAGTTCGGCCGAGTCGCCCGGCGTGAGACGGCTGTGGTCGGTGCCGCCCAGCGCGCCGATCTGGCGGTCGTAGATCGGCCGGGCGAGGTCGGTGAGCAGCGCGTCGTGGATGTCGATGGCGCGGCGCGGCTTCACCTCGCGCACGTAGTCGATCACCTCGGAGATCTTCGACCACGGGGCCATCACCGGGAGCAGCAGCGTCTCGACGGGCTGCCCGGGGACGGTGAGGGCGTCGCCGGGATGGAACACCGAACCATCCACCAGGTAGCCGACGTTGGTGATCCGCGGGATGTCCGGGTGGATGACGGCGTGCAGTTCGCCGTGGACCTGCACGTCGAAGCCGGCCGCGGAGAAGGTGTCGCCGTGCCCGACGGTGTGCACGCGGCCGGGGAAGGCCGCCGAGAGCTGGTCGGCGACACTGCGCAGGGTCCAGATCTCGGCGCCCGGGTTCGCCTCCAGGGCGGTCCGCAGCCGCTCCCCGTCGAAGTGGTCGGGGTGCTCGTGGGTGACCAGGACGGCGTCGGCGCCGGCCGCCGCGTCCTGTTCGCTGAAGTTGCCCGGATCGATGACGAGCGTCCGCCCGTCCTTCTCCAGGCGGATGCAGGCGTGGGACTTCTTCGTCAGCTTCACGGGGTCATCCTCCTCCTGGCCGTGGCACTACGCCTGCGGTGTCGTCTCCTCCTCGATGACCGCCCGGGCCACCTTGAAGGCGGAGTTCGCCGCGGGGACGCCGCAGTACACAGCCGTCTGGATCAGTACTTCCTTGATCTCGGCGGGCGTGAGGCCGTTGCGCAGGGCCGCCCGGGTGTGGAACGCGAGCTCGTCCAGATGGCCGCCCGCGACCAGCGCGGTCAGGGTGACGCAGCTGCGGGTACGCCGGTCGAGTCCGTCCCGCGTCCACACCTCGCCCCACGCGTAGCGGGTGATCAGCTCCTGGAAGTCGCCGGTGAAGGCGTCGGCGTCACCGAGGGCGCGGTCCACATGGGCGTCGCCCAGGACCTCACGGCGTACCTTGAGCCCGGCCTCGTACGGGTCCGGGCGGCCGCCCTCCACCGGTACGGCGACCGGCTGTGCGGCGACGCCGATCTCGCCGACCGGGTGGACGGGCGCGGAGATCGCCGGCATCACGGGCGGCGGCTGGATCGCCTGCATGCCCGTGGTCGAGGCGGGCGTGGTCTGCCAGGCGGTGGAGAAGTGGCGTACGAGCAGATCCGTGACGGCGGCGGGCTGCTCGACCGGGGCCAGGTGGGAGGCGCCGGGCACGAGGGCCAGGCGGGCGTCCGGGATGCCGGCGACCAGCGTGCGGGCCTCGGCGGGGCCGGTGACCTGGTCCTCGGAGCCGACGAGGACGAGGGTCGGGACGCCGATGCGGCGCAGGTCGACCCGGATGTCGAAGGCGGCCAGCGCCTCGCAGGCGGCGATGTAGCAGCCGGGGTCGGTGGTGCGGACCATCTGGACGGCCCACTCCACGATCGCGGGCTGCGCGGCGGCGAAGCCGTGCGTGAACCAGCGGGCGGGCGCGGAGGCCGCCATCGGCTCCAGACCGTTGGTACGGACGATCACGCCGCGCTGGCGGAACTCGTCGGCGGTGCCGAATCTGGGCGACGCGGCGACCAGCGCCAGCGAGGCGACCCGCTCCGGGTGGCGCAGCGCCAGCTCGGAGCCGATCGCGCCGCCGATGGAGCAGCCCGCGTAACCGAAGCGCTGTACGCCGAGGCTGTCCAGGGTGGCGAGCAGGCGCTCCGCGAGTTCGTTGACGGAGCTGGCGGGGTGCGCGGGAGCGCCGCCGTGGCCCGGCAGGTCGAAGCGGAAGACGCGCCACTGGCGGGTCAGGTCCGGTATCTGCCGGTCCCACATGTGCCAGGTGGTGCCGAGGGAGGGTCCGAGGATCAGGACCGGGGCCTCTTCCGGCCCGTCAAAGCGGTATTGCAGGGTCTTAGCCGTCGTCTCACTCACCCGCTCACGCTCCCATATCTCACATTTTCCCACGGCAGGGGGTCGGGAGACTCACCAGACCTCCGCATATGCCCGCCGCCGGACGAACTCGCGCGGGCATCGTACAAGCGGGTCCGCCGCGGCGCGTTCCCCGGCCCGGCGCTCCTCCTCGCGGACGTGGCACCGGGCCTTCTGGCCGGCGGGCGGGCCTGCCTGGGGTCAGGGGGTGGCGGTGGAGACGATGTAGACGAAGGGATGTGCCGGGTCGGTGTTGTCGACGGTGATGTCGACGGTCGGCTGCGGGTCCTTCTGGTCGACCGTGGTGCCGTACCAGGTGCGGTCGGGGTCGAGGGTCCAGCCGGCGACCTCGGCGTCGCGGTCGCTGATCGTGATCCTGCCCTTCTTGAGGGCGGACCGGTTGATGCCCAGGTCGTTGAGGAACCAGTCGAGGTCCGGCGGTATGGTCCGGAACTGCGCGTACAGCCTGCTGGTCTTCCAGTTGTTCGTCTCGTAGTACGCCACCTCCTCGCCCGCGTTGGGTACGGGGACGTCGTAGATGCGGCGTGTCATGCGGGACGGGAAGCCCTCGGTGAGGCCGGTGGCGGAGGCCACCTTCGCCTTGTCCTTGCCACTGTCGCGGCTCTGCTCGGCGGAGATCAGCAGATAGCCCGCCGGGATGCCGATGAGCAGCACGATGATGATCGCCGTCAGCCAGCGGCGGCGGACCATGTGGCGGCGGTCCTCGGTGGGTTTGCCCGCATCGTCCGGTGACGGCGACGGGTGAGGCACGGACGGGTTCATTACTGGGGTCCCTGGGTGGTGGAGCGGATGGCCTGGGCGTAGCGCTCGTAGCGTTCGTAACGCTCCAGGCGGCGGCGGTTCGCGCGGCGGAAGCGGCGCGCGACGAGGCGGGCGAGGTCGGCGGCGCCGACCATGCCGGCCTCCGGGCCGAGCTGGGCCTTGGCGATGCGGGCCTCGGGGCGGTAGCCGCGGCCGGTGAGGTGGCGCTTGAAGGCGTCCCGGGCCGGGCCGATGAGCAGGTCGTCGGCGGCGCTGACGCCGCCGCCGATGACGAAGCAGGAGGGGTCGAGGGCGGCGGCGAGGTTGGCGATGCCGACGCCGAGCCACTGGCCGATGTCCTGGAGCAGCTCGACGCACATGGCGTCGCCGTCGCGGGCCAGCTCGGTGATGAGCGGTCCGGTGATCTCCGGGATGTTGCCGCCGACGCGCTCGATGAGGCCGTACGCGACCGGGGAGTCGGCGGCGGCGAGCTCGCGGGCCTCGCGCACCAGCGCGTTGCCGGAGCTGTACTGCTCCCAGCAGCCGCGGTTGCCGCACGGGCAGCGGTGGCCGCCGGGCACGACCTGCATGTGGCCGAACTCGCCCGCGACGCCGTACTTGCCTCGCTTGACCTGGCCGTCCTCCAGGATCGCGCCGCCGATGCCGGTGCCGAGCGTGATCATGACGAGGTGGTCCTCGCCGCGTCCCGCGCCGAAGCGCCACTCCGCCCAGGCGGCGGTGTTGGCGTCGTTGTCGACCAGGACGGGGACGGCGAGACGGGCCGAGACCGCGTCGCGCAGGGGTTCGTTGCGCCAGGCCAGGTGGGGGGCGAAGAGCACGGTGGAGCGGTCGGCGTCGACCCAGCCGGCCGCGCCGATGCCCACCGCGTGGACGTCGTGGCGGTCGGAGAGGTCGAGGACCAGCTCGACGATGGTGTCCTCGACGACCTTGGGGCTCTTGGACTTGTCGGGCGTCTCGGTGCGGATCTTCTCCAGGATGATGCCGTCGGCGTCGACGACGCCTGCCATCACCTTCGTACCGCCGATGTCGATCCCGACGGTGGGCACCCGGGGCGCGCTGAGGTGCGAGCGCCGCTCGCGGGTGCCGACGGTCCGCAGGACGGTGGCGCGGGCGGAGCCGCGGTGCGCGAAGTCTCGGTACGTGCTCATGTCCCCTGCGGGGTGTTGGGGGCGGTGGCGGGTCAGGGGATCGATTCTGCCATCCGGCGCGGTGGGCTGTGGTGCGGCGCCGCGGGCCGGGGCTCTCCCCCGCCCGCCCCGGGCGCCCCGGGCGGCGGTCAGCGCTCCAGTTCGTGGCTGAGCTGGTCGAGCTCGCTGCCGCCCGCCATCTCGCGCGTCAGGTCGTCCAGGGTGATCTCGTCGCGGACGTGGCTGCCGGACATCGCGCCGCGCTTGAGGAGGACGAAACGGTCGCCGACGAGGTAGGCGTGGTGCGGGTTGTGCGTGATGAGGACAACACCGAGGCCCGCGTCACGCGCTGCCGCGACGTACTTCAGTACGACGCCGGACTGCTTCACGCCGAGCGCGGCCGTCGGCTCGTCGAGGACCAGGACCTTCGCGCCGAAGTGGACTGCGCGCGCGATCGCCACGCACTGGCGCTCGCCGCCCGAGAGCGTGCCGATCGGCTGGTCGACGTCGCGCAGGTCGATGCCCATGCGCAGCAGCTCGGAGCGGGTGGTGCGGCGCATGAGGTCGACGTCGAGACGCTTGAAGGGGCCCGCTCCCTTCGTCGGCTCGGAGCCGAGGAAGAAGTTCCGCCAGACCGGCATCAGCGGTACGACGGCGAGGTCCTGGTAGACGGTCGCGATGCCCCGGTCCAGGGCGTCGCGCGGGTTCGCCAGCCGGGTCTCCTCGCCCTCGATCGAGAACATGCCGGCGTCGTGCTGGTGCAGACCCGCGATGATCTTGATGAGGGTCGACTTGCCGGCCCCGTTGTCGCCCAGTACGCAGCTGATCCCGCCCGCGTGGACTTCGAGGGAGACGCCTTCCAGCGCCTTGATGTTGCCGTAGAACTTGCTGACGTCGCGCAGCTCGACCAGCGGGGTCGTGGACTGAGGGGTCACCGGGTCGCCTCCGCGCGCTTGCGTACCCATGCGTTGAGCAGGGTGGCCAGAAGGAGCATCGCTCCGAGGAAGAACTTGAACCAGTCGGGGTCCCACTCCGCGTACACGATTCCCTTGCTGGTCATGCCGAAGATGAAGGCACCGACCGCGGAGCCGATCGCCGAGCCGTAGCCGCCGGTGATCAGGCAGCCGCCGATGACGGCCGCGATGATGTAGATCAGTTCGTTGCCGACGCCTTCGCCCGACTGGACGACGTCGAAGGAGAAGAGCAGGTGCTGGCCGGAGATCCAGGCGCCGAGGGACACGCCCATGTAGAGGCCGATGCGCGTCTTGTTGACCGGGACACCGACCGCGCGGGCCGCCTCGGTCCCGCCGCCCACCGCGAAGATCCAGTTGCCGGCGCGGGTGCGCAGCAGGATCCACGTGGCGACGGCCACCAGGCCGAGCCACCACAGGACGGTGACCTTGAGGTTCACGCCGCCGAGGGTGACCTGGGAGGCGAAGAGCGCCTTCGCGGAGGAGAACCCCTCCATGTCGGCGATGCTCTTGGTCGAGACGGTGCCGCTGATCAGCTTGGTGAGGCCCAGGTTCAGGCCGGTCAGCATCAGGAACGTACCGAGCGTGATGATGAAGCTCGGCAGCTTCGTGCGGGTCAGCATGACGCCGTTGAACACGCCGACGGCCAGTGTCACCAGGAGGGAGACGAGCACGCCGACCCAGATGTTGGCCGTCATCTGGTAGCTGAACATCGAGGAGACCAGCGCGGAGCTGGTCACCAGCACACCGGCGGACAGGTCGAACTCGCCGCCGATCATCAGCAGCGCCACCGGGACCGCCATGATGCCGATCACGGAGGCGGCGTACAGCACCGTGCCGAAGCTGGACGCGCGCAGGAAACTGTCCGCGACGATCGCGAAGAAGAGGAAGACCGCGACGGCGCCGACGACCGAGCCGAGCTCGGGGCGGCCGAGGAGCCTGCGCGGCAGCGATGTCTTGAGCAGCCGTTCGTCGGCGGGTGGCTTGCCTCCGGGGGCCGGCGCCTCGGCCGGTGCGGTCGCGGTCATCGGGTCCCCCGCTTCGTGTACGCCTCCAGCTCGGCGGCGTCCTTCTTGGTGATGATCTGCGGTCCGGTGAGGACGGGCTTTCCGCCGCCGAGGACGTCGGCGTTGTACTTGTGGAGCCACAGCAGGTCGACGGCCTCGTACCCCTGGAGGTAGGGCTGCTGGTCGACGGCGAAGCCGAGGGTGTCCGCCTGGAGCGCGGCGGCGACCTGGGCGTTGAGATCGAAGGTGTCGATCTCCGCCTTGCTGCCGGCCTGCTCCTTCGCCTTGACGGCCGCGTCCGCGAAGGGCGCGCCGAGGGTGACGACGGCGTCGATGTCCTTGCTCGACTGGAGCTTCGCCTCGATGGACGCCTGTACGTCGGGCATGTTCGTGCCGTCGACGTAGAGGTTCTGCATCTCGCCGTCGAAGGTCTCCTTCGCCCCGGCGCAGCGCTGTTCGTGGCCGACGTTGCCCTGCTCGTGCAGGACGCACAGGGCCTTCTTCCTCCCGCGCTTGCCGAGCTCCTCGCCGACGGCCTCGCCGGCGATCGTCTCGTCCTGCCCGATGTGGGCGAGCGCCCCGAACTTCGCGGACTCGGCGGAGCCGGAGTTGACGGTGATCACCGGGATGCCGGCCTTGGTCGCCTTGGCGACGACGGCCTTCATGGCGTCCGGCTTGGCGAGGGTGACGATGAGCCCGTCGACCTTCTTGTCGATGTACGAGTCGACGAGCTGGGCCTGCTGCTGGCCCTCGTCGCTGTGGGCGTACAGGAACTTGATGTTGTCCTTGACCGCGGCCTGCTTCGCGCCGCTCTGCACGATGTCCCAGAAGGTGTCGCCGTCGCCCGAGTGAGTGACCATGCCGACGGTCCAGCGGGGTGTGTCCACCGCGGCCCTGCCCTGCGCGGCGGCCTGCTCGGCCCGCTCCTCGGCGCGCTTGCCGCCCGTGCTGCTGCACCCCGCGAGGGACGCCCCGAGCACCGCCGCCAGCACCGCGCCCAGCGCGCGTACCCCTGTCCGAACCCTTGCCACGACGCCGTGCCCTTCTCGTACTCCTCGGTGCGGCCGGGGATCACGCAGACCGTCCCCGGCCGACCAAGTATCGGTTACGGGTGTTCGCACCGTATTCACCGGGTTCCGCGGGCCGTGTACTTCTCCAGCGCCGGTACGTCCTTCTCCGTGACCAGCGCCGGGCCGGTCAGTACGGGCTTCCCGCCACCCAGGACGTTGCCGTTGGTCTTGTGGAGCCACAGTTCGTCGACGGCGAGGTAGCCCTGGAGGTACGGCTGCTGATCGACGGCGAAGCCGATTTCCTTCGCCTTGAGCTGCCTGACCACCTCGGCGTTGAGGTCGAAGGTGTTGACCTCGGCGTCACTGCCCGCGCCCGCCCTGGCCTTGACGGTGGCGGCCGCGAAGGGCGCGCCCAGGGTGACGACGGTGTCGATGTCCTTGCCGGTCTGGAGCTTCGCCTCGATGGAGGACGTCGAGCCCGGCATGTCGGTGCCCTGGACGTTGAGGTTCTCGACGGTCCCCCCGAACGTCTTCTTCAGACCCGCGCAGCGCGCTTCGAGCGAGACGTTGCCCTGTTCGTGGATGACGCAGAGCGCCTTCTTCTTCCCGCGCTTGTTCAGCTCCTCGCCCACGGCCTCACCGGCGACGGACTCCTCCTGGCCGATGTGGCTGAGCGCGCCCACCGCCCGGGAGTGCTCACCGCCCGAGTTGATGGTGACGACGGGTATGCCGGCGGCGACGGCCTTCTCGACGGCCGCCTTGACCGCTTCGGGCTTGGCCAGGGTCACCACGATGCCGTCGACCTTCTTGGCGACGTACGAGTCGATGAGCTGCGCCTGCTCCTTGCCCTCCTTGTCGGCGGCGTACAGGAACTCGACGTTGTCCTTGGCGGCGGCCTGCTTCGCGCCGCTCTGGACGATGTCCCAGAAGGTGTCGCCCTCGCCGGAGTGCGTCACCATGGCGATCTTCAGGCGGGGGGTGGAGACGGTCTTCCCGCCTCCGCCGCCGTCGCCGTTCTTCTCCTCGGAGTCCTTGCCGCCCTGTGAGCTGCATCCGGCCGCGAGTGCGAGCGCGCATACGGCGAGGAGGGCTGCTGCCTTGCGGTGGGTACGTGGGGTACGCATCGTGGTTCCGCCTTGTGTCCCGGCCGCCCCGTTGCGGCTGGGGGGAGTTCTAGCGGCGTACGCGCGGCCCCGTCAAGACTTTGTCCGAACATTCTTACCCGCCCTGGGCGGCGCCGGCGTTCTCACGGCCTGACGAGAAGCTGGAACTCGAAGGCGTAGCGCGAGGCCCGGTAGATGTGCGAGCCGAACTCGACCGCCCGCCCCGTGTCGTCGAAGGTCGTCCGCTGCATCGTCAGCAGCGGCGCCCCCTCCGCCTCCGCGAGCTGCCGCGCCTCGTCGGGCCCGGCCGCGCGCGCGCCGACCGACTGGCGGGCGCTGTGCAGCGTGATGCCGGCGGAGCGCATCATCCGGTACAGGCCGGTGGCTTCGAGGTGCTCGGTGTCGAGAGACAGCAGCCCGGTGGGCAGGTGGTTGCGCAGGACGGCCATGGGCTCGTTGTGCGCGAGGCGCAGCCGCTCGACCAGGTGTACGTCGCTGCCCTCCGCCACGCCGAGCGCCGCCGCGACCTCGGCGGTCGCCGGTTCGAGGGTGTTGCGCAGCACGGTGGTGGCGGGGAGCTGGCCCGCGGCTTCGAGGTCGTCGTAGAGACTGCTCAGTTCGAGCGGGCGCTTGACCTGGCTGTGCACGACCTGGGTACCGACGCCCCGGCGGCGGACCAGCAGGCCCTTGTCGACGAGGGACTGGATGGCCTGGCGGACGGTGGGGCGGGACAGACCGAGGCGCCCGGCCAGCTCGATCTCGTTGCCGAGCAGACTTCCCGGGGAGAGCCGGCCCTTCTCGATCGCCGCCTCCAGCTGCTGGGAGAGCTGGAAGTACAGCGGGACCGGGCTGTTGCGGTCCACGCCCAGCTGTAGGGAGATGGTGGGGTCAACGGCGGGTTTCGACACGCCATTGAGCGTAACCGCAGGTAATGACTACTGGAAGTCCTGTAGTCAGGTTGTCCGGACATAGCCTTGACAGCAGGGCGTGCGTGGCGACACTTGGGGCCATGCGCATCGGACTCATCGGCACGGGACGTATCGGTTCTTTCCACGCTGACGTGCTCAGCCGCCATCGTGAAGTGGGTGCCCTGCTCGTGGCGGACACCGATGCCGCGCGGGCCGTGGCGGTCGCCGGCCGGCTCGGCGCCACCGCCGCCCCCTCGGTCGACGAGATCTTCGCCTGGGGCGTCGACGCGGTCGTCATCGCCTCCGCCACCTCGGCGCACGCCGAGCTGATCGGCCGGGCGGCGCGGGCCGGACTGCCCGCCTTCTGCGAGAAGCCCATCGCGCTGGACCTGCCCGGCACCCTGGGCGCGCTGCGGGAGGTCGACGCGGCGGGGACCGTGCTCCAGCTCGGCTTCATGCGCCGCTTCGACGCCGGTTACACCACCGCCCGCGAACTCGTGCGCTCCGGGAGCCTCGGCCGGCTGCACACCGTACGGGCGATGACCTCCGACCCGGCGCCGCCGCCCGCCGCGTATCTGCCGCTGTCCGGCGGCCTGTTCCGGGACTGCCTGGTTCACGACTTCGACATCCTGCGCTGGGTGACGGGCCGCGAGGTCGTCGAGGTGTACGCCGCCGGGTCCGACGCGGGGCCCGCGATGTTCCGCGAGGCGGGCGACGTGGACACCGCCGCCGCGCTGCTGACACTCGACGACGGCACGCTCGCCACCGCGACGGCCACCCGCTGCAACGGCGCCGGTTACGACGTACGGATGGAACTGGCCGGCGAGCTCGACCAGGTCTCCGTGGGCCTCGACGACCGCACCCCGATCACCTCGACCGAGCCGAAGGGACCGCCGGCCTGCGACCGGCCGTGGCCCGGCTTCCTGGAACGGTTCGCCCCGGCGTACGAGGCCGAGCTGGACGCGTTCGTACGCGTCGCGCTGGGCGAACGGGAAAACCCCTGTGACGGCAGGGAGGCACTGCACGCGCTGCGGATCGCGGAGGCCTGCGAGCTGTCCCGCCGGGAACGGCGGCCGGTGCGGCTGGAGGAGATCCCCGCCTCATGACGGTCAAGGCGGACGACGGGGCGCAGCTCTGGGCGGAGAGATCCGGCGAGGGTGATCCGGTGATGCTGTGCCACGGCGGCCCCGGGCTGTGGGACACATTCGAGGACCTGGCGCCGCTGCTCGTGGAGCGGGGGGCCGCCGTCCTGCGCTGGGACCAGCGCGGCTGCGGGCGCTCCGAGCGGCGCGGTCCGTATTCGGTGGCCAGGTCGGTGGCCGACATCGACGCCGTACGCAGGCACTTCGGGCTGGAGGCGGTGACGCTCCTCGGCCATTCCTGGGGCGCGCGGCTCGCCCTGCACTACGCGCTCGCGCATCCGGAACACGTGACGCGGCTGGTGTACGTGTCGGGCACCGGCATCGGGCCCGACTCCGGGTGGCATCCGGAGTTCGTCGGGAGGCTGCGCGCCGGGATCGGGGAGCGGCTGGCCCGGTGGGAGGAGCTCGCGTCCCGGGAGCGGCGTACGGAGGCGGAGGAGCGCGAGATGTGCGTGCTCCAGTGGTCGGCGGACTTCGCCGGGCCGGACCGGGGGCGGGCACTGCGGCTGGCCGAGCGGATGGCGACGCCCTGGTACGGCGTGAACTTCGCGTGCAACGCGGAGATCAACGCCGAGACGAGGACGATGAGCGAGCATCAGCTGCACGCGGCCTGCGGCGGGCTGAGGATGCCGGTCGTCATCGTGGACGGCGCGGAGGACATCCGGCCGCGCGACGCCGTGGACTCTCTTGAGCAGGCCCTGCCGAACGTCTCGCGGGTGACGCTCGCGGGGGCCGGGCACATGCCGTGGGTGGAGCGCCCGGCGGAGTTCGCGGCGGCCGTCGCGCCCCGCTGATCACCCCGGCTCACCGGACACAGCACGCGATGCGGGTTCGCGCGCCGCGGCATGTACAGAAAACTTGACTTCATGTCGGGACTGCTTGACACTCCACAGTGTCAGGTTTTCTTTACATGCCTGCCTTCACGCAGCTGTCTCCGTTCAGCTGTCTTCATGCGGGGAGCGAGTGAGCCGAGTGGCCTTCGAAGAGAAACGCGCCTGGAGCATGCTCCTAGTCACGGTCGCGGCGTACGGGGTCTATCTGGCGCTCGTCCTGGGGCGGTCCGCGGACGCGCCCCTCGCCGAGAGCCCCTATGTGTCCGCCCTGTTGTGGACGGTCGGCGCGGCCGTCGCCGCGTCCGTCGTGCTGCACATCGCGCTGGCGGCGTTCTCGCCCGAGGACGCGAACACCAAGGACCAGCGCGACCGGGAGATCCACCGGTTCGGCGAGCACGTCGGGCAGTCGTTCGTCGTGATGGGCGCCGTGGCCGGGCTCGCCCTGGCCATGGCCGGTCTCGACCAGTTCTGGATCGCCAACGCCATCTACCTGGCGTTCGTCCTGTCGTCGCTCCTCGGGTCCGCGACGAAGATCGTCTCGTACCGGCTGGGTTTCCATCCGTGGTGAAGCCGACCAGGGTCACCAACGCGATCCGTGCCCTGCGTTTCACCCACGGCGAGATGACGCAGGCGGAGCTCGCCGGCCGGATCGGCGTCTCCCGCCAGACCGTCATCGCCATCGAACAGGGCCGCTATTCACCCTCGCTGGAGATGGCCTTCCAGATCGCCCGCGTTTTCGGCGTCCCGCTCGACGAAGTGTTCCAGTACCCCCAGAGCAACACGGGAGAGACCTCATGAAGGCCATGACCCACGCCACCTACGGCCCGCCGTCGGTACTGCGCCTCGAAGACATACCCCGGCCGGTGCCGGGCAGCGGTGAAGTGCTTGTACGGATCGAGGCGGCCGGCGTCGACCCGGGCGTCTGGCACCTCATGGCGGGCATGCCGTACCTGATCCGCGCCATGGGATTCGGTCTGCGGGCGCCCAAGGACCGCGTCCGGGGCCAGGATCTCGCCGGGCGGGTGGAGGCCGTCGGCCCGGACGTCACCCGCTTCGCGCCGGGCGACGAGGTGTACGGGACCTGTGACGGGTCGTTCGCCGAGTACGCGTGCGCCAAGGAGGAGAACCTCGCGCGCAAGCCGGCGAACCTCACCTTCGAAGAGGCCGCCGCCGTCCCGGTGTCCGCCGTCACCGCCCTTCAGGCCGTACGCAACGCCGGACGGCTCAAGGCGGGACAGTCCGTCCTCGTCATCGGCGCGGGCGGCGGGACCGGCCACTTCGCCGTACAGCTCGCGAAGTCCTTCGGCGCCCATGTCACCGGTGTCTGCTCCACCGCCAAGGCGGACCTGGTCCGCTCGCTGGGCGCCGACGAGGTCATCGACTACACCCGCGAGGACGCCACCGACGGCACCCGCCGCTACGACCTCGTCCTCGACACGGCCGGGAACCGCCCCCTGCCCGTGCTCCGCCGGGCGCTCACCCCCGGCGGCACCCTCGTCATCGTCGGCGGTGAGGGCGGCGGCGACTGGATCGGCGGCAACGGCCGGCAGTTGCGGGCGCTGGTGCTGTCACCGTTCACCGGTCAGCGGCTCCGGGGGCTCGCCGTCATGAATCTGCACCACGACGACCTCAGCTTCCTCGCGGAGCTCATCGAGGCCGGCACGGTCAGGCCGGTTGTCGACCGGACCTACCCGCTGGCCGATGTCCCCGAGGCCATCACGTACCTGATGGACGGCCACGTGCGGGGCAAGGTCGTCGTCCGGATCTAGCGGCCGGCCGGCCTCGGGCCCGGCGGACGGACCGCCCTACGGCGCCGTGAGCACCGTCCCCTGGGCGACCGCGCACAGCGTCTCGGCGCCCTCCCCGTCCACGGCGAAGAGGTCGCAGCGGCACACCGCCTGCCGCCGGCCGCCGTGGACCACGGTGGCGCGGGCGATCAGCGTCGTGCCGGTCGCGGGGCGTACGTACTGGATGGAGAAGCCGCCGGTGAGGACGGCGGGGCCGAGCGCCGACCCGCCCGCGAAGGTGAGGGCGTTGTCGGCGGCGTACGCCAGGACTCCGCCGTGCAGGAAGCCGTTCTGCTGGAGCAGTTCGTCGCGGATGTCCAGTTCGAGTACGGCGGCGCCGTCCCCGAACGCGGTGATCCGCGCGCCGAGCAGCCGGCTGAACGGCTGGCTGTCGAGGACCTTCCGGGCCGTCGCCAGGTCGAACCCCATCGCGCTCACCACCGCACCGGAAGACGCCGTACGCCCCGCATGAGCAGCCCGGGCAGCCAGTCCAGCGGTCCGCCGTCCGGGTCGAGCGCCAGGTCCGGGCAGCGTTCGAAGAGGGTGCGGACCGCGATGCGGCCCTCCATGCGGGCCAGTGGGGCGCCCAGGCAGAAGTGCAGGCCGTGGCCGAAGGCGAGGTGTCCGGGGCCCTTGCCGGCGACGGCGGCGCGCGTGATGTCGAAGCGGTCCGGGTCGGGGAACCGGGCGGCGTCCCGGTCCCCGGCGGCGAGCGAGACCAGGACCGGTTCGCCGGCCGGGATGACGAGGCCGCCGACCTCGACGGGCTCGCGGGTGAAGCGGAAGGTGGCGTTCTCCACCGGTCCGTCGTAGCGCAGCATCTCTTCGACCGCGCTGTCGACGAGCCCGAAGTCCGCGCGCAGCGCCGCCAGTTGATCAGGGTGGGTGAGCAGGGCCCGTACCCCGTTGGAGATCAGGTTGACCGTCGTCTCGTGACCGGCGATGAGCAGCAGGAAGGCCATGCCGATGAGTTCGTCGCGGGTGAGCCGGTCGCCGTCCTCGGCCTGCGTCCTGATGAGCGCGCTCAACAGGTCGTCAGCGGGCGCGGACGCGGCCTTGTCCGCGACGAGTTCGGCGAGGTAGGCCCCCATGGCCCGTACGGCGTCACCCTCCGGTTCGGCCCCGGTCGGCGCGACGATCTCGTTCGACCAGGCGCGGAAGGAGGCCCGGTCCAGGTCCGGTACGCCGAGGAGTTCGCAGATGACCGTCATGGGCAGCGGGAAGGCGAGCGCCTCGACGAGATCGGCCGTACGGCTGCCCGTGGACGTCATCGCGTCCAGCAGTTCGTCCGTGACGCCCTGGACCTTCGGCCGCAGCGCCTCGATGCGGCGGGCGGTGAACTCCCCGGCGACGAGCTTGCGCAGCCGCGTGTGGTGGGGCGGGTCGGTCTCCAGCATGTTGGCGTTGATCGGGTCGGCGGTCGCCTCCCACATGCCCGAGGTCTTCCAGTCCTTGCTGAGGCGCGGGTCGGCGAGCGCCCGGCGCGCCTCCTCGTGGCCGACTATCAGCCACATCCGCTCGACGTCGGCCGTCCGGATCAGGTGGGCGGGACCGGCCTCGCGCAGCTTCGCGTAGTACGGATAGGGGTCGGCCGCCAACTCCTCAGCGTGTCCCCTGAGATCGACGACTTTCATGCTCCCCGCCCTTCGCTGCCCGCCGCAGACCGCCCGCCGGCCCTCGTCCGGTCAGCCTACGTCGCCGCCCTCGTCGAGGAGGCCCGCGTCGTGCACCAGCAGGGCGATCTGGACACGGTTGTTGAGGCCCAGCTTGGCCAGGACGCGCGACACGTGGGTCTTGACCGTCGGCACGCTCATGTAGAGCGTCGCGGCGATCTCCGCGTTGGACTGCCCCCGGCCGACGGCGACGGCCACCTCGCGCTCGCGCTCGGCGAGCCCGTCGATCCGGCGCGCCGCCGTGGGCCGGCGGGGGCCGGCCGAGGACTCGGCGACATGGCTCATGAGCTGCCGGGTGACCGCCGGGGACAGCACCGGGTCGCCCGCCGCCACCCGCCGCACCGACTCGACGATCTGCGCGGGCGGGGTGTCCTTCAGTACGAACCCGGCCGCCCCGGCGCGCAGCGCCCGCAGCACCTGTTCGTCGGCGTGGAAGGTGGTGAGGACGACGACTTCGGGGGCGTCGGGCCGGCCGCGCAGCAGCTCCGTCGCCGCCAGGCCGTCCATGACGGGCATCCGGATGTCCATGAGGACCACGTCGGGCCGGTGCAGGTCGGTCAGCGCGGCGGCCTCGGAGCCGTCCGCCGCCTCCCCCACGATCTCGATGTCGTCGGCCCCGCCGAGCATGAAGGTGAGCCCGGCCCGTACGAGCGGGTCGTCGTCGACGATGAGCAGCCTGATGGTCATGCGGCCCACGGTAGCCAGGCGCCGACCCGGAACCCGCCGTCGGGCGTAGGTCCGTGGGCGAGCCGGCCGCCGGCGAGCGCGGCCCGTTCGGTCAGGCCGATGAGGCCCTGGCCGGAGCCGGGGACGGGCGGGGCGTCGCCCCCGGGGGCGGGGTTGCGTACCTCGACGGTGAGGCCGTCGCTCGGGGCTCCGGTCAGCGTCACGGTGACTTCGGCGCCGGGCGCGTGTTTGCGGGCATTGGTCAGAGCCTCCTGGGCGATGCGGTAGACGGTGCGGCCGGTGGCGGCGGGCACGTCGCCGGGGCGGTCGATGCGGTTGTCGAGGGTGACCTTCATGCCGGCCTCGCGGGACTCCTTGACCAGGGCGTCGACGGTCGCGAGCGTCGGCTGCGGCCGGTGTTCCTCTCCGGCCGCCGGCCCCCGCAGTACGCCGATGACGTCGCGCAGGTCGTTGAGCGCCTCGTGCGCGCTGTCGCGGATCACCCCGGCCGCGCGGGCGACCTCGGCGGGCGGGGCGTCGGGGCGGAATTCGAGGGCGCCGGCGTGGACGCTGAGCAGGGTGAGCCGGTGCGCGAGCACGTCGTGCATCTCGCGCGCGATGGCCTCACGGGCCAGGCGCTGCGCCTGTTCGGCGCGGAGCGCGGCCTCCGCCTCGGCGCGGCGGGCCCGGTCGCGCAGCGACACGACGAGCTGGCGGCGGGAGCGCACGAACATGCCCCACCCGACGACCAGCAGCACGATGACGACGGTCGCTACGGCGGAGACCACGAAGGGCAGGGTGGGGTCGGGCCGCAGGACCGTCTGCGTCAGGCCGCCCGCGACGGCGGCGGAGCCGACGGCGGCGACCACCTTGAACGGGCGGTGCACGGTGAGCGTGAACAGCGCGACGAGCTCGGCGCCCGACGCGACGGGCGCCACGGCTGAAACGGCGACGAGGGTGACGGCGAGCCCCACCGGCCAGCGGCGCCGCACCCACAGCGCGCAGCAGGCGGCGGCGCCGACGAGCTGGTCGAGGAAGACGACGAACGGGGGGTTGCCGACGCTGTCGGCGACATCGGCCGCGGCGATCCCGAGGAGCGCGGCGAACAGGAACATCAGGATGTCGACGAACCAGTCCCGCAGCGTACGGCGCGGGAGCCTGCCCCGGTCCCCCGGCAGATCGGGGCCGGCCATCGCCGAGGGCTGGAGCCAGCGGTACTCCTGATCGGTCATGTCGACAAACTACGGTCGCGGAGGCGGGTTCCCGGCGCCGGAGCGGCGGACGGCGACCAAAGTCGCGAAGTCTCAGACTTTCGGCGCACCACCGGGTTCCGAAGGCCGACGCGGTGGGCGGCCGGGCGGCGCGACGATCGGCGCATGAAGAAGATTCTTGAGGTCGCCGGGTTCGTTCTGTTCGTGGCCGGTGCGTCCGGTCTGGTGCACGAAGTCACCGGGTGGATGCCGAAGTTCTTCGGGTTCCTTCAGTTGCTGCCGTTCCTGCGGGGCCACGAGATCTACATGAACATCGTGCTCGCGGTCGTGGGCGTGGCCCTGATGGCCGCCTCCGACCGCTTCCCCCGGCGGGTGTAGGGGAACGGGCTACGGCCGGGCCACCGCCCGTCGTCCCCATGTCGTCCCGGCCAGCACCAGTACGCCGCCCAGGAGGCCGACCGCGCCGAGCCGTTCGCCGCCGATCGCGATGCCGGCCGCCGCCGCCCACAGGGGCTCCGTGCCGAGGAGGAGGCTGACGCGGGAGGGGGAGGTACGGCGTACCGCCCACATCTGCGTGAAGAACGCGAAGAGCGTGCAGAAGACGGAGAGGAAAACCAGCCCCGCCCACTCGCGCGGCCCGAAGCCCGCCGCGACGGTCCAGGGCGCCGGGCCGGTGCCGGGGACGGCGGCCAGGACCACGAACACCGCCACAGCGCCGCCCAGTTGCACCGTCGTCAGCGACAGCGCGTCCGCGCCGCGCACGGACTTCGTCCGGGCCATGGCGAGCACGTGCACGGTACGGGCGAGCGCCGCCAGCAGCATCAGCAGGTCGCCCAGCGAGGGCGCGGTGAAGCCGCCGCCCTGCGTCAGGAGCACCACTCCGACCACGGAGAGCCCCGCCGCGCCGAGAAACGCCCGGGGCGGTCTGGTCCGCGTGACCACGGCCTCGGCGAGCGGCGTGAAGATCATGGTGAGGCTGATGATGAGCCCGGCGTTGGTCGCCGAGGTGTGCACGACACCGTACGTCTCCAGCAGGAAGATCACGCTCAGTACGAGCCCGAGCGCCCCCGCGCCGCGCCACTGCGCGGCGGTCAGCGTGCGCAGCTTGCGCAGGCCGACGGCGACGAGCACCGGCAGGACGAGGGCGAAGCGCAGGACCAGGACGGCGACCACGGTCCGGGCGCTGGTGATGTCCTTGGCCGCGAGGTAGCTCGCGCCCCAGACGACGGCGACGAGCAGGACGGGCAGGTCGGTGAGCCACGCGGCCCCGCCCGACGACGCGACCCCGGGGCCGGGTGCGGGTGCCGGGCCGGGCGCGGTCGTGGACGCGGGCGTGGTTACGGCTACGGCGTTCGGCGATGCTGCGGCGGCCACGGTCGCGGTCTCCCCCGGGAAAGGCGGTGTGGAGACTTCGGCGGCTCGCACGCGGAACGATCACCGTAGCGGCGCGGCCCTCACTCGTCGAGCGCGAATGTGCCGTACGACGCCCGGCCGGCGAGCCGGTACGTGTGGATGGCGATCCCGGACTCGGTGGTGCTGCTCTGCGTCAGCTCGAACGAGGTCGGCAGTCCGCCGTCGTCGAACAGCCGCTGCCCCGCGCCGAGCACGACGGGGAAGTACAGCAGGTTGTACTCGTCGATGAGGTCGTGGCGCATCAGGGACCGCGCGAGCGCGCCGCTGCCGTGGATCTGGAGCTCGCGGCCCGGCAACTCCTTGAGCCGCGCGACCTCTTGTGCGACGTCCCCGGCGATGACGGTCGAGTTGTTCCAGTCGGCCTTTTCCAGGGTCGTGGACGCGACGTACTTCGGCAGGGCGTTGAGCCGGCCGGCCACCGGGTCGTTCTCGTCGGTGACCTTCGGCCAGTACCCGGCGAAGATCTCGTACGTCCGCCGTCCGAGCAGGAACGCGTCGACGCGGTCGAACACCCCGGTCACGAAACGGTTCATGCCCTCGCCGGCGAAGGGGACCACCCAGCCGCCCTGCTCGAACCCGCCGCGCGTGTCCTCGTCGGGGCCGCCCGGCGCCTGCATGACGCCGTCGAGGGTGAGGAACGTGGTGAGCGTGATCTTCATGGTCCGCAGCCCTTCTTGGTTACGTGTCCTCGCGTGTCACCAGCTCTGACTCCACGCTCGCACGGAACTCATCGGCGTACCCGGACACCGCGTCCGTTTGCCGCCAGCACCGTCGGCCCTCCACCGGTTTCCTTGAATCCGCAACCACTACTGACTTTCACGGACCTGGGGAAGAGGCATTTCGACATGGCTTCACTGAACGGCAGGACGGCTCTCGTCACCGGCGGCAGCCGGGGCATCGGGGCGGCGATCGCCCTGCGGCTGGCGCAGGAGGGCGCGGACGTGGCCCTCACGTACGTACGGGACGAGCAGGGCGCCCGGGAGGTCGTCCAGAAGATCGAGTCGACGGGCCGGCGGGGCATCGCCCTGCACGCCGACGCGGCGGACCCGGCAGCGGTCACCGCCGTGGTGGGCCGCGCCGCCGACGAACTCGGCCGCCTCGACATCCTGGTCAACAACGCCGGAATCGGCGTACTCGGCCCGGTGGAGACCCTCACCCTCGCGGACATCGACCAGGTGCTGGCCGTGAACGTACGGGCGGTCTTCCTGGCCTCGCAGGCCGCCGCCGGCCGGATGGAGCGCGGCGGCCGGATCATTCCCATCGGCAGCTGCGTATCCCAGCGGGTGGCGGGGCCCGGCGCAACGCTCTACACCACGAGCAAGGCGGCGCTGACCGGCCTGACGAAGGCCCTGGCGCGGGAGCTGGGCGACCGGGGCATCACGGTCAACCTCGTCCTCCCGGGACCGACCGACACGGACATGAACCCGGCGGACGGCCCGTTCGCCGCGTCGCAGAGCGCGCTGACGGCCCTCGGCCGGTTCGGGAGCGCGGACGAGGTGGCGTCGGTGGTGGCGTTCCTGGCGAGCGACGAGGCCGCCTACATGACCGGGTCCGAGGTGGTGGTCGACGGCGGCCACGCGGCGTAACGCCACGGCGCGGGCCTGCGGGGGCCGGCGGAAGGGGACGAAGTGCACCGGGGCCGTCGCGTCCCGGTGCACTCCGCGTTCATGGGCGCCGGTGGCGTCAGCCGCCCAGCTCCTGGTGGCGGGCCGCCAGGCGCGAGGCGCCCGCCTCGGTCAGGGAACCGAACAGGCGCAGGCGGGAGATGCCGCCGTCCGGGAAGATGTCCATCCGGACCTCGGTCGCCGCCGGTACCCCGCCCAGCACGAACCGGTGGTTCGTGTCGGGCTGGAGCCGGGTCCTGGGCAGGATCTCGGTCCAGTCGCCGTCGGCGCCGTCGCGTACCGAAAGCGCCGCCCAGCCGGCCGAGTTGCCCTTGAGGTACGCCGTGTCGATCTCGACGGCGCGGATCTCGGCCTGCTCCACCAGGTGGTAGTGGATCCAGTCGTTGCCCTTGTCGCGGCGGCGGCGGGTCTCCCAGCCGTCGTCCATCTTGTGCGAGCGGCCCGGCTGGATGGTGTTGGTGGCCGGGGAGTAGAACCGGTCGGAGGCGTCCTCGACCCGGCCGCCGTTCTCCAGGGCGACGAGGTCGAACGTACCGAGGGTGGCCAGCCACGCGGGGTCGGGCGCGACCTCGCCGTAGACGCGCAGCCGGGCTATGCCGCCGTCGGGGTGCTGGTTGACCCGCAGGTGGGTGAAGCGCTGCTCCACGCCGACGGCGAAGCCGTTGGCCGCGTGGCCGCCGACCGCCGTACGGGGTACGAGGGTCACCCACTTCACGTCGTCGGAGAGGAGGTCGTCGGGGGACGGCGATCCCGGTACCGAGGTGGCCTCCACCGAGACGGCCTGCGGGTAGTTGCCACGGAAGTGGGCGGTGTCGATGACGACGCCGCGCACGACGCCGGGCGCTCCGAGCCGTACGAGGGCCCAGTCGTGGTCCTCGTCCGTCGGGTGCGGCTGGTGGCCGCCGACGCCACGGCGGCGGCGGGTCTCCCAGCCGTCCATGATCTTGCCCTTGTGGCCGAAGTGCTCCGGGTCGAACTCCGCCGCGCCGGGCCGCAGCATGTTCTCGCGCTCAGCGAAGAACTCGTCGTTGGCCGCGATCACGCCCGCGCCGAGCCGCCGGTCGGCGAGGTCCGCGAAGTGGGTGAAGGGGAAGTCGGCGGTGCGGTAGTCGGCGTACGGGTCGCCGCCGCCGTACGGGTTCGCGTCACCGGTGAAGGAGGGGGTCGCCACGTCAGACACGTCAGTTGTTCCTTTCGAGCAGCCGGCCGGTCGGCTCGGCCAGGGTGCCGTTGTCGGCGATGCGTACGCCCCGCAGCCACGTCGACCTGACGACGCCGTGCAGGGTCTTGCCGGCGTACGCCGTCACCTGGTTGCGGTGGTGCAGCTCCGCCGGATCGACGGTGAAGGTCTCGTCGGGCGCGAGGACCGCGAAGTCGGCGTCGCGGCCGGCCTCGATGGCGCCCTTCTGCGCCAGGCCCGCGAGCTCGGCGGGCGCGGCGGACATCCAGCGCACCACGTCCTCCAGCGAGTGGCCGCGGCGCCTCGCCTCGGTCCAGATCGCGGGCAGGCCCAGCTGGAGCGAGGAGATGCCGCCCCAGGCGGAGGCGAAGTCGGGGGTCTTGAGGTCCGTGGTGCAGGGCGAGTGGTCGGAGACGACGCAGTCGATCGTCCCGTCCGCGAGCCCGTCCCACAGGGCGTCCTGGTTCTCGGCCTCGCGGATCGGCGGGCAGCACTTGAACTCGGTGGCGCCGTCCGGGACTTCCTCGGCCGTGAGGGTGAGGAAGTGCGGGCAGGACTCGACGGTGATCCGTACGCCGTCCCGCTTGGCCGCGGCGATCAGCGGCAGCGCGTCCGAGGACGACAGGTGCAGGACGTGGACGCGGGCGCCGAGGCGTCTGGCGTGCGCGATCAGGTTCTCGATCGCGGTGTTCTCGGCGTCGCGCGGCCGTGAGGCGAGGAAGTCGGCGTACGCGGGGCCGCTCCTCTGCGGGGCGGCCTCCAGGTGGTGCGGGTCCTCGGCGTGCACGATCAGCTGACCGCCGAAGCCGGCGATCTCCGCCATCGACCGGGCGAGCTGCTCCTGGTCGAGTTCCGGGAACTCCTCCACGCCCGAGGGCGACAGGAAGCACTTGAAGCCGAAGACGCCGGCGTCGTACAGCGGTCGCAGGTCCTTCACGTTGGAGGGGATCGCGCCGCCCCAGAAGCCGACGTCGATGTGCGCCTTGCTGCGGGCGACGTCCTGCTTGGTGCGCAGGTGGTCGACCGTGGTGGTCGGCGGGAGGGAGTTGAGCGGCATGTCGAGGAGCGTGGTGATGCCGCCCGCCGCGGCGGCGCGGGTGGCGGTCCAGAAGCCTTCCCACGCGGTGCGGCCCGGGTCGTTCACGTGGACGTGGGTGTCGACGAGGCCGGGGAGCAGGACGTCGTCCGCGAAGTCCTCCAGCCGGGCTCCGGCCGGCACCTCGGCGTCGTACGGCAGCACCGCCGTGATCTTCCCGTCGGCGACGGCGACCGATGCGGCGCGCGTCCCGTCCGGGGTGATGACGCGCGTCGAGCGCAGTACCAGGTCCACGTCGGACACTCTGTCCCTCACTTCCGTACAGAGGAATTCAGCCCTGAATTTCAACGAACTGTTGAAGGAGTCTTCACTCCGGGGTCCGGCCCGTCAAGACCCTCCTCAGCCCCTGAGACCCCTGTGACCTGCGCGGGGATCATGAATACGGCCCCGCTGACCACGATCCGCTCCTCGTGGCCGCGTGTCGCGGCGGACCTTCGGACGGGCCGCCCCGGAGGTCGGAACAGAGCACTTGGATGTTTCCACAGAGTGGAAGTAGAATTTCATGCAGCAGAAGGTGGATACGTACAAGAAGAGCTCCGCCGGATCGTCCGGGGTGACCGCCGACACAGGGACAAACACCCTCTGACCGGCGGGGACGTCTTGACGTAGACCGTGTGCTCCGCGCAGGCGGCGGGTAGGCTGCTGCCTTGCCCATCCGCCTCGAAAGGACCGTTGACGTGCCGTCGTCCAACGCCACCACCGACGCTTCCAAATCTGCCGCGCCCAGCGGTGGTGTGCAGTCGCTTGAGCGCGCCTTCGACCTGCTGGAGCGGATGGCCGACGCGGGCGGCGAGGTCGGGCTCAGCGAGCTGTCGGCCAGCAGCGGCCTGCCGCTCCCCACGATCCACCGTCTGATGCGCACGCTGGTCGCCTGCGGCTACGTACGCCAGCAGACGAACCGCCGCTACTCGCTCGGCCCGCGCCTGATCCGCCTCGGCGAGAGCGCGTCCCGGCTCCTCGGCACCTGGGCCCGCCCGTACCTCGCGCGCCTGGTCGAGGAGACCGGCGAGACCGCGAACATGGCGCTGCTGGACGGCGACGAGATCGTGTACGTCGCCCAGGTGCCCTCAAAGCACTCGATGCGGATGTTCACCGAGGTCGGCCGCCGGGTCCTCCCGCACTCCACCGGCGTGGGCAAGGCGCTGCTCGCGCACACCCCGCCGGAGGAGGTGCGCGCGCTGCTCGCCCGTACGGGCATGCCGACCGCCACCGAGAAGACGATCACCACGCCCGAGGGCTTCCTGGACGCCCTGGAGCAGGTCCGCAGGGCCGGTTACGCCGTGGACGACGGCGAGCAGGAGATCGGCGTCCGCTGCCTCGCGGTCCCGGTGCCCAACTCCCCCACCGCCGCCGCGATCTCGATCTCCGGGCCGGCGGGCCGCGTCACGGAGGCGGCAACCGAGAAGATCGTCCCGATACTCCAGGAAGTCGCCCAGGACCTGTCGGTCGTACTCACCAGCAACGGCACGCAGGGCTGATCAGCCCGCAGGCCGCGGTTCAGCGCGGTGCGACGGCCGCCGAGAGGCGGCCGTCCGCCGCCGTCACCACCGTGCCCATCAGTGCGGACCGGATGTCTTTCCATGCGACAAACATGTTTCCCGGACGGTCGGCGGAGGGCGCCGGGGACATCGCGCCCCTGATCGCCCCGACATCAATCCTTTGATTGACGGGGCGACTGCGCCGGAGCCCTACGCTGAAGGGGCCATGAACCCCAGCTCCTCCCTCGCCGGCCCTCCCCCCGCCGGCTTCTGTCTCCCCGAACGCCCGCTCACCCCCGTAGTGCGGGCCCTGCGCCTGTGCTTGCACGCACTGCTCGGCGGACTGATCGCGCTCGCCGCCGTCAAGGCCGTGGCCGACGGCGCCCCGCACGCGACGGCGGTGGTCCTCGCGGCCGTCACGACGGCCGTCGTCTACACGGTCGGGGCGCTGAGCCCGGCCGTAGACCGCTCGCCCCGGACCGCGGCCGGCTGGCTCGGAGCGCTGGGCCTCGCCTGGCTGATACTCCTCTCGCTGTCCCCGGACGGGCTGTGGGCGGCGTTCCCGCTGTACTTCCTTCAGTTGCATCTGCTTCCGACGCGCTGGGGCCTGGGCGCGGTCGCCGCGACGGCGGCCGCCGCCATCGGCGGCTTCGTGCTGCACGGACAGACGGTGACACCCGGTACGTTCATCGGGCCGCTGCTCGGCGCCGCCGTCGCCGTGGCGACGGTTCTGGGCTACCAGGCGCTGTACCGGGAGAGCGAGCGGCGCCGCGAACTCATCGACGAGCTGCTCGCGACCCGTGAGGACCTCGCCGCCGCCGAGCGGACGGCCGGGACGCTGGCCGAGCGCGAGCGGCTGGCCCGCGAGATCCACGACACGCTCGCCCAGGGCCTGTCCAGCATCCAGCTCCTGCTGCGCGCCGCCGAACGCACCCTGCCCGTCGGTGATCCTGCCGCCGCCCACGTCCGGCAGGCCCGCGAGGCCGCGCGGGACAATCTCGCCGAGGCGCGCCGCTTCGTACGGGCGCTGCCACCGCCCGACCTGGAGCACGCCTCACTGCCCGCCGCCCTGGAGCGGCTGTGCGCGTCGACACCGGGGCCCGCCGTGCGGTTCGGCGTGAGCGGTACGCCGGTGCGGCTGCCCACTCCGTACGAGGTGGCCCTGCTGCGCGTCGCCCAGTCCGCGCTCGCCAACACGGTGCGGCACGCGGGCGCCGCGCGCGCCGAGATCACCTTGAGCTTCATGGAGACCTCGGTGGCGCTGGACGTCGTCGACGACGGCGCGGGCTTCGATCCGCTGGCTCCGCCCCCGCCCCGGGGCGGCGGTTTCGGCCTGCCCGCGATGCGCTCGCGGGCGCGTTCGCTCGGCGGCACGCTGAGCGTCGAGTCGGCGCCGGGCCGGGGCACGGCCGTCGCGATCACCCTCCCCCTGCCGTCCGGAGACCCGGGAGGCCCCTCATGAGGCCGCCCGGCACCCCCGTCCGCCTGCTGCTGGCCGACGACCATCCCGTCGTACGGGCGGGCCTGCGCGCCGTGCTCGACACCGAGGAGGACTTGCTCGTCGTCGCGGAGGCGGCGACGGCGGAGCGGGCGGTGGAACTCGCGGCGGCCGGTGACTGCGACGTCGTGCTGATGGACCTCCAGTTCGGGCCGGGCAGGATGCACGGGGCCGAGGCGACCGCCGCGATCACCGCGCGGCCCGGATCGCCCCGGGTGCTCGTCCTGACGACGTACGACACGGACGCCGACATCCTGGCGGCGGTGGAGGCGGGAGCGAGCGGCTATCTACTCAAGGACGCGCCGCCGGAGGAGCTGTCGGCCGCGGTGCGCACGGCGGCGGCCGGACAGTCCGCGCTGGCGCCGGCCGTCGCGCACCGGCTGATGGACCGGATGCGGACGCCGGGGCAGGCGCTGACCCGGCGCGAGCTGGAGGTGCTCCAGCTGGTCGGCGACGGTCTGTCCAACCAGCAGATCAGCAAGAGGCTCTTCCTCAGCCAGGCGACGGTCAAGTCCCATCTGGTGCACGTCTACGCCAAGTTGGGCGTGGACTCGCGCACGTCCGCGGTGGCGGCCGCGACGTCCCGCCGGCTGATCCGGCGATGACCGCCGGGAAAGACGGAAGGGGCGGACCGGGAGTACCGGTCCGCCCCTCGCCCTGCCCTCACCTCATCCGTCGCCGCGCCCGAACAGCTCGACGACCTGGCGCACCTGGGTCAGCGCCTGGGCCAGCGCGCTGACCGAGCCGACCGACCCGGCGACCAGCAGCAGCGAACGCCGCAGGCGCATGATCTCCGGTGCGCCGCTGAGCGCCATCGCGTGCAGCGCCGCCAGTTCGTCCTCCGCGACGCCCCGGTCGGGCAGTTCCGCGGGGTGGGCGGCCAGTTCACGGCGCAGCCGCGAGACGGCGGCACGCAGCTCCGTCACGCGCGGGTCCTCGCCGTTTCCCGTCACGCACTTCTGTTCCACACTTCTCAACAAGGTCTCTCCCCCTCGCACAGCCACGTGCAGGTCCTGCCAGTGGTTCAGCCCCGTACGCCGCTGGTCGGACGCCGTACCCGGGGGCCGGGGGTCAGTTAACGCCAACCGGAGGGCGCTACGCCACTTGGCCCCGCTCAGCCGCCCGAGCCGGTGGCGGCGGCGTTGCGCCAGACGGTCAGGTCCAGCGTCATGTACGTACTGGGCGAATCCTCGGCGGAGAAGCCCTGGACCGTCACGACGCCCATGTGTCCCGTGCCCGTCGTGACGCAGACCTGCCGCCCCTTCGAGAGCTTGTTCACATAGACCGTTTCGGTGAAGCGGGTGTCGGCGCGACAGGCGGCGAGTGATCCCTCCTGCCCCGGGTCGAGCAGCACCAGGGTGCCGCCCTCGCTTTCCGCGTCGAGGTATCCACCGGTGTCGTAGGAGAGGTCGTACGAGCCGTCCTCGCCGCTCTGGGGCCGGATGTCGTCGTCGGCGAGGGACAGGTGGTATCCGGCGGTGAGGTCGATGCCCTTGTAGTCGGCGGGCTCCGGGTCGGGCCGGGGCTCCGGCTTCGGCTTCGGGTCGGCGTCCGTGGGCGTGGTGTCCTTCGAGCCGGCCTCCCGCGCGCCGTCAGCGGTCCGCTCGTCCTGCGGGGCGCCGCTGCCCGCCGCCCGCTTGCCGTCGTCCTCGAGCAGGGAGTACACGGTGGCGCCGCCCGCGACGCCGAGCAGCAGCACGGCGGCGAGGGCGACCAGCAGGCCCTTGGCTCCGCTCTTGCGGGGCTGGGGCGCCGGGGGCACGGGGTGCCCGGGGTACGTCTGGTGGTGCGTCGGCACGTGGGTGGGGGCGTAGGCGTGGCCGTGGGACTGCGGCGGCGGGGTGCTGTACTGCTGAGGCGGGTGGGGCGGCTGATGCTGCGCGGGCGGGCCGAAGCCGGGGGGCGGCGTCGCCGGGGCGACGGGCGTGGTGGGCGAGTAGGCCACGGGCGGGGCGGACGGCGGGGGCGGCGTCCGGTCCGGCGCGGGGGCGGCCGCGCGTACCGTGATGTCGGCGGCGACCGCGCCCGGCAGCCAGTCCTCCGGGCGGCGCAGGACCGTCTCGGCGTTGGCGGTCTGGCAGAGCCCGATGACCTCGGTGACCGAGGGCCTGTCCGCCGGGTCCTTGGCGAGGCAGCGGCCGACCAGCTCCATCAGCCGCTCGGGGACGCCGCTGAGGTCGGGCTCCTCGTGGACGATCCGGTAGAGCACCCCGTGCGAGGTGCCTTCGCCGAAGGCCGGCGATCCGGTCGCCGCGTACGCCGCGACCTGGCCGAGGGCGAAGACGTCGGTGGCCGGGGTCACCCTCTTCCCGGCGGCCTGCTCCGGGGCCATGAACGACGGGGTGCCGATGGTGACGCCGCTGCCGGTGAGCGAGGTCGCGTCGGCGGCGTACGCGATACCGAAGTCGATGACCCGGGGGCCGTCGGCGGCGAGCAGCACGTTGGAGGGCTTGAGGTCGCGGTGCACGATGCCGGCGCCGTGGATGACGTGCAGCGCCTCGGCCATGCCCGCGATCAGCAGCAGCACCGCCTCGACGGGCAGCGCCCCGTGCGTGACGACGGCGTCGGCGAGCGAGGGCCCCGGTACGTAGGCGGTGGCCAGCCAGGGCTGCGCGCCGTCCGTGTCGGCGTCGATGACGGGCGCGGTGAACAGTCCCTGCACCCGCTGCGCCGACTTCACTTCCTGGGCGAACCGGCGGCGGAACTCGGGGTCCTCGCCGAACTCGGGCCGGATCACCTTGATGGCGACGGGGCGGCCTCCCGGCGTGTACGACAGGTACACCTTGCCCATGCCGCCCGCGCCGAGCCTGGCGGCCAGCCGGTATCCGGAGATGGTGGTCGGGTCGTCCCCCGCGAGAGGCTGGAACACCTGGGAGGCACTGCCCCGGTCCGGCTGCTGACCACTCATCAACTCATGTCTCCCACGCAGAACACCGATATCGAACGGCACCCTATCCAAGGACGGGCCGTCGACGCCGGTCCTGATGAGGTATGCAGATCCCATGGCACTCACACAGGACGACGGGCCCGGGTCCGTCGCGGGCCTGCTGCTCGCGGCCGGCGCCGGGCGGCGGCTCGGCGGCCGGCCGAAGGCGCTGCTGGAGCACCGGGGGCGGCCGCTCGTCGAGCACGCGGTACGCGTACTGCGCGAGGGCGGCTGCGGCCCGGTGCACGTGGTGCTGGGCGCGGCGGCGGACCAGGTCCGCGAGCACGCCGACCTGAGCGGCTGCGTGCTGGTCGACAACCCGGAGTGGGACGAGGGGATGGGCTCGTCGCTGCGGGCCGGTCTGGCTTCCCTGGCGGGTACGGGGGCCGGGGCGGCGCTGGTCTCGCTGGTCGACCAGCCGGGGATCGGCGCGGCGGCGGTGGGCCGGGTGGTGGCGGCGTACCGCTCGCCGTCGAGCCTGGTGGCGGCGGCGTACGACGGGAAGCGGGGGCATCCGGTGCTCTTCGGCGCCGGGCGGTGGGCGGACATCGTGAGGACTGCGACGGGCGACCGGGGGGCACGCGCCTATCTGAAGCAGCACGAGGGCGCGGTCACGCTCGTCGAGTGCGGGGACGTGGCCGCGGCGTACGACATCGACACGCCGGAGGACCTGTTCCACTTGGAGTGACCGGGGTGGCACTGAGCGCCAGTTTCTGTCGACCCGGAGAATCTCGATATCAACAGACCGTTGAACTTCCACCATGAGGAAACTACTATCCACACGTCAGAAGCGCCCTGCACCACTCGGCGGCGCCCGCGACCGTACCTCGGAGCCATGGCACTTAGTGCCGTTCTCAGGCGTCCCGGCGGCCGGCAGGCCTCGCCCGCGTAAGGAGTGACAGCTCATGTCCGCACCAGCGCCGTCCCCGCTGGCCATCGTCGATGCCGAGCCCCTGCCGAGGCAGGAAGAGGTCCTGACCGACGCGGCTCTCGCCTTCGTGGCCGAGCTGCACCGGCTGTTCACGCCCCGCCGTGACGAGCTGCTCGCCCGCCGCGCCGAGCGCCGCGCCGAGATCGCCCGCACGTCCACGCTCGACTTCCTCCCGGACACCGCACAGGTCCGTGAGGGCGACTGGAAGGTCGCGCCGGCCCCGGCCGCGCTCAACGACCGCCGCGTGGAGATCACCGGTCCGACCGACCGCAAGATGACCATCAACGCCCTCAACTCGGGCGCCAAGGTCTGGCTCGCCGACTTCGAGGACGCGTCCGCCCCCACCTGGGAGAACGTCGTCCTCGGCCAGCGCAACCTGATCGACGCGTACACGCGCAAGATCGACTTCACCGACCCCGGGTCCGGCAAGACGTACGCCCTCAAGCCGGCCGAGGAGCTGGCGACCGTCGTCATGCGGCCGCGCGGCTGGCACCTCGACGAGCGCCACCTGCGGTTCGACGGCCGTGCGGTGCCCGGCGCCCTCGTCGACTTCGGCCTGTACTTCTTCCACAACGCCAAGCGGCTCATCGAGCTCGGCAAGGGCCCGTACTTTTACCTGCCGAAGACCGAGTCGCACCTCGAAGCGCGGCTGTGGAACGACATCTTCGTCTTCGCGCAGGACTACGTCGGCATCCCGCAGGGCACCGTCCGCGCGACCGTCCTGATCGAGACGATCACGGCGGCGTACGAGATGGAGGAGATCCTCTACGAGCTGCGCGACCACGCGGCGGGCCTCAACGCGGGCCGCTGGGACTACCTCTTCTCCATCGTCAAGAACTTCCGTGACGGCGGGGCGAAGTTCGTCCTGCCGGACCGCAACGCGGTCACCATGACGGCCCCGTTCATGCGGGCGTACACCGAGCTGCTCGTCCGTACGTGCCACAAGCGCGGCGCGCACGCGATCGGCGGCATGGCGGCCTTCATCCCGTCCCGCAAGGACGCCGAGGTCAACAAGGTCGCCTTCGAGAAGGTCAAGGCGGACAAGGACCGCGAGGCCGCCGACGGCTTCGACGGCTCCTGGGTCGCGCACCCGGACCTGGTGCCGATCGCGATGGCGTCCTTCGACGCGGTCCTGGGCGAGAAGCCGAACCAGAAGGACCGGCTGCGCGAGGACGTCTCGGTGGCTCCCGGCGACCTGATCGCCATCGACTCGCTGGACGCGGTCCCGACGTACGAGGGCCTCGTCTCGGCCGTCCAGGTCGGCATCCGCTACATCGAGGCGTGGCTGCGGGGCCTGGGCGCCGTCGCCATCTTCAACCTGATGGAGGACGCCGCCACGGCGGAGATCTCCCGCTCGCAGATCTGGCAGTGGATCAACGCGGGCGTCGTCTTCGAGAACGGCCGCAAGGCGACCCCGGAACTGACCCGCGAGATCGCCGCCGGCGAACTGGCCGCGATCCGCGCGGAGATCGGCGAGGAGGCGTTCGCCGCCGGCCGGTGGCAGCAGGCGCACGACCTGCTGCTCACCGTCTCGCTCGACGAGGACTACGCGGACTTCCTCACGCTGCCCGCGTACGAGCAGCTGCGCGGCTGATCACCGCCGTACCCCCGTTCTCCGCCCCCGGGACCGCACAGCACCGGGGGCGGAGCCATGTCCGCCGCTCACCGGATCGGCTCGCTCAGCTCGCCCCGTAATCGCTGGGCCCGCAGCACCAGTTCGAGCTCGAAGCGGCGGTCGGGGTCGTCCACCTCGTCGCCCCACAGCTCCCGGATCTGCCGCATCCGGTAGCGCACGGTCTGCGGATGTACGCCGAGCCTGGCCGCCACCTCCGGCGCCCCGCCCCGGGTCTCCAGCCACGCCAGCAGCGTCTCCGCGAGCCGCCGCCCCTGGGTGGGGCCGCAGCCGTCGAGCGGGGCGAGGCAGCGGCGCGTCAGGTCGCCGATCAGCTCCTCGGGCGGCAGCAGGACCAGCGCCTCGGTGTACTCGGCGGTGTGCAGCAGCCGCCCGGACGGCAGCAGCCCCCGCTCCATGAGCCGCACGGCGGCGGCCGCCCAGCGCAGCGACTTCGCGGCCTCCGTCAGCGCCACCGCGGGTCCGATCGCCCCCGACCAGCCCTTCATCGACCGGCGCAGCAGCTCCGGCCGTCCCGCCAGCCCCGGATCGGGCACGATAATCAGCGGCTGCTCGCTCTCCATGTCGAGGAGTACGCCCTGCCCCACGGCCGGTGCGACGCACTCCCGCGCCGGCCGCAGCAGCACCCCCACGGCGACCCGCTCGGGCAGCGGCCAGCCGATCCGGGCGGCGTGTTCGGCGAGCGAGCGGGTGCGGGCGGGGCCGTCGGGCTCGCCGTACTCGGCGACCAGTGCCTGCGTGAGCTTGCGCTGGAGCCGGAGCCGCTCGCCCGCCTGCCGCGCGGCGGCCTCGGCGTACCCCCGTATCGTCTGGTCCACCAGCCCGTCCAGGAAGGCGAATCCGGACTCGGCGAGTTCGTACATGGCGGGCGGCGGGATGCGTACCTGCTGCCCGATCTCGGCCAGCCGCCGCCAGGCGAGCCGGACGCCGAGCCGGTACATGGCCTGGAGGGAGTCGAGGGAGCGGCCGTGCTGGCCCTCGCCGCGCCCGAAGTCCTGGAAGACTTCGAGATGGACGTGCGGGCGCCCCTTCGCCAGCACCAGGTGCTGCACGAAGTCCTCCAGGGCGCGCCGGATGCCGACGAGGGCGATCAGCTCACCCGATTCGTCGACCAGCAGGGGCAGCTTGGGGTGTTCGCGGCAGATGCAGTCGAGGATCTCCTGGGCGAGCGAGGGCACTTCGCGCATGGCCCGGTCGGTGAACTGCCGTACCTGGAGGCGTGGCACGTCCTCCCACGCCGAACAGTCGCCCATACGTCGCTCCCCGTCCACTGCGGTCGTGTCCACCGCGGTCGTCTCCACTGGGGGTACTCCCACCGGGGTCACTTCCGGGGCGTCGCCGACTCGTAGCTGATCAGCGGCACATTGGGCTGCTCCGGGGTAGCGCTCAGCAGTGCCACGACGGCGAGGGCGGCGCCCACGGCCAGGGCGGCGGCGGCAACGACGGTCAGCGCCGCTGCGAGGAATTTGGACATGGCGGGTCAGCCTCTCTGACGCTGTGACCCCACCGGTGTGCGCCGACCCCGTCCGGCAATGCCCCAGTGTCAACACTGCATTGACAGTCCGTCAAGAGGGCGCTTACGGTTCCCGGCCCATACGCATGTGCACGTATTCGCCGAGCCACCCCCGCCGGCCCTTCCTGGAGTCGCCCGTATGCGTCGCACCGCTTCCCCCCTGTCGCTGGCCCTGCTGGGCGCCGGCGTCTTCCTGCTGGTCCTCGCCCCGATGCTGGCCTGGTACGTCGAGCCGCGCGCGAAACGCACGCCGGTCGACGTGGACGTCACCACGGTCTTCACCGGCACCGGCAGCTACTTCGACACCACCGAGATCAGGACCGTCACCAGCAAGAGACTCACGATCACCCGCCAGGTGCGGGGCGACGTGGCCGACAGCGAGAAGAGCGGCAGGGCGATCTGGGACGTCTCGACCTCCGTCGACACCGACGCCACCCTCCCCGCCGCCGACACCCACGACTCGCTCCAGTGGACGCTGGAGCGCTGGGTGACCGACCGGCGCACCAACGAGCCCGTGCACTGCTGCGGCGAGAAGCCGGCCTTCGACGGGGAGGCGTACCTCAAGTTCCCCTTCGACGTGCAGAAGCGCTCGTACCGCTGGTGGGACAACACCCTCGGCTCGACCGTCCGCCTCCGCTTCGCCGGTGTGCGACGGATCCAGGGGTACGAGGGCTACCGCTTCACGGGCTCCGTCGAACCCACCAGGACCGGCACCCGGCTGGTTCCGGGGCGGCTCGTCGGGCTGCCGAAGCGCGGTCAGGTGCTCGCGGAGGAGTGGTACGCCAACCACGGCATCGAGCTGGTCGTCGACCGGCGCACGGGCCGCATCGTGAACGCCGCGATCGGCCCGCGCAAGACGCTGCGCGCACCCGGCGGGAAGCGGGACAAGGTGGTCCTGCTGGACAGCCGCCGGCTGGAGTTCACACCGCCCACGCAGCGCGCCCAGGTCGAGCTGGCGTCCGGCGACAGCGATCGCCTGGAACTGGTGGGAGAGACGCTGCCGGTGGGCGGCGGCGCGGCGGGAGCACTCCTGGCGGCGGCGGGAGCGGTGCTCGTCGTACGGGGGCGCGAACCGCGCGCGACCACACCCGTCGTCGCGATGTGATGACACATCAGCTCACACTGGGCCCGAAATTGTCACCGAGGTGAGTAGCCGCGTCGAACAGCGTGCCGAAAACTGACCTCCCACCCCGAGCACAGCCCCACCGGTTTCCGCACCCCTGAAACGAGTTGGAGCTCGCATGCCCCAGCACGTGCCCCCCACCCTGCACGATGCGAAACCCCAAGAGACCCACCCACCACTTCCCCACACCGGTTCCCCGCACCCCCGCAGAATCGTCTTCCTCTCCCGCCGCGACCTCGGCAATCCGGCCGCCGGCGGCTCCGAACTCCTCGTCGACCGCCTCGCGGACGGCCTGACGGCCCTCGGCCACCAGGTGACCCTGCTGTGCGGAGGCCCGGCGGCGTACCGCGACTACCGGGTCGTCTCCGCGGGCGGCGACCTCGGGCACTTCATCAAGGCGCGCCACGCCTTCGCCCGGCAGGTCGGCGACTGCGACCTGCTGGTCGAGGTCTGCAACGGCCTGCCCTACCTGACCCCGCTCTGGCACCGCGGCCCCACCCTGTGCCTGGTCAACCATGTGCACACGGAGCTGTGGGGCATGCGCTATCCGGGCCCGGCCGCCGGCCTCGGACGCCGCCTGGAGCACTGGGCGCTGTCCGCGGCGCAACGCGAGAACCTGCTGGTCGCCGTCTCGGCCTCCACAGCCGGGGCACTCGGCGCGCTGGGAGTGGACCCCGCCCGCATCCGGGTCGTGCACAACGGCGTCGAACAGCCGGCGGAGCGCACACCGCGTTCGCCCGAACCGCTCTTCCTGGCGATGGGCCGGCTGGTCGAGTACAAGCGCATCGACCTCCTCCTGCGCCTGTGGGAGAGGGTCAGACCGGTCACCGGCGGCAAACTGGTGATCATCGGCGACGGCCCGGAACGCCACCGTCTGGAGGCTTTCGCCGGCCCTGACGTGATCTTCAAGGGTCATGTCTCCGAGACCGAGAAACACCAACTCCTGTGCGCTGCGCACCTCTTACTGCATCCCTCCGCCGTGGAGGGCTGGGGCCTGGTGGTCACCGAGGCGGCCACCCGGGGCACCCCCGCGATCGGGTTCGACGTACCGGGGCTGCGGGACTCCATAGCCGACGGGGTGACGGGCGTACTGGCGCGCGGCGAGAGTTCGTTCGCCGCCGCCTGGTGCACGCTCGCCCTGAGCACCGAGCGCCGCGAGGCGATGGGCCGCGCGGCCGCCGCGCGGGCCGCGCACTACCGGTGGAGCAGTACGGTGCGCCAGTTCCGGGCGGTGGCGGCGGAGGCGGCCCTCTCCCACCGGCGGAGGTGACCACCGGTGAAGGACCCCTCCCTCCGCAGGTCCGTCACCCTCTTCCGGGCCTTCCTGAACGAGCAGACCGATCCCGACGCCTGCTACTCGCTGCTGGCCCGTGACGCCGCCGACCAGCTGGAGCGGTACGGCCCGCTGGCCGGCCGGACCGTCGTCGACATCGGCGGCGGCAGCGGCCACTTCACCGAGGAGTTCCGCCGGCGAGGGGCACACAGCTACCTGTTCGAACCGGACGTACGGGAACTCGGCGTCCGCAGGACCCGGGGCACCGTACTGGCCGACGGCTATCTGCTGCCCCTCGCGGACGGAGCGGCGGACATCAGCTTCTCCTCCAACGTCCTTGAGCACGTCGAGGACCCGGGGACCTTCCTGAGCGAGCTGATCCGCGTGACCGCGCCCGGCGGCCTGATCTATGTCTCGTTCACCAACTGGTATTCCCCCTGGGGCGGCCACGAGTGGGCGCCCTGGCACTACCTGGGCGCCGAACGGGGCCGCCGCCGCTACGAGCGCCGCACCGGCCGCAGTGCCAAGCACACCGTCGGCGAGAACCTCTTCCCGATCCACATCGGCACCACCCTGCGCCAGGTGCGTACGCGCGCCGACGTCGAGCTGGTGACCGCCCGGGCCCGCTACTGGCCGTTCCTCCCCGCTGTCGTACCGAAGATCCCCCTGCTGCGCGAGTTCGCCACCTGGAATCTCCTCCTCATCCTCCGGCGGTGTCCATGACGACCACCCTCCAGGCACCACCCAGGACACCACCGCCGCCGCCCGCCGCCGGTCCACCTGCCGGACCGCGCTCGCGCCGCTGGCTGTTCGGCTTCTGGGCGGCCACCCTCATCGCCTTCCTGGCGGCGGCGCCGGGCAGGATGACGTTCGAGACGAAACTCGGCGTGGCACTGGACCCGTTCCGGTTCCTCTCGGACCTGGGCGAGCTGTGGCACAGCAGGGCGGGCTTCGGCGGGATCTTCGACCAGTACGTCGGCTACGCCTTCCCGATGCTGCCGTTCTACGCACTGGCCGACCTGGCGCATCTGCCCGTCTGGCTCGCGGAGCGCCTGTGGCTCTCGATCGTCGTGACCACGGCCTTCTGGGGCGCGCTGCGCCTGGCGGAGCGCCTGGGCGCCGGTTCGCCCGCCACCCGCCTCGCCGGAGCGGCTGCGTACGCCCTGTGGCCGACGTTCACGATCGTCGTCGGCTCGACCTCGGCGGCCGCACTGCCGGGAGCGCTCCTGCCCTGGGTCCTGCTGCCGCTCACCGACCCCCGCACCACGGCCCGCGTCGCCGCGCTCCGGTCGGCGCTGGTGATCCCGTGCATGGGCGGAGTGAACGCGGCCTCGACGCTGGCGGCTCTCCTCCCGGTGGCGCTCTACCTCCTCTCCCGCCCGCCCACCCCTCGCCGCCGCGCGCTGATCGCCTGGTGGGTCCCCGGAGTCCTGCTGGCCACCGCCTGGTGGGTGGTCCCCCTCCTGCTCCTCGGCATACACGGCGAGAACTTCCTGCCGTACGTCGAGCAGGCGGAGACCACGACGGCCACCATGTCGGCCACGGAGCTGCTGCGTGGCGCCGGCAACTGGACGGCGTACCTGCACTTCGGTGAGGCGTGGCTGCCCGCCGGCTGGACGGTGGCCACCTCGGTCCCCGTCATCCTCGGCTCGGCCCTCGCCGCCGCGCTGGGTCTCGCGGGCCTGGCCCGCCGGGACATGCCGGAGCGGCGCTGGCTGCTCCTGGTCACCCTCTCGGTTACCGCCGTCACCCTCGCCGGGTACGGCGGCTCGCTGGGCGGCCCCTTCCACGGAACGGTCCAGGACTGGCTGAACGGCCCTCTGGTCCCCTTCCGCAACATCTACAAGTTCCAGCCCGGACTGGATCTGGTGCTGGTCCTGGGTCTGACGCACATCACGGCGACCACCCGCCCGCGGGTCCGCCGCGCGGTCCCCCTGCTCACGACGCTGCTCGTGCTCCCCGCCCTCGCCCTGCCCTACCTCAACGGCGACATCCTCCAGCCGGGTTCCTTCACGAAGCTCCCCGCCCACTGGAAGGCGACGGCCGGCTGGCTGAAGCAGTACTCGCCCGACAGCCGCGCCCTGGTGGTGCCGGCCACCGCGCACGGGACTTACACCTGGGGCTCCACCATCGACCAGCCGCTCGACGTACTCGCCGAGACCCGCTGGGCGCAGCGCGACTACGTGCCGTTCGGCACGCCCGGCAACCGCCGCGCCATGGACGCGGTGGAGCAGGCCCTCACCACCGGTGCTCAAGTCCCCGGCCTGAGCGACTACCTGGGCCGCGCGGGCCTGCACTACGTCGTCGTACGCAACGACCTCGACCCGGACCAGCTCGGATACCTGCCCCCGCAGACCGTGAAGCGCACGCTGGAGGAGTCCGGCTACCGCCGGGTGACGGGCTTCGGCCCGGTGCTCACGGGCGGCCGTATCCCGGACGACACACCCGTGCAGATCGAGGGCCTCTACCCGCGCCTGCAAGCGGTGGAGATCTACGAGCCGCCCGCCGCGGCGAAGCGCCCCGGCAGGGCGGACATCAGCCCGGTGGCCGACACCGCCATCGTCAGCGGAGGGCCGGAAGCACTCCTGCGCCTCTCGGCCGACCCGACCGTGCGCAGGCGTCCCGCCGTGCTCACCGGCGACAGCCACCCGGGTCTCGGCGACCCGGCGCTACGGGCGAGCGCCGACGGGCTGCGCCGCGCCGACACGCGCTTCGGCCTGGTGAACTCCAATACGTCGTACACGTACACGGCCACCGAGAAGAACCACCCGGAGAGCCTCCAGGACCCGGGCCGCGAGCCCCGCCAGATCCTGCCGACCCACGGCACGGAGCACCAGACGACGGCGGTGCTGCGCGGCGCGGAGTCGGTGACGGCGTCGAGCAGCGGGAACTGGCTGTTCCACCTGCCGCAGTACGACCCGGTGAACGCCTTCGACGGGAATCCCGACACGGCGTGGACGGAAGGCAGCGCGGCGCAGCCGACCGGCGAGTGGCTGCGCATCGCGTTCGCCTCCCGCACCGACGTCCCCTCCCAGATCCGCGTCACACCGCTGCCGTCCGACGGGGTGCGGGCGGCGCCCACAGCCGTACGGGTGGAAACGGACAACGGAACCAGGACGAGCCCCCTCCACCCCGACGGCTCGCCCCAGCAGATCAGCGCACCACCGGGGAAGGCCACGTACCTCAAACTGACCATCACCAGCGCCCAGCAGGGCCGCCCCGGCCTGATGGGCGCGGGCTTCACCGCCGTCGACATCCCCGGCGTCCAGGTGACCCGGCTCCTCTCGCTGCCCCGGGACGCGGACCCCGACCTGATCTCCCTGCACCGGGGCAGCGACCCGGGCGGCCTCTCGCCGGTGTCGGCGGAGGTGGGTCTGCACCGCCAGTTCTCGACGGCCACGAAGGGAACGTACGCGCTGCGGGCGACGGCCCTGCCCGTACCGGGCGACAAGCTGGACGAACTCCTCTACAGCCTCGCCCCCGAACAGCGCCGCCGCCTGACCGCCACGGCCGACTCGACCTCCCGGCTGGGCGCGTCCCTCACCCCGCGCAACCTGGTCGACGGCGACCTGACCACGGCCTGGATCGCCGGCGCCGATCCCACCCTGCACCTGCGCTGGCCGGGGAAGCGCCCCATCGGCGAGATCGTCTTCGCCCCGGCCGGCGGCCTGTCCACCCGCCCGGAACAGGTGGAGATCAGCTCGCCCGACGGAGCCACGACGGCCTCGGTGGACGAGAACGGCCTGGCCCGCTTCGAACCGATCAACACGGACCGGCTCGACATCAGGATCACCCGCTCGGCGCCGCTCACGGTCCACAACCCGGTGGCGGACGGTGAGATGCAGCTCCCGGTGGGCCTGAGCGAGGTGTACGTACCGGCGCTGGAGGACTTCCGGGTCCCGCAGCCCGACCCGTCCCGGACCTTCCGGCTGCCCTGCGGCCAGGGCCCGGTCCTCGCCATCGACGGCACGCTCCACGCCACCTCGGCCGAGGGAAAGCTGAGCGACCTGACAGAGCGCCGCCCGGTCGAGGTCTCGCTCTGCGCGGGACCCCAGCGCGACGGCAGGGCAAGCCTGTCCGCCGGCACGCACCGCGTGGAAGCGGGCGACCAGGGCCCGCTGGCCCTGACCGACATCACGCTCACCAGGAACAAGGCCGCACCCCCGGCGAAGCAGTCCCGCGAGCTGACCGTCCAGGACGCCGCGGGCGACCGCCGGTCCCTGAAGGTGGGCCCCGGGGAAGCGTCGTACCTCCAGACGTACGAGAACGCGAACGCGGGCTGGCAGGCCACGCTCAACGGCCGGAAACTGCCGTCGGTACGACTCGACGGCTGGCAGCAGGGCTGGCTGATCCCGGAGGGCGCGGGCGGCACCGTGCGGATGGAGTACGCACCCGCGCGCGTGTACGAGGCGGGCCTGATAGGCGGCGCGCTGGCCCTGACCACCCTGGTGGCACTGGCCCTGTACCGCCGCCGCACCCCCGCACCATCACCGGACACACCACTCACCGAACCGGCGGCGCCGGCGCCGGGCGCGATCCTCGGGCTGGCGGCCCCGGCCCTCGTACTGGCCGTAGTGGCGGGCCCGTTGGTCCTGCTGGTGCCACTTCTGGCCCTGGTGGCCCACTTCCGCCCCAAGATCCTCCCGCCCGCGGCGCTGCTGGCGATGACGGCGGCGGGCGTCGCGGCGGCCCTGGACGCGGGGGCGCCCGCCGCCGCCTCCGAGGGCACGTTCGGCCCCGCGGCGCAGCTCCTGGCCCTGACGGCGCTGACAGCGGCCCTGGTGACGACCGCGCGCGCCCGGAACGTCCGCGGCGCCGCCCCGGAGCCCCCGCCACCCGCAACCCCGGCAACCGGTACCCCGGGCCAAGAACCCGGCCCCGGCGAGGAGAAGGCAAAGTGACCGCGCTTCAGCATCCCGCCCGCCCCGGCGGACAGCCCCGCCGCGTGCCCTTCACCGTCGTGGACGAGGTCACCCGCCACTGCCTGCACCCCCGGGTGCCCGAGACGGTGCACATCGAGGTGCACCTGCCCGCCGCCCCGGACCCCGCACGCCTGCGCGCCGCCTTCAACGAGGCACTGCGGCGCCACCCCCGCATCCTGATGCGCGAGGCCCCGGGCCGCTGGTACCGGCGCCGGTACGAATGGGAGCTGACGCCGCACCCCGACACGGAAGTCGTCACGTTCCACCGCCCCACCCCCCAGGCGCTCACGGACTCCCGGACCCGCGCGCTCTCCCTCGCACCCCGCTCGCCCTGTCCCCACCCGTACGCCTGGAGGTCATCGACCGGGTGCTCCTCCTCACCATCAACCACACCGCCCTCGACGGCCCGGCCTGCCTCCGCGTCCTGGCCACCGCCGCCGAGCTCTACGGCGGCCGGGACAACTCCCCCGCCACCGGCGCCCCCCCGCGCCCCCGCGCCGCACACCTCCCAGGACCGCCCGGCCCCGGCCCCCCGCCCCGGCTTCGCCCCGGTGGCGCGCGTGGCGCGGGGCACACCGAACTCGGCCGCCCCCAACGGCATGCTGACGGCCGAGCTGCCGCTCCCGACCCGGCCGCGCGGCGCCCCGTACACGGTCAACGACCAGCTCATGGTCGCGACGGCCCGCACGATCGCCGCCTGGAACCGCGAGCACGGCAGCCCGCCCCGGCCCATGCGGATCACGATGCCGGTGGACGACCGGTCGAGGGGCCTGGACATGCCCATAGGCAACGGGACCCGCCTGGTGGAGGTGCCGTTCGCCCCGGAAGAGCTGACCACGTCGACGGACGTCCGGGAACTCCTGCGCCGCACGGCGCTGCGCACGCGCACCCTGAAGGCGCTCCCGCGTCCCCAACTGGGCCACGGCGCGGCCCTGCTCACCGCCCCCGTGCTCCCCGTGGCGCTACGGGCGGCGGTCACCCGCGCGCTGCGCCGGACAGCGGCGCCGTGGACGTCGACGACGCTCCTCAGCAACATCGGCCGGGTCCCGTACCCCCTGGACTTCGGCGAAGGCACGGGCCGGGCGACGGCGGTGTGGTTCTCGGCCCCGGCCCGCATGCCGCGCGGCCTCACGGTCACCACGGCCAGCACGGCCGGCCGCCTGCATCTGGCGCTGCGCTGGTCGGGCGCGCTGCTGGGCGCGGCGGACGGCGAACGCCTGCGGGACCTCTTCGCGGAGTACCTGGAGGCAGCATCCGGAGAACCCGCATGACACCACCCACGCCCACACCGGTCACCCCGCCCACCCTCCAGGACTTCTACGAGAACCCCGCGGTCCCGGTGGCCTCCGGTACCCCGCGCACCCTTCGCCAGGCCCGCATCCTGGCCGCCGCGCTGCCCCGGCCGGGAGCGACCGTCCTGGACATCGGCTGCGGCGACGGCACGGCGGCCGCCACCGCCGCGCCGCTGCTGCGCGGCCACCGCGTCATCGGCGTCGACTGGTCGCAGGACGCCCTGCGCCGCGCCTCCGCACACCTCCCCCACGTCGTGAGGGGCGAACTGTCCGACAACGGGCTGCCCTTCGCCACCGGCGCGGCGGACGCGATCCTCTTCAGCGAGGTCATAGAGCACCTGGTGGACCCGGACAGCGCCCTCGACGAGCTGCGCCGCGTCCTGCCTCCCGGCGGCCACCTCATGCTCTCCACCCCCAACCTCGCCGCCTGGTACAACCGCGCCCTGCTGCTCGCCGGCACCCAGCCCGTCTTCTCGGAGGTGAGCCTGCGCGCGATCCACGGCCGCCCCGGCACCGAGGTGGTGGGCCACCTGCGCCTCTACACGGCCCGCGCACTGCGCGAGTTCCTCACCGCGTCCGGCTTCGACGTCGTGCGGATCACCGGCGCCCCCTTCCACGGCGTCCCTCGCCCCCTGCGCCCCCTGGACCGGCTCATGGCCTCCGCCGCCCCGTCCGCGGCCTCGATCCTGCTGGCGCACGCCCGCCGCCGGGCCGGGGCCTGAGCGGCATGTGGTGGGGGGTGGCAGCCGCTCTGCTGGCGAACGTCCTCTACAGCGCGGGCTTCGTGCTCCAGAAGCGCGCCCTGGCAGGGCTCCCGTCCCTGAACGTACGCCGCCCCGCCCACCTGCTGCGCCACCTCCTGGGCAGCCCGCTGTGGATCGGCGGCTCACTGGCCCTGGCCGGCGGCTTCGCGGCGCAGCTCATCGTGTACAGGACGCTCCCCATGGCGGCGGCCCAGGCCCTGTTCGTATCCGGTCTGGTCCTCCTGCTCCTCTTCTCCAACCGCTACCTGGGCGAACGCACATCGGCCCGCGAGCGCTACGCGCTGGCCACCGTCCTGGTGGCCCTCCTCATGGTGGTCGCCTCCCTGCGCCAGAGCACGGACAGCGTCGGCCACAGCTCCCCGTTCGCCCTGATCGCGCTGCTCAGCGGCGTCTCGCTCGCCGCCGGCCTCGGCCTGTACACCGCCACCGAACGCCGCACCGCCCACCGCCGACGCCACCGCCACCGCGCGCCCACCTCGAACGGCGTCGAGTACGGCGTGGCCGTCGGCTTCGTCTACGGCGTGAGCTCCCTCGCCATCAAGGGAGTCTCGGCCCACCTGACCACAGCCACCCTCCGGGACCCGTCGGCAGCCGCGGTCGCCCTGCTCACGAGCCCGTACCCGTACCTCCTGCTGATCACGGGAGCGACCGGCCTGCTGCTGTCCCAGACGGCGCTGCAACGCTGCCGTGCCTCACTGATCGTCCCCGTGTGCACGACGACGTCCTGCCTGTACACGGCGGTTGTCGGCACCTTCGCCTTCGGCGAGTCCCTCCCCGACGACCCGCTGCGCCTGACGCTGCGCCTGGCCGGCGCCGTCCTCGCGGTGGCCGTTCTCCTGACCCTCACGACGCACCAGCAGACCGCCGACACCCAGGAGCTGAGCCATGAACCCCGATGACCCCCTGCTGAAGATCCTGGCCTGCCCGCTCGACAAGGGGCCGCTCACCCTCCTGGACCCCGGGGACGCCCTTTACAACCCCCGTCTGCGGCGCCGCTATCCGATCGTCGACGGCATCCCCCAGTTGCTCCCCTCCTCGGGCGAACAGGTCCCGGAGGCCGAGCACCAGCGCCTCAGCCACCCGGGAAAGTCGGTGAACCCGGCGGAATCAGGGCAGGCAGGGCAGCCGGCCGCACCGGACCCCCGGCCCACGCCCGAATGAGCGGCGCCGCCCGGCCGCTCAGCGCGTCACCAGGGTCCGCTGCGCCGAGAAGTCGCCCCACTTCCCGTCCGGGAGCTTGGCGCGCAGCTTGACGCTGTAGCGCGTGCCGGGCGGCTCGCCCACCGTGAAGTGGTACGTCGCCGTACCCGCCGGCGGGTCCCCGCCCCACACGATCGTCGTGGCCAACTCGCCGTCGATGAAGAGCTGGTGCTCCCGGACCTCGCCGCCGCGCCCCACCCGCGGCGGCGTCCACTCCAGCTCGATCCCGCGCGCCCCGTCCTTCGTACGTGCCGTGGCCCGCAGATCCCGGGGAGCGGTGGACGGCCCCTCGCCCCGGCCCGGCGCGGTGGTCAGGTCGAGCGGGGCGCTGTCCCCGGAGGAGTTCTCGGCGGCGTCCCGCGCCCGGACGGTGAAGGTGTAGACGGTCCCGGGCCGCAGCCCGGTGATCCGGGCCGTGGTGGCGGTACCGCGCACGCTGTGGATGCGGGAGTCCTCCTGGTAGATGTCGTACGAGGTGACGGCCGTGTCGTCGGTGGCCCGCCGCCAGGACAGACCGACCGCGCCGTCCCCCTCGACCCGCCCCCGCAGCCCGCCGGGCACGGAGGGCGCCTTCCGGTCGTCCGGCGTGGGGGCCGGGGTCGTGACGGGGACGGCGTCACTGGGCGCCGAGAGATTGCCCGCCGCGTCCCGCGCCCGGACGGTAAAGGTGTACGCCGTCGAGGGAGTGAGCCGGTCGATGTCGGTCATGTTCCGCTCACCGGTGACGGCCTCGACCCGGGCGCCGTCCTCGTACACCTCGTAACCGGCGACCGCCTCGTTGTCCGTCGACCGGTCCCACATCACATGGACCGACGTGGCGCTGCCCGCCTGGGCCGTCACCCCGCCGGGCGAGGTGGGTTTCTCGGTGTCGCGGTCCGGTGGCGCCCCGGCGCACCCGGCGGCGGTGAGCACGAGAACAGCGGCAGAACAGGTCAACACGGCGCAGACGGTGGGGCGTTGCACAGTCGGACCCTCCCGGTGAAGGCATTGGTCCAGACCTGTATGCCACGACTGGCGACGCCCGGCAAGAGCGCGCACCGGCCCCGCTATTAGGCTGACGCCCCAGAACGGAACGGACCACACGAAAACGGGGGCCGCCCGAATGGCGATCACGTACAGAATGCTCGACCCCCGCAGCCACACCGGGCGCGGCCGCGACAGGTCGATCGGCGTCAAGCCCGGCGCACCGGTCATGGTCGTCGCCGACGACGGCACGCCGCAGGGCCCGCGTCCGGTGGCACACCTGCTGCGCAACACCGCCGCCGGCGGCCCGAACGCGTACCTCCCGGGCGCCCGGGAGATCCTCCTGTACGGCGACGACCGGTGCCGCGAACTCCTCGCCACGGTCACCACGGAACACGGCACGGGCTTCGGATTCGGCGGCCCGCGCTTCGCCTACCGGGTGGTGGACCCGGACGGTACGCCCATCGGCCGCATCTCGCTGCGGCGCGGCCGCGTCTTCCGGATCGGCCGTTCCCACTGGACCATGGAGCAGACGGGCAAGCCCCCGGTACGCGGCTCGGCCGGCCGCCTGATGTGGTGGGCGCTGTGGTGGACGGTGCTGCTGCCCGTCAACGTCGCGCTGCTCGTCGCCGCCTTCACCGGCATCGCGCAGGACCCGGTCACGACCCCGCGCCGCATCGTGTGGCGCGACGGGGCGGGCCGGGCCGTGATGTCGTTCCGCGGGCTGGCGGGCGACTACCGCGTACTGCGGGACGACTGGGACCCCCGGTTGGTGGCCTCACTGGTGGCGATCCATCAGACGTACGTCTCGATCGCCATCAGCGACAGCACGGACTGGTACCACCGCTGACAGCGGCGGCGCGACCCCGCCCGGCACCGGCCGGCGTCAGCTGGTCATGAACTCGGTGACCTCGTGGGCGAAGGGGCGCGGCCGTTCCTCGTGCAGGTAATGGCCGGCCGGGATGGTGATCAGCCGGCAGTCGGGGATGAGCGCGGCCATGTCCTGCATCCGGTCCTGGGGCATGGAGCTGTCGGGACCACCGGTGATAATCATGGTGGGCGCGACGATCTCGCCGAGGCTCTCGGCCCAGTCCGGGTCGGGGTCGGCGAGCTGGCGGGTGATGGCCGCCGCGACGGGCCAGTCGTAGTCCAGCGGCTCGTCGGGGCGCACGTCCGCGACCTCCGTCCCGCCGGGGAACGGCGGCGGGGTCTCCTCCAGGACGAGCCGCTCCACGCGGTCCGAGTTGTCCTGGGCCAGCAGGCGGGCGACGACTCCGCCCATACCGTGGCCGACCACACCGACCCGGTCCAGTTCCAGCTCGTCGAGGAAGCCGAGGACGTCGTCCCGCATGAGCTCGACGGAGTACTCGTCGGGCCAGTCGCTCTCGCCGTGCCCGCGCAGGTCGATCGCGTAGACCCGCCATTCCTCGCCGAGCGCCTGCCCGGCCTCTTCCCAGCTCGCCGACGACGAGCCCAGTCCGTGCAGGAGCACGACCGGCGCCCCGTACGAATCGCCCCAGGTCCGATAGGCCAGGCGTACGTCGCCGACATCAACTACAGAGTGCTCACCCATGCCCCCGACGCTACAGGCCGGGGCGGCGCGCGCCGACCGCGCGGGTGCCTGACCTCGCGAAAGACCCCCGCCCGCCGACGGGGGGGGCCGATCGGCGGGCGGGGGTCGTCGGCGGGCGGAACCGCGGTTGGGTGGGCGGCCGCGGTCAGTGGCTGCGGTCAGTGGGCCGCTGCCGGGATCTGGTCCGGGATCTCCGGCTGCGTCGCGTTCTCGTCCTGGCCGCCCTTCCCGCCCAGGTGGTTGAAGGCCAGGTTGAGGACGATGGCCACCACACACCCGGTACTGATGCCCGAGTCGAGCACCACCAGCAGGTCCTCGGGGAACGCGTGGTAGAAGGTGGGCGCGGCGATCGGGATGAGGCCGATACCGAGGGCGGCGGCGACGATCAGGGCGTTCTCGCCCTTCTCCAGCGCGGCCGTGGCAAGGGTCTGGATGCCGCTGGCCGCGACCGTACCGAAGAGCACGATGCCGGCGCCGCCGAGGACCGGCAGCGGTACGAGAGCGATCACGGAGGCCAGCACCGGGCACAGGCCGAGCAGGATCAGGATGCCGCCGCCGGCGGCGACGACGAACCGGCTGCGGACCTTCGTCATCGCGACCAGGCCGATGTTCTGCGCGAAGGCGCTGCACATGAAGCCGTTGAAGAGCGGGCTGATCGCGCTGCCCAGGGTGTCGGCGCGCAGGCCGCCCTCGATCGTCTTCTCGTCGGCCGGGCGGCCGACGATCTTGCCGAGGGCGAGCATGTCGGCGGTCGACTCGGTCATGCACACCAGCATCACGATGCACATGGAGATGATCGCCGCGACCTCGAACTGCGGTGCGCCGAAGTGGAAGGGGGTCGGGAAGCCCACCAGGTCGGCGTTCTTGATGGCGTCGAAGTGGGTGATGCCCACCGGGATGGCGATGAGTGTGCCCGCGACGAGGCCCAGGAGGATCGCGATCTGCTGGAGGAAGCCGCGCAGCAGTTTCCGCAGGGCCAGCACGATCAGGAAGGTCAGGGCGGCCATGCCGATGTTGGTCATGGATCCGTAGTCGTCGGCCTGGGAGTTGCCGCCCTGGGACCAGTTGAAGGCGACCGGCAGCAGGGAGACACCGATCAGGGTGATCACGGTGCCGGTGACGACGGGCGGGAAGAAGCGGACGAGTTTACAGAAGTACGGGGCGGCGACGAAGCCCAGTACACCGGCGACGATGATCGCTCCGAAGATGATCGGTATCGCGTTGTCGCCCTCGCCCTTGCCGATGGCGATCATCGGGGTCACTCCGGCGAACGAGACGCCGTTGACGAAGGGGAGCTTGGCGCCGATCTTCCAGAACCCGAGGGTCTGGAGAAGGGTCGCTATGCCGGCGGTGAAGAGGCTGGCCCCCATGAGGAAGGCCGTCTCCGTGGCGTCGAGCCCCACCGCGGGGCCGACGATCATGGGTGGGGCGACCACACCGGCGTACATCGCGGCCACGTGCTGGAGGCCGCTGGTGAACATCTTGCCGGGGGGCAGCTTTTCGTCGACCGGGTGCTTCGGATCGGGGCCGGACGGGGGTCCGGACTCGGCGGGGTCGGATTCGGCGGATGCATCTTTGCGAAACCTGGGCTTGGCGGCCACGGCGGTTCCTCCGGTCGGTTACACGCCAGCGGGGACGTGGATGTCAGGGAGGTGGTGCGGAGTGGAGCGTTGAAGCAGGTGGTGCAGACGTGCATGACGCATGGGGGGTGTGTGCCGGGGGTGGCGGTGAAGCTGTGGGGTCTGTGGTGCCGCCGGTACCGGGCGGCGGCGTCCGGGCGTTGGTCACCGTCCCCGGGGGCGCTCGCACTTGGGCGCGCGCCCCCGGGCACAGCTGCCGTGGACCCCGCTCGGGTCCGCGGCCGCCGGCTGAGGGCCGTCCCCCTCAGCCGGACTTCCGGGGGGTTGATCAGCCCTGCGCAACGATCCGCGCGAGGCGCTGCGCCTCGGCCCGCGCGTCGCGGGCGATGGCGTCCTCGTCCACCGTGATCAGGCGGTTGTCCTCGACGACGGGCTTGCCGTTGACGAGCGACAGGGTGACCGGTGCCGCCGCGCCGAACACGATGGCGGTGACCGGGTCGGCGATGGTGGAGTGACCGAGACCGTCGATCTTCCACATCACCAGGTCGGCGAGCTTGCCGGCCTCCAGCGAACCGATCTGGTCGGCGCGGCCGAGCACCTGGGCTCCGCCGTACGTACCGAGGCGCAGCGCCTGGCGGGCGTTGAGCGCCGCTTCGCGGTGCGCGCCGAGGCGGTTGATGAGCAGGGCGTTGCGCAGCTCGGTGTGCAGCTCGCCCGACTCGTTGGACGCCGTGCCGTCGACGCCGAGACCGACCGGGACGCCGGCCTTCAGCATGTCGGGGACCCGGGCGATGCCTGCCGCGAGGCGGGCGTTGGAGGACGGGCAGTGGGCGACGCCCGTGCCCGTACGGGCGAAGGCGGCGATGTCGGAGTCGTTCATGTGGACGCAGTGGGCCATCCACACGTCGCTGCCGAGCCAGCCGGTCGACTCGAAGTAGTCGGTCGGGCCCATGCCGAACAGCTCCTTGCAGAACTGCTCCTCCTCGACCGTCTCGCTGCCGTGGGTGTGCAGGCGCACCCCGAGGCGGCGGGCCAGTTCGGCGCCCTGCTTCATCAGTTCGGTGGAGACCGAGAACGGCGAGCAGGGCGCGACGGCCACCTGCGTCATCGCGTCGAAGGAGGCGTCGTGGTGCTTCCTGACGGTCTCCTCGGTCGCGGTGAGCGCGCCTTCGAGGGTCTCGACCGCGAAGTCCGGCGGCAGGCCGCCGTCCTTCTCGCTGCGGTCCATGGAGCCGCGGGCAAGGGTGAACCGTACGCCCATGTCGGAGGCGGCCCCGATGACGGCGCCGGACAGGTCGCCCGAGCCCTTCGGGAAGACGTAGTGGTGGTCCATCGCGGTGGTGACACCGCCGCGGGCCATCATCGCCAGCGAGCCCTGCGCCGCCGCCTTCACCATGGCCTCGTCGATGCGCGCCCAGGTCGGGTACAGCGCGACCAGCCAGTTGAAGAGGTTGTGGTCGGTGGCCAGGCCGCGCGTGATCCACTGGTAGAAGTGGTGGTGCGTGTTGACCAGGCCGGGGGTGACCAGGTGGCCCGTGCCGTCGATACGGCGTACGACGTTGTCCAGGCCCTCGGGGGCCTTGCCGGCGCCGATCGACTCGATGCGGTTGCCGGCCACCACGACGTAACCCGAGGCGTACTCGGTGTCGTTGGCGTCGACGGTGGCGATGGCACAGTTCTCGATGATGGTGCGCGCGGCTGCCGATGCTGCCATGGTGCGTCCTTCTCTCAGTGATGTGGGCACGGCAGGACCCTAGGAGGATTTGAGTGCCGCAGCCGCGTGGCTCCGGGTGCCGAGGTGGTGAAAGAACAGGTGGTGGACCGCGGCCGGGGCTCCGGCGCTGATGGCGGAGCCGGGCACGGCCGGTGCCCGGACGAGGCACGCTCCACCGGCGACGGCGGCGTCGTACCGGCCGCGTACGCGGGTGAGCGTGACGGCGGCGACGTTACGGGCGAAGGCATGGGGGTGGCCGCCGATGAGCGGGCCCACGAGGGTCGCGGCGGGCTGCAGCGTCCGCCCCGGGGACAGCACCCGGCGGTCGCTGAGGGAATCGCGGACGGGCAGGACGGTGCCGGGCACGGGGTCACAGAACGAGGTCACGCCATCGCCCGCCCGCTTGTGGGCGGCGTCGCTGCCGGGGATGCTGACGCGGCGGCTGCGCGGGCGACTGTGCGGACAAGCGGGGTGCGGGACACCCGCCGCTGCCGGGACGCGGGGAACCAGGTCGTCCATGGCCGCCCGTGACGACCCGCCGGGCAGGAGCGCGCTCCCGCCCGTCGCCCGGGGAAGGCGCCGGCGCCCGCTCGGTACAGGGCGGAAAGTGGATGAGCGGCGCAGGCCGGCCGCGCGACCGGGGCCTGTGCTCACGGCGTGGACACAGGGGCCGTTGCCGGCCCGGCATGCAGGCGTTGCCATGGAGGTTCCCTCCGGTCCGGTGCGCCCCGCCCTGCCGCTGGGCGGACGGGGCGCACCGGTCCCGCGTCAGAGGTTGGTCATGTCGACCGGGATCTTCGGCTCGACGCCGTCCCGCAGGATGGTGGCCTCGATGAGGCCGTACGGGCGGTCGGCGGCGAAGTAGACCTCGTTGTCGTTCTTCAGCCCAAAGGGCTCGAGGTCGACCAGGAAGTGGTGGTTGTTCGGCAGCGAGAAGCGGATCTCGTCGATCTCGCTCCGGCTGTTGATGACGCGCGAACCCATCTGGTACAGGGTCTGCTGGAGCGAGAGGGAGTACGTCTCGGCGAAGGCCTCCAGCATGTGCTTCTTGGCCTGGGCGTACGACTTGTCCCAGTTCGGCATCCGGTCCTCGTCGTTGGTCCAGTTGTAGCGCCAGACGGAGGCGACGTCGGTGCACAGGATGCGGTCGTACGCCTCCTTGAGCGTCGTGTACCGGTCCTTGACGTAGCCCCAGAACTCCGAGTTGGTGGAGTTCATGACCGTGAGGTTCTTGAGGCCCGACAGGACCTCCCAGTTCTCACCGTCGAAGGTGATCTGCGTGGTGCGCAGCTCCTGGCCCTTGCGGACGAAGGAGTGGTTCACCTCGTCGGAGCCGATGAACTTGGAGTTGTTGTCCGAGGTCGCGATGCGGTCCCAGGCGTACTCCTCGATCCGGATCCGGGCGCGCTGGATCGGCTCCTGCGACGTTACGAAGTGACGGGCGAGGTGGATGCCGAACTGCTCGGCGGACTCGATGCCGTACTCCTTGGCGAACGCGTACACCGTGTTCTTGGTGGTGTCCGTCGGCAGGACGTTGGCGTTCGAGCCGGAGTAGTGCACGTCGTCCATGTCGCCGGAGAGGGCGACGGAGACGTTCAGGTCCTTGATGTGGTGGGTGTCGCCGTCCCGCGTGATCTTGACGACGCGGTTCTCTGCTTTGCCGTACTGGTTCTGGCCGAGAATCGTGGGCATGTCGGTGCTAGCTCCCTCGGTATACGGAGTAGCCGAACGGGTTGAGCAGCAGCGGTACGTGGAAGTGTTCGCCCGGTACGACGGCGAACGTGATCGCCACCTCCGGGAAGAACGCGCCGCTGTCCCTTACGCGGGGGGCGTCCTGCTGTGCCTCGGCTTGCTTCTTCGAACTGGGCTTGTTGGAGAAGTACGCCTCGGTCTCGAAGTCGAGACGTACGTGGGTCGTGCCTTCCGGCAGGGCCGGCAGGTCCTTGCAGCGCCCGTCCGCGTCGGTCGCGGACCCGCCGAGTACCACCCACTCGGCGTCACTGCCACTGCGGGCGGTGAGCGAGACGGCGACACCCGCGGCGGGGCGCCCGATGCTGGTGTCCAGGATGTGCGTGGACACCGAAGCAGTGGTCGCGGTGCTCATCAGTCGTTGTCCTCTTCGTACTCTTCTACGAGGCGGGTCAGCCGGATTCGGTTGATCTTCCCGAGTTCGGTGCGCACGATCTCACGCTCCGCATCGGCGGTGTTGCCGATCCGGTTCCGCATCGCGTCGCGCATCTGCTCACCGGTCGCACCGGTGGCGCAGATCAGAAAGACATGTCCGAACTTCTCCTGGTAGGCCAGGTTCAGTTCGAGCATCTCGGCTTTCAGTTCCTCGGACGCTCCGGCCATCCCCCGCTGTTCGCGGGAGGAGGTCGGGTCACCGGGCTTCGGCCGGCCGATCGGCGGGTGGCCCGCCATCGCCTCGGCCAGATCCTCCGCGGTCAGTTCCGCCATGGCGGCGTCACTGGCGAGGAAGAGGGCTTCGGCGTTGGCGTACGGGCGCTGGGCGAGCATCTTGCTCCCCCACGCCGAGTTGGCGCACACCTCGTGCAGCGCGGCCGTGGCCTCGCTGTCCGCCGAGGTGTTGAACCGGGCGAGGCCCGGTGTCGAACCTGAAGTCACGGGAGCCTCCGTGGCGTGCTGGACGGGCTGCGCATAGCTAACGCCCTCACGAACAGCTCGTCAACACTTTGTTGAAATCTCGCGAACGCAAAAGCCGCCGACCCGTTGTCCGGACGGCGGCCCCTGCGAATGATCGATCAAATATGCCCACGCAATGGACGGCGGACCTAGTCGCTCTTGGCCGCGTTCGCGGCGTTCTCCCTGTTCAGGTAGTTGTAGACGGTGAAGCGGCTGACACCCAGGGCGCTCGCCACGGTCTCCACCCCGTGCCGCACGGAGAAGGCCCCGCGAGCCTCCAGGACCCGTACGACCGACTGCTTCTCCTTGCGGTCGAGCTCCGCCAGCGGCATACCGTGGCGGCGCTCCAGCGCGGCCAAGATGTGATCGAGGGAGTCCGAGAGCTGGGGAAGCCGTACGGCGACGACGTCCCGGCCCTCCCAGGCCAGCACCACGTCGTCACCCCGCGCCTGCTCCGGCACCATCATCTCGCCGCCCATGGCGTCGACCAGCGGCTTGACCGCGGTGACGAGGGGGTGGTCCTCAGGCCCGCCGAAATCCGTCACTTCTCGCCCTCCCCGATCACGTTGACCTGCAACGAGACCCGGGTGGCACCCGCATCCAGGGACCTGCGCAGCAGCGCGTCGACGGCGGTCAGCACCGCGTCGGCGCCGCCCTCGGCGGTGTTCCCGAACGGGCCTACGTCCACAGCGTCCAGCTCGGCCACCTGGATGACCTCGCGGGCGGCCAGCGCGTGCGCCGGCGCCTCGTCGAGGTCGAAGGGCTCGGTCGTGAACTCCACTCTCAATCGCACCATGCCCCCACGTTACTGGCGGGCCGGCCGGCCCCGGGAGGCCCCGACCTGGTCACGCCCTCTTGACAGGTCTCCGCGCCACCGTGCAACATTCCATCAGGCAGAAAATAACTTCCGCGATACGGAAGGAGCGCCGAAACCCTCATGGGCTACACGGACCAGCGCTTCGATGTGAACCTCTCGATCCTCTTCACGGAACTCCCGCTCCTCGAGCGCCCGGCGGCCGCCGCCGCGGCAGGCTTCAAGGCGGTCGAGCTGTGGTGGCCCTGGATCGAGACCCCCACCCCCGACCAGGCCGAGCTCGACGCGCTCAAGAAGGCGCTCGACGAGGCCGGCACCCAGCTGGTCGGCCTCAACTTCTACGCCGGGCAGCTGCCCGGCCCGGACCGCGGCGCACTCTCCGTGCCCGGCGAGGAGTCGGACCGCTTCCGCGCGAACATCGACGTGGCGGCGGACTTCGCCGCCTCGGTCGGCTGCAAGGCGCTGAACGCGCTCTACGGCAACCGCGTCGACGGCGTCGACCCGGAGGTCCAGGACAAGCTCGCCCTGGAGAACCTGGTGGTGGCCGCCCGCGCCGCCGACCGGGTGGGCGCGATCCTGCTGATCGAGACCCTCAACAAGCCGGAGTCGCCGCTCTACCCCCTGGTGAGCGCACCGGCCGGCATCGCGGTCGTCGACAAGGTCAACGAGGCCACCGGACTCGGCAACGCCAAGTTCCTCCTCGACATCTACCACCTGTCGATGAACGGCGAGAACCTCCCCGACGTGATCGCGGAGTACGCCGCCAAGACCGGCCACGTGCAGATCGCCGACAACCCCGGCCGCGGCGCCCCCGGCACGGGGGACCTGCCGCTCGAAAAGCTGCTCGACCTGCTCAAGAACGCCGGTTACGACGGCTGGGTGGGCCTGGAGTACAAGCCCGGCGACCGCCCGAGCGCCGAAGCCTTCGGCTGGCTCTCGAACTGACCATTTTTCGCGCGTGAGTTGAAGCGCGTGTGTTGAAAGAGGCACCCATCATGAGCACTCTCCCCAAGATCGGCTTCATCGGCCTCGGCATCATGGGCTCCCCCATGTCCGAGAACCTGCTGAAGGCGGGTTACGACGTCACCGGCTACACCCTCGAGCAGCCCAAGATCGACCGCCTCGTCGCCGCCGGCGGCAAGGGCGCGTCCTCGATCGCCGAGGCCGTCAAGGACGCCGACGTCATCATCACGATGGTGCCCGCCTCCCCGCAGGTCGAGGCGATCGCGTACGGTCCGGACGGCATCCTGGAGAACGCCAGGAAGGGCGCCCTCCTGATCGACATGTCCTCGATCACCCCGCAGACCTCCGTCGACCTGGGCAAGGCCGGCGCCGAGAAGGGCCTGCGCGTCCTGGACGCCCCGGTCTCCGGCGGCGAGGCCGGCGCGATCGAGGCCGTACTGTCGATCATGGTCGGCGGTTCGCAGGAGGACTTCGAGTCCGCCAAGCCGGTGCTCGAAGCGCTCGGCAAGACCATCGTCCTGTGCGGTCCGCACGGCTCCGGCCAGACGGTGAAGGCCGCGAACCAGCTGATCGTCGCGGTCAACATCCAGGCGTGCGCCGAGGCCGTGGTCTTCCTGGAGAAGTCGGGCGTCGACCTCACCGCCGCCCTCGACGTCCTCAACGGCGGACTGGCCGGCTCGACCGTCCTGACCCGCAAGAAGGACAACTTCCTCAACCGGGACTTCGCCCCCGGCTTCCGGATCGACCTGCACCACAAGGACATGGGCATCGTCACCGACGCCGCCCGCAATGTCGGTGCGGCGCTCCCCGTCGGCGCGGTCGTGGCCCAGCTGGTCGCCTCGCTGCGCGCCCAGGGCGACGGTGGCCTGGACCACTCCGCCCTGCTGCGCGCCGTCGAGCGCCTCTCCGGTCAGCCCGTCCAGAGCTGACCGGCCCCCCGACTTCCGGGCGGCGGCGGCGCTGACACCTGTCCTGTCGCGCCCAGGCGCCGCCGTCGCCCGGGACACCCATTTTTTTCGCTCCAGTCCGCGCCGATCCCTCTCTTCAACTTCAACAAACTGTTGACGTCACGCTCGGTGCGTACTTACGCTCCTCACGCCGCCAGCAGATTTCCGCAGGAAGGTCCCCATGTCGAAGCGTGTGCTCACGACCGAGTCAGGCGCCCCGGTCGCCGACAACCAGAATTCCGCCTCCGCCGGTGTCGGCGGTCCGCTCCTCCTCCAGGACCAGCACCTGCTGGAGAAGCTGGCCCGGTTCAACCGTGAGCGCATCCCGGAGCGCGTCGTCCACGCCCGCGGCTCGGGCGCGTACGGCTACTTCGAGGTGACCGACGACGTCACCGGCTTCACCCGCGCGAACTTCCTCGGCGAGGTGGGCAAGCGGACCGAGACGTTCATCCGCTTCTCCACCGTCGCGGACAGCCTCGGCGGCGCGGACGCGGTCCGCGACCCGCGCGGTTTCGCGCTGAAGTTCTACACCGAAGAGGGCAACTACGACCTCGTCGGCAACAACACCCCGGTGTTCTTCATCAAGGACCCGATCAAGTTCCCCGACTTCATCCACTCCCAGAAGCGCGACCCCTTCACGGGCAAGCAGGAGCCGGACAACGTCTGGGACTTCTGGGCCCACGCCCCCGAGGCGACGCACCAGATCACCTGGCTGATGGGCGACCGCGGCATCCCCGCGTCGTACCGCCACATGAACGGCTACGGCTCGCACACCTACCAGTGGACGAACGCCGCGGGCGAGGCCTTCTTCGTCAAGTACCACTTCAAGACGAACCAGGGCATCCGCTGCCTGTCCTCCGAGCAGGCGGCCGAGCAGGTCGGCAAGGACGCCAACTCGCACCAGACGGACCTGCTCCAGGCCATCGAGCGCGGCGTCAACCCGTCCTGGACGCTGTACGTCCAGGTCATGCCGGCCGCCGAGGCGCCGGACTACCGCTTCAACCCGTTCGACCTCACCAAGGTGTGGCCGCACGCCGACTACCCGCTCCAGCGGGTCGGCCGCCTGGTCCTCGACCGGAACCCCGACAACGTCTTCGCCGAGGTCGAGCAGGCCGCGTTCTCCCCGAACAACTTCGTTCCGGGCATCGGCCCCTCGCCCGACAAGATGCTCCAGGGCCGCCTCTTCGCCTACGCGGACGCCCACCGCTACCGCCTCGGTGTCAACCACACCCAGCTGCCGGTGAACGCCCCGAAGGCGACCGCGGCCGACAACTACGGCCGGGACGGCGCCATGGCGACCCGCTACGGCTCGCGCTACGACAAGAACTACGAGCCCAACTCGTACGACGGTCCCGCGCAGACCGACGCGGCGCTCTCCGCCCCGCTGGCGCTGGCCGGCTGGACGGGCACGCACGCGGCCGCCGTCCACGTCAAGGACGACGACTTCTTCCAGGCCGGTGAGCTCTACCGCCTGATGTCGGCCGAGGAGAAGTCCCGTCTGATCGCGAACATCGCCGGCGGCCTGTCGCAGGTCAGCCGCGACGACGTGATCGAGAAGAACCTCGCGCACTTCCACGCCGCGGACGCGGAGTACGGCAAGCGCGTCGAGGAAGCGGTCCGCGCCCTGCGCGAGGACTAGTCACCCAGACCGCACCGCGGGCCCGACGGGAGGTCGGTCCGGTGGTGCAGTCCGTACCGCCGGCCCGAATGAGGGGTGGCCGGGGTCACGGACGGAAGGTGCCGCGGCGGCGTGCGAGCCAGTGCGGTGGTCAAGGCTCAAGGAACGCCCTTCTCGACCTGAGGGGAGGACGCCCGAAAGCTCATCGCCCACCGCCGCGGAACCCCTTCCCCACAGCTCCGCCCGACGGCGCGAACGTCCTGTCGCGCCAGTCTCGTGCCGTCGGGCGGCATCAGCTTCCCTGCCAGGGCGCGGGGTGGGTACGGACGGTCCCGTACCCACCCCGCGCCCTTCAGGTTTCCGCCGGGTCGTCAGCCGACCGGCACCACCGCCTCCTCGGGGACCCGCGTGCCGGCCTCACCGACGCCGGCCGGGGTGACGCCCACCCACCGGCCGAGGGCCGTCTCGGCGGTGATGCCGGGCCCGAACCCGGCGATCAGCCCGCCGGCCCCGGTCTCGACGGTGCCCTCCTCGAACATCCGGGCCAGGGCGTCGAAGACGACGGAACTGGCGATGTTCCCGCGTTCGGTGAGCGTGGCCCGGCTGAACCGGAACATCTCCGGCGGGAGGTCCAGGTAGTGGCACAGGTCGTCCAGGATGCGCGGCCCGCCCGCGTGGACGATAAAGAAGTCCATCTGCGCGACCTCCCAACTGTGCTGCGCCACGAGTGACTTGAGCGCGGGAGCCAGCATCTCCATGGTCCCCGGCACCCGCTTGTCGAGCATGAAGTGGAACCCGGTGTCCCGTACGGCGTACGAGATCCAGTCCTCGGTGTTCGGCACGAGATGCGAGCCGTTGCGCTCGATCCGCATGCCGGCACCGCCCTCGCCGCGCACCACCGCCGCCGAGATCGCGTCGCCGAACAGGCCGTTGGAGAGCAGCGATCCGACGCCCAGATCGGTCGGCTGGTAGCACAGCGAGCAGAACTCGCAGGACACGATCAGTACGTTGGCCCGCGGGTAGGCGGTGCAGAAATCGTGCGCGCGGTTGATCGCCGCACCGCCGGCGGCGCAGCCGAGCTGGGCGATGGGCAGCTGCCTGGTCTCCGACCGGAAGCCCATCGTGTTGATCAGCCAGGCGGTGAGCGACGGCATCATGAAGCCGGTGCAGGAGACATAGACGATCAGATCGATGTCCGCGGGCTCCACCTCCGCATGGGCGAGCGCCCGGCGCACGACGCCGGGGACACGCGCCTTGGCCTCGGCCTCGTACAGCTGGTTGCGGATCTCGAAACCCGGGTGGCGCAGGGTGTCCTCGATCGGCTGGACGATGTGCCGGGTGCGGACACCGGTGTTCTCGATGAGGCGCAGGACGAGGTCCCGCTGCGGGTGGCCCGCGTGCGTCTCGCGGGCCAGTTCCAGCGTCTGCTCCATCGTGATGACGTGGTCGGGTACGGCGACGGACGGTCGGCACAGTGTGGCCATGGTTTTTCCTTGTCTCATGCCGGGTCTCATGCCGGACAGCGGTATCGTCGCGCGGTCGTCACCGCGGGGCGGGCGTCACACGGGAGTTGTCACCACGTGACGGGCAGGGCGAGCGGGTGGCGCCAGATGGATGTCGTGTTCCATCGCATCCGCGACGGCTCCACCGCGAGCCGCAGCCCGGGGAAGCGGTCGAGGAGCGCGGCGAAGACCACTTCGAGTTCCATCGCCGCGAGCGGCGCCCCGAGGCAGTGGTGCGCCCCCCAGCCGAAGGTCATGTGGGGCACCGTGGGCCGGTCCACATCCAGCTCGTCGGGCCGGTCGAACATGCGCTCGTCGCGGTTCGCGGTGAGGTACGAGACATGGACGATGTCCCCGGCCCGGATCAGCACCCCGCTCAGCTCCACGTCCTCGGTGGCGACCCGCGGGATGCCGACGCCCTTGCGGAAGGGGATGAAGCGCAGGAGTTCCTCGATGGCCGCCGGAAGGGCCGAGGGCCGCGCGCGGAGCTTTCCGAGGACGTCGGGGCGGGTGAGCAGGGTGTACGCGATGTTCCCGATCTCGTACGTCGTGGTGTCCTGGCCCGTGATGAGCAGCACCATCGACATGACCGCCAGCTCGTCGTCGTCGAGCAGCTCGGCGCCGTCGCGGGCGGTGGCCAGCGTGCTGATCATGTCGTCGCCGGGGGCGCGGCGCCGTTCGGCGCTGAGCGCCGCGAAGTAGGCCCGCAGTTCGGCCTTGGCGCGGACGGCGGCGTCCCGGTTCTCGGCGCTCACGTTCATCATGGTGAGCGCGTGCGCGCGCAGCCTGGGCCGGTCCTCCTCGGGGATGCCGAGGACCTCGCAGATCGTCATGAGCGGCAGGGGCGCGGCCACATGCTCGACGAGATCGGCGGGCGGGCCGAGGTCCGTCATCCGGTCGAGCATCCGGTCCACGACGTTCTGCGTGCGCTCCCGCATCCGCTCCACGTGGCGTGGCGCGAAGCTCTTGGCAACCAGGCTGCGCAGCCGGCTGCTGGCCGGCGGGTCCATGAGGTTGATCGACTCGGACTGGACGATCGGCTCGGGCGTCATCCGCGGGAAGTCGCGGCCCTTGACGGCGCCGCGGCTGAACCGCCGGTCGGTGGTGACGGTCCGCACGTCCTCGTAGCGCGTCACGAGCCATGCCTCGCCCTCGCCGTACGGCATCCGGATGCGGGCGACCGGATCTGCCTCCAGCATCTGGCGGAGCTGTGGGTCGAACTCCAGGGCCTCCGCGTAATCGAAGGGACAGCTCCATACGGTGCCGGTGGTCTCCACGTCGCTCCAGACGGTGTGCGGGTCGATGTCCGACACACATCCCCAACCAGGAGGACGGTCATGTCCCCAAGAGGGCCAATTAACCGATTAGAGGGAGATTCGGACTTCAGCTCGGACACTTCGGGAGTGTCGTCCGCGCCCCTGAGGGCACCGCCTTGCGCAGCGGCTTGAAGTAGTGGCGGAGCGCCCAGTCCCCGATGCGGCTGCCGGCGGAGCAGCCGGCGATGTCCGCGCTGCGGAAGTGGATCCCGCCCCACACCCGGGCGTCGACCATGTCCTGGTTGAACCGGTCGGCGTGCGCGTAGTGCCGGGTGGTGGCCGTGGCCTCGGAGCGGACGTTCAGACCGAGGTGCGAGGTGCCGAGCACGCCGGCCGCGGTCCGCAGCGCGGCGCCGGCGACCGCCGCGTGCCCGCTGATGTAGTCGGGGTGCGGAGGGGTGACGAGCAGCGGCTGCCACCCGGGGTCCGCCTCGGTCGCCGGGTTGTCGTCGGTGTCGGCGAGGTGTACGGCGCTGATGGGCCGCCAGAAGCCGTAGTGCAGCTTGGAGTCCCATGCGGTGATCACCGCGTCGGCGGCGGACATGTTCACCGCGGCGAACAGCCGGGCCGTGTCCGCGATGCCGAGGTGGTGGCCGGCCGCGTACTCGCGGAAGGCGGTCTGGAGCTGGACCAGGAGGTTGCCGCCGAAGAAGAGGGCGGTCTCGGTCTGGTGCGCGGTTCTGCCGGACCCCGTCTTCGCCCCCATGGTCTTCACCTCGTTGACGTCACGGGCGTAGCGGGCCGAGGACAGGGCGGGCGGCGGACCGGGACGGACCTGGTCGGGGGCCTCGAGCAGGAGGGGGCGCAGCGTGCCGAGCCACGTGTCGAGGTAAGGCGCGTGGGCGGGCGGGGTCGGCCGCCAGACACCGGGTTCCGGCGGCGCGGTGTACTCCACCGGCTCGAACCGGCCGTCGTTCTCCCGGAGCCTGACGATGTGTGCGGCGGCGCGCTCTCCGTAGGCCACGCCCTGCTTCTCGGCGCGGCCGTCGGGGATCTTGGCGAGGGAGGTGGCGTACTCGGCGTCGAGGCGCGCCTGCGAAGCGGGGAAGTAGGCGAGCAGCACGCGGTGCGCGGCGGTGACGGCCGCCGCCTCCGGGGACGCGGTGACGGGGCCCCTCTCCCGCCATTTGTAGAGGGCGTACCGGCCCTGGATGCCGGCCACGGCGTTGTAGACGGCCGCGGAGACGAAGCCGTGCCAGACGGCGACCTGTCCGGAGGGGTGCATGGCGCCGAGGTTGGCGCTGATGGTCTGGGTGGTGACGGCGTTCCAGTGGCGGACGGCCGCGGGGTCCGTCGCCGGCGCCGGACGGCTGTCGGCGGCGGTCGCGGAGCCGGCCGCGCCGGGGACGGCGACGAGGGCGAGCGTCGCGACGATGCCGGCGACGGCTCGTACGCCCGGACGGGACGAGCGGGACGGCACAGGGCGGTTCAGGCGCACAGCAGGACTCTCCCTCGGGCGGTATGACCGGACGGGCACCGGAATGTGGTGCTGGGTCAAGAGCAACTGCTGGGTGCGGGCTCCGCAAGCCGAAGTACGCGAAGAGACGCATGTACGAGCCGAGGCCCGGCCTGCGGAAGCAGACCGGGCCTCGGGAACGGGCGTACGGGAACGGGCGTACGGGAACGCGGTGCGTCAGACGAGCGGGCGGATCGCCGTCGGCGCGTGGCCGGGCTCGGTGGCCAGCTCCTCGAACTCCGTGACGTCGCTCATGTCGACCGTCTTGCTCATCGAGATGTTGGTGATGCGCTCCAGGATGGCCTCGACGACCACGGGGACCTGGAACTCCTGGGCCAGCTTCTTGGCCTGCTCGAAGGCGGCACCCAACTCGTTCGGGTCGGTGACCCGGATGGCCTTGACGCCCAGACCCTCGGCGACCTTGACGTGGTCGACGCCGTAGACGCCCAGTTCCGGGGTGTTGATGTTCTCGAATTCGAGGTTGACCTCGAAGTTGATGCCCAGGCCGCCCTGTGCCTGGCGGATGAGCCCCAGGTAGGCGTTGTTCACCAGGACGTGGACATAGGGCACCTTGTGCTGCGCGGCGACGGCCAGTTCCTCGATCATGAACTGGAAGTCGTAGTCGCCCGAGAGCGCGACGATCGGGGTCTCCGGGTCGGCGGTCGCGGCGCCGATCGCGGCCGGGATGGTCCAGCCGAGCGGGCCGGCCTGGCCGCAGTTGATCCAGTTGCGGGGCCGGTAGACGTGCAGCATCTGCGCGCCGGCGATCTGGGAGAGGCCGATGGTGGTGACGTAGCGCGTCTCCGGGCCGAACGCCTTGTTCATCTCCTCGTACACGCGCTGCGGCTTCATCGGGATGTTGTCGAAGTGCGTACGGCGCTGGAGCGTGGCCTTGCGCTCCTGGCCGGAGGCGGCCCACGCGCTGAAGTCCGGCAGCTTGCCGTCGGCCTTCAGCTCCCTGGCCACCTCGATGAAGAGCTCCAGCGCGGCCTTGGCGTCGGAGGCGATACCGAAGTCCGGGGCGAAGATCTTGCCGATCTGGGTGGGCTCGATGTCGACGTGAACGAACTTGCGGCCCTTGGTGTAGGCGTCCAGGTTGTAACCGGTGTGACGGTTGGCCCAGCGGTTGCCGATGCCGAGGACGAAGTCCGACTCCAGGAACGTCGCGTTGCCGTAGCGGTGCGAGGTCTGCACACCGACCATGCCGGCGCTCAGCTCGTGGTCGTCCGGGATGGTGCCCCAGCCCATGAGGGTGGAGATGACCGGGACGCCGGTCAGCTCGGCGAACTCGACGAGCAGGTCGGAGGCGTCGGCGTTGATGATGCCGCCGCCGGCGACGATCAGCGGGCGCTCGGACTCCAGGAGGAACCGGATCGCCTTCTCCGCCTGGGCGCGGGTGGCGCGCGGCTTGTAGACCGGCAGCGGCTCGTAGGTCTCCGGGTCGAACTCGATCTCGGTCAGCTGGACGTCGATCGGGAGGTCGATCAGGACCGGGCCGGGGCGGCCGGAACGCATCAGGTGGAAGGCCTGCTGGAAGACACCGGGGACCTGCGCGGCCTCCAGGACCGTGGTGGCGGCCTTGGTCACGGGCTTGGCGATCGAGGCGATGTCGACGGCCTGGAAGTCCTCCTTGTGGAGCTTCGCGACCGGAGCCTGACCGGTGATGCACAGGATCGGGATCGAGTCCGCGATCGCGGAGTACAGACCGGTGATCATGTCGGTGCCGGCCGGGCCCGAGGTACCGATGCAGACACCGATGTTGCCCGCCTTGGCACGCGTGTAGCCCTCGGCCATGTGCGAGGCGCCCTCGACGTGGCGGGCCAACGTGTGCTTGACGCCACCGACGTTCTTGAGCTCGCGGTAGAAGGGGTTGATCGCCGCGCCGGGCACGCCGAACGCTTGCTCGACACCCTCCAGCTTGAGGATCTCCACTGCGGCGGCGGCGGCGGTCATTCGAGGCATCGCGTACTCCTGCTCGGCCAGTCGGAGTGCCTCACCGCTGCCGACCGGTGAGCGCCACTCCATTGTTTCCATAATGCGGAATTTCGATTCTGCTATACGGAAGCAATCTAGGGTGAGGTCCGCCGCGCGTCAAGAGCGGGCATTGGTTGAAGTCCCTCCCCAACGCGTCGCTCTTGGTGGACGATGGGCGACGTACCGCAGTCACAGGTGCGCGGTCGCGCGGGCCGCGGCCACCCGCACACGCCTGCGCGACGCACAGGGACGCCGACGGTCCGAGGGGGACGGTCATGGGAGAGAACGTGCCGGTGCGCTGCCCGGCATGCCGTCGACAGCACAGCTTCACGCCACCGGTCTTCCCGTGCGCGTGCGGGGAGCCGCTGGCACCGCCCCTGTTACGGGGCGCCGCGCCGGAGCGGATCACGCACCGCACCTGGACCGACGCGTGGGTGACCGTCCGGTGCGGCTCGTGCGGGCGCCAGGACCAGTGGCCGCAGCCCGAGCTGGGATGCGCCTGCGGAGCGGTGCTGCGCATTCCGGTACGCCCCGTACCGCGCTCCGCACCGCCGGCACCGACCGCCGGCGCGCCCGGGAGCGCCACCGCCACCGGCCGCACTCCCGCTCCCGGCCGTCCCGCGCACATCCCGCTGCCGCCGACGGCGGCTCCCCCGCGTCCGAAGTTCCGGCCGATGACGATCAGGACCGCGCGGGACGCGGTGACCGCGGCGGCGCTCTACCTCAAGTGGCTCGGGTTCCGCGACATCATGCAGTCCCCCGAGCGGCCCGCGTCCGGCATAGACCTGCGCGCCCCGGGCCTGGTCGCGCAGGTCGACCCGACGACCCGCCCGGGCAGCCTGCGCGACGTCGAGTGCCTGTGGCTGCACGGGCTCAGCGCATCGGCGGTGAGCGTGTTCTTCTCCCTCGCGGGGTACGCCGACGACGCGCGCGCCCGCGCGGACTCGCTCGGCGTCCCGCTCTTCGTCATGGACCTCACCGGGACGCCGCAACCGGTCAACCGTCCCGCGGACGAGCTGATCAGCACAGGCGCCTGACCGACGCCCCTCCACGGCGGCGTCGCGCGCTCGCGTCCGGTTACGCTTTCCACGCGAGAACAGGCGCCGTACGAGCGGATCACCGAGCAGGAGTTCGCGACGTACGAACTGACTTCGGTCGAGGACTCGACGGACGAGGACTGCACGCACGACTGGCGCCTGCCCTGTGCGCTGAACGGAGGTCGAGGCCCCCGCCCTAACCGGCTGGGGGCGTTCCGTCACCCTCCACTGGCAAGGAAGGTGAGGACGGCCACCCCGAGCAGGCCAGCCGCCACGAAGCCCGTCGACTTCGGCTTGCCGTGCCGGGCCGCCTCGACCGCGCACGGGAGCGCGACAATCAGCGCGAACATGAAACAAAAGGCGATCGCGAGCAACTTGGCGCCGATGTTCACCGGTACTTCTTCCTTCGTCTCAGAGGGAAGGTGACCGGACGTCATGACAGGCTCGACCGGCCACCTGTGGTGCATAGGTGGCATGTGGGTATCCGAGCTTCACCGTGTACCGGCCGCGGCGAGCGTCCACATCCCACACCGCGGAGCCTCGCCGATTGAGCACGAGGCGCTGGGCGGTGGGCATGGGCGCATCGAGCACCACGAGGGGGAGTTCGGGGGTCGAGTCAGGCAAGGTCACTCCTTCAATACGGGCGCGGCCAGCCCTACTTGAAGGCTGACCGCGCTCCTAACGCCAGAGCGGCGTCACTCAGTCATCGCGCCCATCGTCCGAGTCGCACTGGGCGGCGTTGGTGCCGTCGACCATCCAGAGGTCATCGAAGACCCGGAAGCTGGCGGCCTTCATCGCGTGAGCGGTTGCGGTGACCCGCTCCAGCGGACGCCCGCCCTCAACAGGGGCCGGCGCCGGGTTGTGGTGCAGGAACCGGCCCGCGTGGCGGTCGCAGAACTCGGCGTACGCCTTCGTGTGCAGAATGAAGGCGTGGTAGCCCTTGGCCACGTCGTCGCTGGGCATCATCGGGACCGTGGCCGTAGCGACGGTGGCCACGAACGCGATTGCCTGGTCGGCGATGAGTTCGGCGCGTGCCTTGCTCTCGCCGTCGTGGATCACCACGAGGTTCGTGATGCTGCCGAACAGGGTCTCGTCGACCAGCTCGCGTCCGGTCTTCAGGTCGTTCGCTACTGCGGTCATGCGTGTTCCTCTCGCGTAGGAGTGGTGCACTGCACTTGCCTCCCGCTCCGGCCACCGAGCAAGCTCACAGGTGCCCGGAGCGGGCACTGAAGGGTCCGCCCAGCGCGGGTACGGGGGAGCCATGGGAACCGTTGGCCTCCGCGCGGGGCGGACCGGATCATGGGGCGGTTGCCAGGGCCAGACCGAGCACCAGGCCGCACGAGGCGCTGATGCCGATGATGAATAAGACCCCGGCGAACCGTCCGATGGCGCGCATCACAGACCGGACCGGCAATGGGCGTCTCGGACAGCGTTGCGGGCGCTCAGCTCCTCGCGGGCGCTGGGCTGCACGACGCGGTCGGGCATGGCGTCCCACTCCGTGCCTCCGCCTAGGGGTCGGAGCTGAACGCGCCCGCCAACGAAGCCCTTTACGGCGCCGATTTCGCCGTTGTTCTCGTCCTTGGCAAGGTCGCCAAGGCGTGCGGATGCGTTGTTCGAGCTGGGCGACGCCGTGCTGTGTGCGGATGGTCCGGTCAGGTCGCTGGTGGAGCTGTCGCTGGTGGGCGAACACCGTCGCGGGCACGGTGGGCTCTACGACGCCCTGGCCGCAGGCCGAGTCGATGTCGCCCGGCTGCGGCGGGCGCTGGCCGCGGTGCCTCTGCCGCGGGCGGCGGACAACCAGCTGGTGCTGGCTGCCGACATCACTTGCTGGCTGCGGCCCGACGCGCACACCTCACCGCAGCGGATCCTGTGCCACACCTACGGGCGGGGCAAGGACCAGCACATTCCCGTTCCCGGCTGGCCGTACTCGGTGATCTGCGCGCTGGAGACGGGCCGTAGTTCGTGGACCGCGCCGCTGGACGCGCTGCGTCTGGCGCCGGGCGACGACGCTGCCACGGTCACCGCCGGGCAGATGCGCGAACTGGTCGAGCGACTGATCGCAGCCGGGCAGTGGAGGGACGGTGACCCGGAGATCCTGATTGTGGTGGACGCCGGATACGACGTGCCTCGCCTGGCCTTCCTGCTGAAGGATCTGCCGGTGCAGGTGCTGGGCCGGATGCGCTCGGACCGCGTCCTGCGCCGGGCGGCACCGCCCCGCACCCCTGGCACCCGGGGCCGCCCGCCCCGCCACGGTGGCGAGTTCGTCTTCGGCGACCCCGCCACCTGGGACACCCCCGACGCGGCAACCGTGACCGAGACCCGTCTCTACGGCACCGCCACCGCCCGGGCCTGGGACAGGCTCCACCCGAGACTGACCCACCGCTCCGCCTGGACGGCCCAGCTGGGCGCGTTGCCCGTAATCGAGGGCACCGTGATCCGCCTGCAGGTCGACCACCTGCCCAGCGGCGCGACACCCAAGCCGGTCTGGCTGTGGTGGTCGGGCACCGACGCCACCGAAACCGACATCGACCTGCTCTGGCAGGCATTCCTTCGGCGCTTCGACATCGAGCACACCTTCCGCCTGTTCAAGCAGACACTGGGCTGGACCTGCCCGAAGATCCGCACCCCGGAAGCCGCGGACCGCTGGAGCTGGCTCATCCTCGCCGTCTTCACCCAGCTCCGGCTCGCCCGCCCGCTGGCGGCCGATCTACGCCGGCCGTGGGAGAAACCGAGCCCGCCCGACAGGCTCACCCCCGCCCGGGTCCGTCGCGATTTCCGGCACCTCCGCCCGAACGCCGCCTGTCCCGCCGAAGCACCGAAACCCTCCCGCCCCGGCCCCGGACGGCCACCAGGACGCAAGAACACCCGGGCAACCCCACGCCACGACGTCCACACAGTCCGCAAAACAGACACCGCGAAACCACGACAGAGGAAGTCAACAACCCCACGACCCCGCCGCACAGGTTAAAGATCAAGCTAGAACATGTACCCCAAAGCGATACCACTTGAAGCAATGATAGAAGGGGACGGGCAGACAGATCCGGTCCCGCTCGGTGTAGCCGACCATCTCCCCTACGAAGTAACCGTTGTTGAGGATGTTGTGGTGGGAGAGAGTGGCCCCTTGGAGAAGCCGGTCGTACCCGAGGTGTGCTGGATGTTCACCGGATCGTCGCACGACAACTCGGGTGCGTACGAGGCCAGTTGGGCGTCGGTGACCCGCCGGGCCGCGTCGAGCAGCACGTCCCACGAACCGTCGTCGATGTAGTGGACGGCCCGCAGCTCGGTGCAGTCCGGCCGCACCTGGCCGATCAGCGCGCGGTAGTCGCTCGTCCTGTGGGACCGGGAGGCGAAGAGGACGGAGACACCGGCCTGGTCGAGCACGTACGCGAGCTCGTGCGCCCGGTAGGCCGGATTGATGTTCACCATGATCACGCCGATCCGGGCCGTCGCGTACTGCACGAGCACCCACTCCGCGCAGTTCACCGCCCAGATCCCGACCCGGTCGCCCTTCGCCACCCCGGGCCCGAGCAGCCCGCGCACGAGCTGGTCCACGGCCGAGCCGAATTCGGCGTACGTCCACCGGGTGCCGGCCGCGACGTCGACCAGCGCCTCGCGGTCCGGGTACGCCGCGACGGCCCGGTCGAGGTTCTGGCCGATCGTGTCGCCGAGGAGCGGCGTGGTGCCGGTCCCGTGCGTATACGCGTTGGCCCTCATCGCAGGTCCCCCTCGTCGTACTCGGCGCCGGAGCCCTTCGCCGTACGCTCACGCAGCTCGATCCGGCGGATCTTGCCGGACACGGTCCTGGGCAGTTCGGCGAATTCGATGCGCCGGATCCGCTGGTAGGGAGCGAGCACCGACCGCGAGTGGGCGAAGAGCACCCTGGCCGTGGCGGGCCCCGGCTCCCAGCCCTCGGCGAGTACGACATACGCCTTCGGCACGGCAAGCCGCAGCGGGTCCGGGGCGGGCACGACCGCCGCCTCGGCCACCGCCTCGTGCTCCAGCAGCGCGCTCTCCAGCTCGAACGGCGAGATCTTGTAGTGGGACGCCTTGAACGGGTCCTCATGATCAGGCGACTGATCTTCCCCAATGAACAGGCGCGGATCAATGCGCCCCTCAATACGCAGCGGAGGCAACGTGATCGCGTCCCGTGCCGGCTCTCCCGACGCCAGTGCAAGGGCTTCCATGAGGTCATCCCAAAGCCCTGACTTCAGCCAGCGGGTCCAGATGCTGGCTACGTTGCCGTATTTCAGATCGTTCCAGGCGCAGCCTGTACGAGCCTTCGTGAGCAGTGCGTCCAGCAGTCCCCGCGCGTCCGCAGGGCGCCGGCCCCTGCGGGCCTTCAGAATGGGCTCCACAAGCTCCCAGGCGCCGTCTGTGAGGTTCGGGACGACGCGCTCACGCTCACGGAACCAGGCGCTGATCTGGTCGTCCCTGCGAGTCTTGCGGGGGGCCTCCCCGAGGATCGTCACCCGCAGGTCCAGAAGGTCCATGATGTCCTCCTGCTGCCGGGCGTTCATGGAGTGCAGGCGTACGCGGGCAGTGTCGGCCAGCCAGCCGAGGTCCTGCGCCCGGTCGATGCTGCCCTGCATGTCCGCCTGCCACGCCAGCGCTTCGTTCCTGAGCTTTTCAAGATCGGCCAGCTTGGCCTCAAGGTCCCGCGTTGCGCGGGTAATGGCCTCTTGCGTCGCCTTCTTGTCGAGCCCTTTGCGCCGAGCCCTGCGTGCCGTGGCTTCAGTGGTGGCGTCGATCGTGCCTTCTTGCTCCTCGATCAGCTCATTGAGTTCCTTGACCCGGGCCTCGTAGTCCACGCCGTTGCTCTCGGCCAGTTCCACCCAGTCCTGCGTCATCTGCCGGACGCGATCCGGGTCTTCCAGCATCCGGCACGTCTCCGACCAGACGCGGCTCTCCAGGGCCGCGGCGTCGATCTGCGCGCAGTCGCACTTCGCCTTGCTCGTGCCTTGCTGGTTCTTACCCGTACATCGGTAGGCCCGGCCTTTGTCATTCCCGATGTTGCTCACGCCAGTGCGGAGCCGGCCGCACGTGCTGATGATGTGCTTGCTCAACGGATAGACCGCCGCTTCCTCAGTCCGGGGACCGCTGGAGGTGCGGGCAAGGGCCTTGTTCAGGCGCTCCATTTGCGCCTTCGTGAAGACGGGCTCCAGCTCGATGGAGACGGTCTCCCCGAACAGCGGGTTGCCGTCCGCGTCCAAGCGGACCTTCGGGCCCTTGGGGTTCCGGAAGACGCGTACTGCCTCCTGGATGGCCTGTCCGGTGAGTACGTGCCTCAAGGAGCCTCGCGGCCAGTAGTCCAGGGCCGGGCCGGGAATCCGCTCCGCGTTGTACATGTCCTCGACCTCCGCGCAACACATCCCCTCCTCGACGATGTAGCGGAAGGCTCGGTGCAGGATGGGGTAGCCCTCATGGGCGTCACCCGTGTCGAGCACGATCCGGCTTTCGCCCTTCACGCCCTTGTTCTCGATGCGGTAGCCGTACGGGGCGACCCCTCCAAGGTGCCCGCCAGTCTCCGCCTTCTCCTGCACGCCGCCCTGTGTGCGGTCACGGATGGTGACCCGCTCGTCTTCCGCGCGGTCCTGCTCCCTGCGCATGCGGGAGCGGCCCTCTTCGCTGGTGTTGTCGTAGTCCCCGCGGACGACGGCAACGAAGATCCCAAGGTCTTCGAGCTTCCAGACCCAGGGCCAGAAGGCGCGGTCGCGCCGGCCGATGGCGCGCTCTTCTTGGACGACGACCACATCGAAGGGGCACGGAATCTGCCGGGCGTCTGCCATGAGGCGCTTGAGGTCCGGGCGCTGAGTGTGGTCGAGACTGCCGCTGAACCCCTCGTCGGCGTAGGTGTCGACGTGGCTCCAGCCCTTCTTGGCGATGTGGGCCTTGGTGCGCTTGCCGGTGTAGGCGATGCCGTAGCCCTTGGTCTGTTCCTCTGTCGACACCCGCAGATAGTCAACTGCGCGCAAGCCGTCCACGGCTCGCTGCACCGACTCGACGGCCCGCGTGAGAGTCTTTGTCATGTCAGTCCTTCCCGACTGGCCAGACCCCGGCAGCGTGTCCGCGCTCCGGGGTCACCCATGTGGCGGGCAGCCTATGCCCCAGGACTGTCAACGTGCGGGGAGAACGACAGCATTAGCAGGCGGCGGTAGGCGTCCTCGTCGCGCTCCGTGTTGACGGACCACTCGACAGAGACGGCCAGCTCACTCTCTTCGCTGACGCGCTGCTTCAGCCACGCAACGGCTTTTTCTCCGGTATTGCTGATCCGTCCTGCATGCGGTGCTCCTCACGTCGTGCAGCGGTGTACCTCAGTGACCGGCTCGTGCCGGTAGCAGTGGCGCTCCATATCCATGCCGCAGAAGCGGCACACAAGGCCGTGCGGGAGTCCGCACGTACAGACGGGCTCGATCTCCGGGGGCGCCACTCGGCGGCCACCTGAGCAATCTCAGGGGCAGGGGCCTCGCCGCGGTAGCAGTCCCACGCGTCTCGGGCACTGCGCAGGACGGACACGAACATGAAGCGGCCACGGCCGCGCTTGGTCTTGCTGTCCCAGGCGAGCCCCTGGCCCGCATCCCGAGAGGTGGTCTCGCCCGTATGAACTTCTCCGGGCTGTCCACGTACCCGCGGGCGCTGAAAGGCCCCAGGGCCACTGTGTGGATGCCTGGGGCCTCGTCGTACTGGATCTGACCCACCACGCGGCGGACCTACCCGGAGAAGACACCGAAGCGCACCTCGCGCGTGCCGGCCGGCGTCAGGGTGGCCAGGACGTACCCGGCCTCCTCCACCAGCGCCGCCTGCTGCGCCCGGCCGAGCGCGGCGAAGGGCTCGACGGTCAGGGTGGCGGCGGCTCCTCCCCCGGCCTCCTCCAGCCGCCAGATCCCCGCCAGGAAGCCGTCCACCAGGAACGTGCAGTGACTCTGGTTGCCCCTCCAGGCGCGCGCCTTGTACTCCGCCGGCACCACCCGCGTGCGGTCCGCGTGGGACAGCAGCAGGTTGTCGAACTCCGGCAGGAAGCGGGGCGGCGCGGGAGTGTCCTCGTCCGGCCGGGGCGCGTCCGGAAGGTCGAAGAGCTCGACGCCGTGTACGTCCTGGAACGTGACGAGCCGTGGCCGCAGCCGCTCGAACGTGTCCCTCAGCCGCGTCAGCCCGCACCAGGTCTGCATGTCCTTGACCGAGGCCGGACCGAACGCGGCGAGGTAGCGCAGTACGGTCGCGTCGGGGGACGGGACCGGTTCGGACTCCCGGCCGAACCACTTCTCGGCGGTGGTCAGCGCCACCTGCCCGCTCTTGCCCCACAGCCCGCGCGGCGTCACCTGCACCAGCGGCAGCAGGCAGCGCGCGGCGACCGAGAGGGCGAGCGGCTCCGCTTCGGGCCACTCCTTCAGCAGCAGCTCCCGGATCTCCTTCAGGGTCCGGGGCCGCTCCTCGACGTGATCGCGGGTCGTCGCCGCCAGCCGGGCCAGGTCCACGCCCGTGAGCCCCTTGCGGAACAGGTTCAGCTCGCGGTCGCGCGCGGCCTGCACGAGCGGGCGCAGCGTGAGGCAGTCGTCCGCGGTGTGGGTGTGGATGGTGGAGCGCAGGGTGACCATGCGGCCCACCTCGCGCGAGGCCATCAGCCCCGACAGCTCCTCGGGGTCGAAGCCCTGGAGGCGGGCCGCGAGCTGGTAGTACGGCGGCTTGGTGTTCTGCGCCTGGAGGCCGACGAGGTGCGCGACGGCGTCCTTCGCGGACATCGGGGTGCGCCGGAGTAGGAGCTGGCGCGCCAGGGTGGCGCGATTGAGGGCGCGCGTGCTCAGAACGGTCGGCGCGGGTCCCGGGTTCGTCTTCTGCGAGGCCATGCTGCGCACGCTACCCACCCTTGCGGACAGGTTCGGTCCGCGGCGGCGGATCGCGGATGGGTGCCGGCGACATTTAGGATGTATATCCTGCCCGTGCCCGATGGCGCGCCCGGTTCGCGCGCTCCCGGTCCACGCGGGAGGTGAGATCTGCGATGACGGAGCGACGTGTCCGTCCCGCCCTGTCCCCCATGAAGCACGCCTGGCGCAAGCAGACCCCGCCTCCGGCCGTGCCGCCCGCCGGCTCGTCGGGTGCGGACGGCGGTCCGGCCGTGGACGGCGTACCGCGAGACGGCGCCAGCGTGGTGCACGCCGCCCTCTACCGGGACGGCCGCCGCGTCTCCACTCCCGACTCGCTCGCCGACACCTTCCGCGAACTGCGCGAGTACCCGTCCGGCATGGCCTGGATCGGCCTGCACCGGCCGTCCGAGGACGAGATCCACTCCCTCGCCACCGAGTTCGACCTGCACCCGCTCGCCGTCGAGGACGCCCTGGAGGCCCATCAGCGTCCGAAGCTGGAGCGCTACGGCGAGACGCTGTTCGTCGTCCTGCGGGCGGCGCGCTACCTCGACGCCGCGGAGGAGGTCGACTTCGGCGAGCTGCACGTCTTCGTCGGCCGGGACTTCGTCATCACGGTCCGCCACGGCGCCGCGCCCGACCTCTCCGCGGTCCGCAGGCGCATGGAGGAGACCCCCGAGCTGCTGGCGCTGGGGCCCGAGGCCGTGCTGTACGCGATCCTCGACGCCGTGGTCGACGGATACGCCCCGGTGGTGGAGGGCGTGCAGAACGACATCGACGAGATCGAGACGGAGGTCTTCCGCGGCGATCCCGAGGTCTCGCGCCGCATCTACGAACTCTCCCGCGAGATGGTCGAGTTCCAGCGCGCCACCCGCCCCCTGGTCGGCATGCTGCACAACCTGATGGCGGGCTTCGCGAAGTACCGTACGGACGAGGAACTCCAGCGCTACCTGCGCGACGTGGCCGACCACGTCACCCACACCAGCGAGCGCGTCGACGGCTTCCGCCAGGCCCTGGCCGACATCCTCACGGTCAACTCCACGCTGGTCACCCAGCAGCAGAACGCGGAGATGCGGGCACTGGCCGAAGCGGGCTTCGAGCAGAACGAGGAGATCAAGAAGATCTCGGCCTGGGCGGCGATTCTCTTCGCCCCCACACTGGTCGGGACCATTTACGGGATGAACTTCGAGGCGATGCCGGAGCTGGACTGGGCGTTCGGCTATCCCTTCGCGATCCTGCTGATGGCGGTGGTGTGTACGAGCCTGTACGTCATCTTCAAGAAGCGTGACTGGCTGTAGCCGCCAAGCCGGACGCGACGGACGGGCCGGCGAGCGCGGGGATGCGCCGCCGCCACCCCGCTCGGCTCCATCGCCCTCGCCGGCACGCTCTGACCGCCTGCTGTTTTCGCCGCGCCCGCCCACCTGCCCCCCTCTGCCTTCGGGGGCGGTGGGCGGGCGCAGTCGTGCCGAACCGGCCGACCGGGAACAGGCTCGTCCTCGAAGGCCGGACCGGGTGCAGGCCGGAACCAAAGCCGCGGGGGCCAGTGGGCCGCGGCCGTCCGCTCCCCGCCGCTTCTTGCTCAGTCCTTGGCCGGCCGGGCCGGGTCGGGTGCGGTGGGCCCGGTGCGGGCCGGGTCCCCATGGGGTGACGCGGGGAGCGGCGCCGGGCGGGGCCCTTCGCCGGCGGCGAGGAAGAGCACCGCGCACAGCATCAGCGCCGTACCGGTGAGGACGACCGCGTTCAGCCGTTCACCGAAGACCGCGATGCCGATGACCGCGGCGGTGAGCGGTTCGACCAGGGCGACCACGGAGGCCGTCGCGGCCCGTACGGCGCCGAGGCCGGTGAAGAAGAGCGTGTACGCCAGCGCGGTCGGCACCGCCCCCAGGTAGAGCATCAGCCCCAGGGTCGGTACCGCACGCTCCATGCCGGGCAGCAGTCCTTCCAGGAGAGCCATGGGCAGCAGGCAGACGGTCCCCACCGCGAAGCCGGTCACCGTCGACTCGAACGCACCACCGGTGTGCCTGCGGCCGGAAGCGCGCCCCAGCAGGGTCACGCCCGCGTAGCCGACGGCGGACAGCAGCGCGTACCCGATACCCAGGAGGGGGTGGGGGCCGGTGTTCGCGTCGGCGCCCGTCGTCAGCATCACCAGGCCGGCGACGCCGCTCACCACGGCGCAGGTGCCGGCGGCGCCCTGGCGTTCGGCCAGCATGAGCCGGGCTCCGACGGTGACCAGCAGGGGCCCCGAACCGAGGGTCACCACCGTCGCCACCGTGAGCCCGGCCTGTTGCACCGAGGCGAAGTAGGCGGTCTGGTACACGGCCAGCCCGAAGCCCGTGACCATGGCCTGCCGGCTGTTCGCGGTGAACCACCCCCGTAACGACGCCGTGCCGGGCCGCCGGGAGCGCCGGACCAGGTGGGCTGTCAGGAGCACCATGAGCCCGGTCACGAACCGCCAGAAGGAGACGGAGACGGGACCGATCCCGCCGACGTCGTACAGCTCGGCGGCCACGGCGCCGCCGGTGCCCCACGCTGTCGCCGCGATCGCGACGTAGAGAACGCCCTGCCGGCCGGGCAGGGCTGAAGAGGACTGCACCTGAGATCTCCTCGATTGGTTGCCGTCACGATGTCCGCGTGGGCAACGCACCCAGCCACCCCGGCGACGGCCGGGGTGGCTGGGCGGGACCGCCCACCTAGAAGGCGGGCGGCGGAGGAGTCACAAACAGCTGCACAGGTCCAAGCTACCCGGCGCCGCGCCCGTCGTCGGCGGGTTTGCGGCCCGAGGCGTAGACCGTGATCGAGCGGAGGTCGGTGAACCCGGGATCGTCGCACAGGGCGATCACCGCGTCGACGTCCGTCTGTTCCAGCAGACCGGAGGCGACCAGGTAGGCGCCCTCCTGACGGATGTTGGCGGCGGTCAGCGCGCCGTAGGGGCCCTGCTCGCCGATGCAGTTGGCCCGGGTCAGGACACCGATGTCACGCAGCCCGGCGCGCGCCAGCCGGGACGGGATCGTCTGCGCCCACCCCAGCATGTCGGAGCCCTGCGCGGCCCACCCCTCCTCCAGGGCCCCGAAGAAGCGGCGGACCGGCTCGTACACCGAGCCCGCGGCCGGCATGCACATCGCGTCGCCGAGCGCGAGCCGTCCCCCGGGCTTGAGCCACCGCACCGCCTTCTCGACCAGGGCCTCCCGCTCGGGCAGGTGGCAGAAGGTCAGCCGGGAGTGGACCAGGTCGAACTCGCCGGGTGCGAAGTCGAGTTCGCGTATGTCGCCGGTGCGCCACTCCAGGTTGGGCAGCTCGTCGGCGAGGTACCGGGTGTCGATGTCGACGGCGACGACGGAGCCGTCCGGGCACTGCTCGGCCATCCACCGTGCGACGGCCCCGGCGCCCGCGCCTATCTCCAGGCACCGCCAGTCGCGGCCGATGCCCGCTGTCCGCAGGACGGTACGGGTGTCCGGATCACCCCACTCCTGGAGCAGCCGCAGTCGCTCGAACTCCTCCGGTGTGTCCTTGCTCAGCGCGCCCGACGCGTAGTCGGTCGCCAGAGTCGGTTCACGGGTCATCGGCTCAGGGGTCATGGGTTGCCTCCGCTGTCGGGCTCCGGCGGACGTCGGTCGCGCCGCCCCAGTGCGCTCTCCAGCGCCGCCGCCACCCTGAAGACGGTCGCCTCCTCGAAGGGCCGTCCGATGATTTGCAGACCGATGGGCAGGCCGTTGTCGGCGAAGCCGATCGGCAGCGACAGGGCCGGGTGGCCGGTGACGCTGAACGGGATCGTCTGCATGTCGTTGGCGAGCTTGGGCGGCGGCCAGTTCTCGGGGAAGTCGCTCCAGCGAGCGGCGGTCGTCTGGCCGCACGCGGTGATCAGCACGTCGTGACCGGCGAAGACGGTCTCGTCGAGCCGCCGGGTCAGCATGCGGCGGACCTCGTGGGCCCGCAGCAGGTCGGCCGCCCCGATCCCCGCGCCGGGCATCACACGCTGGTAGGTGTAGCGGCCGAACGAGCGCGGGTGCTGGCGCAGGTCGTCCTCGTGGGTGGCGAACGCCTCTGCCGCGAAGACGACCCGGCCGACCGCGTTGAACACGTCGTACGGCTCCAGTACGACCTGTTCGACGTCGGCGCCGAGGCCGCCGAGCACACCGAGTGCCCGCTCGATACCGGTGACGATCTCGGGCAGCGTGCCGGGGTCGTCGGCGTACCAGCCGGGCGAGGTCGCGATCCGCAGACCGGCGACGCCGCGTTCCAACTGCGCTCCGTAGTCGGGGACTTCGACGTCGGCGGTGCGCGGGTCGGCCGGGTCGGCGCCCGCGATGACCTGAAGTGCGGCCGCCGCGTCGGCGACGGTCCAGGTCAGCGGCCCGAACTGGTCCAAGGTGTGCGAGAGCGGCTGGATGCCGTGGCCCGACACCCGTCCGCGTGTCGGCTTGAGCCCTACGGCGCCGCAGTGGAACGCCGGGCCGCGGGTGGAGCCGCTCGTGTCGGAGCCGACGGTGACCCGGACCAGGCCGGCCGCGACCGCGGCGCCGGACCCCGAGGACGACCCGCTCGGCACGTGCTCGGGGCTCCAGGGGTTGCGGGCTGGCGGGAACGGCAGATCGAAGCTCGGGCCGCCGACCGCGAACTCGAACGTGGTCAGTTTGCCGAGTCCGACGCCGCCGCCGGCGCGCAGCCGGCTCTCGACCGTGCTGTCCGTGCGCGCGACGTGGTCGGCGCACAGCCGCGAGGCGTTGGTCGTGGGCACCCCCTCCGCGTCGATGATGTCCTTGAGCGCGTACGGAATGCCGTGCATCGGCCCGCGGTCGATCCCGGCCCGCAGGTCCCGGTCGGCCGCGGCGGCGCGTTCGAGCGCCGTCTCGCCCGTCACCAGGATGAAGGCGCTGAGCGCGGGGTCGAGGCGCGTGATCCGGTCGAGGGCGTGGCGGGTGAGCTCGACCGAGGTGAGCTCACCCGCCCGCAGCAGCGCTCCGGCCTCCGGTACGGAGAGCTCGTGCAGGGCCGTGGCCCGTCTAGCCGTTCGGGCGTCAGCCATGTGCGGCCTCCGTCCCGCCGCCGGTCCTGCCGCGGTGGCCGGTGTCGACGCCGCGCAGCAGCGCCGTCATGCCCCGCAGTCCCTGGTATCCGCTCAGGACTCCGCCCTTGAGGTCGGCGGGCACCTCGATGCCCAGGCGCCCGGTGAAGACGTCGAACTCGTGCTCGGCCGGGGTCATCTCGTCAGACGTCATCGGTGCCCGGTTCCCGGGGGCCGGCCTCACGCTGCGCGGCGAGCCAGGACTCCACCTCGTGCGACTGCGTCGGCAACGCCTCCGTCAACACCCGCGCACCCGACGCCGTGACCTGCACATCGTCCTCGATCCGCACACCCACACCACGCAACTCCGCAGGCACCAACTCATCATGCGGCTGCAAATACAGACCCGGCTCCATCGTCAGCACATGATTCTCCCGCAACACCCCACCCCCGTAGAACTCCGGACGCGAATGCCCACAGTCATGCACATCCAGACCCAACATGTGCCCGAACCCGTGCAACGACCACCGCCGGTACTCCAACGACGACGGATCCAACGCCTCCTCCACACTCCCCCTCAACAACCCCAACCCACGCAACCCCTCCGCCAGAACCCGGTTGCACACCTCCTGAACCTCAACAAACGCAACCCCCGGCGCCAACACCCCAAGCCCCGCCGTCCGCGCCGCATACACAATGTCGTACACATCACGCTGCGCCACACTGAACGAACCCGACACCGGCAACACCCGCGTCACATCAGCCGTATAACCATTGACGTTCTCCACACCCATGTCCAACAACAACACCTGCCCCGGCTCAACCACCCCGTCATTCCGCGACCAGTGCAAAATCGTCGAACGCCCACCACCAGCCACAACAGAGCTGTAACCCACCCCATTGCCCTCCACCCGCGCACGCCACGCGAACACACCATCAACAAACCGCTCAGCCGTCACACCATCCGGCCGCAACCGCCGCGCCACATCCTCAAAACCACGCACCGTCGCATCGACCGCATCCTGCAACTGCGCGATCTCCCACTCGTCCTTCACCAACCGCAACTCCGACAACACACTCGCCAACAACCCGTCACGCGCCACATTGCCCGCCGTCACCGGCAACACACCACGCTCCAGACCACCGTCGATACCACGGTCATAACCCCGCAACACCCGCAACCGGTCCGACGACGCCACCCGCCCCAACACCCCGGGCAACTCACCCAACACCCGCGTCTCAATCCCCAGACGCACCGCCTTCTCCCCCGGCGAGAACCGACGCCCGTGCCAGATCTCCCCGTCCATGCGGTCGAGGTACTGGGCGCCGGACGTGGCGTCCGACCTCGGCTGCACGTACAGCACCGCGTCGTGACCGGTGGCCGTCGGATGCATGACCAGGACCGAGTCGGGCTCCTGGTCACCGGTGAGCCACAGGAAGTCGCTGCCGGCGCGGAAGTCGTACGGCGCGCCGAACGTCCGCGAGTGGATGTTGCCCGTCGGGATCACCAGCGTGTCACCCGGGAACGCCTGCGACAGCAGCTCGCGCCGCCGCGCCAGGTGCTTCACCTGCGCCACCGGCGTCAGGTCCACCTCCTCCTCCCGCCAGCCCGTCGCCATGAAATCCACGAACTGTGCCGGGATCTCCGAGTCGTGAGCGCCCGAGACTTCTTCCCGTCCGATGTTCGCCATGCGGTCTTCCTCCTCTGAACGGGCCGGCCTCGTGGTGTCGAGGCAGTGACCCGGGTCCGACAACCCGCTGTGATACAGCGGCTGTTCATGGTCGCAGGTGTTATGTGAGCACAGGTGGCCGGTCGATGTGCGCCTACCGCGCGGATCAGCCGGAGTGCCAGCCGACGGTGCCCAGGATGGTGGGGGCCGCCGCCCCCGGTGCGGCGTCCGGCGGAGCGGGGATGTCGTAGCGGACGCCGCATCCGGCCATCCGGCCGCCCATGACGAGCGGGCCGAACACCGCGGGGGTCGAGAGGGACGTGTACGCGCCGCGCTCGCAGTCGAGGACGTCCGTGTCGATCGCGGCGCTGTGGACCACCTCCTGAGCAATCCAGGTGCCGGCCTTCCTCGCCCCGGTGATGACGTCCTCCCATGCGGGCGCTGACGTCCTGGAGCCGAGGTGGACTCCGGAGTTCTGGTCCCCGTCGGACCGCTTGAGGACGAAGTCCTCCCGCCGCTTCACGAGCAGCTCGGTCAGGTCCCAGTCGGACCCCTCGTACTCCACGCGCTCCTGCCGGACCGATCGCGACCAGGGGATGTACGTGCGCACGAACTCCCGGTCCTGGTCGGTCATCCACTCCCGCCCCTCGGACAGCACCGCGAAGAGCTGCTTGTTGGCGGCCTGGTAGGAACTCTGCGGTGTCAGCACCACGGCACCGGACTTCTTGATCTTCAGCAGCGGACCGAGATCCCGTCCCGTGTCGATCCACTCCTGCGGCACCATTCTCTCCAGCACCAGCGGGAACTCGTCGCGGCGCGTGGCGAGGGCGTCGATGAACTCGTCGGTCTCGAAGTACTGCGCCTCGAACCCTCCCTTGCGCAGCGCGTCGACCTCGATCTCGTAGTACCGCCGGCTCCGGATGCCCACGTCGGCGAGCGACCCGACGAGTGCCACGCGCGGGGTAGTGCCGTGGTCCCCGGCCACGGTGCGCAGCAGTTCGGTGCGTACCTTCAGGGGGTCGGCGAGCCTGAGTGCGCCGGACACCTCGTCGGGCAGCAGATGGCGCCATATCTCGTTGAGGAGGTGGATGTACACCTGGCCGCCCGTGGCGGAGCAGAAGTTGAACTCGATGAACTTCCAGCCGGACCCGGTGAGGATCGCGTCCGGTCTGCCGATGGCGGTGGCATACCTGTTCTCGAATTCCTCGTCCCCGTAGAAGGCGGTCAGCCGCTCGTCGAGGCCCAGGGCGCGGTGCCGGGAAAGGCAGTCGTCGCCCAGGCTCCGTACCGCTCGGCGCAGCAGGCCGGCGAGATACGTGGTCGCCCCGGCCAGTTCGTCACCGCGCGCGGCCGGAAGCACGACGGGGCCGGCCGGTGCGACGCGGTCGAACCAGAAGGTGCGGAATCCCCGGAGCTGGTGGTCGAACGCGTTGAGCAGGACGCGCGGCTCCGTCGCGGTCATCGCGCGGGAAGCCGCCGAGAGGTTCTGCATCTTCTACTCCTGGGGAACGGTTCGGACCGGCGGTGGGGCGGTGTCCCTCGGGGCGCGCGTACGGAACAGCGCCACGTACCCGAGGGCGGCCAGTACGCCGAAGACCGTGCAGACGGCCCACAGGGCGTCGGTGCCGTAGGCATCGATGACCACGCCGCTCGTCAGGGGTGCCACGAAGCCGCCCACGGACCAGGACAGGACCATGACCCCCTCGTAGCGACCGCGTGCGTGCGCGGGGGCCATCGCCGGGACCTGCGCCTCGCTCGTCGGTACGTAGACGATCTCGCCCAGGGTGTAGACGACGGCGGCGAGGCAGAACAGCAGCAGGGTGTCCGCCGTGGCGTTGAGCACGGCGGAGGCCCCCACCAGCAGGGCGCCCGCGCCGAGGACCCGGTGGGCGAGCCGTATCCGGGTGTAGCGGGTGACCAGGAGCTGGAGTGTCACGATCATGACGCCGTTGACGGCGGCGACTGTTCCGTACTCCGTGGTGGACAGGCCCGCTTCGGCCGTGGACAGGGGCAGCGCCACATGGCGCTGGGTGAAGACCATGACGACGAGCAGGTTCAGCCCCACCAGGCACATGAACCTGCGGTCGCGCAGCACGGTGGCCATCGACGCACGGGGTGCCTCGGGCGCCCGGGCCGTCGCCGGGGGCTTCTCTGGCCGGGTTTCGGGCAGCTTGAGGAAGACAAGCAGCGCGCACAGGAGGGTGGTCGCCGCGTCCACCACGTACAGCGTCACGTAGCCGAAGGTGGCGAGCGCGCCCGCCGACAGCGCGGAGACCGAGAAACCGAGGTTGAGCGCCCAGTAGTTCAGTGAGTAGGCGCGTGGCCGGGCTTCGGCGGGCACGATGTCGGCGAGCATCGCCCCCATCGCGGGCTGTGACATCTTCAGCGTCACGCCGAGCGCGGTCATCAACAGCGCGATCATCGCGAGGTGTTCGGCGAAGCCGAGGCCCAGGGTGAACGCGGCGGCTCCCAGTTGCCCGGTGAGCATGGTCGGCCGTCTTCCCCAGCGGTCGGTGAGTGATCCGCCGGCCAGCGATCCGAGAATTCCGCCGAGGCTGTACAACGCCACCATCACGCCGGCGGTGGTGGCGGAGTATCCCCGCTCCACCGTGAGGTAGAGGGTGAGGAACGGCAGGACGAAGAGTCCGGCCCGGTTCACCAGCGTCGAGGCCCACAACCACCAGAAGCCGCGAGGGAGTTGCTGACGTGGCTGAGCGCTCACCCGCGGCCTTCACCGGGCAGGGGCCGCCGGGGGCGCACTGAGGGCGGTGGCTCAGTGGTCATCGGTGCCCGGTTCCCGGGGGCCGGCCTCACGCTGCGCGGCGAGCCAGGACTCCACCTCGTGCGACTGCGTCGGCAACGCCTCCGTCAACACCCGCGCACCCGACGCCGTGACCTGCACATCGTCCTCGATCCGCACACCCACACCACGCAACTCCGCAGGCACCAAATCATCATGCGGCTGCAAATACAGACCCGGCTCCATCGTCAGCACATGATTCTCCCGCAACACCCCACCCCCGTAGAACTCCGGACGCGAATGCCCACAGTCATGCACATCCAGACCCAACATGTGCCCGAACCCGTGCAACGACCACCGCCGGTACTCCAACGACGACGGATCCAACGCCTCCTCCACACTCCCCCTCAACAACCCCAACCCACGCAACCCCTCCGCCAGAACCCGGTTGCACACCTCCTGAACCTCAACAAACGCAACCCCCGGCGCCAACACCCCAAGCCCCGCCGTCCGCGCCGCATACACAATGTCGTACACATCACGCTGCGCCACACTGAACGAACCCGACACCGGCAACACCCGCGTCACATCAGCCGTATAACCATTGACGTTCTCCACACCCATGTCCAACAACAACACCTGCCCCGGCTCAACCACCCCGTCATTCCGCGACCAGTGCAAAATCGTCGAACGCCCACCACCAGCCACAACAGAGCTGTAACCCACCCCATTGCCCTCCACCCGCGCACGCCACGCGAACACACCATCAACAAACCGCTCAGCCGTCACACCATCCGGCCGCAACCGCCGCGCCACATCCTCAAAACCACGCACCGTCGCATCGACCGCATCCTGCAACTGCGCGATCTCCCACTCGTCCTTCACCAACCGCAACTCCGACAACACACTCGCCAACAACCCGTCACGCGCCACATTGCCCGCCGTCACCGGCAACACACCACGCTCCAGACCACCGTCGATACCACGGTCATAACCCCGCAACACCCGCAACCGGTCCGACGACGCCACCCGCCCCAACACCCCGGGCAACTCACCCAACACCCGCGTCTCAATCCCCAGACGCACCGCCTTCTCCCCCGGCGAGAACCGACGCCCGTGCCAGATCTCCCCGTGGGTCATGTCCAAGTACTGGGCGCCGGAAGCGCTGTCCGACCTGGGGCGCACATACAGGACCGCGTCGTGGCCCATCCCCGTCGGATGCATGACGAGCACCGAGTCGGGGTCCTGGTCACCGGTGAGCCACAGGAAGTCGCTGCCGGCGCGGAAGTCGTACGGCGCGCCGAACGTCCGCGAGTGGATGTTGCCCGTCGGGATCACCAGCGTGTCACCCGGGAACACCGCCGACAGCAGAGCGCGCCGCCGCGCCAGGTGCTTCACCTGCGCCACCGGCGACAGGTCCACCTCCTCCTCCCGCCAGCCCGTCGCCATGAAATCAAGCCATCGCCGGGACACCCCTCTGCCGATGCTGCCGGAGCGCTCTTCCCGTCCGATGCCGGCCATGATGTTCCTCTTCTCGTTACGGAGTTGTTCTGCCGTCACCGGTCGCGGCCCGGCTCCGGGACGCCCCCGGTCGCGGCCTGTGAAGTCACCAGATGAGCGCAGGTGATCAGGTCGAGGTAGGCACTTCCCGTGGAGGCGAACACCGTCCGCCGCCACGGGAAACCGTCCGCCTCTTCGGACATCAGGGCGCCCAGCTCAAGGGCGCCCGCATGACTCTCCCCCGCCTCGGCGATCGCCGTGCGCAGGTCCTCGACGATCACGACGCTGGTACGCAGCAGCTCGGCGGGCACCTCACGCGACGCGGTGGTGTGCGCGCCCATGCAGTTGATGTGCGCATGGGCCGGCAGCTCCGCCGGGATCGGCAGTGGGACCGCCGAGGTGGTCGCGGTCGACAGGATGTCGACGCCCCGGCCGGCCTCCTCGGCGGAGCCGCAGACGACGACGTCCACCGGCCGGCCGGCGGCCGACGCCTCGATGTCCCGCGCGAAGGCCGCGGCGTGCGCGGGGCTGCGCGACCAGATCCGGACCTGGGCGAGGTCGCGTACCGCCGACACCCCGAGGAACTGCTGGCGGGCCTGCACACCGGAGCCGATGATCCCGAGAACCCGGCTGTCCGGTGCCGCGCACCGGTCGGTCACCAGCGCCGTCACGGCCGCGCACTTGAGGTTGGTGACGGTCGCCCCGTCCAGCGTGCCGAGGTAGCGCCCGGTGGAGGCGGAGAACATCGGCACGACGGAGGTGACGGTGGAGCCCGCGCCCGCCGACGGCATGATCGTCGCGACCTTGTTGACGTACAGGTCGTGGTCGGGCGACACGGCGGGCATCGAGATGAACTTCGCGCCCGACGCGTCCTCGACGGTCTCCCGCGGCGGCAGCAGCATCCGGCCGACGGAACCGTCGCGCAGCGCCTCGCACATCGCCTCCTGGATCGCACGTACGAGTGCGACCGGGGCCGGCGGGGTCGGAGTCGATGTCATGCCTGTTCGTCCAGTACCTCTTCGAGGACGGAGACGAAGTTCTCCGTCATGGACGCCGTCATGTCGCCGCGCAGCATCAGCCGGACGCCGGACCGGCCGCGCGGGACGATCGGGAAGAACATGGCCGAGCAGTAGTATCCGCGCCGGTACAGCGCGTTGGAGAGCTGGACGGCCCGCTCGTTGTCGCCCACGGTGACGAACTTGATGTGCGATCCGGACCCCCGGACGTCGTACCCCTTCATCCGCCGGTCGAAGATGGCGACGTTCTCCGCCAGCTGGCTCTGCCGCTCGGTGAGTTCCAGGGAGCGGTGTACGGCGATGCTGCCCAGCGTCGTCCCGATGGCGGCCGTGCGCAGCCCCTGGGACCAGCCCATCGGACCGGAACGGTAGAGGAAGTCGAAGGCGCCGGAGTCACCGATCATCGCGATCCCGCCGGTGCTGCCGAATGCCTTGGCGGTCGAGGCGACGATCATCGTCCGGTCGTCCAGCTCCCGGAACACCGACCGCGCGTACCCCTCGCCGTTCGGGCCCTGGGTGGAGAGGGCGTGGGAGTCGTCCAGGTAGACGTACATGCCGTACTTCTCCTGGAGTGCCTTGATGCCCTCCAGGTCGGCGAGGCCGCCGGTGGAGTACAGGCCCTCGCAGACGTACGCCACGCGCGGGTAGGTGCGGCAGACCTCCTCCAGGAACCGCATGTCGTTGTGCGGGCTGGTCAGGACCATCGCCTCGTCGGCCACCACGGGCTTGACGAAGTTCATGGAGAAGTGCGCGAGCTTGTCGAAGACGACGACCAGCGGGCCGGAGTCCGTGAGGTGCCCGGACGCCAGCAGCGGCAGCACGGCGGCGCTGATCACCCCGCAGGAGATCGAGGGGATGACGCGCGTGCCGAACAGTGCCGACAGCTCGTCCTCCAGCCGGTGCGCGGCGTCGAGGCGGATCCGGAACTCGGCCATGGCGAGTCCCGTGATCTGCTCGTCCCGCAGGGCCGCGATGCCGGCCTCGACGACCGTCGGGTGGCTGTTGAGGCCCAGGTAGGAGCATGAGGACAGGTTGAGGAACTCATGGCCGGTACGCACGTCCCGCAGCCGGTTCTGGCCGTTCGTCGCGTCGACGCGGATGTCGAGCATCCCGTTGTCGGCGGCGAGCTGCCAGGCGGCCTCGCTCGCGGGGACCATGCGCTGGTTGTTCCGGAACCGGTGCGGTCCCATCACCGTCTCGGTCACTTCGTCGCCGAGGTGCACGGTGCCTCCTCCTGTCTAGAGCCCTCGGCGCCGGCGGTACGGAGGAACGCGCCCAGCCGGGCCAGCGCCTCCCGCCCCTTGGCCAGCCGTGAGTGGTGCAGATGCCAGACGTGGACCATCCCGGGCCAGACTTCGAGCGTGACCGGCGAGCCCGCCTCGGCCAGTTTGGCCGCGAACCGCTCGGAGTCGCTGTGGAGCATCTCCCGCTCGCCGACCTGGATGAGCGTCGGCGGGAGTCCGCGCACGTCTCCGTAGAGCGGCGAGGCGTACGGCGTCTCGGGTGCGGCTCCGGCCAGGTACGCGTCCGCGACGTCGGCCACGACCGACCGGGTCATGAGCGGGTCGATGTGCTCCTTGGACACGAAGGTCTCCCCCGTGCCGGCCAGGTCCGCCCAGGGGGACACGCAGGCCGCGGCTCCCGGCATCGGCAGCCCACGGTCCCGCAGGGCGAGCAGGGTGGCGAGGGTGAGCCCGCCGCCGGCGGAGTCGCCGGCGACGACGATCCCCTCCGGCGGCCGGCCCTCGTCGAGCAGCGCCGTGTAGGCGGCCACCGCGTCCTCCAGCGCCGCCGGGAACCGGTGCTCCGGCGCCCGGCGGTACTGCGGGTGCAGGAAGGCGAACCCGGCGCTGCGCGCGGCCTCGCCCACCATGCTGCCGTGGCTGCGCTGCGAGCCGAACACATAGCCGCCGCCGTGCAGCCACAGACCGATCCGTGCGGGGTCGGCCTGCGGCGGGGTGAGCAGGTACGCCGGCACGCCCCCCACCTCGCGCTCGGTCACCTCGATGTCCGGGGCCACCGGCGTGCCCCAGGTGTCGTAGAACTCGCGGCCCTCGAGGAGGTCCGCGGGCCACTCGTCGGCGCCGAGCAGGTCGAGCAGTTTCGCCAGCTCTGCGTGGTCGGCGTCGTTCATGCCCGGTACCTCCGGGCGGTGCGGCAGTGACATGTGACGGTGCCTCAGTCGCTCTGGCCGGCCGGGGTCCCGGCAGCGAGCCCGCTGTCCACGCCCCGGTGGTAGCGGTCGTGCTGCGGGGTGTTCACGTCCGGGACCTTGACGTTGACCTCAGGTATGCCGAGGCGGTAGTGGCGGTACCAGTTGTCCAGGTTCTGGCCGTCGGCGAACTGGAGCTCGATGTGGCGCAGCGGGCGCTTGCCGGGCTTGGCCGGGTCCGTGAGGCTCGGCGTGGAGCCGGCGTGCGCGAGACCGCCGTCGACCTCGTTGTTGAGGACGACCATGGCCATGTCGTCAATGAGATCGACGTCCACGACGGCCGCGTGGTCGGACAGGATCGCGGCGGTGTGCTCCTGCCGGACGGCGACGTTGTAGCTGTGCGGCATCAGCTCGACGAGGTCCGCCGGCTCGACGCCCTGCGTGCGGCAGTACTCCCGGGTGTTGCCGACGATGGGCAGTCCGCCGGTGATGTTGGTGTTCGGGCCGTAGACGTTGCCGATGAACGTCGTGGCGGCGTCGAAGTGGACGCACTTGGTGGTGAGGAACTCGCGCGACTCGGTGTGGTCCGAGTTGGGGGTGAAGCTGGTGTTCTTGTTGAAGCCGTCCACGTCCATGGCGGCGACCTGGTCGTAACCCATCACCAGCGGAGTGTGCTTGGCGATGTCGGCCTCCGCGGCGAACGCGCGGAAGACCGCCTCGAAGTAGTCGCGGGCGGCCGCGGCGGCGTCCTCGTCGTGGATGTCCATGCCGTGGCGGGCCAGCAGCGCTCGTGCGCCGTGGCAGACGGCCAGGCCCGCGCCGTCCGCGACCAGGGTGATCAGGGTCTTGGTCAGTTCGGCGGGTACGGGCCCGAATCGGCCGTCGGTCAGCTCGACGTCGTAGGCGGAGACGTCGACCATGGCCTGACGCGCGATGTCCGTCATCGTGTTGCTCACAATGTCCTCCGGTTCGGTGGGTTCAGCGGATGGGGCGTGCGATGCCGTCGTGCAGCGCGATCATGCGCCGGGCCTTCAGGACGAAGGGCGGGGCGAGCACCCGGTCCTTGCTGACCGCGAAGCCGGCTTCGTCGGCCTCGTAGTCCTTGATCGTCAGGTGGTGGCGGTCCAGTTCCTCGGGGGCGACGCTGAACGTCTCGACGATGACGTCGACCTGCTTGGGGTGGATGGCCGCCTTGCCGGTGTAGCCGCACCGCTTCGCGGCCTCGCTCTGCGCCCGGACGATGTCCATGTCCCACAGTTCGAACGAGTTCGTGTCGACGACCGGCAGTCCGTAGCGCGACGCGGCCACGCACATCCGGGCGCGCGCGTGGGCCAGGTAGGACTCGTCGGGCGCCCACATCTCGGCGACCAGGTCGGCCTGCCCGAAGCAGAGTCCGTCGCTGACCGCCGCGATCTCGAAGGCGTTCTCGACGGCGTCCACCGTCTCGATGAAGCTGCATATCTCCGGCGGGTTCGGCAGGCCGGAGAGGAGCGACCGGTACACGGCCACGTCGCGTGCGCCGCAGACCTTCGGCACGAACACGGTTTCCAGGGGGAGCCCGCCGATCTCACCGCCGAGTGCGAGCAGCAGCTGGATGTCGAGCAGCCCGTCGGGGGTCTCGATGCTGTTGACGCGCAGCGAGACACCGTCGAGTCCGGTCCCGGTGAGGTCGACGTCGCGCAGCCGCTCCCGGGCGGTGGGCTTCGCGTCCTTGGGGACGGAGTCCTCCAGATCGAGCACGAGCGCGACCGAGTGGCGGGGCACGTTCTTGAGGAGCTTGTCGAGGCGCGAGGCCGGCACGTAGAAGAGGCAGGGGTGGACCTTCATGACCGGGTCTCCCGTCCGAAGAGGGCGTCCATCTTCTGGAGCGAGAAGTCCTCGTACCGGATGGGCTCGTAGGCGGCGGCCCGGTCCCGGGTGAACTTCGGGAAGCATTCGATGATCGCGTCGTCGTTGGCCAGCTTGAAGAAGACGATCGACTGGCGCGGGCTGTCGACGAGCCGCACGCGGTGCGGCGTCGAGACGTACTCGTCGTTCGACCAACGGGCCATGAGGTCACCGATGTTGACGATGAACCAGTCCCGCTCGGGGACGTCGACGTCGAGCCATTCGCCCTTCAGGTCGCGCAGCTGGAGGCCGGGGCCGTCCTCGGTGAGCAGGGTGATGAGGGTGCCGTCGGTGTGCTCGCCCATGCCCTGGTCGTTGGCGAACTCCTGCTGTACGCCCGGGTAGAACTGTGAGCGCAGCGAGTCGTTGGAGCGGTCGGTACGGGTGGCGAAGAAGTCGCGCGGCAGTTCGAGGGCGACGGTCAGCAGCTCGGTCAACCGCGCGGCGACGGTCTCGCAGGCGGCGAAGTAGGTCTTCAGCGCGGCGCGCAGCGCGGCTCCGCGCTCGTCGGCGGGGAAGGGCAGTTCCTCGGCGTCGTCGGTGACGAGCCGCCCCACGCTGAACTTCTCGACGTAGTCGGACGGCATGCCCTGCTTGCCGGTGTACGCGTAGGCGTTCTCGGAGAGCAGCGCGCTGTAGCCGTAGGGGCTGTAGTCGTTGTCGCCGCGAGCGGTGCTCGTGCGCATCGGCAGCGCGTTCTTCTCCGCCGCCGGCCTGCGGAAGAAGTCGAGGGACAGCTCGTAGGCGTCGTCGAAGACTTTCCGGTCGATGCCGTGGCCGCGCACGACGAAGAAGCCGACCTCGGTGCAGGCGCGGGAGATCTCGTCGGCCACCTTCACCTCGTCTCCGTCGCGGGCGTGCTCCAGATCGATCACAGGTAGTGCGGTCATGGGCGTCTCCTGTCTTACGGGCTGGGGGTCAGTGCTCTGGCTGATCGGGTCGGGCGGGGCCGCGCATGGTGGCCATGAGGGTGCGGTCGAACTCGATGACCGGGACCCCGTCCTGGTTGCGGCCCACGGTGTGGACGGTGACGATGCCCTCGCCCGGCCGGGAGCCGGAGGGGCGCTTGGCGAGGATCGTCGTCTCGGCGTAGAGCGTGTCCCCCACGAACACGGGTGCGCTGAGCCGGACCTTGTCCCAGCCGAGGTTGGCGACCGCCTGCTGGCTGATGGTCCTGACCGTCATCCCGTTCACGATCCCGAACGTGACCAGGCTCGATACGAGCAGCTTCTTGAACGGCGTCGTCGAGGCGTAGACCTCGTCTATGTGGAGCGGGTGCTGGTTGAGGCAGAGCAGCGAACTCCAGATGTTGTCCGTCGCCGTGATGGTGCGGCCGGGCCGGTGCTCGAAGACGTGGCCGATCACGTAGTCCTCGTAACGCAGGCCCACGTCCTCGCGGAACCGTCCGGGCTCCAGCTCGACGTAGGCGGGCAGTGTCGGTTCGTTCACAGGGCTCCCTCTCTCGGTCCTGCCAGGTGCGGTACGCAGCCGCTGTCCGCCGGCACGGCGCCGCCGCGCCGCAGGGCGGACAGCACCGCCCGCACGGTGGCCGCCCGGGGCGTCGGGGCCAGGCCCACGCCCCACACCGGCTGGTGATCCACCAGCACGCGGGCGTAGCAGGCGTGGGCGGCGCCGGTCGCGGGTTCGGCCGCCGCGCCGGTCAGGTGGTCCACTTCGGCGTGCACTCCGTGCTCACGGGCCAGCGTGAGGAGCGCGTCCACCGGGTCGTCGCCGTCGGGTCCGGGCTGTGCGAAGCAGGCCCAGCCGCCCATGTCGCAGTACTCGGCGCGGAAGGTGTCCCAGATGAGACCGGGTTCCACTTCGGCCGCCGTCACGTCGGTGAGTCTCTGGATCACCCCGGCGAGTTCGACCCGCAGTTCCTGGGGCAGGTCGAGCCCCCACCGGGAGCGCAGGACGTGGGCGATGCCGCCCTTGCCCGACTGGCTGTTCACCCGGATGATCGCCTCGTAGCTGCGGCCGATGTCCCGGGGGTCGATCGGCAGGTAGGGGACGTCCCACGGCAGTTGCGCGGCCGGTACCCCGGCGGCGGCGGCCCGGTCCTCCAGGTGCCGCAGCCCCTTGGCGATGGCGTCCTGGTGCGTACCGGAGAACGCCGTGAACACCAGGTCGCCGGCGTACGGATGCCGGTCCGGTACGGGCATCTCGTTGCACTCCTCGACGGTCCGGCGGATCGCGGGGATGTCGGAGAGGTCGAGCTGGGGGTCGATGCCCCGGCTGAGCAGGTTCAGCGCCAGGGTGACCAGGCAGACGTTCCCGGTGCGCTCGCCGTTCCCGAAGAGCGTGCCCTCCACCCGGTCGGCGCCGGCGGCGAGCGCGTACTCGGCCGCGGCCACCGCCGTGCCGCGGTCGTTGTGCGGATGGACCGACAGGATGATGCCGTCGCGGCGTTCGAGGTTGCGGTGCATCCGCTCGACCTGATCCGCGAACACGTGCGGCGCGTGCATCTCCACCGTGCTCGGCAGGTTGAGCGTCAGGGGGCGCTCCGGGGACGCCTCGACGATCTCGGCGACGGTGTTGGCGATCTCCAGGGCGAACTCCGGCTCGGTGACGTTGAACGTCTCCGGCGAGTACTCGAACCGGATGTCTCCCCCGGCGCGGTCGGCGAGCCGCACCATGTGCTGGGCGCTCTGCCGGGCCAGTGCCATCACCTCGGACGGCGTCATCCGGAACACGACCTCGCGCCAGAGGCAGGCGGTGGCGTGGCACAGGTGGACCATGGCCCGGTCCGCGCCGCGGACCGCCTCGAAGGTGCGGTCGATGAGTTCCTGACGCGCCGAGGTGAAGACGGTGATGGTGACGTCGTCGGGTATGTGGCCGCCGGTGACGAGGTGGCGCACGAACGCGAACTCGGCCTCGCTGGCGGAGGGGTAGCCGACCTCGATGTCCTTGAAGCCGAGGCGGACGAGGAGGTCGAACATCTCCCGCTTGCGCCGCAGGTCCATCGGGTTGGCCAGCGCCTGGTTGCCGTCGCGCAGGTCCACCGAGCTCCACAGCGGCGCGCGGCCCGGGGGACGGTCGAGCCATGCGCGTGTGCCGGGCTCGACCAGGCCGCGCGCTCCGGCGCCGCCGTAGCGGTGGACCGGCATGCCGGACGGTTGTTGGGGATTCCACCAGGGGTTTTTGGGGGGTCGGTCGTTTTCGGACGACGATGCCTTCATGAATTCTCCCTCGGCGAACGAGCGTGCTACTCAAGAACGGCGCGGATCGGGCGCTATTGCCTAAGGGGCGTAAGCCGGGAATCCGGCGCTGAGAAAGTTCGGCCCGAAAACATCGGAGGAAATTTCCCTCCGGCGGGCGACAATGGCCTGAACGACATCCTTTCCACGACAGGAATTCCTGTCAAGAGACTGCACTTCGCTCGTTGTGGGAAATCCGGCGTTCCTGCCGAGGCGTCACATCGCCGCCGCGTGGCGCGCCGGGCCGGCCGCGATCCCGGCCCCGTCCGCCGGGACGGGCCCGGCGCCGGCCGTGCCGCGCTGTACGGCCCAGCCCCGGTCGCGCAGCGCCTCCGACAGCGGCCAGGCGGTCTCCCGGGCCACCAACAGCCCTACGGGGCCGTCCGGATGGACCGACTCGTCCGGCAGGACCATGCGCTCCAGACCGACGCGGCTGGTGCTCACGTCGGCGAGCAGGTGCTCCGCCCGGCGGTCCGGACCGTCCACGGCGACGGACAGCCAGACGTACGAACCGGCGCCGCCGCCCAGGGAGGGGGCGATCCTGTCCCGCCCTTCACTCCCCCGGCGCAGGAGCCCGGTCAACTCCTCGTAGGCGTCCCCCCGTTGCTCGGGGCCACCGTGCGCCAACCGGTCGAGGGCGTGTGCCGCGCGGCCGAGGTCCGCGCTGAGCTCGGCGAGCACCGCGCCGACCGCGGAGGCGTTGGAGGCGAGGATGTCGGCCCACAGGCCGGCGTCCCCGCCGGCCGTGCGGACGGCGTCCCGCATCCCGCGGCCGGCCAGCCGGAGCGCGTACTCCTCGCCGTCGAGCAGCCGGGCCCCGGTCAGGCTGGCCAGCAGGTGCGGCAGGTGCGAGACGAGGGCCACGGCCCTGTCGTGGTCGTCCGCGTCGAGGACGACCGGGACCGCGCCGCAGAGCGAGGCCAGTTCGAGGGCGACGTTGAGCGTGTTCTCGCTGGTCTCAACGGCGGGCGTGAACACCCAGGGCCGGTCCGTGAACAGGTCCGCCCTGGCGTCCAGCGGCCCCGAGCGTTCGCCACCCGCCATCGGATGACCGCCCACCAGCGTCGTCAGGTCGCAGCCGAGCTCGGCGCACTGGGCGTACGGAGCGGCCTTGACGCTCGCCACATCGGTGTAGGCGCGGGCCAGTTCGCGTTTCTGGTACTCCGCCACCGTACGGGCGACGTCCGACGGCGGGACCGCGACGACCGCGAGGTCCACCGGCCCCCCGGGCGGCGCGGCCGTGCCGGCCCCGAGTGCCGCGGCGATGCGTACGTTCTCGGGGTTGCGGTCGATCAGGTGCGTCGTGACGCCCCGGGCGCTCAGGGCGAGGGCGACCGAGGTGCCGATGAGGCCGGTGCCCACTACTGCGGCGCTGCGCACTGGTTCACTCCTTCACCGTCTCAGCGCGGCCGGCCGCCGCACCGGATGTCCCGGCCGGCTCGCCCTCCGGGGGCTGCGCCGGCTTCCGCAATGCGTTGGCCAGCATCACGGCGTTGCCCGCCAGGATCAGGGCGACACCCACCAGATCGCGTACGGACCAGGTGAAGTCCTCGAACACCGTGGACAGCAGCAGCGCCACGATCGGGAAGAGGACCATCGCGTACGCCGCGCGCTCCCCGCCGATGCGGCCGAGCAGCGTGAGGTAGGTGCCGAAGCCGATCACCGAGCCGAACAGGGCGAGGTAGCCGAGCGATCCGACGTACTCCCACGTGGCCTCGAACATCGGGCCGTCGCCGAGGGTCAGGGCGAACGGCAGCATCAGCAGCGCCCCGTACCCCATGGCGTATCCCGTGCCCTGGATCACCGGGATGCCCTGGGCCTGGGTCTTGCCGGAGACGACGTTGCCCAGGCAGAACACCACGGTTCCCACGGCGGACAGCACAATTCCGGGGCCGCTTCCCGACGACAGGTCGAAATCCGCGAAAGCGGGCCAGAAAACGGTGCCGATACCAAGCAGTCCGATACCTCCGCCGACGAGTACCCGGGGGGCGATGGTGCGGCGGAAGAAAAGCCGGGCGAAGACCATGTTGACCACGAGGGACATGGCGAAAATGATCGACACGAGGCCGGTGGTCAAATGCTCCTCTGCGAAATAGAAGCAGACAAAGTTGACCGAGAACATGCATATGCCCATGAGAGCGAACTGCCCGTGCACACGCGCCGGATATCGCAGCGGCAGGCCGCGCAGCCGCGCCCACGCGAGGAGGATCAGCGCGGCGAGCGCGAACCGGTACGCGATGGAGGCCGTCGGGTGCACCTCGCCCAGCTGGCCCTTGATGGCGAGCCAGGTCGACCCCCAGATGAGCACGGTCACCGTATACAGCAGGCCAATCACGTGGGGCTCCGTTCCAGCAGACCGACCAGCCGGCGGGCGCCCTCGGCCACCTGCTCGGGGGTGAGGTAGCTGAGCGACAGCCGTATCTGGTGGCTGCCACCGTCGTCGGGATGGAAGTAGCTCATGGGTGTCCAGATCACTCCATGATCCCTTGCCGAGCGCTCCAGCAGTTCGTTGTCCGCCGGGACGGGCAGCGTCATGGTGAGGAAGAAGCCGCCGTCCGGCGCGTTCCAGCTGATGCCCGCGGCCTCCCGCCGGCCCGGCGGAAGCATCCGGTCGAGACAGTCGAGCAGGACGGTCATGTTGGTGCGGTAGAAATCGGCGGCCGGCTTGTTGGCGTCGCGCAGCCGGCAGTCGTTGGCGACGAGCATGCCTCCGATGACGGCCTGGCTGAGCGCCGGGGTGTTCACCGTGGTCATGCTCTTCACCTTGGACAGCTCGTCCGCGAGAAGCCGCTGGGTGCCGTCCGCCGCGCGTACCGGCTGATCGGCCACGACGTAGCCGACCCGGGCGCCGGGGAAGCAGGTCTTGGCGAAGGAACCGAAATAGACCACCTTCCCCGTGCTGTCCAGGGCCTTGAGCGTGGGAAGGACCTGGCCGGTACGGGTGAAGAAGCCGTACGGGTTGTCCTCCAGCAGCAGCAGGTCCTCGGCCTCGGCGAGTTCGAGCAGCCGCTCCCGGGCGTCGAGCGTCATGCAGGTGCCCGTGGGGTTGGCGAAGTCCGGGACCACGTACAGGGCCCTGGGCCGCTTCCCGGCCGCCCGGAGCTCCGCGAGGGTGCGGCGCAGGGCGTCCGGGTCGACGCCGTCCGAGCCCTCGGGCACGTACGCCGTCTCGATGTCGAGCAGCCGGGCGGCCCCCGTGATGCCGATGTAGCAGGGCGACGCGACGAGCAGCACGTCCGAGGGGGCGCCGAACAGGGCCCGCAGGGTGATGAACATGGCCTCCTGGCAGCCGACCGTGACCACCAGGGACTCCGGGTCCGCGTCGATCCCCTCGTCGTTGCGCAGGGTGCGGGCCACCAGTTCGTGGATCTGCCCGTTGGTGCGCCCGTACTGGAAGAGCAGGGTGCGCACCTCGTCGGGGGTACGGCCCAGCTCCTCGACCAGGTGGCGCTTGTACGCGTCGAGGTACTCGCCGATCCGCTCCACCTCGAACAGCCCCTCGTAGGGGCGGCCGGGGCCGAAGGAGATGGCCCGCGGGTAGCGGGAGGTGATCTCGTTGAGGAAGTTCATCACCTCCATCAGCGGATCGGCCAGCGAGCCGTGCAGCTCGCCGGCCGCCAGCACAGTGGTGCGGGAACCGTCACTCACCGGACGTCTCCCACAGGACCGGGCAGAAGTCGGGGTCCGTGTAGTCGGGGTTGCCCTGGCTGTCCTTGCGGACGAGCGCGTCGTTGTTGTAGACGAGGTTCCCGCCCGAGGACAGTTCGAAGGGGCGCCACTGGTTCGCCGCGTCCTGGAGGTGCAGGGAAATGGCCCGGCGGGGGCGGTCGCTGACGTTGTAGCCGCTGCCGTGGTAGGTCCGGCAGTGGTGGAAGTTGATGTGTCCCTTGGGGATGGTCACCGGGATCTTGCGGACCTCGGCACCGTTGGCCGCGGCGTTCTCGGAGAGCAGCCCCTCCAGTTCCGACCGGTCCCGGTCGGCGAAGTGCCGGCTGGTCGAGTCGTCCCCGCCGGTCTCCTGCCAGGTGTGGCTGCCGTCGATCATCGTGATCGTGCCCATCTCCTCACCGCAGTCGTGGAAGGGGATGAAGGCCGTGAGCATCTGCTCGGACGAGCAGGTCTGCCAGTAGTGGCGGTCCATGTGCCAGGGAACGATGTTGCGGGCGTCGTCGGCACGCTGCGGCTTGTGGATGAGCGTGCTGTTCCACAGGCGTATCTGCTCGGTCTTGGCGATGAGGGCCGCGGTCGCCGCGATGACGGGCTTGGAGAGGATGCTCCGGATGGTGTCGTCCTCGTAGAAGATGTAGTCGTTGTGCCGGTGCACATCGCCCTGTTCGGGCTCCCAGTAGGCGAGCCGGGGCGGCCTGGTGGGCAGGGTGCGGTCACGGTGTCCGGCGTAGAAGCGGTCGGCCGCCTCGTTCAGCAGGTCGACCTCCTCGTCGGTGAGCAGCTTCTTGGACAGGTACCAGCCGTGCTCCTGGTAGAACTGCACGTCCTCGTCGGTCGGCAGCAGTTCCCGGTCGGCGGCGGACAGTTCGAAACGTGTGGCGTGCGTGGTCATGCGTACTCCTTCTCATCGGACTTCTCGTAGGACTGCTCAGGGGACTGTTCGGGGGACTGTTCAGGGGATGAGCCGTAGGCCGGGGCACGGTGCAGGGCGCCCGCCTCGGGAGCGGCCCGGTGCAGCAGGTCCGGCCCGATCATGTCGAGGCGCGGGCGTCCGGACAGGGCCATTGCCTCTTCGAACTCCTCCCGCAGGGTGGTCAGTACGCGCTGGGCACCGGCCGCGCCGCCGACGGTCAGCCCCCACAGGACCGGCCGCCCGGTGAGGACGCCACGCGCGCCGAGCGCCAGCGCCTTCAGTACGTCGGTGCCGCGGCGCACACCGCCGTCCACCAGCACCTCGCAGTGGCCGGCGGCCGCCGCCACCACCTCGGGCAGCGCGTCCAGCGGGGCTGTCGCGCCGTCGAGCTGGCGGCCGCCGTGGGAGGAGACGATCAGCCCCGACACCCCCAGGTCGGCCGCGCGCCGGGCGTCCTCGGCGGTGAGGACGCCCTTGAGGACGAGCGGCAGACTGGTCAGCGAGCGCAGCCAGGCCAGGTCGCCCCAGGTGAAGGCGGCGTCGTGGTGCTCCACGGCGTGGTCGGCCAGGGCGGACCCGGACCGCCGCGCGTGGTGCAGCCCCGCCGCGTACCGGTCGTCGAGGTTGGCCGGCCCGATGTGCGCGGGCAGCCGGAAGCCGTTGCGCAGGTCGCGCTCCCGGCGGGCCATCCGGGGGGTGTCCGCGGTGATCACCAGGGCCCGGTAGCCCGCCGCCTCGGCCCGCCGGACCAGGGACTCGGTGACCTCCCGGCGGCGCAGTACGTACAGCTGGAACCAGAGCGGCCCGGAGGCGGCGGCCGCCGTCTCCTCCAGCGTCGTACTGGCGAAGGTGCTGACCACCGCGAGCGCCCCCGCGGCTCCCGCGGCGCGCACGGTCGCCGGCTCCCCGTCGGGGTGGAAGAGCCGGTGGTACGCCATGGGGGCGACACCCACCGGGAACTCCACCGGAGCGCCGAGCAGGGTGCGGCCGGTCTCACAGCGGGACACGTCGACGAGCGTGTGCGGGCGCAGCCGGTAGCGCTGGTACGCCTCTTGGTCGCCGCGCAGCGAGACCTCGTCCCCGCTGCCCCCGGCCAGGTAGTCCCACACGGCCCCGTCGAGCTTCGCGCGCGCCGCCGCCTCGTACTCCCGTGGCGACAGCGGCGACCGGGACGACGGCGGCGACTGGGCCGACCGGGTCGCGGCGGGCGGCCGGAGGGCCGGTGACGTCGTCACCGGCCGGCTCCGGAGGGGGTCTCCCCGCTCGCCGCGTTCGCACGCTCGCGGTCGACCGCCTCGTACAGCGCCTTGATGTTGCCGCTGCCGAAGGTACGCGCCTCGAAGCGCTGGATCAGCTCAAAGAACACGGTGCGCCGGGCGTACGGCGAGCGGGTGAAGACCTGCACGAGCTGGCCCCACTCGTCGCGGTCGACGAGCAGGCCGTGCTCCTGGAGGACGGCCGCGTCGATGCCGACGTCGATGCCCCGGTGGGCCAGGGAGGAGTAGTAGGCGGCCGGCGAGCTCAGCAGTTCGACGCCGGTGGAGCGCAGTTCACGGGCGGCCCGCACGATGTCCTTCGTGCTGTACGCGACGTGCTGCACCCCGGCCCCGCCGAAACCGTCGAGGAAGTCGTGCAACTGCCCCCGGCCGCCGGACGGGTCGGGCTCGACCATGGTGAAGGTGATGCCCCGGGTCTCGTCCTGCACCACCCGCGAGGCCATGGCCTGGCCGCCGACCTCTATGTACTCGTCGTAGGTGTGCCGCAGGCCGATGGCCTTCTCGTAGAAGTTGACCATCTCGTCCAGCGAGCCCGGGCTCAGGCAGAACGCCAGGTGGTCGATGGTGTCGAGGAGATCGGGGGCCGGACCCGCGCCGGCCACGACCGGCAGGTGGCTGCCGGGCAGGAAGTTCCCGTCGGGGTTGTCCCGCTGGACGAAGCTGTGCACCAGGCCGTTGGTGGCGGCCACGGTCGCCCTGACGACCCGGCCGGTCTCGTCCTCGTAGGTGCGCGGCTCGGCGACGGCCTCGGCGCCGGCCCCGACGGCCCGGTCGAAGGCGGCCACGGCGTCGTCGGTGCGCAGCGCCACGTCCCGGACCCCGTCCCCGTGGGTGCGGACGAACGCGGCCGCCGCGTGCTCGTCGCTCAGGGCGGAGGTCAGCACCAGGCGCACGCCGCCGTGGGCCAGGACGAAGGAGCGGGCTGCGGGGCCGTCGGCGCCGGCGGGTGCCTCGGCCACCACCTGGAAGCCGTAGGCGGTGCGGTAGTAGTGGGCGGCCTGTACGGCGTCGCCTACGTAGAACTCCACATGATCGACTCCATGCACAGTCATGGTCATCCGTTCTTTCGGTAGAGGTGTCGTCGCCGGCCGCGCGGTGCGCGGTGCGACGTCTTTCGTACGGAAGGGGCCGGCTGCCGGGGCCGGCGGTGCGGTCAGCCGGACCTGGCGGCGGCGCGGTCCGGTGCGGCGCGCAGGCGTTCGTACGCCGCCGCCGCCACGGCCAGGTCCTGCCAGGCCATGCCCACACTCTTGAACAGGCGGGGCACCGGCCGGCCGGTGTCCACCCGGCCCCCGACGAGTTCGGCCAGGTCTCCCGCGATGGCGTCGGGCCGCAACTTCCCCTCCGCGAGGGGAAGAAGGATGTCGCCCGCTTCCCTGAGCGCCGTGGACCGGCTCTCCACGACGAGCGTCGATCCGCACACCAGGTCCGTGTCGACCTCGCGGGCGTCCGGCTCGTGCGAGCCGACGGCCACCACGGTGGCGTGGGCGGGCACCAGCCGTCCGGGGAACAGGGGCTCCCGTGCCGTGGTGCAGCACAGGACGAGATCGGCGTCGCGTACGGCGTCGTTCCCGACCCTGTCCGCCGGCAGACCGGCGTCCCGGCAGCGGGTCAGGAAGGCTTCGGTCCGGCCGGGGTCGCGGCCCACGACCCCGACGTGGCCGACCGGCCGCACCGTACGCATGGCCTCGACATGCCGCCATGCCTGCGGTCCCGTGCCGAACACGACCAGGCGCGCCGCGCCGGGCACGGCCAGCCGGTCGACGGCGAGCGCGGAGACCGCCGGGGTGCGCAGTGAGGTCAGGGCCGCGCCGTCGAGCAGGGCCAGCGGGAGCAGGGTCGCGCTGTCGAGCAGGACGTAGAGGCCCGAGATCCGGGGCAGGTCCAGGTCCGCGTTTCCGGGTGCGACGGACGCGAGCTTCACGCCCGCGTACGGGCCGAACTCGGCGGGCATGTAGAGGAGTTGTCCGGAGCTCACCCCGGTCACGGTCCTCGGCATCGCGTCGCCGCCGGTGAGGACGCCGGCCCGCAGGGCGTCGACGAGCGCCGTGACGGCGTGTCGCATCGGCATGAGCCGGTCGAGGGTGCCCGCGTCGATACGGGGCAGTGAGCCGAGATCCATGCCGCTCACTTCCCCGCCGGAGACGGCTGCGCGGTCCCGAGGTACGCCTCGGCGACCCGTGGGTCGCCGGCCAGCTCGCCGACCGTGCCTTCGGCCACACAGGTCCCGGTTTCCAGGACGTAGCCGCGGTCCGCGACCCGCATGGCGGCCCGGGTGTTCTGCTCCACGAGCAGTACCGCGGTCCCCTGGTCCCGGATGTCCTGGATCAGCCGCATCACGGTCGCCACCATTCCCGGCGCGAGCCCCATGGAGGGCTCGTCCAGCACGAGCAGCCGCGGCTCGGCCATCAGCGCCCGGCCGATGGCCACCATCTGCTGCTCGCCGCCCGAGAGGCTGCCGGCGGCCTGGCCGCGGAGTTCGGCCAGTCTGGGGAGCATCGCGAAGACGTGGTCGAGACGGGTGGCCAGTTCAGCGGCGTTGCGCACGAGGTACCCGCCGAGCTGGAGGTTCTCGTGCACGGACAGCCGGCTGAACACCCGTCGGCCCTCCGGTACGTGAATCAGGCCGCGGCCGACGATCTCGTGCGGCTTGGCCCGGGTGATGTCCTGGCCCTCGAAGGTGATGCGTCCGGCGCTCGGCCTGACGAGTCCCGAGATCGCCGACAGTGTGGAGGTCTTGCCGGCGCCGTTGCCGCCGAGGAGGGTGACGACCTCGCCCGCCGCGACGGACACGGTCAGGCCGCGCACGGCCTGGACTCCCCCGTAATGGACGTCGACGGCGTCGAGTCGCAGCACGTCCGGGCGCTCAGACATGGCTCTCCTCCCGTTCGGGTTCTGGTTCGGGTTCGCCGGAGGGCGCGTCGGCGCTCTCGTAGTCGGGGTCGGCGCCGAGGTAGGCGTCGACGACGGCCGGGTCGTTCCAGACCCGGTCCGGCGTGCCGTCGGCGATCTTCTTGCCGAAGTTCAGGACCACGACGCGTTTCGACACCGCGCGGACCAGCCGCATGTCGTGCTCGATGAGGACGACCGAGACGCCCAGGCCGTGGATGCGGTGCACCAGGTCGGTGAGCGCGGCCTTCTCGGCCGCGTTGAGGCCGGCGGCCGGCTCGTCGAGCAGGAGCAGCTTCGGCCGCATGGCCAGCGCCCGGGCGATCTCGACCAGCCGCTGGGCGCCGTAGGGCAGTTGCCCGACGGGGCCCGCCCGGTCGACGGCGCCGGGAACGTTCTCAGGCAGGCCCACGAAGTCCAGCCAGCGGTGCGCCTCGTCGGTGATCTCGCGCTCCGACCGCCGGTAGCGCGGGGTGCGCAGCAGCGCGTCGAAGACATGCTGCCCGCCCCGCAGGTGAAGACCCGCCCGTACGTTGTCCAGGACCGGCAGGCCGGGGAACAGCCGCAGGTTCTGGAAGGTGCGGCACACCCCGAGGGCGGCGATGGCCGAGGGCCTGGCCCCGGTCACGTCGTGCCCGGCGATCCGGATGCGTCCCCCGGTCGGCCGGTAGAAGCCGGTGACGGAGTTGAACAGTGACGTTTTGCCGGCGCCGTTGGGTCCGATCACGGAGACGATCTCGCCCGCACCGATCGTCAGGTCGACGCCGTCCACGGCCCGGACCCCGCCGAACGCGACCTCTGTCCGTTCGAGCGTGAGCAGTTCGGAAGTGGTCATGTGACCTTCTCCGTTCGTACGGATACGGGTTCCGGCACGGACCGCCGGGCCGTGCGGCCCGGTTCCCGCGACGGGCGCGGCCACAGGCCCACCGGCCGGAAGACCATGACCGCGATGAGCACCGCGCCGAAGGCGAAGTACCGGTTGTCCTCGATGCCGCGGAGCAGCTCGGGCACCAGGCTGATGCACACGGCTCCGACGACGACTCCCCGGGAGCTGCCCATGCCGCCGAGCACCACGGCCATCAGGACCAGCGCGGACTGGATGAAGCGGAAACTCTCCGGCGAGACGGCGGACATCTGCGCGGCGAAGAGCACCCCGGCCAGACCGCCCCACACCGCACCGGCGCTGTACGCCGCGAGCTTGACGCGGTACGTGTGGACGCCCATGGCTTCGGCGGCGTCCTCGTCCTCGCGGATGAAGCTCCACGCCCGGCCGAGCCGGGACCGGTCGAGCCGGCCGGCGAGCAGCACGGCGACCGCCACCAGGACCAGGACGGTGTAGTAGAGCCCCACCGGGTCGTCGAGGCCGAGGCCGAAGAAGGACAGGCCCGGAATCCCGTAGATGCCGGACGGTCCGCCGGTGATCTCCAGGTTGTTGGCCAGGATGCGGATGATCTCGCCGAAGCCCAGTGTCACGATGGCGAGGTAGTCGGTGCGCAGCCGCAGGGTGGGCAGGCCGATCAGGATGCCGGCGAGCAGGGTCACCGCGACGACCACCGGAACCGTCTGCACCAGTGAGAGCCCGTACTGGGTGGAAAGCACCCCGCTGGTGTAGGCGCCCACCGCGAAGAAGGCGGCGAAGCCGAGGTCGAGCAGCCCGCAGTAGCCGACCACGATGTTGAGACCGATGGCGAGCATCACGAAGATCGCGGCGCTCGTCATGACGTTGAGGGAGTAGGGCGTGGCGATGAGGAGCGGGGCGAGCGCGGCGGCCGCCAGGCCGAGCGGGCCCACCGCGCGGCTCTGCGCGAAGCGCCGTAGTGCGAGGTTCATACGCGTTCCTGCTCTCGGGCGCCGAGCAGGCCGGTGGGCCGGACGCTCAGCAGGAGGATGAGGAAGCCGAAGGCGAAGACGTCGCGCCATTCACCGCCGAGCCAGTACGAGCCGAAGGACTCGAGGAGGCCGAGGACCAGGCCGCCGAGCATCGTGCCCTTCAGGTTCCCGATCCCGCCGATGACGGCCGCGGTGAACGCCTTGAGGCCGATGATGAAGCCCATCAGGAAGTCGACCTTCCCGTAGAAGACGCCGACCATGACGCCCGCCGCCCCGGCGAGCGCCGAGCCGACGAAGAAGACCCTTGAGATGACCTTGTCGACGTCGATGCCCATCAGCCGGGCGGCCTTCTGGTCCAGGGCCACGGCCCGGATCGCCCGGCCGTCGCGGCTGCGGTTGATCCAGGCGTCCAGGCCGAGCATCAGGGCGATCGCCACGCCCATCAGGAGCAGTTGCTGGGGGGTGAAGCGCGCCCCGAACAGGGTGAGTGCCTCACCGTCCAGGCGCAGCGGGTAGACCTGCGGGTTGGGTCCGGCGGCGATGCGCACGCCGTACTCGACGACGAACGAGGCGCCGACGGCCGTGATCAGCAGCGAGAGTCTCGGTGCCTGGCGCAGCGGGCGGTAGGCCACCCGCTCGATGGCCACTCCTGCCAGTCCGGTCGCCAGCGAGACCACCACGAGCACCACCAGGAGCGCGAGCACCGGGAGGGTGGCCGGGAACGCGCCGAGCGCGGTGAGCAGCCACAGTCCGAAGAAGGCTCCCAGCATGTACAGGTCGCCGTGGGCGAAGTTGAGCAGCCTGATGACCCCGTAGACCAGGCTGTAGCCCAGGGCTATGAGGGAGTAGAACGCCCCGACGAAGAGGCCGTCCCAGATGAGTTGCGCCATGGGTCGCCGCTACTTCCCGCTGTCCGCGAGGACGAACCGGCCGCCGCGCCGCTCCAGGACCACGAAGCCGCCCTGGGAGAGCGTGTGGTCCTTCGTGAAGGTCAGCGGGCCGGAGAAGAGCGGGAAGCCCTTGAGGCCCTCCAGCTCCGCGACCACGTCGGCCGATTCGGTGGAGCCGGCCTTCCCGATCGCTTCGGCCGCGACCCGCACGGCGTCGTAGGACTGGGTGGAGAACGGGCCGGGCCGGGCTCCGAACTTCTTGCGGTACGCGGCGACCCACTTCTCGCCGCCCTTGATCGTGTCGGGGGTCTGCGTCATGGTCGCGAGCACGCCGTCGGCGTTGCCGCTGCCGGCGATCTTCGCGAGGGAGTCGCTGACGGCGCCGTCCGCCACCATGATCGTGCCCTTGTAACCGGCCTGCCGCAGCTGGCGGACGAGCAGGCCGCCCTCCTTGTCGTACCCCGTCCAGTAGACGAAGTCGGGCTTCTCGTCGAGCAGGGCGCCCACGACGCCGCTGTAGTCGCTCTCGCCCGGGGTGAGGGACAGGGCCGCCACCTGCTCGGGTCCGCCGTCCTTCTTGAGGCGCGGGCCCATCAGTGTGGCGATGTTCTTGGCGTAGCTGGTGCTGTCGTGCACCACCGCCACGCGGCCGGCCTTCTTGTCCTCCATCCAGGCCAGGGCGGCGTCGGCCTGCTGGGTGCCCGTTCCGTTGATCAGGAAGGTGCTCTTGATGCCTTGCTGGTACAGCTCGTCGGAGTTGGCCGCCGGGATGACCATCGGGATCTTGGCCTTGGCGAAGACCGGCAGGGTCGGCAGGGTCGCACCCGAGCAGTATCCGCCGACGGAGACCGCGACTTTCGCGGTGACGAGCTTGTTGGCCGCGGCGACCGCCGTCTTGGGGTCGCACGCGTCGTCCTCGACCCGCAGCTCCAGATCGCGGCCGAGTACGCCGCCCTTGGCGTTGATCTCGTCGATGGCGAGCTGGGCGCCGTTCTTCATGTACGGGCCGATGTCGGCGCTGGTCCCGGACATCGGGACGGCCATGCCGAGGATGACCGGGCCGTCCTGTCCGGCGCCGTCGTCACTCCCGGCCAGGAGACCCTGGCTGCATCCGGACACCAGCAACCCGGCCATCGCCGTCACGGCGGCCAGCAGCGTCTTCCTGCTCATGTGGAAACAACTCTCCATTGTCGTACGGCGTGTGGTGTTCACTGCGTGGGTGCCGGGGGTGTGTGCCGCGCCGGTGCCGGTGCCCCGGCCGGCCGCTGCCCGTGGACGGCCGCCAGCTCCTTGAGCACCGAGGCCGTCCTGTCGAGCGCGGCGGCGAGGTAGGCCGGGTCGTGTCCGTGGGCGATCCGCAGATGCCCCTCCGTGCCGAAGTGGGCTCCCGCGCCGACCAGTACGTCGCCCCGCGCGCGCAGCGTCTCGGCGACCTGACGGCTCGGCAGGTCGAGGTGGTAGGCGACGAACCCCAGGGCGGTGGCCGGGGGCGGGACGTACGACACCAGGTCCCCGTGCGCCGTCACCCAGTCGTCGAGCCAGGTCCTGCTCTCGCGGATCAGGTTCCGGTACCGGTGTGTCAGACGGGTGCGGTTGCGCTCGGTCAGCGCGATCTCCGCGAGCGCCATGGAGACGGAGCCGGTGGACACGGTGGCGTACTCGTGGCGCCGCCACAGGTCCGTGAGGGCCTCCCTGGGGGCGACCAGCCAGCCGACGCGCAGACCCGGCATGCCGAATGCCTTGGACAGGCTGCCGACGCAGATCACCCGCTCGTAACGGCCCCAGAAGCTGGACGTGACGGCGTCGGTGAGGAGTTCGGTGCCCCGGTGCACCTCGTCGGCGAGGATCCAGGCGCCCGCCTCGGCGGCGATCGCCACGATCTCGTCCATCTCCTGCTCGGTGAGGATCGTGCCGGTCGGGTTGTTCGGGTTCGTGAGGGCGATGAGCCGGGTCCCGGGGCCCACGGCCGCGCGCAGCGCCTCCAGGTCGGGGCGCCAGCCTGCGGCCGCCGTGGAGTGGATCTCCTCCACGCGGGCTCCCGCGTTCACGGCGCAGCCCCAGACCTGGCGGTAGCCGGGCGCGAAGGTCACCACGTGGTCGCCGGGACGCACCAGCGCGTCGATGGCGATGGAGTTGGCCTCGGCGGCGCCGACCGTGACGATCACGTCGTCCGGCTGCCCGCAGTGGTGCTCCGCGATGAGCTCCCGCAGCCGCTCCTGTCCCCGCTCGGGCGGGTAGTGCAGCGGGGTGTCCAGCAGGTGGTCGAGTACGTCCTCGCCGTCCAGGAGTTCGCGGACGGTGACCGGCCGGCACCCGCTGTCGGCAAGGCTGTACTGTGCGGCTCCGTCGTCGAGCGACTGCCATTCGAGGAGCTCGAACGGGGCATAGTCCATGGGTGCTTCCTCGGAACGTGGCGGGGTGGGTCGGGGGTTACCAGGCACTGGGGGGCTACCAGGCACTGTCGGTCTTCTTCGGATCGCGCTCGACAACCGGGTCGAGGATCTCGTCGATCTGCTTCATGAGGTCGGCGTCGAGCGTGGCTTCGGCGGCCACCACGTTGTTGCGGACCTGCTGGGGGCGGGACGCCCCGACCACGGCCGCGGCGACGTTGGGGTTCTGAAGGGTCCAGGCGATGGCGAGCTGAGCCCTGGTCAGGCCGGCCTCACGGGCCAGGGGGGCCAGCCGCTGCACCCGCTCCAGAACGTCGTCGCGCAGGAACCCGGCGACCCACTGGGCGCCGTTCGCGTCGGCCGCGCGCGAGCCCGCGGGAGCCGGACGGCCCGGCAGGTACTTGCCGCTCAGCACGCCCTGCGCGACGGGCGACCAGACCATCTGGCTCAGGCCCTCCTGCTCGCAGAGCGGGACGACCTCCTCCTCGATCACGCGCCACAGCATCGAGTACTGCGGCTGGCTGGCCACGAAGCGTTCGAGTCCGAGTTCGTCGGCGAGGCGCAGCGCCTGCCGGATCTCGTCGGCCGTCCACTCGGAGACACCGATGTAGAGGACCTTGCCCTGCCTGATCAGGTCGTCGAAGGCCCTGAGCGTCTCGGCCAGCGGAGTGTCCCGGTCGAAACGGTGCGCGTAGTAGATGTCCAGGTAGTCGGTGCCCAGCCGGCGCAGGGATCCGTGCGCCGACTCCATGATGTGCTTGCGGGACAGTCCCCGGTCGTTGGGGCCGCTGCCGACCGGGAGGCACACCTTCGTGGAGATCTCCAGGGATTCCCGGCGGTGGCCCTTGAGCGCGCGGCCGAGGACCTCCTCGGCCCTGGTCCCGGCGTAGACGTCCGCCGTGTCGAAGGTGGTGATGCCCACGTCGAGGGCGGCGGCGACGCACTCGGCGGCCGTGTCCTCGTCGATCTGGGAGCCGTGGGTCAGCCAGTTGCCGTACGCGATCCGGCTGACCTTCAGTCCGCTGTTGCCGAGCCTGCTGAATTCCATCAGTCCTCGTCTCTGCTCGGGCGGTCGATCGGTTCGACCTCCACCCGGTTGTCGTGAAAGACGGCTCCGCCGCCCATGTCCGCGTCGCGCTCCTCGGTCGTGGCGTTGACGCCGAAACCGTCGTGGAGCTTCGGCCAGTGGCCCTTGGGGCTCGATGCCACGCCGGGCCGGACCGTGTCGTCGACGCGGGCCGCTGCCGTGAAGGAACCGCGGGCGTTGAAGACCCGTACCGGGTCGCCCGCCGTGATGCCCCGTGCGGCGGCGTCGAGGGGGTGCAGGACCACGTACGGGTCACCGGCCCGGCGCCGCAGCTTGGGCTTGTTGCCGAACACCGTGTTGAGGAAGAAGTGCGAGGCTCCGGAGAGCAGCACCAGGGGGTAGCGGCCGGCCAGCTCCGGATCCGACACCTCACGGGCGGGCGTGAAGCCGGCCAGGGGGTCCAGGCCCTCGGCCGCGGCCCGCTCCGACAGGAACTCCAGCTTGCCCGAGGGGGTGGGGAACCCGTCCTTGTACGGGGCGAAGGAGGCGGGATAGGCGAGCCGGGCCCAGCCGTTCTTGCGCAGGTGCTCCAGGGTGATCCCCTCCAGTGAGGGGTGTTCGGAGTCCAGCAGCTGCCGCGCCAGTTCCTCGTCCGAGTCGTACAGGCTCGGCTCCGTGAGCCCCATGTGGCGGGCCAGCCGGCGGAAGGTCTCGGTCGTCGACAGGCACTCGCCCGGCGGGGGTACGGCCGGCTCGTTCCAGGTGAGGTAGAGGTGGCCGTAGCCGTCGTGCAGGTCCATGTGCTCCGGCTGCATGGTGGCCGGGAGCACGAGGTCGGCGTAGTCGGCGGTGTCCGTCTGGAAGTGGTCCATGACGACGGTGAAGAGGTCCTCCCGCTCCAGGCCCCGGCGGATCCGGTTCTGGTCCGGCGAGCTGGCCACCGGGTTCGCCCCGTACACCACCAGCGCCTTGACCGGCGGGTCCGCCGCTTCGAGCAGTCCTTCGGCCAGCCGCGTCATGGACAGGGACCGCACCGGGCCCGGTCGCAGGTCGTCGCGGTACAGCGCCTCGCGGTTGCCGCCGAAGTACCCGTCGGTCGTGTAGTGCAGGCCGCCGCCGGGCAGCGCCCAGTCGCCGGTCACGCCGGGAATGCAGGCGAGGGTGCGTACGGCCGTGCCGCCGCCGGCGTGGCGCTGGATGCCCTGCGCCACGCGGATCGCGGTCGGCCGGGTCGTCGCCAGCCGCTCGCCGAGACTCACGATGACGGCCTCGTCGAGGCCGGTCAGCCGGGCGACACGGGCGGGCGTGAACTCCATGACCCGTTCGCGGAACTGCTCCCAGCCGACGGTGTGGCGCTCCAGGTACGCGCGGTCCTCGGCGCCCATCGTGACGACGACGTGGAGCAGCCCGAGGGCGAGCGCGGCGTCGGTGCCCGGCAGGGGGGCCACGTGCTCGTCGGCCTGCTGGGCGGTGCGCGTCCTGACGGGGTCGATCGCCACGACCTGGGCACCGGCCCGGCGGGCCTGCTGGATCGGCTTCCACAGGTGGTGGCCGGAGCTGAGGGTGTTCGTCCCCCACAGCAGGATGAGCCGGGAGTCGCGCAGGCCCTCCGGGTCGAGGCCCCGGCTGGTGCCGAGGGTGTATTCGAGCCCCGCGAGACCGGCGATCGAGCAGATGGTCATGTCGTGCTCCGACGCACCGAGCACGTTCCAGAGCCTGCTCCCCGCTCTGCCCTGAAGTCCCTGGAGGAAGCCGAGCGTTCCCGTCCCCTGGTAGGGCCAGATCGCCTCGCCGCCGTAGCGGTCGACGATGCCGGTGAGCCGCTGGGCCATCTCCGTCAGCGCCTCGTCCCAGGTGATCCGCTCGAACTTCCCCTCCCCCTTGGCGCCGACGCGGCGCAGGGGATACAGAAGACGGTCGGGAGCCCGGGTGTGCTCGAGGAACTGGTTGACCTTCACGCACAACGCGCCCTGCGTGTACGGGTGGTCGGGGTTTCCCCGCATGTCGACGGCGGCGCCGTTCTCGATCGTCAGCAGCCAGCTGCAACCGTCCGGGCAGTCCAGCGGGCATGCCCCCGGAACGGTCTTCGACTCGGTCACGCTACCTCTTCCCCCGTTGCTCACCACTGACTGTCGGTCCCCTCCGGACGGCTGGTGCCGGCCGCCCGGAGGGGGAGGCACATCGCCCCGCTCGTTACTCCAGCTCGAGCTCGATCAACGCGGTCGCGTCGAGGAGCCGCTGGTTGACCTCTTCGTGCGTGTCGGCCTCGACGTACACGTACAGCGCGTCCTGCTGGACGGCGTCCGGCACGGTGACCAGGCGGGCGCCCGGTTCGAGGACGACCTCGATGTCGAAGACACCGGGGCTCTTCCACGCGTCCTCGAGGCCCTTCACGGACTTGAGGACGCCGGGGACCGAGGGGCACACGGCGCGGTAGCCGGCGTAGCCCTTGCGGCGCGGCTCGATCTCGGGGCGGTGCCCCAGCGCGATCTCGATGGCCGCGCCCATCAGGTCGACGCCCAGCGAACGGGCGATGATCTGCGGGACCCGCTGGCCGGCGGGGCGGGGGTGCAGTTCGAGCAGTCGGGGTCCCCTGCTGGTCATCCGCATCTCGGCGTGCACGACCGCGAAGTCCAGGCCGAAGCCCTTGATGGTCGCCTCGTTGGCCGCGAACGCCTCGGCGACGGTCTGCTCCGGGAAGGCGGTCGGGGTGATGAACTCGACCTCCGGGAAGATCGGGCCGGGCATCAGTTCCGGGTTGTCGGAGATGTTGTGGAAGAGGATCTCCCCGTCGAAGACCAGGGCGTCCACCGTGACTTCGAGACCATCGAGGTACTCCTCGACCACGAGGTCCGCGCAGTCGCTGAGGTTGAGGCCCACCTCGCGCGCCTTGGTGAAGGCGGCCTCCACCTCGGACTCCTGGTGCGCCAGGACCACACCCGCGCTGCCGGTGCCGTACGTGGGCTTGATGACGACCGGGTAGCCGATCTTCGCGGTGGCTTCGAGGGCCTCTTCCAGGGTGTGCACGAGGATGCTGGCCGCCGACGGCAGGCCGAGCTCCGCGAACCGCTCGCGCATGGCGTTCTTGTCCCGCAGGGCGGCGGCCATCGACGGGGAGGGGCCGTTCAGTCCGAGCTTCTCGGCGACGTGGGCCATGACCGGCACCGCGCTGTCGAAGGTGGTGATGATCCCCTCGACGCCCTGCTCACGGCAGAAGTCGGCCACGGCGGCGACGGTGGCGTCGAAGTCCGTGTAGTTCTCGACCGAGAGAGGCAGGATCTCGTCGCAGAACTCCTTCTCCCAGGTCACCGCTTCCTTGATCAGGACGGTCCGGATACCGCGTTCCCTGGCCGCCTGGAACAGGAGCGGCTTGGACGGGCCCGCGGCCCCGAGGATGAGAAGTGTCCTGCCTTTGAGGGCCGTTGCCTCGTCCGTGGTGTTCTCGGGCATGCGCAGTCATTCCTTCGATGGTGGAGAAAGTGGGGGTACTGAAAAGTCCTCAGGCCGCTCGGCGGGCACGTCTCAGCAGCACCGAGAGCAGTGCGGCCGACAGCAGCGTGGCGAGCGCCATGGCCGCGAACATCGACCAGGCGGGCGCGAACGTACCGCCGACGCCGATGGCCGCCAGCAGCAGGAGCTGCACGATGGACGACGCGAACTGGATGCCGCTCAGGACCCGGCCGAGTACGGCCGGCTCCGTCCTGGCCTGTACGTAGGCGGGGAACAGGATTCCCGAGCAGCTGATCGCGAGGCCGAGCAGCACCGAGGCGGGAAGCGAGTAGCTCATCTCCGCGATGACGGAGAAGACGAGCATCGTCACGGCGATCGCCACGAGGGAGTGGACCAGCAGACGCAGCTCGTCCGTGATCCGCCCGGCGAACCGGGAGATCACCATCCCGGCGAGCAGGGCCCCGCCGCCCCAGGCTCCCTCCAGGAGGCCGAAGCCGACCGGGCCGGCGCCGAGCTGCTCCTTGGCGAAGACCGGCAGCAGCGCGTTGGAGGCCGCCAGCACGCTCAGCGGCAGGATGGAGAACATGACGACCAGCAGATGGGTGCGGTTCGCCGCGACGCTCCGCGCAGCGACGCCCAGGTCGTGCCGCCAGCCGCTGCCCGCCGGCGCGGCGGGCCCGTCCTGCACGGCGGGCATGTCGGGTCCGGCGGGCACACCGGGGACACCGGGCACACCGGCACCGGGCACGGCGGCCACCGCGACCGGGGGTGAGGCCGGCGCGGCGGCACCGGGGACCAACTGGAGCGCGACCGCGGCCACCAGGTAGCACAGTGCGGCCGTGTACAGCCCGATCGCCACACTGCCGCCGCCCACCAGGAGCCCGCCCAGCGCGGAGGCGGCGATGCCGCCGACCTGGGTGGCGATCTGCCAGGTCGCGTTGCCCGTGACGAGCTTCTGTCGGGGCAGCACCTGGGGCAGCATGGCCCCGTAGCACGGCAGGGTCACCGCGTTGCCCAGCCCCAGCACCAGGGTGACCGCGTAGACGTGCCACAGGGCGAGCGGCGCCGCGCTGTGCAGCACGGCGAGAGCCACCACCGCGCCGACCCTGGTCAGTTCGGCGATCTGGCCGATGCGCCGGCGGTCGTAACGGTCGATCAGCACACCGCCGTACAGCGCCGCGAACACGCTGGGTACGGTCATCGCGATGGCGAGCCCCGCGACTTCGGTGCTGTTGCCGCCCTGGTCGATGAGGAGCCAGGCCGTGGCGATGAAGTAGACACCGGTGGCGGCGACCGAGGCGAGCCTGGTCGTCAGCAGGGGGAAGAACCCCCGCTGTGCGACCGTCCGGGTGTCGTCGACACGGATCACGCCGGTACTCCCTGGCCCAGGCGGGCGCGGAAGGCCGGCGAGAAGTCTCCGGTGGCCACCTGCTCGGCCGTACCGGTCATCGTGATCTCGCCCTGCTCGCCGACCGACACCTCCATGGTCCCGCCCGCCATCTCGACGACGACGTGCTCGCCGACCAGTCCGAGCCGGTGCGCCGCGGCCGTGGCCGCGCAGGCGCTGCTGCCCGAGGCGAGGGTGTAGCCCGCGCCGCGTTCCCACACCTCGATCCGGATGGTGCCGCGGTCGAGGACGCTCAGGAACTGGACGTTGGTGCCCTCGGGATACGCGGGGTGCCAGGCGATCAGCGGGCCGAGTTCCCGGGCGAGGTCGGCGCTGACCTCGTCGAGCGGCACCACCGTGTGCGGGTTGCCCAGGTGCAGGCCGATCACGTCGAGGTGGCGCGCCCCCGCCGTGAGGCCCACCGGGGCGTCCGTGGCGAACGCCGGCACGCCCATCTCGACCCGGACCCGCCCCTCGGCGAAGTCCAGGATGTCGGCGCGGGAGTCCCCCGCGACGGTCCTGAGGACGACGGAGGTCTCCGCCGGCTCCTCGGGCCGCACCGGCCCGGCTCCGTAGTGCTCCGCCAGGTAAAGGGCGAACATCCGCAGCCCGTTGCCGCTCTTCTCGCACGGGCTGCCGTCGGAGTTGAAGATGCGCAGTCCGACGGGCTCGCCCGGGCGGGGTTCTGCCGTGGGTCCGATGAGCACACCGTCCGCGCCGACGCCCAGGTGCCGGTCGCACAGCAGCCGGACCGTCTGCGCGGTGGCGGTGAAGTCCACGCGCAGTGGATCGATCACAAGGTAGTCGTTGCCGAGTGCCTGGTACTTCGTGAAGTCGCTCATCAGTCCCGCTCTGTTCCCGAATCCGTTGCGGTGCGGCCGGTGGGGCCGGTCAGGCCGGGCGGTCGGCCAGCGCCCGCTCGTCGTGCTCCTCGCCGTACCACTTGTCGCTCCAGCGGGAGAACGCGACGATGACGATGTCGCGGTGGCCCGGCCCGCCGTCGGCGGACAGGACGTCGGTGACGTCGTGGGCCAGCGCGCGGTCGTCCAGCAGCACAGCCTGGTTGGGGTTGAGGGTGCCCTCCCAGAAGGGGGCGTCCGCGCCGGGCTCCCAGAGCCGGGTCTCCCCGCCGGCCACGTTCTCCCTGCGGAAGACGGCGATCATGACGAACTCGTGGCCGTCGTGGTGCACACCCTCGGGGGTCAGCGGACCGGGCTTCCCGCCGTCGGCGCGGGTCCGGTTCTGGTGCACGTTGATCTGCCAGTCCTCGGACCGGTCGAGACCCAGCTCGGCGGCGCCGATGGCGATCAGCGGAGTGAAGTCGACCTGGATCGGCTCGTAGACCCGGCGGATGCCGCCGCCGACGGAGTTGAACGTCTTGTACGTCGTGTAGTCACGGTGCGGCAGCAGCTCGAAATGCCACTCACCGTCCTTGGACTTCAGCCGGTACTGGTCGAAACGCTTGAAGCGCGTGCCGTTTCCCATGTAGTCGTCGACGGGCAGATCGTCGTAGCTGGCGAGGAGGTCCGCCGATGCCTCGGGCAGGTCGACGACGGTGAATCCCTGTGCGTTCAGGGGCATGACACAGCCTTTCGGGAAAGAGGTCGGGGAATGCGCGATCAGGCGGCGGCGACCGGCATGCGCTCGTCGAGGTAGCGGGCCGACGAGTTCAGCCGCCAGAGCGTGCCGCGTGCGATGGCCCGGCGCATGTGGGCCGATTCGGCGGCCGGCAGCACCACGTTGTGGAACCATCCGGCGGCGTGCTGGGAATCCACGGTGATGTGCAGCCGGTGGTAGACGATGCCGATGTCCGGAAGACCGAGCCGCTCCCAGGCGTGCACGACCTGGACGAACCGGTCGGGCACCATCCACTCGGTCATGCCGAGGAAGCCGACGGCCTCCGGGTAGAACTTGCGGTACCTGGAGAGCATGACCGCGAGGTTCCCCGAGAGCAGGGCGTTGGCCGTGAGGCTTCGCTCCAGCTCCTCCGGCGGGATCTCGAACACCTCGTAGATCTTGTTGAAGAGCAGAGTGTGCACCTGGTCCGGGTCGCCGTTGCCCATCTCGTCCCAGAAGTTCGCGGCGATCTCCATCTTGGCCCGCCCCGAAGTGCCGACCTGCATCATGGCGAGCAGGTCGTCGAAGCGGCCGTCGACCACCGACTCCTGCATCACGTAGTTGCGCAGGTCGTCCGCGTCGGCCTGGTTGCGGATGAACTCGTGGTAGTACGGGTGCTTGAAGACGCGGTGTCCACGGGCCAGTTGCTTCAGCCAGGACAGGTAGGCGCGGGGCTCCTCGGGAGCCTGCTCGAGAAGGCCGGGCTCGATCCAGTCGTCCTCGACCTGCGCGGTGGCTTCCTCCAGGAGGCGGGTCACCTCGGACACGAAGACGGAGCCTTCGGCCGTCGTCGTCTCGGGGAGCACGGTGTGCATCTGGTAGATCCGGGCCAGCAGCAACTGCTGGGCGTAGAAGGCTGCCTGATCACCTACGAGGGATTCGGCGTTGAGCTTGCGCACCCCGTCGATCAGCCTGTCCCTGTCCTCGCCGGTGATCTTCGCGTCGACTTCTGCGGCGTCAGTGGTCAGCCAGCCCGACACCTCGTCGACGAGGGCGAGCGGGTCGTGCGGCACTGCGGTCCGGGCGGGTGTCTCACGGGTTTCCATGGAAAGGTTCCTTGTGTGTGCGGTCGTACGACTGGGCGCCGGTGCGGGTGTGCACATGGCGCGCATGAGGCGACCCCGCGGGCGCCGGCCGCACAGCTGCGGCCGGCGACAAGGCAGGCGGGCCCGCGCCTTGTCCAGGACGGTCAAGGACGGGACTGGCGGGGGGTTTTCGGCGGTCGGGGGGTCGGGCCCGAGCGCCGTGGGTACGGACAGGGCCGCGGTCCGGCGGCGGCGCGGCGGGCGCCGCGCGACGCGGTGGAGTCCACGTCGGCGGCCGCATGCCGTTCTCGTCCGCCGCGCGGGCCCGGCGGTCGGGCCCTCATCGGGCGGAGCCCGGAAGGCGCCCGCCTCTCCTGCCGGCGGAGGACCGCTCACAGGCGGCCTGCCGGGCGCCGGATCGCGGGATCATTCCCGTGAACAGCCCCGGCTGCCGCGGGGGTTCAGGGGAGACATGGGGTGCGGGCCGTGGGCCGGTGCGAACCGGTCACTGCCATCCGGCGTCGTCGATCGCGCCCTGGGGCGCGGGGTTCTGCCAGCCGGCGTCCAGCGGGGTCGCCGCGGGAACGGTGTCCGCGAGCGCGGTGCCGGTCGAGGCCCACGTGCCGGTTCCCAGCACCAGAGCCATCGCGACGGCTCTGCCCGCGACCTTCAATCGATCCATTTTTCGCTGTCCTCATCCATCAGACTTCGGTCGAGCTCTTCGCCACCGAGTCTGGTTCAGGGGTGCGGCGAACTGAAGGGGGGACGGCGGGGGCAATGCGGCCATGTCCGCTGGTGGACAACCGTGGCTCAGGGGGCGGGGGGCCACGGCTGCCGGACGTGCGTCGAGGGGCGTTCGGTCATCCGCCTTCCCCCGGCCGCGCGGTCCATTCCCGCGGGTGGGGGCGGATTCCCGGGCGAGGGCGGAGTCAGGCGCGCGGGACCGGCACGCGGGCTGTCCGGCGGGGGGGCGGTCACCCGTCGTAGCCCGGCATGATCGGCATGATCGGCACTTCGGCGCGTACCAGCTCCCAGTTGCGCAGATAGGCGTGCCGGCAGCGGGCGGCGTCCCAGATGTCCAGCGCTGCCGCTTCCGCGGCCCTCAGCGAGTCGAAGGCCAGGTAGACGCCGATGACGGGACCGGGTTTGGCATCGGGGTGCAGAGCGATGTGCACCACTTCGGCGATATCCGCCGCGGCGGCCGTGATGGCCGCGCGGGTGCAGTCGGGCAGCAGATCACCCCGAGGGTGGGGCACCAGGTGAATGTGTACCAGATACACGGAGTTCCTCATGGAGTGATCGATATCGATTCATAGGGCTTTTGCAGCGATTCAACGTATACCGATCCCCTTTCCACCGGATGACTCTCGGCATTGTTGCCGCCGGAGGGGTGAATCGCCCCCTGCGGGTGGGCTTTCTTCGGCCCTGCTCACTCACGGAGAATGAGGAAACGGCTGCCGGTACCGGGCGAGCGGGCGGTGCCGGGTCGAAGGAGCGGCTCGCCGTGGACTCATTCGACCGCCCGGGGCCGCCGCGCGATCCTGTCTACCCGTCAGAACCGGAGGTGTCCAGCCACTCGGCACGTCCTGGATTCCGCATACGGGTGGAGAGGCCCCCGTAGGCGGAAGTGTCGGTATCCCGCCAACACGAACAAGCCAGGAGGGCAGGTTGCGGGCGGTTGAACTTTCCACGTTCCGCGCTTTGGAACCGCTAAAGTCTCTTTGATCGGCGAGCGGTTGAGGGTTAACCTGGCCGCTTCGTCCGGAGACCTGCGGGTCCAAGCGATGTGACACAGAACAGAGGGGGGCTTCTGGTGCTGGTTGAACTGGGGATCGACTCGATAACCGAATCGGTCTATCGCATACTTCTGACCAATCCGTCGGGTGGCATTCAACAATGGGCCGCACAGCTTGATCTGCCCGTCGCCGAGGTGCGGCGCTCTTTGGACCAGCTGAGCGAGATGTCCCTGGTAACGATGTCCACGGAGGACAGTCCGCAGGTGCAGGTCATCCACCCTCTCCTGGGCCTGGAGGCGCTGCTCGCTCGCCAGCAGGCGGAACTGGCAGCCCGTCAGCAGCAGGTGGAGGAGACGCAGGCGGCCGCCGCCGAGCTGCTCGCCTTCTACGCCCACAAACAGTCCACGTCGAGCGCCGGGGTGCAGTTCCTCGACGGAATCGACGCGATCCGCAGCTACATCGTCACGCTGCACAGCAGGGTACGGGAAGAGTTCCTCACGTTCGCCCCCGGCGGACCGCAGACGGCCGAGAACATGCGCGCGTCCCGGCCCCTGAACACCAGAATGCTGAAGCGCGGTGTCCAGATGAGAACGATCTACCTCGAAAGCATCCGCCGTGACCGGGCCACGATGGAACACGCCCAGTGGCTGGAAAGCCTCGGTGCCAAGATCCGCACGGCGCCCGCCCTCCCCAACCGCGTCATCATCCACGACCAGCGGACCGCACTGATCGCCACCGACATCGAGAACACGGCGGTCGGGGCGGTCGTCGTGACGAACCCGGGCATGATCTCGCTGCTGTACACCTTGTTCGAACAGGTCTGGCAGTCGGCCGAGCCGTTCGACGCCTCTCCGGAGCGGACCCCCGGAAAGCTCACGGCCCAACAGGCCGAGGTTCTCCGTCAGATGACCCAGGGGCGCACGGACGAGGCGATCGCGGCGAGCCTCGGCGTCTCGACCCGCACCGTTCGCCGCATCTCCACCAACCTGCTTCAGCTCGTCGGCGCCCAGAGCCGCTTCCAGGCCGGTGTCCACGCCGTGCAGCGCGGGTACCTTCCCGCCACCCCGCAGTAGGCCCCGGACACGGAGGGGCTGTTCCTGCCGGCCGGCAGGAACAGCCCAGTACCCCGAGGGCGGTGAACGGACCGGGTGGACCGGCTCGGCGCGGGGCGATGCCCCCGCCGGAGCGCATGACCGCATGACGGCATGACGCCGTGTCCGGGCGGGGCAGGGCCACACGCCCGGACCGTTGCGACCGCCCTCACGAGCGGCGTTCGGGCTTCCCGTGCTCCGCGTCCGCCTCCGGTACGTACGCCGAGCAGTCCGGGTTCCGGCAGGGGCCGGGGCGCCAGACGGGCACGAAGACCCCCAGGGATTTGTGCCGCTTGATTTCGGACGCGACGGGTTGCTTGCAGACCGGACAGACGTGTCGGGCCCGCGTCTGTGACTCACGCTGATTAGTGCCCATATCTCCACGTTATGCCCGCTCTGCGGAATAGAACAGACCGTAATGCCCCGGCTAGACACTCTCCGTGAGCGATCGGTCACCGTGCGCGTGAAGGGCGTGCGGCCGGGGCTCCCCCACCGGAACCGGGGGGCGTCGCCGCGGCCTGCGGGCCGCGTTGCCCCGCGTCCCCGCCCGGGATCTCCAGCCTCTCCCTCACCCAGCCGTGGAACGCTCCGATGTGGTGCTCCGCCGGGACCAGCACGCCCCCGTCGCGGTAGGCGCGCGAAGCCATGGCCGGCTGGGTCCGTTCGCAGGCGTCGAAATCCTGCACGTTCACCCGGTGGAACAGCTCCACCGACTTGTCCAGGTCCGCCCCCGACTCCACGACCCCCGGGGCGTACAGCCAGTCGCACTCCACCACCGTGCGGTCCTCGGCCAGCGGGAACATCCGGTGGACGATCACGTGGTCCGGCACCAGGTTCACGAAGACCTGCGGCCTAATGGTGACCGCGAAGTAGCGGCGGTCCTGTGCGTCGGTGATACCCGGCAGCCTCCCGAAGCCGGCGCTGCCGTCGACCGTGAAGCCCTGCGCCTCCTCGCTGAACTCGGCGCCGTGCCCGACGTAGTACTGCGCGGCCAGGCCGTCCGCGAACTCCGGCAGTACGTCGGTCAGCTCCGGGTGGATCGTCGCGCAGTGGTAGCACTCCATGAAGTTCTCGACGATCAGCTTCCAGTTGGCCGCCACGTCGTAGCCGATCCGCCGCCCCAGGGCCAGCTCCTCGGTCGCGTACCGCTCGATCGTCACGGTGTCGCCGAGCCGCTCCACGACGGCGCCGACGACGGTGTCCTCGAAGGACGGCGGCTCGTCGGCGAGGCAGATCCACGCGTAGCCGAGCCATTCCCGCAGAGCGACCTTCACGAGGCCGTACTCGGTGCGGTCGATGCCGGGCATCTGCCGGAGGTTGGGCGCGGCGACGAGCCTGCCGTCCAGTGCGTAGGTCCAGGCGTGGTACCGGCACACGAGGTTGCGCCGCACCTCCCCCGCGTCCTCGGTGCACAGCCGTGCGCCGCGGTGGCGGCACACGTTGAGGAAGGCACGCAGCTCGCCGGTACGGGTGCGCGTGACGATGACGCTCTCGCGGCCCGCCCGGACCGTGCGGAAGGCGCCGGGGCGGTCGAGATCGGCGCTGCGCACGGCGCAGTACCAGAGTGCCTCGAAGATCCGCTCCTGCTCGTCGCGGAAGATTCCGGGATCGGTGTAGAAACGGCCGGGCAGGGTGGAGATCAGGCCGGCGGTGCTCGTGGTGGTCGTCATGGCATGGGCTGCCTCTCGGCTCGGGCGGGCGCGGGGGCGGCGGGCACGTACGCGGGCTCTGCGGTGAGCCTGCGGGGGTCGAAGAGCTCGATGGGGTGCCGGGTCTCGCCCGTGAGCGCCAGGTCGGCGACGATCTCGCCGACGACGGGCACGAACTTGAAGCCGTGCCCGGAGAATCCGCAGGCGACGGTGACCGCGTCGGGGTGCCCCGGGTGCCGGGCGATCACGAAGTGTTCGTCGGGGGTGTTGGAGTACATGCAGGTGGCGGCCTTGAGGAAGGTCCCGGGCAGGGCCGGGATGTGCCGGGACATGTGCCCCGCCATGGCCGCCACTTCCTCGTCGTGGACCGTCCGCTCGATCGTCCGCGGGGTGCAGACGGTGCCCTTGCGGAAGAAGGCGACCTTGGCGCCGGAAGCCGGCCCGTCGATCGCGGGGAAGCCGTAGACCTGCACCCCGTCCGCGTCCTCCCAGATGTAGACGGGGTGCTTGTCCGGGAGGAAGGGCTCGACGCCGCCGCTGGGGCCGAACCAGTACATGACCTGCCGCTCGATGGCGAACGGCACCCCGATGTCGCCGAGCAGCCGCGGCGCCCACGCGCCGGGACAGATGACGAGGTGCCCGGCCGTGTACGTGTCCTCCGCCGTGTGCACGCGGACTCCCCGGCCGCCTCCGAGCGCCTCCCAGCGGGTCATGGGCTCCTCGAAGTGCAGGTCGGCGCCCCCCTGGGTGGCGAGCTGGACGTGCGCGGCGACCGTGTTCTCGGGGCGGACGTACCCGGCGCGCTCCTCGTGGAGCGCCACCTCGTCGTCGCGGGGCGTGAGCGTGGGGTAGCGCCGGCGGATCTCCGCCGCGTCCAGCATCTCGTGCGGCAGGTCCCACTGCCGGGCGGAGAGCAGGGAGCCCGCGACGGTGCGCGATTCGGGGCGCCCGACCATGACGCCGCCGCAGAGGGTGACGACGTCGCGGCCCGTGTCGCGTTCCAGCCGCTCGTAGAGCTCGTACGCGCGGAGCAGGAGCGGTACGTACGCCGGGCCCTCGAAGTAGGACTGCCTGGTGATGCGCGACCCGCCGTGGCTGGAGCCCTTGCTGTGGACCGGGCCGAACTTCTCCAGGCCCAGCACCCTGGCGCCGCGCGCGGCGAGATGGTGGGCGGCGGCGCTCCCCATGCCGCCGAGGCCGACGACGATCACGTCAAAGGTGGGTGGCATCTCGCGAGACCTCGCTCACTTGAGGATGTGGGTCATCTGCGGGTCGAAGAGCGGCTCTTCGGCGACGGTCGCGGCCGTGCGCCCGCCGAAGTAGGCGATGCGGACGGGCGTGCCGGGCGCGAGGGGCGGCAGCCAGGCGTAGGCGACGCAGCGGCCGAGCGTGTAGCCGTAACCGGCGCTGGTGACGTGACCGGCGGGGCGTCCGTTGCCGTCGGCGTACACCGGCTCTTTGCCGAGGACGACGGCGGCGGGGTCGTCGAGGGTGAGCGCGGTGAGCCTGCGGGCCGGCTCACCGAGCGCTTCGAGGGCCGCGCGGCCGGTGAAGTCGCCCTTGTCCATACGGACGGCGAAGCCGAGACCCGCCTCGTACGGGGTGTGTTCGGCCGTCATGTCGTGACCCCAGGCCCGGTAGCCCTTCTCCAGGCGCAGGCTGTTGAACGCCGAGCGGCCGGCCGCGACCACACCGTGCCGCTGCCCGGCCTCCCAGAGCGTGTCCCAGAGCCTGAGCCCGAGATCGGCGGTGGTGTAGAGCTCCCAGCCGAGCTCGCCGACGTAACTGAGGCGCATCGCCGTGACCGGGACCTCGCCGATGTGGGTCCGCCGCGCCCTGAAGTAGCCGAAACCCTGATGGGAGAGGTCGTCGCGGGTCAGCGGCTGCACGAGGTCGCGGGCGAGCGGGCCCCAGACGCCGACGCAGCAGGTGCCCGCGGTGATGTCGCGGATCTGTACGTCGTCGGGGGCGGCCCGCAGGAGCAGGTCGAGGTCGGCGGGCGAGTTGGCGCCGATCTGGAAGTGGTGTTCGGCGAGCCGGGCGACGGTGAGGTCGGAGAGGATGCCCCCGGCCTCGTCGAGGAGCAGGGTGTACGTCACCGAGCCGGGCTTCCTGGCCACGTTGTTGGTGGTGGTCCGCTGGAGGAGGCCGAGGGCGCCGGGCCCGGTGACCTCCAGGCGCCGCAGCGGCGTCATGTCGTACAGGGCGACCTTCTCGCGGGTCGCCTTCGCCTCGGCGGCGGCTGTCGGGGACCAGTGCGTGGCGGACCAGGCGTCGCGGGGCGGGAGGGTGATCGCCTCGGCGAGCGGGGCGTTGGCCTCGTACCAGTGCGGGCGTTCCCAGCCGCCGCCCTCCAGGAAGTGGGCGCCGAGCTGGAGCTGGCGGGCGTAGAAGGGGCTGACGCGCAGGGGGCGGGGGCGCTCCGGCGGCTGGAGCGGATGGACGATGTCGTACACCTCGACGAACTGGCGGGCCGACCGCTCCTCGACGTACGCCGGTGAGCGCTGCGCGGTCTCGAAGCGGGTCAGGTCGCATTCGTGTACGTCGAGGGAGGGCCGGCCCTCGGTCATCCACTCGGCGAGCGCCTTGGCGACGCCGGCGGAGTGGGTGACCCAGACGGCCTCGGCGAGCCAGAAGCCGCGTGGTTCGCGGGTCTCGCCGAGGAGGGGCATGCCGTCGGGGGTGAAGGAGAAGACTCCGTTGAAGCCCTCGTCGACGCGTGCGGCGGCGAGGGCGGGGAGGAGCGCCTTGGCGTCCTCCCAGCTGGGCGCGAAGTCGTCGGCGGTGAAGGGGTACGAGGAGGGCATGACGGGGGCGTCGTCGTAGCGCGGGACGGTGAACGGGTCGACGGGCAGCGGCCGGTGGGCGTAGGAGCCGATGCCGAGGCGGTCGGCGTGCTCACGGAAGTAGAGGTCGCGGTCCTGGTGCCGCAGGATCGGCCGGGTGGCCTCCCGGACCGCGCCCGCGAGCTCGTCGAGCGGGGTCGTACGGGCGTACTGGTGGGCGAGCGGCAGCAAGGGGACGTCCACGCCGGCCATGCGCCCGATCACCGGCCCCCAGAAGCCGGCGGTGGACACCACGTGGTCGGCGGGGAAGGTGCCCCGGTCGGTGACGACGCCGGTGACCCGGCCGCCGCGCTGCTCGATTCCGGTGACGGTCGTACGGTCGAGGAACCGGGCGCCGCGCGCGGTGGCCGACTCCCGCTGCGCGTGGGAGGCGGGCAGGGCGCGGGCGAGGCCGTCGCCCGGGGTGTGGAAGCCGCCGAGTACGCGGTCCGGGTCGAGGAACGGCCACAGTTTCAGGCACTCGTCGGGTCCGACGACCTCTCCCCCGACGCCCCAGGAAGCGGCGAGTCCGGCCCTGCGGTGCAGGTCGGCGAGGCGGTCGGGGGTGGTGGCCACTTCGAGGCCGCCGACGGGGGCGAAGCAGGCCCGTCCGCCGGGCGCCCGCAGGCCGCTGAACTTGTCGACCGTGTAACGGGCCAGATCCGTGAGGCATTTGGAGGCGTTGGTACGGAAGACGAGCCCCGGCGCGTGCGACGTGGAGCCGCCGGGGGCCGGCAGCGGGCCCTGTTCGACCACGGTGACGTCGGTCCAGCCCCGGGCGGTGAGTTCGTCGGCGAGCGAGCAGCCGACGATGCCGGCGCCGACGACGACCACGCGCGGGACGGCTCCCCGGTCTCGTACCGTCGCCATCAGAGCACCACGACCGACCGGAGCACTTCACCGCGCCGCATCCTGGCGAGGGCCTCCTCGACGTCCTCCAGGGCGATGGTCTCGCTGACGAAGGCGCCGAGATCGAGCTTTCGGCTGAGGTACTGGTCGATGAGGACCGGGAAGTCCCTGCTGGGCAGGCAGTCTCCGTACCAGGACGACTTGAGGGCGCCCCCGCGCGAGAACAGGTCGATCAGAGGGATGTCGAGCCGCATGTCCGGTTCCGGTACGCCGACCTGGACGAGCGTCCCCGCGTGGTCGCGCATGTAGAGGGCCTGGCGGTACGTCTCGGGGCGGCCCACGGCGTCGATCGCGACGTCGACGCCGAAGCCGCCGGTGAGTTCGCGTACGGCCTCGACGGCGTCCGTTCCGAGGGAGTTGACGGTGTGGGTGGCGCCGAAACGGGTGGCGCCGTCGAGTTTGGCGTCGTCGATGTCGACGGCGATGATCCGGCGGGCGCCGGCGAGCGAGGCCCCGGCGACGGCGGCGCACCCGACACCGCCGCAGCCGATGACCGCGACGGTGTCACCGCGGCCGACGCCCCCGGTGTGGACGGCGGCTCCGTATCCGGCCATGACGCCGCAGCCGATGAGGCCGGCGGCCTCGGGGCGGGCGGCGGGGCTGACCTTCACGGCCTGGCCGGCCGCGACGAGGGTCTTCTCGGCGAAGGCGCCGATGCCGAGGGCCGGGCTGAGCGGGGTGCCGTCGAGCAGCGTCATGGGCCGGGTGGCGTTACGGCTGTCGAAGCAGTACCAGGGGCGGCCCCGGCGACAGGAGCGGCAGTCGCCGCAGGGGGCGCGCCAGGCGAGGACGACGTAGTCACCGGGGCTGAGGTCGGCCACGCCCTCGCCCACCGCCTCGACGACGCCGGCGGCCTCGTGACCGAGCAGGAACGGGAAGTCGTCGCTGACCGCGCCCTCCCGGTAGTGCAGATCCGTGTGGCAGACCCCGCATGCCTGGACGCCTATCAGGACCTCTCCCGGTCCTGGATCGGGGACGGTGATCGTCTGCGTCCCGACGAGGGCGCCCCTCTTGGTGGCGACGACCGCACGGACCTCATGAGGCACGATCCGACCCCTCTCTTGTTGCGCATTGCACCACTGGTTGCGCGATGAGAGACATACTGTGAATGCGATCGCGGGGCCGTCAAGGGGGCGGATCGGCCGCAGAGCACGCGGCCGCCCGGCGGTGCGACCCGGTAGCCGGACGGGCCGAACACCGATCGTCCGCAGGGGTGTTCAGCCCGTCCGGTTTCCGGCCCGCCGGTCTCCAGCCCGCCCGCCGGGTGTCCAGCCCGTCCGGTGTCCGCCGGGCAAGGCGGCGTCAGGTGCGGTGGCCCATCCGGTACGACAGCTCCCCCGCCGCGTCGACGGCCAGCTTGGCCAGTTCCACCAGCCGCGCCTCGTCCATCCGGTACACCGGTCCCGACACGCTGACGGCTCCGACCACCTTCCCGTCGTGGGCGCGCACGGGCGCCGCGACCGCGCTCAGCCCGACCTCCATCTCCTCGGACACGACGGCGTACCCGTCGGCCGCGATCTCCGCCAGCTGCGCGCGCAGTTCGGCCGCCGAGGTCACGGTGTGCTCGGTGAACCGCGGCAGCCGGCGGGCCAGGAAGAGCTCCCGGGTCGCCTCCGGAAGCCCGGCGAGCAGCACCTTCCCGCTGGAGGTGGCGTGCAGCGGCGTACGCCTCCCGAACCAGTTCTGCGCGGTGACGGACGCCGCGCCGCGCGCCTGCATGATGTTGACCGCCGCGTCGTCGTCGAGGACCGCGAGGTTGACCGTCTCCCCCGCCTCGTCGGCGAGTTCGCGTACGACGGGGGCGCTCTCCTGGGAGATGTCCAGCCGCCCGGCGGCGGCCCCCGCGAGTCTGAGCACCCCGGCGCCCAGGTAGTACTTCCCCCCGTCCTTCGCCTGCCCCACCAGGCCGCGGTTCTCCAGCACGCCCAGCAGCCGGAAGGCGGTCGACTTGTGGACCTCCAGTTCGTCGGCGATCTCGGTGACCCCCGCCTCGCCGAGTCTCGCCAGGATCTCCAGCACACTCACCGCGCGGTCCACCGACTGAACGGAACTCGCGCCTCCCTTGGTCCGCTTCGCCTCGTCGGGCGCCTCCGGCTCCTGCGTGTCGACTGTCTCGCTCCTGCTCGCCATGTGTCCGCTCTCACCACCTGGCGGCCGATTCACGGCCGTCTTCGACGGGGCCCTTGACGCAACGGCCCCCGATCCGGATTGTGTTCCGCACCTGTTGCGCATCGCGCGCGTCGATGCACCATCTGGAACATCATGTTACCGAAGAGCGAACTCTGGGGGCTCTGGTGATTCCTGTCTGCCACCTCGACGACCTGCCCGAGGGCGAGTCCGTCCGGCTCTCCACCGAGCCGCCGATCGCCGTGTTCCGCACCGGAGGCGCGCTCTACGCGATCGACGACACCTGCTCCCACCAGGACGCCTCGCTGTCCGAGGGCTGGCTGGAGGGATGCTTCGTCGAATGCCCCCTGCACGCGGCCCGGTTCGATCTGCGCACCGGCCAGCCCAGCAACCCGCCCGCCCGCCGACCGGTCCGCACCCACCGGGTGTCGGTCGACGAGAACGGCTACGTCCGCGTCCAGCCGGCCACCGACGCCGAACCGGCGAGGGAAGGCAGCGCCGCGTAAAGACCGTCGCTGTACGCGACCTGCTCGCGGGCCGCATACATGCGCGTACGGGGTAGCAGGCAAAAGAACAGCGCCGGGCTGTGCGACTCCTCCAGCAGTCGCACAGCCCGGCGCCCGGACCTACTGATCGGATTCCAGAAGGAATTCCGAATCGGGAAATACTAGCGGCGCACCGTCACGCAGGCCGTTCCGACCTTGCCGGTATTACGCCAGGAAGTGACGCACACCTTGGTGTTGTCCCGGTAGTTCCTGTTCGGCGTGATCTTAATGCCGACCTGCTTGCTCTTGTAGTTCCTCACGGGCGACGTCTTCTTGTACAGCGGGCGTCCCGGCTCCTTGATTTCGAGCCTGAACTTCGTCGCCACCACCGCACGCGGGTTGGGAGTACAACCCGGGTAGCGGGAGCAGTCGCCGAACGCCGTCACTTCCCGGACGGTGAGGCCACTCCCCTTGACGGACACACACGCCGTGAAGACCGAACCGCCGTTGCACTTGCTTGCGCTCGCGTGGGCCGGGCCCGCGGTGGCAAGCATGCCCACGCCCACAGCCGCAGCGGTCGCACCGGTCGCAATTGCGCGCTTGAAACGCATTCAATTTCCTCCGTTGGCACTTCCGGGGGATTCCCGCACGACACGGAAATACGGCGTCACGCCGGAATGCTTCACAGCCGGCCGAATCAATCGACCGCTCCCCCGATTTGGTCGATCACCAACCTATTGAGGCACCCGGAGGGTGTCAACAGATTGTTGAAGCGCCAATCCGGAGGGCGAGGGGAAGTGGTTGAATTCATAATTCAAAACCGCGCGGGTGCGGTGTTGAATAGAATCCAATATTCCAGGAAGAGGTAATGGAATTAGTGTTTCCGAATGGAGTGACGGCCTCCGGTAAACGACTCCCGTCGGCCGCACTCCGGGCACGCGGCAGTCCCTTGCTCAGTGCGGCATGATCGCCGGATTGGCGAGCCGGACCAGTTCGAGTGCCTGGGCGGGGAACCAGTCACCCGCCTTCGGGTCGATCGTGCCCCGCTCGGGGTCCTTGGGGCCCTTCGTACCGCGCAGGCACGCGCCGTCCGACTCGCCCGGGGTCTTGATCCACAGGTTGGCGTCGTTGAGCGGGTCGCCGGTGCGGGTGGTGGGACGGATGCCGAGACCGCGTCCCGGCGGGTTGCACCAGTCCTGCGCGTCGCGGTACTTGCCGGCGGGCGGGGTCCAGGGGCCCCTGCCGTTGCGGCTGTTGTCGGTGACGAAGTGCTTCATGCGGTCCGGGACGAAGGGCACGTGTCGGTCGAGCCAGCGCTGGGCGTCCGCGCGCTTCCACTTCTGGGTCGGGCAGGCGGACGCCTTCCCGCCCTTGTCGACGTGGGCCAGGCAGGACGAGATGAGCCTGCCGTACCAGGCGTTGGCGTCGTCCGTGCCGTAGTTGGAGACGTTCACGGCGAATCCGGTGGCGCGGGCGACCCCGCCCTTGATCAGGCGGGGCACGATGCTGTCCACGGTGTGCCACGCCGGGTGCCCGGCGTCTACGTACACCTTCGTGCGGGGCAGGGCGCCGAGGGTGGCGGCGGCGCCTTCGACCTGGGCGTAGCGCGCGGCGGTCGCGGCGGCCCTGGCCGCCTCCGCGTCCTTCTCGTCCTTGGCCTCCTTCGCGTCCTTGGCCTCCTTCCCGTCCTTCCGGGCGCCGGCCGGGCAGTCGGCCGGCACCAGGGCGAGCGCGTCGGGTTCCACGACGACGAGCGCGCGGCCGCGGCCGATGCCGGCCGCAACGGCACCGACCCACGCGCGGTACTCGGCCGTGTCGCGCAGACCACCGGCCGAATACTGGGAGCAGTCGCGGCCGGGGACGTTGTAGAGCACCAGCGTGGGGGTCTTCTTCCGCCGGGCGGCGTCGCGGACGATCGCGCGCGTCTCGCTCCTGACTTCGTCCGGCGTACGGCCGGCGAGCCACACGGCGTGCGGGGTAGCGGCCATGGCCCGCAGTCCGGCGGCCTCGCGCGGCTGCTTGGCGCGCTCCATCGCGTCGGCCTGCCGGTACGCCGCCGGGTTGGCCCGCGGCGCGTACAGGCTGGTGGCGACGTCGACCGGGTCTTCGGACGCGGCGGTCGTGGCGGTCGTGGCCGCGGCCGGCAGCGCGCCGAGCAGCAGCGCCGACGCCAGACCGGTGGTGGTCAGGGTGAGGGGGAGGGCGAGGGGGGCGGTGCGGAGGATCGGTCGTCTGATGCGCACAGGTTCACTCCTGGGTCGCGGGCGGCGACCGGCCGGTGGGAGCGCTCCCACCATCCGGATACGGCCCGTCGGATTCAGTGGTCCAAGGCGTGTACGGCGCCACCGGGCCTCGGGCCGGGACGCCGGCGAAGGGCACCCCGGGGCCGCTCGCGGCACTACGCGTGGCGCGGGCCGTCCGGCCGGGGCACCGCGGTGCGTATGAGGAGGAAGAGGCCCGCGCCCATGGCGTACCAGAGCAGGTCGGGCGCGTTGAAGGTCGAACCGAGCACGAGCCGTGCGAGGACGCTGCGCCCGGCCAGGTCGGCGGGTACGCCGGTGAGCTGCGCGCACTCGATCGCCCAGCTGACGGCGAGCGCGACACCGGCGGCCGCAGGCGGCCTGGTCGCGGGTGCGAGGGCGGTGACGAGCGTGCACAGCAGAACGGTGTAGAGCGCGTCCCCCGCGTACTTGGCGGTTTCGCCGTGCCCCACGGCCCGGACACCGAGCCCCGCGCACAGCGTCACGCCCGCGGCCACGGCCGCGAGGTGACGGGTCCGGGTCCGGGCCCGGCGCAGGGGGGCACTCACGGCGGACACTGTACGTCCGCACCGGCGTCAGGCGACGGAACCTATGCGTCCGGCCGGGGCCCGAGGACCCTCGTGGTGGATCGGGGTGTGCGCGCCGGTGAGCGACGCGCCGCTGCCCCCGCGCCGGGCGGCGACGATCTCGGCCGCGATGGACAGGGCGGTCTCCTCCGGCGTACGGGCGCCGAGGTCGAGGCCGATGGGGCTGCGCAACCGGGCCAGTTCGAGCTCGGTGACGCCGACGTCCCGCAGCCGCCTGTTGCGGTCCTCGTGGGTGCGGCGGGAGCCCATGGCACCGACGTACGCGATCGGAAGGCGCAGCGCCCGCTCCAGCAGGGGGATGTCGAACTTGGCGTCGTGGGTGAGGACGCAGAGCACCGTACGGCCGTCGACCTCGGTCGACTCCAGGTAGCGGTGCGGCCACTCGACGACGATCTCGTCGGCCTCGGGGAAGCGCGCGCGGGTGGCGAAGACGGGACGCGCGTCGCACACGGTCACGTGGTAGCCGAGGAATTTGCCCACGCGCACGAGGGCGGGGGCGAAGTCGATGGCGCCGAAGACGATCATGCGTGGGGCGGGGACGCTCGACTCGACGAGGAGCGTCAGCGGCCGGCCGCAGCGCGAGCCGTCCTCGCCGATGAGGACGGTGCCGGTGCGTCCGGCGTCGAGCATGGCGCGGGCCTCGCCCGCCGCCGTACGGTCCAGCTCGGGGTGGCCGCCGAGGGCGCCCTCGTACGAACCGTCGGGGCGGACGAGCAGGGCGCGGCCCATGACGTCGGCCGGCCCGTCGGTGATCCGCGCGACCGCCGCCGCATCCCCACATGCGGCGGTGGCCAGCGCTGCCGCGAACACCTCCCCGCCGGGAGAGTCCGCGCGTACCGGGGTGACGAGGATGTCGATCACGCCGCCGCAGGTCAGACCCACGGCGAACGCGTCCTCGTCGCTGTAGCCGAAGCTCTCCAGGACGGTTTCGCCGTCCTGGAGGGCCTGCCGGCACAGTTCGTACACCGCGCCCTCCACACACCCGCCGGAGACGGAGCCGATCGCCGTGCCTTCGGAATCGACCGCGAGGGCCGCTCCCGGCTGCCGGGGCGAACTGCCGTGGGTCGCCACGACCGTGGCCACGGCGAAGTCACGACCCTGCTCGACCCACCGGTTGAGCTCTTCGGCGATGTCCAGCATGACTGTCTCCTTACGGGGTGCTGAGGGCGGGCTCGGGGGTTATCCGACGCCCAGCCAGGATTCGATGGGGTGGATCGCGAAGTACACGATGAAGATCGCGGTCAGGCCCCACATGAAGGCGCTCACCTCGCGCGCCTTGCCCTGCGCCACCTTGATGACGACCCAGGAGATGACACCGGCGGCCACACCCGTGGTGATGGTGTAGGTGAACGGCATCAGGACCACGGTCAGGAACACCGGGGTCGCGGTGGCGCGGTCGCTCCAGTCGACGTGCCGGGCGTTCTGCATCATCATCGCGCCGATGACGACCAGGGCCGCGGAGGCGACTTCGGCCGGCACGATCGCGGTGAGCGGGGTGAAGAAGAGGCAGGCCGCGAAGAACGCGCCGGTCACCGCGGAGGAGAGGCCCGTACGGGCACCCTCGCCGACGCCGGTGGCCGACTCGACGAAGACGGTCTGGCCGGAGGCACCGCCGACACCGCCGATGACACCGCCGGCGCCGTCGATGAAGAGCGCCTTGGACAGGCCCGGCATGCGGCCCTTGTCGTCGGCCAGCTTAGCCTCGCTGCCGACACCGATGATGGTGGCCATGGCGTCGAAGAAGCCGGCCAGCACCAGGGTGAAGACGATCATGGTGACGGTGATGTAGCCGACTTCTCCGAAGCCGCTGAAGGACACTTCCCCGAAGAGTGAGAAGTCGGGGGCGGAGACCGCGCTTCCCTCCAGCTCCGGTGCGCGGAAGGACCACGCCTTGCCGGGGATGCCGGCGATCGCGTTGAGGACCACCGCGACGACGGTGCCCACGACGATGCCGATCAGGATGGCGCCGGGTACGTTGCGGGCCTGGAGGGCGAAGATCAGCAGCAGGGTGACCGCGAAGATCAGGACGGGCCAGCCCGCCAGTTCACCCGCGGGACCGAGCGTGACCGGGCCACCGCCGAAGGCGGGGTTCTCGTGCACGAAGCCGGCCTTCACCAGGCCGATCAGCGCGATGAAGAGGCCGATGCCCATGGTGATGCCGTGCTTGAGCGCGATCGGGATCGCGTTCATGATCAGCTCGCGGAGGCCGGTGACCACCAGGAGGCAGATCACCGCACCGTAGGCCACACACATGGCCATGGCCTGCGGCCAGGTCATCACCTGGATGACCTGAGAGGCAAGCACACCGGAGACGCTGAGACCGGCCGCGAGGGCGAGCGGGACCTTGCCCCAGAAGCCCATGAGCAGCGTGGTGACAGCGGCGGCGAGAGCAGTCGCGGTGATGAGGGCGGGCTGGCTGAGGCTGTTGCCCGCCACGTCCTTGCCGTTGAGGATCAGCGGGTTGAGCAGAAGGATGTACGCCATCGCCATGAAGGTGGTGATGCCGCCGCGGACCTCGGTCGCGACGGTGGATCCTCTGTCGGTTATGTGGAAGTACCGGTCGAGCCAGGACCGGCCGGCGGGCTGGCGCGTTCCCGCGCCGGCGTCCTCCGCCGTGGTCGTCGGCTCTGTGGACTGCTGGGTCATGGTGCCTGTCTCCCAAGGTTCAAAGGGGCACCCGCATGGAGATTGGAAACGCGGGATTTGGGATGCTGCGAGGGCTGCACGACCCGGGGGACGGCCCGAGACGAACGGGGTTTTGACTCTGTGAGCGGTTACTGCGGGTTGCTGCGGTTATTGCGTTTCTGCTGTTTCTGCTGTTTCTGCGAGGACCGCGAGCGGTGCGGTACTTGAAGACCCCGGGCGGTGTCAGGCGGGGAATTGTGACGTTCCTGGAGGCACGGCACCGCCCGGGGAGCTGGAGGGAACTCAGGTACCGGTGAGGTGCTCGGGCCGCACCGGCGTCCTGTTGAGTTCCAGACCCGTCGCGTTCCGGATCGCCGCGAGAACGGCCGGGGTCGACGAGAGAGTGGGGGCCTCACCGATGCCGCGCAGCCCGTAGGGCGCGTGCTCGTCGGCGAGTTCGAGCACGTCGACGGGGATGGTCGGCGTGTCGAGGATGGTGGGGATCAGGTAGTCCGTGAAGGAGGGGTTGCGCACCTTCGCGGTCTTCGGGTCGACGATGATCTCCTCCATGACCGCGACGCCCAGGCCCTGGGTGGTTCCACCCTGGATCTGGCCGACAACGGACAGCGGGTTGAGCGCCTTGCCGACGTCCTGCGCGCAGGCCAGCTCGATGACCTTGACCAGACCGAGCTCGGTGTCCACCTCGACGACCGCGCGGTGCGCGGCGAACGAGTACTGGACGTGGCCGTTGCCCTGTCCGGTCCGCAGGTCGAACGCCTCGGTGGGCCGGTGGCGCCACTCCAGCTCCAGGTCGACCGACTCGCCTTCGAGTACGTCGACCAGGTCGGCCAGCACCTCGCCGCCGTCGGTGACGACCTTGCCGCCTTCGAGCAGCAGCTCCGCCGTCGCCCAGGCCGGGTGGTACGAGCCGAACTTGGCCCGCCCGATCTCCAGGACCTTCTCGCGGACGTTCTCGCAGGTGTTCTTGACCGCGCCGCCCGTGACGTAGGTCTGGCGGGAGGCGGACGTGGAGCCCGCCGAGCCGACCTGGGTGTCGGCCGGGTTGATCGTCACCTGCGTGACGCCGAGCTCGGTGCGGGCGATCTGCGCGTGGACGGTGACACCGCCCTGGCCGACCTCCGCCATCGCGGTGTGCACGGTCGCGACCGGCTCGCCGTTGATGACCTCCATCCGCACGCGGGCGGTGGAGTAGTCGTCGAAGCCCTCGGAGAAGCCGACGTTCTTGATGCCGACCGCGTAGCCGATGCCGCGTACGACGCCTTCGCCGTGCGTGGTGTTCGACAGACCGCCGGGCAGGGCGCGTACATCGGCCTGCTCGCCGGCCGCCAGCCACTGCTGCTCGGGCGGCAGCGGCATGGCCTTGACGCGGCGCAGCAGCTCGGCGACGGGCGCCGGGGAGTCGCACGGCTGGCCGGTGGGCAGGAGCGTGCCCTGCTCCATGGCGTTGAGCCTGCGGAACTCCACCGGGTCCATGTCGAGCTTCGCCGCGAGCTTGTCCATCTGCGCCTCGTACGCGAAGCACGCCTGGACCGCGCCGAAGCCGCGCATGGCGCCACAGGGCGGGTTGTTCGTGTAGAGCGCGATGGCCTCGATGTCGACGCTGTCGATGACGTACGGGCCGGCGCTCAGCGACGAGGCGTTGCCGACGACCGCCGGGGAGGCCGACGCGTAGGCGCCGCCGTCCAGCACGATCCGGCACTTCATGTGCGTGAGCTTGCCGTCCTTGGTCGCGCCGTGCTCGTACCAGAGCTTCGCCGGGTGGCGGTGCACGTGGCCGAAGAAGGACTCGAACCGGTTGTAGACGATCTTGACCGGCTTGCCGGTGCGCAGGGCGAGCAGGCACGCGTGGATCTGCATCGAGATGTCCTCGCGGCCGCCGAAGGCACCGCCGACGCCGGAGAGCGTCATGCGGACCTTCTCCTCGGGCAGGCCGAGGACGGGGGCGATCTGCTTGAGGTCCGAGTGCAGCCACTGGGTGGCGACGTACAGGTCGACGCCGCCGTCCTCGCCGGGTACGGCCATGCCGGACTCGGGGCCGAGGAACGCCTGGTCCTGCATGCCGAAGACGTACTCGCCGGAGACGATGACGTCGGCGCGCTTGGCGGCCTCGTCGGCGTCGCCGCGGACGATCGGCTGGCGGTGCACGATGTTCGGGTGCGGGACGTGACCGATGTGGTGGTCGTCGCGGCCCTCGTGGATCAGCAGCGCGTCGGGCGCGGTGGCCGACGCCTCGTCGGTGATGACGGGCAGCTCGGCGTAGTCGACCTTGATCTTGGCGGCGGCGCGGCGCGCCGTCTCCGGGTGGTCGGCGGCGACGATGGCGACCGGCTCGCCGTGGTGGCGGACCTTGCCGTGGGCGAGAACCGGGGTGTCCTGGATCTCCAGGCCGTAGTTCTTGACCTCGGTGGGCAGGTCGTCGTACGTGAGCACGGCGTACACGCCGGGCATGGCGAGCGCCTCGGCCGTGTCGATCGACCGGATCTCGGCGTGCGCGGTGGTGGACCGGAGCGTGTAGCCCCAGAGCATGTCCTCGTGCCACATGTCCGAGGAGTAGGCGAACTCGCCGGTGACCTTCAGGGTGCCGTCGGGGCGGAGCGTGGACTCGCCGATGCCGCCCTTGGTCTTCGAACCCTGCTTGATGCTGGTGGGGGTACCTGTGACGCCCATGGATCAGACCCCGCTTTCCTGGCGGTCCTGGCGAGCGGCCGCCAGGCGCACCGCGTCCAGGATCTTCTCGTAGCCCGTGCAGCGGCACAGGTTGCCCGAGAGCGCCTCGCGGATGTCCGCGTCGGACGGCTCGGCGTTGCGCTCGAGGAGTTCGTCGGCGGCGACCAGCAGACCCGGGGTGCAGAAACCGCACTGCACGGCGCCGGCGTCGATGAACGCCTGCTGGATCGGTGCGAGCTCCGCGCCCTCACCGTTCTGCGAGTCGGCGACCTTGTCGGAAGGGCGAGCCTGCCACTGCTGGGCTTGCTGGAGGGAGGTCCCGCCGCAGGCGCCGGTCGCGCAGCCCTCTTCGCGCTGCTTGGCGAAGTCGGCGAGGCCCTCGACGGTGACGACCTCGCGGCCCTCGACCTGGCCTGCGGCGACGAGGCACGCGCAGACGGGGACACCGTCGAGGCGGACCGTACAGGAGCCGCACTCGCCCTGCTCGCACGCGTTCTTGGAGCCCGGCAGGCCCATGCGCTCGCGCAGGACGTAGAGCAGGCTCTCACCCTCCCAGACGTCGTCCGCTTCCTGCTTACGGCCGTTGACCGTGAAATTCACGCGCATTGCTATGCAGCTCCTTCAAGCGTGCGGCCGTTGCCGCGGTACTGCTCCCAGGTCCAGCCCAGCGTGCGGCGGGCCATGATGCCGACCGCGTGGCGGCGGTACTTCGCGGTGCCGCGCACGTCGTCGATCGGGTTGCAGGCACCGGAGGCGAGCTCCGCGAACTGCTTGGCGATCGAAGGGGTGATGATCTTGCCGCTCTCCCAGAACCCGCCCTCTTCAAGCGCGGCGTTCAGGAAGTCCTCGGCGGCGCGGGCGCGCAGCGGGGTCGGGGCGGCGGAACCGATGCCGGTCTTCACCGTGCGGGTCTCGGGGTGCAGCGCGATGCCGAACGCGCAGACCGCGATGACCATGGCGTTACGGGTACCCACCTTGGAGAACTGCTGCGGACCGTCGGCCTTCTTGATATGGACGCTTTTGATCAGCTCGTCCGGCTCCAGCGCGTTGCGCTTCACGCCGGTGTAGAACTCCTCCACCGGGATGAGGCGCGTTCCGCGTACCGACTCGGCCTCGACCTCGGCGCCCGCGGACAGCAGGGCGGGGTGCGAGTCACCGGCGGGGGAAGCCGCGCCGAGGTTTCCGCCGACCGAGCCGCGGTTGCGGATCTGGGGCGATCCGACGGTGTGGGCGGCGAGCGCGAGGCCCGGCAGTTCCGCCCGCAGGTGGTCCATGATCTGGGTGTACGGGACGGAGGCACCGAGCTGTACGGTCTCCTCGCCCACCTCCCACTCGCGCAGGTCGCTGATGCGATTCAGATCCAGGAGGTACTCGGGACGGCGGTGGTCGAAGTTGATCTCGACCATGACATCGGTGCCGCCCGCGATGGGCACAGCCGTGGGGTGCTCGGCCTTGGCGGCGAGCGCCTCCTCCCAGCTGGCGGGGCGAAGGAAGTCCATGAGGCTCTCTTCTTCTCAATCGGGTGGTTCGCGTATCGCTGGGGCTGGAGACGGCCAACCGCCGGCTTGTCGGCCTGGTGCTCTGAGCCGACCGGGTCGCTCTGAGGCGTTCATCTGCCGTTCACGTGGCTTGGCCCAAGTACACCGCCGGGGCTTCGCCTGGTGCAGTCACCGAAACCATGAAGGAGTTGGCTGGTGACTGCTCACGTCTTGTAGATTCGAACGAAAGGCGAAGCTCTGTCGCCTCACGGCTTTCCTCCGGAAACACCAAGCACGGCCTCCGGGACCGGCAAGCACGCCTTCGGGCCACCACTAACAGCATCCATCCACCACGAGACAGATCGGCGGCGAACACCCATGCGGCTGCGCGCACTGCTTGAGACCGAAGCGCTGGGCCTGCGGCTGCTCGGCGGCGAGGAAGAACTCGACCGCACCGTGCGCGGTGTGATGACGACCGACCTGCGGGACCCCAGCCGCTATCTGTCCGGCGGCGAGCTGGTCCTCACCGGTCTGGCGTGGCGGCGTGACGCCGAGGACTCGGAGCCCTTCGTACGGATCCTGGCGGGCGCGGGCGTCGCCGGGCTCGCGGCGGGCGAGGCGGAGCTCGGAGCCATCCCGGGCGACCTGGTGGAGGCGTGCGTACGTCACCGGCTGCCGCTCTTCGCGGTCCGGGAGGCCGTCGCCTTCGCGACCATCACCGAGCACGTGGTGCGCCAGGTGTCGGGCGAGCGGGCCGGTGACCTGGCGGCGGTCGTCGACCGTCACCGCAGGCTGATGACCTCGGGCCCGGCGGGCGGCGGCCCCGAGGTGGTGCTGGACCTGCTGACCTCCGACCTGGACCTGCGCGCCTGGGTGCTCTCGCCCACCGGCCGCCAGATCGCGGGCGCCGGCGACCCGCTGCCGCCGGCCGTGGGCGCCGTGCTCGCGGGCGAGCACCTGGCCGCCAGCCGCACCGGGCGCCGGGCGCCGCACCGGGCCGCCGTGCGGGGCACGACGTACTCGCTGTTCCCGATCAGGAGCGCCGGGCGCGGCGCGGGCGCCGCCGCGGCCGCTTCCCGCGACGTACGCGAGAGCGTGCTGTCGGACTGGCTGCTGGCGGTGGAGGCGGACGCCGGCGACTGGCCCGCCGCCCGTTTGGACCTGCTCCAGGGGGTGACTCAGCTGATCGCCGTCGAACGCGACCGGCGTGACGCCGCCCGTACGGTACGCCGCCGCCTCGCCCAGGAGGTCCTGGAGCTGGTGCAGACGGGCGCGGCGCCCGCCGAGATCGCGGCCCGTCTGCGGGTCGCCGCCCCGGTGCTGCTGCCCGGCCTCGGTTCGGCGCCGCACTGGCAGGTGGTCGTGGCGCGGGTCGACTGGCTGGAAGGCGGCCCCGGCGGCGCCGGTCCGGCCGCGGCGGTCCCGTCGGGGCCGGTGGCCCAGACGCTGCTGGAGGAAATACTGGTCGACCCGGCGGTGGTCGGTCCCGACTCCTCCGACCGGATCGCGGTGGCGCACGCGGGGGACGAGGCGATCGCCCTCGTACCGCTGCCGGCGGTCGCCCTGGAGGCGGCGCAGGAGACGGACGGAGACGGCGGGGGCGACGACGGGGCCTCCCGTGCGGGGCTGCACGCCGACGTACTCCTGGAGGCGGTGCGTGAGCCGCTCTCGGGCGGCCTCGCCGACGACGGGCGGCTGACACTGGGTGTCAGCGCGGCCGTGCACTCGGCGGAGGGGCTGCGCGGGGCGCTGGAGGAGGCCCGGCATGCCCGCAGGGTCGCGGCGGCGCGCCCCGGCCGGGTCTGCGCGGCGGGCCACCACGAGCTTGCGTCGCACGTGCTGCTGCTGCCGTTCGTGCCGGACGACGTGCGCCGGGCGTTCACCGCGCGGCTGCTCGACCCGCTGCGGGACTACGACCGGCGGCACCGGGCGGAACTCATCCCCACCCTCGAAGCGTTCCTCGACTGCGACGGTTCTTGGACGCGGTGCGCGGCCCGGCTGCATCTGCACGTGAACACCCTGCGCTACCGAGTGGGCAGGATCGAGCAACTGACGGGTCGTGATCTGTCGCGTCTTGAGGACAAGCTGGACTTCTTCCTCGCCCTGAGGATGAGCTAGCGCGGCCAGGAGGGGGCTTCGGCCATGAGCCGGAACGACAGGCACGACGGGCAGCACGGGCACGACGGGCACGATGGGCAGCACCGTCACGACGGGCAGGACGGCCCGGACAGCCGCGGCAGACGGTCCATTTCGGTCACCGAGGTCGTCGGCGCGGCGCCGCAGCGGATATTCGAGCTGCTCGCCACGCCGGCCAGACACGCGGAGCTGGACGGATCGGGCATGCTGCGCGGTTCGGCGCGGGGACCGGAGGTACTGAGCGGTCCGGGTGACCGGTTCTCCATGGGGATGAGCCGGCGGGGCGTCAAGTACCGCTCGGTCAATGTGGTGGTCGAGTACGAGAGGGACCGGCTCCTCACCTGGGAGACGTGGGGCGAGGTGGGCGGGCGCCGGCTGGTCGGCGGCCAGCGCTGGCGCTACGAGCTGGAGCCGTCGGGTACGTCGTCGACCCGGGTCACCCACACGTACGACTGGTCGCGGGCGCGCCTGCCCCGGCTGGTGGTGGAGCTGCCCGGATTCCCGAAGCGGATGCGTCCCGCGATGACCGCGACTCTGGGCCGGCTGGCCTCCCTGACCGACCGATTGTGAATTCGTTCACCTGGGCTCTTGGCCCGGAGTGCCATTCCGTGCTGAGATTCGCCCACTGAGCACGACCGGCTCCATCACTCACAGCTCAATGACGTGCTGCTCGGGGAGGGCAATGTGGCGCATCCCGCCATGTCTGGTTCCGGAACGACCGCAGGGGACGGAAGCCCACTCCAGACCGCGGTATGGCGGCTGCGCTCACGCGGCTGCTGGACCGACGCCGCGGCCCTGCTCGAACCGCATGGGGGCGAAGGTCCCACGCCCGCCGCCGCACTCCAGCGGGCGTCGCTGCTCGTGGAGCGCTGCCTGTTCACGGAGCGGGGCTGGGCGGAGGCCGAGGACGCCCTGCGTACGGCGGAGGCGGTGGCCCGCAGCGACGACGAGCGGGGCGCGGCGGCGTGCGAGCGGGGCCAGCTGGCGTACGCGTCGACGGTGCTCGGCGCCCGCGACCGCGCCGACGAGGCGCGCTCCGCGCTCGGCAGGGCCGCTGCGCTGCTCGCCCCGACGGCGCCGGGCCGCCCGCTCCTGGACTTCCGGCGCGGCCTGGTCGCCGAGCACATCTCCGCATCACCCCAGTCGGCCCGGGCCGCCTACCGCCGCGCCCACGAGGGTGCGGCGGCGCACGGGGAGACGCTGCTGCTGTCGTTCACGTGGCGGCATCTGGCCGGGCTCTCCCTGCGCGAGGGCGAGTTGGCGGACGCGCGGCACGGCTTCGCGGAGTCGCTGCGGATACGGGAGGAACTGGGCTACCTGGTCGGCACGGCCCCGGCGCTCGCGGCCCTGGCCGACGCCGAGCCGGAACCGGAGGCGGCCCGCCTGCGCGCGGAGGCGGGGCGTCTGTTCCGCCTCCTGGGCGGCGTACCGACGTGGCTCGCGGCGCAGCTGACGCCGTCCGCGGCGGTGTGAGCACCCCGGCGGTCGTCGCCGCCGTGTTCAGCGGTCGGCGCCCGCGAAGTGTTCGCGGACCAGCGACTGAACCACCGTCAGGTCCTGCGCCGCCAGGGCGTCCAGCAGGGCCAGGTGCTCGGACGCGTCCGCCAGGAGGTCGGCCCGGCGGGCCAGCGGGTCGCCGGTGAGCAGCGGCCACTGGGAGCGGCGGTGGAGATCGTCGGCGACGGTGACGAGCTGGTGGTTGCCGGAGAGGGAGAGGACCGCGCGGTGGAACGCGCGGTCCGACTCGGCGTATGCCGCCCGGTTGCCGGTGGCCGCCGCCGCGGTGGTGGCCTCGGCCAGCGGGCGCAGCTCGCACCAGCGGGCGGCCGGAACCGTACGGGCCAGCCGGAGCATGACCGGAACCTCGATCAGGGCGCGCACCTCCGCCAGCTCGGCGAGCTCCGTCGCGCTGCGGACCGTGACGCGGAAGCCGCGGTTCGGTACGACCTCCACGGCGCCCTCCAGCGCCAATTGCAGCATCGCCTCGCGCACCGGGGTCGCGGAGACACCGAAGCGGGCGCCGAGGGCGGGGCCGGAGTAGACCTCGCCGGGTGCCAGCTCACCGCTCACCAGGGCGGCGCGCAGGGCGTCGAGGATCTGACCGCGCACCGAGTGGCGCTGTACGGCGCGGGGCGCCGGGGGCTCGCTGTGCGTGTGTTCGCCGCGCGCCTGCTCCGGCACGCGCTGGGCAGACGGCATCGGCGCGGCGGCGGGCCGGTACCCGTGCGCCGCGTCGCGCGGTCCGCCCTGCTGCTCCATGGGGAGTCCTTCCGGTGCTGTGTCCTTTATGCACGATAGGCGCCCGCGAGCCGATCCGGGGGCCCGGGGGTGTCCCGGAGTAGACAAGGGCAAACATCGAATCCATCGGGTAAGGTAAGGCTTACCTGCAAACGATCGCGATTCGGTGGTCCCCTGCATGACCGTCCCCGCCCTGCTCCCCGGCGTCGCCACCTCCCCCGTCGCGGCCTCCTACGCCCGCCTCACGGATGTCTTCTCCGGGCTGCGCGTCGACGAGCTGGCGGACGGGGAGCAGGCGCCCCGGGGCGGCGGCTGGGTCGGCGCCGCGGAGCTCGCGGCCGGCGGTGGCGCCCTCGACGCCTTCCTGGCCTGGGACAACGCACAGGTTCTGCGCGACTACGGGCAACAGGCCCGCCCCGACGTCGTGGCGAGTTTCGGTCTGCACCGGTACGCGTGGCCCGCCTGCCTGCTCATCACCGTGCCGTGGTTCCTGCACCGCCGGGTGCCGCGCGCGCCCGTCGAGGACGTCTCCTTCCAGCGCACCCTGGGCCGGATGGCGGTACAGGTACAGGAATTCGCCTGCCTGCCCGGTGACCCGGCCGCTTCCCTGCCGGGCGCCCGCGTCGTACCGGACGAGGAGGCCCTGCGCGGTGAGGTGCGGGACGCGGTGGCGCAGCACCTCGGCCCCGTGCTGGAAGGCTTCGGACCGCGCATGCGGCGCGGGAAGCGCGCGCTGTGGGGCATGGCGACGGACGAGATCGTGGAAGGGCTCTGGTACGTCGCTCACCTGCTCGGTGAGGAGCGGCGCGCCATGCGGGAACTGGAGGCGCTCCTGCCGGGTACGACCAAGCCGTACGCGGGGACGGCGGGCTTCCGCGAACTGACGGGCCCTGACGGCGAGTCGCTGCCGACCCGCGACCGCGCGAGCTGCTGCCTCTTCTACACGCTGCGCCCCGAGGACACCTGCGTGACGTGTCCGCGTACGTGCGACGCCGACCGCGTACGCAAGCTGAGCGAGGAGGCCGCGGCGAGCGCGGCGTCCGTCGCGACCGCGGTCTAACGGGAGCCCTCGGCACGCCACCCGATCAGGTGGCATAAATCGAACGCAACAGGCCGTGTCCGTACGGTGGTTCGACCAGATGGCACCTATTCGCGTGCCCTGGCACTCCCTTGGCGTTCTCTTGCACCGAAAGCCCCTTTGGGCCACTTGGGTTCCGCCAATATGGCGCCCGAAACGCTCTGCCGCGATGCAAGGGACACCGCAATGAGACTGACCGACATATCGCTGGACTGGCTGCTTCCTGGTGGCGTGATGCTCGCGGGGGTCCTGGCGGCGGTCGCGGTACTCGCGCGCGGCAAGCGCGCCGGTGGCAAGGCCGCGGCCGACGACTCCTGGGAACGCACGGAGGAGCGCCGCAGGCGGAAGGAAGCGATCTACGGGATCGCTTCGTACCTTCTGCTCTTCTGCTGCGCGGCGGTCGCCGCCGCCCTCTCCTTCCACGGCCTGGTCGGCTTCGGCCGGCAAAACCTCAGCCTCTCCGGCGGCTGGGAGTACCTCGTCCCGTTCGGCCTCGACGGCGCCGCCATGTTCTGCTCGGTGCTCGCCGTCCGCGAGGCCAGCCACGGTGACGCCGCCCTCGGTTCCCGTCTGCTGGTGTGGACGTTCGCCGGCGCGGCTGCCTGGTTCAACTGGGTGCACGCACCACGCGGGCTCGGCCACGACGGCGCCCCCCAGTTCTTCGCGGGGATGTCGCTCTCGGCCGCCGTGCTGTTCGACCGGGCGCTGAAGCAGACCCGCAGGGCCGCGCTGCGCGAGCAGGGGCTGGTGCCCCGGCCGCTGCCGCAGATCCGGATCGTACGGTGGCTGAGGGCGCCCAGGGAGACCTTCGGCGCGTGGTCGCTGATGCTCCTGGAGGGCGTGCGGACGCTGGACGAGGCGGTCGAGGAAGTACGGGAGGACGCACGCGAGAAGGAGCAGAACCGTATCCGCCGACGCGACCACCAGAAGCTGGAGCGGGCGCAGTTGAAGGCCATCAACCGGCAGCACAGGGCCTGGGGGCGCGGCCGTGGCGGCCGGCAGGTCGTCGAGGTCTCGGCTCTCACCGCCGGTTCGGGCTCCGCGCCGCCGCAGGCGGTCGCGGAGCCCGCCATAGCGGAACCCGGACAACTGCCGCTTCGACAAAGGCCCTCCCTTCAGGCCGTGAAAGGCGCTGAAAGGGCGATGACCGTCGACCTCACCGCCGAGGACGACACACAGGCTCTGCCACGACTCGACTCACTCGAACGCAAACTCAAGGACCTTGAGCAGCAGTTCGGCTGAGCGGCGGTGCCGTGGCGGTGGCGGGCCGGGCAGTTACGCCGGCCCGCCACCGCCCATGTCGAGTTCGAACCAGACCACTTTCCCTACGCCTTGCGCCCGCACGCCCCAGGCGTCCGCGAGTGCCTGAACCAGGACCAGCCCCCTGCCGTGCGTACCGTCGTCGGCGACCGGTACGCGCAGCCTCGGGTGGCTGCCGGCGGAGTCCCGTACCTCGACCCGGAGCCGGGAGGCGGCGACGGTGGCCGTCACCTCGGCGTCGTGCTCCGTGTGGACCAGGGCGTTGGTCACCAGCTCGGTGGTCAGGAGCTCGGCCACGTCCGTGCAGCTCCGGCCGCCCCGGCTCCGGAGGATCTCGCGCAGAGCGCGCCGTACCTCGGGGACCGCTGTGAGCTCCGCGTGCCCCAGTCTGCGTCGCAGCTGAATGGGGTCCCCCTCCCCGTCGCCCTCCGCCGGTGCGCCCGTCGGCCCTGTCGCGGCCGCACCGCGTTCACTCGCCTGTTGCCCTGTCATAGCCCCCACCCGCACGCTGGATCGCCCTTTCTCTCGAACAGGCTCACGGGATGCATGCCCCGCCCGCGCAATGGCACTCATGTCCAATAGTCAATTAAGCGGTGTGAGGGTTATTTCCGGATCTGGGCGGGCGCCGGCCGGTCGCCGGTGTGTCAGCCGCCCGCCCGACGCGCCTCGGGCGTGAGACCCAGTTCCGCGTCCAGGCCCAGTGCGTACGCGAGGTCGACGTCCAGGTCGGCGTCCGCTTCGAACGCCGCGTCGATGCCGGTACGGGCCGCCCCCGCGCCGGACCCCGCGACCGCACCGCCCGCGCCCCCGCCGCCGAACACCTCCGCGCGCAGCCCCGCGTCCAGCCGCGCCGCCGCCGCGTCGTCCAGCACCAGCCGCCCGCCCAGCGCGATGTTCGCGTCCCCGGTCACCGTGTGCGGGATGAGACGCGCTCTGGCGTCGCTCAGTACGCCGAACCGGGTGTCGGGCCTGCCCTCCCCCACCTTGGCCGTCACGACGCGCGTTCTGAGGTCGACCGCGAAGTCCGTGACCGTGACGGCCGCCCCGTCACGCTTCGACAGCCGTACGCCGCCGTCGAACCCGACCTTCCCGCCCAGCAGCTTGCCGCCCCGGTGCGCGATCCGGCCGCCCTCGCGCACCGTCAGGCCGACTTCGCCCTCGCCCAGCGGAACCGCGCCCTCGACGGGCGCCGCCGCGACGCCGCGCCCCGCCGGGCCGAGAGCCGCGCCCAGGTCCAGCCTCAGCCGTCCCGCCCTCATCGGGGTGCCGGGGGCCGGAGCTCCGGCGTCGGCCGCGGCGGGCGCGTGCGATCCGGCCGTCGGTCCGGCCCCGGCCCACAGGACCGAGGTGACCGCGTCCGGGAGTGCGGCGATCGCGGCGGGCGTGATGATGACGACGGCGGCCGCGGCCACGGCGGAGATGCGGCCGCGGCCGAAACGGCGCGGGGTGGACAGGCGCGAAGACATGCGCGTCACAGGCCCTTTCGCTGGCTGGGGTGGGTAGCAGTCGGTCGCCTGAGACCTTCCACGACACGCCGCGTCCGCCCCGCCACGACCCGGGATTCCACTCGTACGGACCTACGGTCTCGGCACATTGCGCAGGTTCGAGCGGGCCATCTGGAGCATCCGCCCCACCCCGCCGTCCAGCACGATCTTGCTTGCCGACAGCGCGAAGCCGCTCACCATCTCGGCGCGGATCTTCGGCGGGATCGACAGCGCGTTCGGGTCGGTGACGACGTCCACCAGCGCCGGGCCCTTGTGCTTGAAGGCGTCCTTGAGGGCCCCGGCGAGGTGCTTGGGCTTCTCCACCCGCATGCCGTACGCCCCGCAGGCGCGCGCGACCGCCGCGAAGTCGGGGTTCTTGTTCGCCGTCCCGAACGAGGGCAGTCCGTCGACCAGCATCTCCAGTTCCACCATGCCGAGGGAGGAGTTGTTGAACACCACGACCTTCACCGGCAGTCCGTACTGCACGAGGGTGAGGAAGTCACCCATCAGCATGCTGAAGCCGCCGTCCCCGGACATCGCGATCACCTGGCGGCCGCGGTCGGTGAACTGGGCGCCGATCGCCTGCGGCATGGCGTTGGCCATCGAGCCGTGAGTGAAGGAGCCGATGATGCTGCGCCGTCCGTTGGGGGTGATGTACCGGGCGGCCCAGACGTTGTTCATGCCGGTGTCGACCGTGAACACGGCGTCGTCGTCGGCCAGTTCGTCGAGGACGGACGCGACGTACTCGGGGTGGATCGGCACCCGCTTCTCGACCTTGCGGGTGTACGCCTTCACCACGCCTTCGAGCGCGTCGGCGTGCTTCTTCAGCATCCGGTCGAGGAACCTGCGGTCGGTCTTCGCCTTCACGCGCGGTGTCAGACAGGTCAGCGTCTCGCGTACGTCGCCCCAGACGGCGAGGTCCAGTCTGGAACGGCGGCCGAGGCGTTCGGGCCGTACATCGACCTGGACGATCTTGACGTCCTCGTCGTGGGGAAGGAAGTCGTAGTACGGGAAGTCGGTGCCGAGGAGGATCAGCAGATCGCACTCGTGGGTCGCCTCGTACGCCGCGCCGTAACCGAGCAGTCCGCTCATGCCGACGTCGTACGGATTGTCGTACTGGATCCACTGCTTCCCGCGCAGCGCGTGCCCCACGGGTGACTTGACGCGCTCCGCGAACTGCATGACCTGGGCGTGGGCGCCGGCCGTGCCGCTGCCGCAGAAGAGCGTGACGCGCTTGGCCTCGTCGATCATGCGGGTGAGCTTCTCCAGCTCCGCCTCGCCGGGCCGTACGGCGGGACGCGAGGTCACCAGCGCGTGCTCGCCCGCCCGTTCCGGTACCGGCTGGGACGCCACGTCGCCGGGCAGTGACACGACGCTGACGCCGCTGCGGCCGACGGCGTTCTGGATCGCTGTCTGGAGCACGCGCGGCATCTGCCGGGGGGTGGAAATGAGTTCGCAGTAGTGGCTGCACTCGCGGAACAGCTGGTCCGGATGGGTCTCCTGGAAGTACCCGAGGCCGATCTCGCTCGACGGGATCTGCGAGGCGAGGGCCAGGACCGGCGCCATGGAGCGGTGCGCGTCGTACAGGCCGTTGATCAGGTGCAGATTGCCGGGGCCGCAGGAGCCCGCGCAGGCGGCGAGCGTGCCAGTGATCTGGGCCTCGGCGCCGGCGGCGAAGGCGGCGGTCTCCTCGTGCCTGACCTGGATCCAGTCGATGCCGGGGGTCCGGCGGACGGCGTCGACGACGGGGTTGAGGCTGTCGCCGACGACACCGTAGAGGCGTTGCACGCCGGCTTTCACCAGGATGTCGACGAACTGCTCCGCCACCTTCTGCTTGGCCATGGGATGCGCACGCCTTTCGGGGAGACGGTCGGCCGGCCGCGCACGGTGCCGTACCCGCGCGGTGCCAGTTCCATCAACCCATGGGGTTCGCCGTTACGCCTCCCAGACGGTCACCGCCGTACGGTCGTCGGCGTACCCCTTCACCCTCAGGCAGGTGTCGGCGAGGTACTCGGCGAGGCCGGGCGGCCCGCTGCCGGCCCAGCGTTCGGCCAGTTCTTCGGCGAGGGCGGGCTCACCGCGCAGCGGGTCGGCGAGGCCGCCGCTGCACAGGAGGAGCGTGTCACCCGGGCGGGCCACGGAGGCCCGGAAGCGGAAGGGCTCCGTGGGCGGCAGGCGGTTCTCGACGTACGGGGCCGGGGGCGTCGGAATGCCGAGGTCCATGGTGAGCCGGTCACCCTCGGGTGTCTCGGACGGACGGCCGGGGCCGCCGGACGGGATCGACCCGAAGCCGACGACGGGCGCGCCGGTGACGGGGGCGGGCTCGGGGACGGCCGGCTCGATGTCCTGCCAGACACCGTCCCGCAGCCGGAACAGGCCGCCGCCGCCGATGCCGAAGAAGACCCTGGTCCGGCAGGCGGGGTCGGCGGGCAGGAGGAGGCAGCGCAGACCGACCGTGTACTCCTCCGGCGGCAGGCCGAGTTCGGACGCGCGGGCGCGGAGCCTGCCGTAACTGCGGTCGGTGAGGCGGTGCAGACCGGACTTGAGGTCGCCCCGGCTGCCCGCCCGTATGTCGTCCGCGAGGCGGGCGTGGCTGCGGCCGACGGCTTCACCGATCCAGTCGCAGGCGTCGGCGGCGGCCAGGTGCGCGCTCCCGGCGGCGCGGGCGCCGCCGGCCACGGCGACCAGCACGAGGGCGTCCGCGCCGCTGCCGAAGCGGGCGGTGATCAGAGCGTCGCGGCGGGGTTCGCCGCGGTAGCGGGCGGAGTCGCCGCGGACGGAGGCGGCGCGCAGGGTGTACGTGCCGTACCGGGCGCCGTCGAGCACGGTGTCGGGGACGAGCGCGCCGAGTTCGCGCGGGTCGGCGGCCGGGAGGGCGGTGGGCTCGGCGTCGTAGGTCGGCGGCCGGTCCCCGACGAACCCCGCGCGGGGCCGGTTCTCCCGGCCTCCCCGCTGCCGCCCGTCTCCGGACCCGGTGCTCTCGGGTAAAGCGCCGGCGCCGTACGGAGGGGCGGCCGCCGGCCCGGCCCCGGGCTGAGCGGGGTGCTTCGCCGGGCGGGCAGGGGCGGGAGCCGCGGACTTCGGCCCGGAGTGCGGTCCGGCGGGGTGTGCCGGCCGGGGAGGTACGGGCGCGGGTGGTCCGGGAGGGCGCGTCGGCTGCGGACGCACCGGCGCGGGCGGCCGGGCCCCGGAGGCTAGTACAGCGTCCTGGGGACCGCCGGCCTCGGGGGTCGCGCGGGGCGCGGGGACGGCACCGGGGAGCGGGCCGCCGGACGGCTCCGGCCCGGACTCCCCGCGGGCGGGCGGGACTTGGGGCACCTCGGGCGGCTCCCAGGGCGCACGCCGGCGTGCGATGCCGGGCGCCGTGGGGGGTGGCGCGGCGGGCGGGGGACCCGGCGCAGGGGGCCCGTGCGGTGGGGGCGCGGACGGCGGCGCGGTGGGCGGTGGCGACGGGGGCGCGGACGACGTCGGCGAGCGGGGTGGCGACGGCGGCGGAGGTCCGGACGGCGCCTGGGGCGCCTCGGGCGCCGGCGGCGGGGCGAGCCCGTCACGTACCGGCGTCGGCGCGGGCTCCTCACATACCGGCGTCGGCGCGGACGACCTGAGACCCTCACCTTCCGGCGGCCGCGCGGGCGGCGGCCCGAGTCCTTCGCGTGCCGACGGTGGCGGCGCGGGGGGCGCGAGCCCTTCGCGTGCGGGCGGTGGCGGCGACAACGTGTCCGCCGCCGAGTCGAAACGGGCGTCCAGAGTGTCACCGTCCTGCCGCCCGCGATTCGCGTCCGGGACGGGCTCGGTCTCGTACAGCCGGTTCCACCACTCGTCCTCGCCGGTGGCGCGCCTCTCCCCCTGCTGGCTCATGCCCCTATTGTCCACGTCAACCGCCTTACGAAAACGGGGCATCGGGAAAAATAAGTCCCCGGGCGATCCCGCCCCCACACTGGGACGCACGATATCGGGCGCATCGCTCCCTCCGGCGGAATACGTCGCAAACCCACTGTCGCCGGGGGTGGTTGATGCCGAGGAGACGTCACCTTGGCAGAGTGACGGGTGGTGCGGGGATGATGCGCGGGGCGGTTTCGCGCCGTGCGCCGCTTCCACCATGAGCCGCTGGGCAGGATCGGGGCGCGCGCGTGCGGAACCGGCGCGTCCGGGGAGGGGTGTGGAGGGTGCTGGGAGCCATTGGTCTCGACGAGGCGCAGGAGTCGGCGTACCGCGCGCTCGTCGCGCTCGGCGCGGCGGAGGTGTCCGACCTCGCGCACCGGCTGACGTTGCCGGAGGCCGATACGGAACGCGCGCTGTGCCGCCTGGAGCGGCAGGGGCTCGCGGCCCGGTCGTCCGCCCGTACGGGAAGGTGGGTGGCCGCGCCGCCCGGGGTCGCGCTCGGCGCGCTGCTGACGCGGCAGCGGCACGACCTGGAGCAGGCGGAGGCGACGGCGGCGCTGCTGGCGGCGGAGTACCGGGCGGAGGCGGCGGAACCCCCGGTGCACGACCTGGTCGAGGTGGTGACCGGCGCGAGCGCGGTGGCGCACCGCTTCGCACAGCTGCGGCTCGGCGCCACCGAGGAGGTGTGCGCGCTGGAGACGGCGCCTCCCGCCACGACCCGCGGCTCGGACCACGACAGCGACGGCGACGGCGACGGCGACGCACGGGACGGGACGGCCACGCGTGGCGTGCGGTACCGCGCGGTGTTCGAGCGGGAGGTTCTCACCGTGCCGGGCGGGATCGCCGGCCTGTCGGCGGCGCTGGGGCGCGAGGAGGTGCGGGTGGTGGACAAGGTGCCGACGCAGCTCGTGGTCGCGGACCGGACCATCGCGATGGTGCCGCTGACGGGGCGCGGCGCCGAGCCGGCGGCCCTCGTCGTACACGCGAGCGGGCTGCTGGAGTCACTGACGGGGCTCTTCGAGGCGGTGTGGCGGGACGCGCTGCCGTTGCGGCTGGGCGCCGACGGAGCGGTGTCGCCGGAGGGGCCGCCGGGCCCCGACGCCACGGATCTCCAGGTGCTGTCGCTGCTGCTGGCCGGGATGACCGACGCGAGCGTCGCCAAGCAGCTTGAGCTGGGCCTGCGGACGGTGCAGCGGCGGGTGAAGGGGCTGATGGAGCTGGCGGGTGTGACGACGCGGTTGCAGCTGGGCTGGCAGGCGTACGAACGCGGCTGGGTCGGCCGACGCTGACGCACGTCCACGGTGCTTGCGCCGACTCCGTACGGCCCGGCCCGGCCCGTGATCCGTTACGGTCGAGCCTCGGCGGGCACGCCCCGGGCGGCCCCGCCGACCTGCGGTGCCAGCCCGTGTCGCGCACGCTGGAGAGATGGGCGTGTGGCAGCTCCTCCTGGTCGGCCTCGTCATGCTGCTCGGCCTGCTCGGCGTGCTCGTACCAGGTGTTCCGGGGCAGGCCATCGTCTGGGCGGCCGTGCTGTGGTGGGCGCTGGAGGACAAGACGGTGCTCGCGTGGGGTGTCCTGATCGGCGCGACCGGCCTGCTGCTGCTCGACCAGGCGCTCAAACCCCTGCTGCCGGCCCGCCGCCCGCAGGAGTCCGGTGCGCCGCAGCGGACGCTCATGGTGGGCGGGATCGCCGCGATCGCCGGCTTCTTCCTGCTGCCGGTGGTGGGCGCGATCGCGGGGTTCGTCGGGGGCATCTACGCCGTGGAGCGGGCGCGGCTCGGCGGCCACGGCGGCGGCTGGGCCTCCACCCGTACGGTCATGCGTGCCATCGGCTACCCGGTGCTGGTGGAGCTGTTCGCCTGCCTGCTGGTGGTCGGCGCGTGGGCGGGCGTGCTGATCTGGGGCTGACCTCCGTCCGGCGCCCGGGGCGAGTCCTGCGGAAGTCCTACGTCGCGGAACCGATGTGCGGGGCGGGTCGCGCGTGTGACGCTGGCGTCATGACCGCATTCAGCGACGCCGAACGCGCGTACCTCAAGACGCAGCGCCTGGGACGGATGGCGACGGTCGACCCCGAGGGCCGGCCGCAGGCGAACCCGGTCGGTTTCTTCCCGCAGGACGACGGGACGATCCTGATCGGCGGCCACGCCCTCGGTACGACGAAGAAGTGGCGCAACCTCCAGGCGAATGCGCATGTCGCGCTGGTGATCGACGACATCGTGAGCCTGAGGCCGTGGGCGGTGCGCGGGGTGGACATCCGGGGCGAGGCCGAGCTGCTGACCGGGCCGCACGACCTGGGGCCGCACTTCAGTCAGGAGCTGATCCGGATCCACCCCCGGAAGATCCACAGCTGGGGTCTGGACTGAACCCCCGGGCGCGGTCGCCCCGCGCCCGCTGCGGGCGTTACGCCGCCGAGCGGTGCCGTACGGCGTACGACCGCCAGGGCCGCCAGGCGGCGGCCCGCGGTTCGCTCCGCTCGCCCGCGGCCTCGCTCTCCGCACCGTCCGGCGCGACGTCCGGGTCCCCGAGGGCGCGCATCCGGATGAGGCCAGCGGTCCGCGCGGTGATCCCCGGCAGCGCGCGCAGCGCCCGCTCCGCCTCGTCGCGGTCCGCTCCGGGATCCAGCCGTACGACCCCGTCCGCGAGCGCGGTCGCCAGCGTCCGCAACACCGGGTCCTCGGCCCCGGTGAGGGCGCCCGGCTCGGGGAAGACGTGCGTCAGGGTGCCGCACGGCTGGTCGAGGACCTTCCCGTACGTCTCGACGAGCCCGGCCGCCGCCTCCGGGCCGACCACTGCCCGTACCGCGAACTCGTCGGGGTCGGCGGCGCCCGGCGAGCGCAGTCCCGGCCTGGCGGCGACCAGCGGCGCCAGCTCCGGATCAGCGGCCAGCCGCTCGTCGACGGCGTACGGGTCTGCGTCCAGGTCGAAGAGCCGGCGCAGTCGCTGGACTGCGGTGGTCAGGTCGCGCAGGTCGGTGAGGTGGATGCGGGCGTCGAGCCATCCGCGGTGCGGCGCCTCGTCCACGGCGGCGATCGCCGTGCCGTACGGCAGACGCAGGGTGCGCCGGTACGTGCGGGCGCCGGGCTCGCCGGCCATCTCCTCCACGCGCGGTACGGCCTCGCTCGCGAGGAGGTCGAAGACCTCCTTGGCGGCGTACACCCCGCGATAGGCGAGCCGCAGCGGAATCCCGGCGGCGCGGGCGGGGCTCGGGCCGCGGCCGCTCCCGGTGCCCGCGGTCCTGGTCCCGGACTCCTTGCGCAGGAGGGTGGGCGTGCGGGCGTAGATCTGGCGGATCGTGTCGTTGAACTGCCGCACGCTCGCGAAGCCGGAGGCGAACGCGATCTCCGTGACGGGCAGTGCGGTCGTCTGGAGCAGGACGCGGGCGGTGTGCGCGCGCTGGGCGCGGGCGAGGGCGACCGGGCCCGCGCCGAGTTCGGCGGTGAGCTGGCGCTGTACCTGCCGGGTGCTGTAGCCGAGCCTCCCCGCGAGACCGGGCACGCCTTCGCGGTCGACGATTCCGTCGCCGATCATCCGCATGGCGCGGCCGACGACGTCGGCTCGGGCGTTCCAGTCGGCTGATCCGGGTACGGCGTCGGGGCGACAGCGGCGGCAGGCCCGGAAACCGTTGGCCTGGGCGGCGGCCGCCGTCGGGTAGAAGCGCACGTTCGCGCGCTTGGGGGTGACGGCCGGGCAGCTCGGGCGGCAGTAGATGCCGGTGGTCGCGACGGCGAAGAAGAACTCTCCGTCGAAGCGGGCGTCGCGGCTGGTCACCGCCTCGTACTTGCTCTCTTCGTCCATCACGCCCTCCAGTGTGCGGCAGCGGTGGGCGGCTGACTCGCGGCATTCGGACGCGGTGTCCGGGCGGGACGGGCACCTTGCGGGCTGTACCCCTGCTCGCCCCTTCCCGGACCAGGGGCTGCCCCGGCCCCCGCTCCTCAAGCGCCGGAGAGGCTGGACAGTACGGCCGAACCAGCCTGTCCGGCGCTTGAGGACCCGCTCGAAGGGTGCCCGGGGGCCCGGTGGCCTAGCTGTATTGCCCTGTGAGGTTGGGGACGCGGCTGGCGGGTGGTTTGCCTGCGAGCGCGGTGTGTCCGCGGTGGTGATTGTAGGTGTGGAGCCAGTGTGGGAAGGTGTCGCGTCGTTCTTGTTCTGATCGGTAGGGGCGGGCGTAGGCCCATTCGTCGAGCAGGGTGCGGTTGAGGCGTTCGACCTTGCCGTTGGTCTGCGGCCGGTAGGGCCGGGTTCGCTTGTGGGCGATCCCGGCCGCCGCCAGGGCATCGTGCCAGTCGCGTGAGCGGTAGCAGGAGCCGTTGTCGGTCAGGACGCGCTCGACGGTGATCCCGGCGGTGGTGAAGAACGCGTTCGCCCGGGTCCAGAAGGCGGTCGCGGTTTCCTTCTTCTCGTCGTCGTGGATCTCGCTGTAGGCGAGGCGGGAGTGGTCGTCGACGGCGGTGTGGATGTAGCTGTAGCCGGCGCCGGACCGTGTCTTGCGGCCGGCCTGGCGGCCGAGCGCCTTGTGGCCTCCGCCATCGGGGATGTTGCCGAGTTTCTTGATGTCCACGTGTACCAACTCGCCTGGTGTGGAGCGTTCGTAGCGGCGCACTGCCCGGCCGGTGGCCCGGTCCAGGTGGGTCAGGCGGGCCAGTTTGAAGCGGGTCAGGACACGGTGCACGGTCGAGGGGACCAGGCCGAGCAGGTGAGCGATCCGGGCCGGTCCCCAGCGACGCAGGAGGCGCACCTTGATGATCCGGCGTTCGGTGCGGGTCGGGGTTCGCCGGGGACTGTGATGCGGGCGGGAGGAAAGGTCCGCCATCCCGGCCTCGCCCAGAACTCGGTAGCGGCCGGCCCACCGCTGGGCGGTGGTGGTCGAGACCTGGAAGCGTTCGGCGGCCCGGCGCAGGGGCCATCCGTCCTCGACCACGCAGCGGGCGAGCCGCAGTCGTCCGGTCTCGGTCAGGGGTGCATTACGGTGGGGCATGAGGGCCTTTCGTCGTTCGGTGGAGATGTCGCAATCCACACCGAACCCGGAAGGCCCTTACTCGTTCAAGATCCCTCAGCCTAGAGCTGCATCACCCGTACACAACCTCCCGGGGCAATACACCTAGCGCCGGCCCCCGGCGCGCTTCGCGGCGAAGTTGGCGCGGCCCTCGGCGGACTTCATCCGCCACTCGCGGCCCATCTCCGCCCGCAGCCTGGCGTCGGTCTTGGCGACGATGCGCCGGTTCTCCCGCAGCAGTTTGCGGTAGCTCTCCAACCGGCGCACCGGCAGCGTGCCCTCCTCCAGCGCCGCCAGCACGGCGCAGCCGGGCTCCGATTCGTGGGCGCAGTCGTGGAACCGGCACCGGGCCGCCAGTTCCTCGATCTCGGCGAAGACCTGCCCGACACCGGCCTCGGCGTCCCACAGCCCCACGCCCCGCAGCCCGGGCGTGTCGATGAGGACTCCCCCGCCGGGCAGGGCGAGGAGGTTGCGGGTGGTGGTCGTGTGCCGGCCCTTGCCGTCGACGTCACGGATGGCCTGCACCTCCATGACGTCGGCGCCGAGCAGCGCGTTGGCCAGCGTCGATTTGCCCGCGCCGGACACTCCGAGCAGCACGCTCGTGCCGCCCGAGACGACAGCGGTGAGTACGTCGATGCCGTCACCGGTGGCAGAACTGACGGGCAGTACCTGGACGCCGGGCGCGGTGGTCTCCACGTCGTCGACGAGGTACGAGAGCCCGGTGGCGTCCGGCACGAGGTCGGACTTGGTGAGGACGACCAGCGGCTGTGCGCCCGACTCCCAGGCCAGGGCCAGGAAGCGCTCGATCCGTCCGAGGTCCAGCTCGACGGCGAGCGAGACCGCGATGATCGCGTGGTCGACGTTGGCCGCGAGGATCTGTCCCTCGGACCGGGAGGAGGAGGTGGAGCGTACGAAAGCGGTGCGGCGCGGCAGGTACGCCCGTACGAACCGGGGGTCGCCGACGGGGTCGACGGCGACCCAGTCGCCGGTGCAGACGACCCGCAGCGGGTCGTGCGGCGTCACATAGGTGGTGTCGGCGCGTACGACGCCGTCGGCGGTGTGGATGTCGCACTGGCCGCGGTCGACCCGTACGACACGGCCGGGCAGCAGCCCCTGCGCGGCGTACGGAGCGAACTCGGCTTCCCATCCCGCGTCCCAGCCGTAGGGGGCGAGGGAGCGCTGGGCATCAGAAGTGGTGGAGGAAGACGTGTGGAGCGAAGCGTGGGACAAGGGAAACCCTTCGAAGGGCGGCCCCGGCGGCGCGCTGTGCGCGCGCGAATCGAGTGGGTGTCAGCCGGAGGCCACAGGGGTGGAAACGATGATGAACTCCTGAATGCGGGCAGCGCCCGTCACCGTGACAGTCATCAATGTCCTCACCTCCTGCTTCTTCTACGGACCAACACGTCCCTCCGGGTGCGGCGCACGGCCGCGTCCCGGGGACGAGCAGAACCATAACCCCGTCCCGGAAAGCGGCGCCAGCCATTTACGGCCGGTCGCACGACGGACCGGTCCGCCGTGTCATTCCGTGGTGGGGAAGGCCAGTTCGGTCCAGATGGTCTTGCCCGAGCGGGTGTAGCGCGTGCCCCACCGCTGGACGAGCTGGGCGACGATGAACAGGCCCCGGCCGCCCTCGTCGTCGTCCCCGCTGTGGCGCAGGTGCGGTGACGTGTGGCCGGTGTCCGCGACCTCGCACAGGAGCGTGCGGTCGCGGATGAGGCGCAGGTGGAGCGGCCCGGCGGCGTACCGTACCGCGTTGGTGACCAGCTCGCTGACGACCAGTTCGGTGGCGAACGACAGCTCGTCCATGCCCCACTCCTGGAGCTGTCGTGTCGCCAGCTCCCGGGCCCGGCCCGGCGCGACCGGTTCGGCGGGCAGTTCCCATTCGGCGACCTGAGTGGTGCCGAGTTCGCGGGTGCGGACGAGCAGCAGGGCCGTGTCGTCGGCGGTGGTGCCGCCCGGAAGGAGCTGGGCGACGGCGCGGTCGCAGAGTTCTTCCAGCGACGCGTGCCGGTCGCCGAGTACGCGTCCCAGGGTCTCCAGGCCGTGGTCGATGTCGCGGTCGCGTGCCTCCACGAGGCCGTCGGTGAAGAGGGCCAGCAGGCTGCCCACCGGGAGTTCCATCTCCATGGACTCGAACGGGAGGCCGCCGAGCCCCAGCGGCGGGCCGGCCGGCAGGTCGGGGAACGACAGGCGTCCGTCCGGGTGCACGACCGCCGGCGGCAGGTGCCCGGCGCGGGCCATGACGCACCGTCGTGAGACGGGGTCGTAGACCGCGTAGAGGCAGGTCGCCCCGGTGGTCACGTCGTCGAAGGCGCCGTCGAGCGAGCCGAGCTCGCCCCACTGTTCCTCCGCCGACTGCCCCACCAGGTCGTCGAGCCGGGTCAGCAGTTCGTCGGGAGCCATGTCCATCTGGGCGAACGCGCGTACGGTCGTGCGCAGCCGTCCCATGGTGGCCGCCGCCTGGAGGCCGTGGCCGACCACGTCACCGACGACGAGTCCGACCCGGGTGCCGGACAGCGGGATGACGTCGAACCAGTCGCCGCCGACGCCTGACAGGTCGTCCGTGGGCAGGTAGCGGTAGGCCAGGTCGACCGCCGACTGCCGCGGCACGTGCTGCGGCAGCAGCTGGCGCTGGAGGGCGAGGGCAGCGGTGCGTTCGCGGGTGAAGCGGCGGGCGTTGTCGATGGACACGGCCGTACGGGCGACCAGTTCGTCGGCCAGCGCGATCTCACCGCTGTCGAAGGTGGCGGCGTCCGCGGCGCGGACGAACGTGACGAGGCCCAGGGTGCTGTTTCCGGTCCGCAACGGCACGACGAGGGTCGTGTCGTCGAGCACGAGGCCGCCCGAGGAGAGGCTGCGGTGCTGCGGCGAACCCGGCGGGTAGACGACGGTGGGACGCTGCCCCGGCGGCTCGGCCGGCGCGTCCCGGGCGGCGCGCGCGTCACCCCGCCCGCCCGGCTCCCCGCCGACGCCCTGCTCCCCGCCGGCGTCCGGTTCGCTGTCGGCGTCCGGTTCGCTGTCGGCGTCCGGTTCGCTGTCGGCGTCCGGTTCGCTGTCGGGCGGCCCTCCCGGTCCGCCGTCACCGGGCTGCCCGCCGTCGCCGGCCGGCCGGCCGGCGACGCGGACGAGAGCCATCACGGCCGGGCCGCCGGCGGCCGGCACCTCGCCCTCCAGTACCGCCGTCGCGAGATCCACCGTGACGGCCGCGGCGAACTCCGGGACCGCGACCTCGGTGATCTTCTCGGCGGTGACCAGCACGTCGAGGGCGGTACCGATGCCGCGGCCCGCCTCGACGAGCAGGGAAAGCCCCTGCTGGGCCTTGTAGCGGTCGGTGATGTCGAAGGCGTCCTCGCACACCCCGAACACATGCCCGTCCGGGTCCTGGAGCCGGTAGTAGGAGCAGGACCAGAGGTGTTCCGTGTCCGGGTCACTGGGCGGGCGGCCGAGGAAGTGCAGGTCGAGTACGGGCTCGCCGGTGTCCAGCACATGGCGCATGACCGCTTCGAGGGTGCGCGGATAGCCCCGGGTGATGAACCGTCCCCCGGAGTAGAGCTCGTCCGCCCGCAAACCCCTGAACTCGTCGAACGGCCTGCCGATCTCCCGTTCGTACGCCACATTGCACCAGACCAGGCGCAGATCGGTCCCGTAGATGGCCAGGCCGACGGGCGACTGGGTGGCCAGCCCGTGCAGCAGCGCCAGCCGGGACTCCCACACCCTCAGGTCCTTCAGCTCCGTGGCGACGAGGACGCGGTGGGCCGCGCCGGGGCCCGGCAGGGGGCACACCGCGGTCGCGACCAGCAGGTCGTGCCCGTCCCGGTGCCTGGCCACCCGGATCTCGTTGCCCCGGAACGTGGCCACCGGCGCCGGCACGGGCCCCTCCGACGGCGGAAGGGGCGGCAGAGCGTCGGCCGGCCGGGGCGGCAGGAAGATCCCGAGCGGCTGTCCGACGATCTCCTGGGGCCGGTAGCCGAGCAGATCCCCGGCTGCGGGGCTCCATCCGATGACCATGTCCTGGGCGTCGAGGACCGCCGTGGCCGCCCTTGTGACGTCGAGGGGACCACGGAAGTCGGCACGCTGCGCCGCGTTCCACGCACTCATGGCGCCACACCAGCCCGGTTCATCCCCTACAGAATCCGCCCGGCCGGGGACAGGCACAACCGCGATGCGCCCGTACAGCAGCCCGCGCGGCCCGGCGCGCGGCCGTACGGACGGGCACGATCAGCCCGTACGGCCCACTATCAGCCACTGCGCGGGCAGCTCTATGCGGCTGCCGTCCGCCCGGAACTCCGTCTGGGCGAGCGCCGTACGGCCCTCGGCCAGGACGGTGAGCCCCGAGGCGCGCAGCAGGTCCGGTACTTCGTGGTCGGCGGAATCCGCGGGCCGCAGCCCGTGCGCGAAGACCCGTGCCAGCTTCGGCGGCGGCCCGCCGGGCGCCCGCACGAGTTCCCGCAGTACGGTCTTCGCCCCGGAGGTCAGCTCCGCCACGAAGGCGCGCCCCCGCTCCCCCACCAGCTCCGCGACCGCGGCCGCGATCAGAGGCCGGTCGGGCGGATCGCTCTGGTGCATCACGGCCCGCAGGTAGACGTTGCTGTCACCGAGCCGCTCGTGCAGGGCGCGCACGGCGTCCGTGTCGGTCGCGTCGGTCTGCCTGAAGTCGACCGTCCGCCCGGTGTCCGCCCTGCGCGCGTGGGCTATCCCGGCGTGCGAGACGTCGATGCCCACCGCACGGGTGAAATGGCGTGCCAGATAGCGGGTCTGTGTGCCGTTGCCGCAGCCGACGTCGACCACGGGCAGAGCCGCGTCGGCGTACGGCGAGAACAGCTCCAGATGGGGGGCGGCGGTCAGCGACGGATCGGTGTCCCAGATCGCCGCGCCGGGGGTGCCCGGCGTGTCCTCCCAGTAGCTCTCCCAAGCGTGCACGTAACGGCCGGTCAGAGTCATCGGATGCCCCCGGTGCGGACGGACGGGAAGATAAGGACGGCAGGACGGTTCCTACCCCGGTGCGCCCCTCCGAGACACCCGGACGGACGTCATCCGCTCGCAGCGTCCCGGCGCGCCCCCGGCGGCAGCGCCTGCTCGAACCACACCACCTTCCCAGGCCCCGAGTGGCTCGCTCCCCACCGCTGCGCGAGCCGGCTCACCAGCCCGAGACCGCGCCCGCGCTCCTCGTCCGGCCCGGCGTCCCGCAGCGCCGGGAGCGTGTGGTCCCCGTCGGACACCTCGCACAGCAGGGTGTCGGCGCGCACCAGACGCAGTTCCACGGGCCGCCCGCCCGCGTGCCGCACCGCGTTGGTGACGACCTCGCTGACCAGCAGCCGGGTGGTGTCGGCCAGCTCCGGCAGCCCCCAGCGCTCCAGTTGCCCGTCCACCAGCCGCCGGGCCCGGCCCACGTCGGCGGCCGTGGGCTCCAGCCGCCAGGTCGTCGTGTCGCCGTCCGGCAGACCGTTCAGCCGGGCCATCAGCAGCGCGATGTCGTCCTTGCGCCCGCCGGACTCCGGGGCCGTCGACACGGCCAGCGTCCGGATGATCGTGTCGCACGCCTCGTCCATCGAGGCGGCCGGGTGCGCCGCCGACTCGCACAGGGCCGCCAGGCCGATGCCGATGTCCTCACCGCGCACCTCGACCAGCCCGTCCGTGCACAGCACCAGCCGGTCGCCGGGCGACACCCGGACCCGGGCCGTGCCGAACGGCACACCTCCGAGGCCGATCAGCGCGCCGCCGGGCACGTCGACCAGCTCCGCGCGCCCGCTGTCGGCCCGTACGAGCACGGGCGGCAGATGGCCCGCGCTGGAGATCAGCAGCTCGCCCGCGACGGGGTCGTAGACCGCGTACAGGCAGGTGGCGAGGTAGCGGGGTCCGAGCCGGCCCGCCAGGTCGTCGAGGTTGCGCAGCAGCTGCGCCGGCGGGATGTCCAGCACGGCCATGGTGTGTACGGCCGTACGCAGCTGGCCCATCATGGCCGCCGCGTGCAGTCCGTGTCCCACCACGTCCCCCACGACCAGCGCGGTACGGGAACCGGGCAGCCGGACGGTGTCGAACCAGTCCCCGCCGACCCGGCCGAGCGCCGTGCCCGGCAGGTAGCGGGTGGCGATGTCGCACCCCGCCGTGCGGGGCTCGACCTGGGGGAGCATGCTCTCCTGGAGCGTCTCGGCCACCTGCTGCTGGTGCGCGTACATGCGGGCGTTGTCCAGGACGAGTCCGGCGCGGGCGGCGAGCTCGGCGCCGGTTGTGCGGTCCATGTCGGTGAAGGGTTCGCGGCCGGGACGGCGCATGAGCACCATGAAGCCCAGGACGACCGTGCGCGCGGTGAGCGGTACGACGAGCAGCGACCGGCCGCCGATCAGGGGGCGCAGGTCCCGCTTTTCGAACCGGCCGGCGATGCGCTCGCTCAGGTCGGGCCCGATGTGCGGGAGGAGGACGGGCTCCCCGGTCACCATGCACTGGAAGAACGGGGTCCTCTCCGGGAAGGTCATCTCCTCCCCGACGGGAACGGTGTCGTCCCAGCGGCCCGGCTCGTCGTTGTGCTCGACCCACACCCGGCGCCAGGCCGTGGTCACGTCCGGCGGCCCGTCCGGGAATCCCTCGCCGGCGAGGATCTGTACGCGCAGGTGAGTGCCGGCGAAGTCCGCGAAGCGCGGTACGGCTGCGCTGGTGACCTCGCGGATCGTCCGGCTCAGGTCGAGCGAGCTGCCGATTCGGCCGCTCACCTCGTTGAGGAACTCCAGCCGCTCACGGACGGCGGCGTGTTCGAGGTCCTGGTCGAGCGGGTCCCGGTCGGGGGCATGGTCGGGGGCGTCGGCGTGGTCCTGAGCGTGGTCCTGGTGCGGGTCCCGGTCGTGGTCACGGTCTTGGTGCGGGTCCTGGTCTGGGTCCTGGTGCGCGTCCGGTAAGAGGCCGCTCCCCCGGTCCTGCAAGCGGTCCTCGTGCCGGCCGGGGCCCGCACCCGCCGGGGGTCCTTCGGAGGCCGGCGGGCCGCCGTGTGCCAGGGCCGGGCCGGGACGGCGCTCGCGGTACCGGGGTACGCCCCAGTCGGGTGTGACCGGGACACGTTCATACGTACTCATCTCCAGTACGGGATAGCCCAGTTCGAGCACCTGCGACACGATCCGGCCCGCCGTGGCCGGGCCCATGCGGGGCAGGATGTCGGGCAGCCGGTCGGCGAGCCGGCCCGCCCCCGGGAACTCCGTGTGCAGGGCGAAACCGGGGGCGACCCGGCGGTGCGGCTCGCCGTCGCCGCCCAGCCGTGAGGCGTCGGCGGCCAGCACCAGCAGCCGCTCGGGTCCGGGTATGGCCAGCGGGTACGCCCACCACAGCACGTCCAGCGATCCGGAATCGGAGTCTGACGCCTTCGCCCCGCCCGGCCGGGGGCATTTGGCGCGCCCCGACGTGAGGTGCCCCGCGACACCGCCGCCGGGCGGCCGGTCGGAGCCCTCGGCGCGGGCGTCGTACTCGTACGGCGAGGTCAGGGCGCCGGAGATGGGCAGCAGGTCGGCGGCGAGGGCTCCCACGGCGTCCTCCCCGCGGTGGCCGAAGAGCCGCTGCGCGCCGGAGCTCCAGTGCGAGACCAGGCCGTCGCCGCCCACCACCACGACCGCGAGCGGAATCCTGCCGGACACGGCGCGCTGCCGTGGAACCACACCTTCCATGGGCTTGCGTTCCTCCTGGCGGCAGATCTCCTACAACATCAACAAGGTAAGGGCCGGGGGCGGGCGGTGGGGGCGTACGCCGGTAAATTCCACCCTCGGGTTCCGGGCGGCCCGCACTCGCCCGGCGCCGGCGCGCCTCACTATGATCACAAGGACGGGAGAGCGACGACGGAGGGCCGAACAACCATGGCGGACGAGCGAGTTGTCATTGTCACCGGGGGCGGGACGGGCATCGGCGCCGCCACCGCGCGGCTGCTCCGCGCAGCCGGGCACCGGGTGGTCGTCTCGGGGCGCCGGCCCGAGCCGCTGCGGCGCCTCGCCGAGGAGACCGGAGCGCTGGCCCACCCGTCCGACACCGCCGACCCGGACGCGGTCCGCGGGCTCGTGGACGCGACCGTGGCCGCCTACGGGCGGGTGGACGGACTCGTGCTCAACGCGGGAATCGGCCGCTCCGGAGCCGTGGGAGACCTGTCGGAAGAGGACTGGGAGGCGGTCATGCGCACCAACGTCACCGGCCCCTTCCTGCTGCTGCGCGCCGCGCTGCCGCATCTGTTGGAGACGCGGGGCGCGGTCGTCGCCGTCGCGTCGGTTTCGGCGCTCCGCAACGGCGTGGCCAACGCCGCGTACGCCACGTCCAAGGCCGCTCTGCTCCAGCTCTGCCGCTCGCTCGCCGTCGACTACGGGCAGTTCGGGCTGCGCGCCAACACCGTGTGCCCCAGCTGGGTGCGCACCGAGATGGCCGACCGGCGGATGGCGCGGTTCGCCGAGGAGGCAGGGCTGGGGAAGGCCGGCGAAGGCGGCGTGGAGGCGGCGTACGAGGAAGCGACCCGGCTGTTGCCGGGGCGACGGCCCGGGGAGGCGGCCGAGGTCGCCGAGGCGATCGGCTGGCTGCTCTCGCCCGCCGCGTCCTACGTCAACGGCGCGGTGCTGACGGTCGACGGCGGGGTGACGGCGCTCGACCCCGGGACCGCCGCGTTCGACTTCCGCATCGAAGCACGAGAGCGCGGCTGACCCGGGCCGGCCCGCGCGGCCGGCCCCTGCGGCCACCGGCCGTCAGAGTCCGGGCGGTACCAGCGTGGTGACGTCCGGCAGGTAGTGGGGGTGGAAGGCTGCCAGACCGGCGCCCGCCAGCCACCAGCCCCGGTACACCAGGGCGCGGCACAGGCCCGCGTCGAGGCGGTCGAAGACGGTCGGCACGAGTGCCAGGTCCCGGCCGTCGAAGGTGCGGTGCTCGCCGAACGCCTCGCGCCACTCGCGCAGCTTCACCGAACCGTCCGCCGGAAAGTCGGTGGAGAGTCCGACCAGGACTCCCCGCCGGGCCCCGGGGGCCGGTTCCCCGTCCGGACCGGAGCCCTGGTCCCGCTGGAAGCGCTCGACGATGGCGCGGGTCCGCAGGGCGGTGCTCTGCCGGTACAGCAGGGAGTTGGCCCGCGCGAGGTCGCGGATCACCGGGACGCGGCCGTACAGGCCGGGGCGGAGCAGGCCGCCCGCGTTGAGGACGAGCACGAAGGCGTGCCGGTAGCGCTCGCTGTCGATGGCCTCCAGACCGGTGTTGTCGTACGTTCCCCCGTCGAGCAGCGCCGGTGCGTGCGTGGCGCACGGGAAGGGGGCGCGGTCCAGGACCAGGGGCGGGAAGGCGCCGGGGACGGCGGCGGAGGCCGCCACGGCGCGGCTCAGGGGCAGCCCCGTACCGGCGGTCGGGGCCAGTCCGGTGGTGTAGTCGCCGAACACGTCGCGTTCGAAGGTGAACCGGGCGCCGGTGGTGAGGTTGGCAGCGTTGACGATCCAGCGGACCTCCGGGTCCAGGTCCGTCAGCTCGACACCGTCGAAGAACCACTCGTCCAGGCGCCTCGCCAGGAGTTCCGTACGGGTCGTCGGTCCGAGCGTCCGCCACAGGCCCCGGACGAGGGCCTTCTTGAACGAACGTGAGGAGACGCGCTCGACGACCGGCCGCACGACGAGCTCGTCGACGGCACCGGCCGTGTATCCCCGCTCCCGCAGGGCCGGCCAGGCGGTGGCGAGGAAGCCGTTGGCGACCGAGCCGCCGGACACCGAGGAGGAGTACCGCAGGCCGGACAGCAGCCCCGCGTCGGCCAGCAGCCGTACGAAGCCCAGCGCGGACAGGGTCGCCCGGAAACCTCCGCCGGAGAGGGTGACCGCGACCGGCCGCGCCGCGCCGGGCGGTTCTGCGGGGCGGAGCGTGTCGCCGCACGGATGCGCCTTCAGGCCCGTACCGACGGCGGGAGAGTCCACGGCCCAGGGGTCGGCCACGGTATGTCCGAATGTACTCATCGCTGCTCACCGACCTTGATGACGAGCGCGGAATCCGCGGGCGGCCGGACGTCGACCTGGAAGCCGCGCTTCTTGCGCAGCCGCTTCAGCGCGTCGGTCGCGTATTCGATTTCGTTGGTCAGGTGGACGACGTACTCGTCGTCCGCCTCACGGGACTCGACGAGCCACCGCAGGGTGTCCTCGTGGGGATGGTGGTGCCTGATCCCGTCGGCGGACACGACGTAGTGGTCGGCGTGGACGCTTTCGAAGAAGTCGCGTTCCACGTTCCGTTCGCTGCCGTGGTGCGGCAGCTTCAGCAGGTCGACGTGGAGCGGCTCCGAGCCGTTGAGCAGGCCGCCGGCCCGCAGCCCGTCGAGTATGCGGTCGCCGCGGGCGTCCCCCGTGAGGAGGGCCGTACTGCCGTCGTGCCTCAGCAGCAGGACGATGCTGGAGAGGTTCGGTACGGAGCTGTCCGTGTACGCCGCCGAGATGACCTCCGGGTCGCCCCGCTTCTTCGCCTCCCGCCACCGTTTCTCCAGCTGTTCGAGCGCCACGTCGTCGGGTGCGACGACGCTGACGCCCAGGTCGTCGAGCGTCGTTTCGGCGCCCTCGGTCAGCGGCCCGTCGAACAGGGGGTTGCCGGCCAGGCCCAGCGCCTGCGCCTCGTCCCGGATGGCCCGCCCCTGCCCGTAGCTCGCCTTCACCGCACCGCTGTCGGTCAGGGCACGGTCGACGAGCGGTTGCACGGAAGCGCTCAGCCCGGGGGCCCGCCGGTCGACGAGTTCCTCCACCGAGTTGAACCACAGTCTGCTGACGGCGAAGGGCTCAGGAAGCTCGTCCCGGCGCGCGCGTCGTATTTCCGCGAGCAGCCTGAGCAGTCCGGCGGCGTGGTCGTCGTCGACGTGGGACAGGCAGACGACGTCGATGTCCGGGATGCCGTCGCGGCCGGGCGGCAGCCGTGTCAACCGGTCGCGCAGGGACGCCTCGTAGACACCGCCGGGGCCGCCGTCGACGAGCATGACGTGCTCGTCCGGCGTTCCCCAGCGTACGAGGAAGCTGTCGCCGTGACGGGCGTCGAGGAAATCGAAGGTGAGCATCGTGCCCTCCTTTCTGCCGGGCTGCCGGCTGCCCGCCGCGGGGCAGCCCCGGCCGCCGCTTCAGACGGACTGCATGGCACGCAGGACGTCGACCAGGCCGTGTCCCTGGAAGTCGCGCTCGCGCGCGAGGTCCGTCGCCGTGGAGCACAGGATCTGCTTCACCCGCTCGGGTCGCCCGAGCAGTTCCCGGTTGCGGGCCAGCAGCATCGCCGCCGCGCCGCTGACGTGGGCGGCCGCCTGGCTGGTGCCGTGCATCGCGGAGATGCCCGCGCCCGGAATGGGACCGTCGATGTCCTCTCCCGGCGCGAGCAGGTCGGGTTTGGGCCTGCCGTCGCCGGTGGGGCCGCGGCTGGAGAAGTAACTGACGCCGTGACGGTGGGGGTTGCTGCGGTGCGTGGAGCCGACGGTGATGACCGACTCGGCGTTGCCCGGATCGGAGATGCTGATGCTGTGGTAGTCGGTGCCCAGTGTGCGCATCGCTCCGCTGAACCCCGCGTTCCCGGCCGCCGCGACCACCACGACACCCGAGCGCGCCAGGTGGTCGCACTCGATGCACACGGGCGTCCAGCCGGTGGAGTGCGTCGCGACGTCGTGCGGTACGGAAAGACTGATGTTGACCCCGGCGATGACGAACCGGCCGGCCTGCTCGTTGATGTGCCGGATCGCCTGGAGGGCGGTGACGATGGAGAACTCGTCCCCCTCGCCCGTGTCGTCGAGGACGCGGAAGTCGTACAGGCGGATGCGCGGGCAGATGCCGCGGAACGCGCGGTCGGGCCACCAGGCGCCGAGAATCCCCGCCACGTGGGTGCCGTGGTGGTCGCCCGGCGTCGTGTACGGCATGTCGGTGCGCAGGGCGCGGTTCTGCGGCGCGGGGAGTTCCATCTCGACATACGGCAGTGCCCGGGACCAGTCGATGAGGCCGTTCTCGAGCGCGTCGGCGGAGAGCGTTCCCCGTACGCCGACGAAGTTGAAGGCGCGGGTGACCCGGGACGCCAGTTGCTGGGCGGGGGTGACGCCGGTGTCCCAGTCGTAGAACGCCGGGTGCCGGGCGTCGATGCCGCTGTCGACGATGGCCCAGCCGATCGCGCCGCAGTCGACGGAGAAGACCTGCTCGGCGGCGTCGGCCTTGATCGTGGACCGGGACCGGACGACGGCGGGCGCGGCCTGACGGTTCGTCGTCACGGAGGTGACGGGGTGCCGCTGCCTGCGGTCGATGACGCCCCGGGACGGTGCGTCCGGCGGTTTGGTCAGGGGTGATTCCAGGGCGACGGCGGCCAGCATGCCGGTCATCGCCGCGGTCAGCGCCGGTTCGTCCGCCGGGGTGCCGCGCAGCTCCGGATGCGAGGAGGCGAGGACCCGGCGCAGCAGGTTCAGGAACCACATGAGGTGCTTGCTGCGCTCCTGGCGGCGTTCGATGTTGTCGTGGACGTCGCTGGTCGGTGGGCTCTTGAAGTGGCCCTGGAGGGCGGCCTCGATGCCCGTCGGCCCCACCTGCTCCGCCAGTTCCTTCCCGAGGCGTACGAGGCTGAGGAGGTTCGTCATGGGAAGGACCGCTCGCACCACTTCGTCGAGCGTCAGCCGGGCCGCCACGAAGCTGCCGGCCGCGACGGGCTGACAGTCGCTCATGCGGAGGTCCCTGAAGTGCTGCAACACCCGTTGTACGCCGTGCTCTTCGTTGATCGCGAGAATCAGGTCCTCGCGCCGCTCGGCCGGGGACGCCGACGGCTGGGCGAGCGCCAGCCAGGCGTCGAAGCGCACGGGGCAGTCGGTGGACCACGGAACCGGAAACGGCCCTTCGCCGTAGAACGCCGCTTCGAGCTCGTCGCGATCCATGGGCGCTCCCGGAATCCCGGTGGAACGGGTCGTACTACGGGTCGTGCTCTCCATTCTCCGTCCGCGCGAAGGGCCCCGCAACAGAGCTTCCGCGGAGCCGCTCAGCGCACGCCCTGCGGGCGGAACTGCACGCTGATACGCGGTCCCACGGCACGCGACGTCTTGGGAACGGCGTGTTCCCAGGTGCGTTGACAACTGCCGCCCATGACGATCAGGTCACCGTGCCCGAGCGGCATGTGCACGGTGGCCGCGTCGCGCCGGCGCGGCCGCAGCGCGAGCTGCCGGGGCGCGCCCAGCGAGAGGATCGCGACCATGGTGTCTTCACTGCTGCCCCGGCCGATGGTGTCCCCGTGCCAAGCCACGCTGTCCCGGCCGTCTCGGTAGAGGCACAGCCCGGCGGTGACGAACGGCTCGCCGAGTTCGGCGGCGTAGTGCGCGTTCAGGGCGGTACGGGCCTCTTCGAGGCTCGGGTGCGGCAGGGGATCGTCCGCGCCGAAGAACGACAGCAGGCGCGGCACCTCCACCACGCGCTCGTACATGACCCGCTGCTCGGCACGCCACTCGACGTCGCGCGCCAGTGCGTCGAACAGCGCGTCGGCGCCGGTGACCCACTGCGCGAGCACGTCGGTCCAGGCGCCGTGCCCGAGTTCCGTACGGCGCAGTCCGTCCAGCGGGCCCAGCGCGATCTCGTCCCCCTGGTCGAAGAGCGAGCCCTGGAGGTGTACGGCCATGACTCCAGCGTACCGTTACTCAAACACATGTGCGAATTCAGTGCCACCCGGTCCGGCGGCCCCGGCGGTCCCGGCGAGCGGCGCGAAGAAGCGCTCCACCTGCTCGGCCGTGACCTCCCCGAGGGTGGGCGGGGACCAGCGCGGGGCACGGTCCTTGTCGATCACCTGGGCCCGGATGCCCTCCACCAGATCGGGCGAGGAGAGCGCCGCGCACGAGACGCGGTACTCCTGCTCCAGAGCCTCTTCCAGGGTCCGCAGCTCCGCCGTCCTCCGCAGCGCGGCAAGCGTCACCTTGAGCGCGACGGGCGACCTGGTGAGGATCGTCTGCGCCGCCTCCTTGGCCGCCGGTTCGCCGCTGTCGAGGAGCCGGCCGACGATCTCCTCGACCGTGCCGGCCCCGTAGCAGTGGTCGATCCAGGAGCGGTGGTCGGCGAGTTCGCCCGCGGGCGCGGGGCGGGCGTACCGCTTCACCACGTCCTGCGCCCCGTCCGTCGCGAGGGCCGCGAGCACCTCGGGCAACCGGTCGGCCGGTACGCAGTGGTCGGCGAGACCGCACAGCAGCGCGTCCCCCGCGCCGACCGCCGCGCCGGTGAGCGCGAGGTGCGTACCGAGCTCGCCTGGGGCGCGCGACAGGAGCCAGGTTCCGCCCACGTCCGGGACGAAGCCGATGCCGGTCTCGGGCATGGCCACCCGCGAGCGCTCGGTGACGACGCGGACGCCGCCGTGGGCGGAGACCCCGACACCGCCGCCCATCACGATGCCGTCCATGACGGCAACGTACGGCTTGGAGAAGCGGGCGATGTGCGCGTTGAGCCGGTACTCGTCGCGCCAGAACGCCGCCGAAGCGGTGGTGCCGGCCGCCGCGTCGGCGTGGATCGCCCGGATGTCCCCGCCGGCACACAGACCGCGCTCCCCCGCCCCGGTGATCACCACGGTGGCGACCGCCGGGTCGCGCTCCCAAGCCGTGAGGGCGCCGGCGATCCGCTTCACCATGGCGTGGTTCAGGGCGTTGATCGCGCGGGGGCGGTTGAGCACGAGGTGGGCGGCGTGCCCGTCGGTGCGCAGGAGTACGGCGTCGTCGTCGGTCATCGGGCCAGCGTAGGGACGCGTCGCGGCGGCCGGTGGCCCCGGGGGCGTGTGAAGCTGCGCTGTTGGCCCGGTTAAGAAATCCTCGATGGACCGCGCGGCGCCGGGACGACAGATTGGTACGCGTTCACGTCTCCCCCTCCTCTCCTCCCCCTCCCTCCCCTCGCATCCAGCCCTGGAGCCGAAGCCATGAAGGCACTTGTCAAGCAGTACGCCGAGCCCGGGCTGTGGCTGATGGACGTACCCGAGCCGGAGACGGGTCCCGGTGATGTGCTGATCAAGGTGCTGCGTACCGGCATCTGCGGCACGGACCTGCACATCAGGTCCTGGGACGGCTGGGCTCAGCAGGCCGTCAGCACGCCGCTCGTGCTCGGCCACGAGTTCGTGGGCGAGGTCGCGTCCGTCGGCGCCGACGTGGCGGACATCGCGGTCGGGGACCTGGTGAGCGGCGAGGGCCATCTGGTCTGCGGAAAGTGCCGCAACTGCCTCGCGGGGCGCCGGCACCTGTGCCGTTCCACGATCGGACTCGGGGTCGGCCGCGACGGCGCGTTCGCCGAGTACGTCGCGCTTCCGGCCTCCAACGTGTGGGTGCACCGGGCGAAGGTGGACCTGGACGTGGCCGCGATCTTCGACCCGTTCGGCAACGCCGTGCACACCGCGCTCTCCTTCCCGCTGGTCGGTGAGGACGTGCTGATCACCGGAGCCGGTCCGATCGGCATCATGGCGGCGGCCGTCGCCCGGCACGCGGGGGCGCGCAACGTCGTCATCACCGATGTCAGCGAGTCGCGTCTGGAGATCGCCCGCAAGGCGGGCGCGACACTCGCGCTCAACGTCTCCCGGACGGACATCGCCGACGCGCAGCGGCAACTGGGGCTCAAGGAGGGCTTCGACATCGGCCTGGAGATGTCGGGCCGGCCGGAGGCCATGCGCGACATGGTCGCGAACATGACGCACGGCGGGCGGATCGCGATGCTCGGCCTGCCCGCGGAGGAGTTCGCCGTCGACTGGTCCAAGATCGTCACGTCGATGATCACAGTGAAGGGGATCTACGGCCGCGAGATGTACGAGACCTGGTACGCCATGACGGTGCTGCTGGAGGGTGGCCTGGACCTCAGCCCCGTCATCACCGGCAGCTACTCCCACCGGGACTTCGACGCGGCGTTCGACGAGGCGGCGACCGCGCGCAGCGGCAAGATCATCCTCGACTGGACCAGCTAGCCGGTACCGCTGCGCGGGGCCCTTCTCCCCGTCCCGCCCTTCCCGAGCCGGGGCTCCGCCCGCGGACCCCGCTCCTCGAACGCCGGAGGGTCCGGGACGCGCCGCTGAGCGGCCGGTCGAGGGCACGCCCGGCCCCTAAGTGCGGGACGGGGAACAGTCACCGCACAGCGAGCCGCCACCCGATCACCCACCACCGCACCCGCCAGGGAGAGACCACTCCATGTACACCTCCGTCCGCGAAGACCTCCGCACCACCCTCGACGAGATCCGCAGCGCCGGCCTCTACAAGCCCGAGCGCGTCATCGCCACCCCCCAGAGCGCCTCGGTCTCCGTCCCCTCCGGCGAGGTCCTCAACTTCTGCGCCAACAACTACCTCGGCCTGGCCGACCACCCCGAGGTGGTCGCCGCCGCGAAGGACGCGCTCGACCGCTGGGGCTACGGCATGGCCTCGGTCCGCTTCATCTGCGGCACCCAGGAGATCCACAAGGAGCTGGAGCAGCGCCTCTCCGCGTTCCTCGGCCAAGAGGACACGATCCTCTACTCCTCCTGCTTCGACGCCAACGGCGGCGTCTTCGAGACGCTCCTCGGCCCGGAGGACGCCGTCATCTCCGACGCCCTCAACCACGCGTCGATCATCGACGGCATCCGCCTCTCCAAGGCCCGCCGCCACCGCTACGCCAACCGCGACCTCGCGGACCTGGAGCAGCAGCTCAAGGACACGCAGGACGCCCGCCGCCGCCTCATCGTCACCGACGGCGTGTTCTCGATGGACGGTTATGTCGCCCCGCTCGCCGAGATCTGCGACCTGGCCGACCGGTACGACGCCATGGTCATGGTCGACGACTCGCACGCCGTCGGCTTCGTCGGCCCCGAGGGCCGCGGCACCCCCGAGCTGCACGGCGTGATGGACCGCGTCGACATCATCACCGGCACGCTCGGGAAGGCGCTCGGCGGCGCTTCCGGCGGTTACGTCGCGGCCCGCGCGGAGATCGTCGAGCTGCTGCGTCAGCGTTCGCGCCCGTATCTCTTCTCCAACTCCCTCGCCCCGGTGATCGCCGCCGCGTCGATCAAGGTCCTGGACCTGCTGGAGTCGGCGGGCGAGCTGCGCGAGCGCCTGACCGCCAACACGAAGCTGTTCCGTACGAAGATGACCGAGGCGGGCTTCGAGATCCTGCCCGGCGACCACGCCATCGCGCCCGTCATGATCGGGGACGCCGCGGAGGCCGGCCGCATGGCGGAGCTGCTGCTGGAGCGCGGCGTGTACGTGATCGGCTTCTCGTACCCGGTGGTCCCGATGGGCGCGGCCCGCATCCGGGTCCAGCTCTCCGCCGCGCACTCGACCGCCGACGTCGAGCAGGCGGTGGCGGCCTTCGTCGACGCACGAGCGACAATGGCTGGGTGATCGACCCCAGACGACTGCGCATCCTGCGGGCCGTGGCGGACCACCGGACGGTGACCGCCGCGGCGGCTGCGCTGTATCTGACCCCCTCGGCCGTGTCGCAGCAGCTCGCCGCGCTGGAGCAGGAGACCGGCCACACCCTGCTGACCCGCAGCGGCCGGGGCGTACGGCTGACCGCGGCCGGCGACATCCTGCTGACCCACGCCAACGCGGTTCTCGCGCAGCTGGAGCGGGCCGAGGCGGAGCTGGCGGAGTACGCGGGCGGCGCGGCCGGCGAAGTGCGGGTGGTGGCCTTCGCGACGGGCATCGCAGAGGTGCTGGCCCCGGCGATCAGCCGTCTCGCGGACGCCCACCCCGACATCCGCGTCCGGGTGCGGGACGCCGAGGGTGACGAGAGCCTGCCGCTGGTGCTGGACGGTGAGGCGGATGTCGCGCTGGCCGTGGAGTACCGGGGCGCGCCCCACGAGGACGACCGGCGCCTGGCGCGCGTGCCGCTCTACGCGGAGCCCTTCGACGCCGTACTGCACGCCTCGCATCCGCTCGGCCAGCACCCCGCGGTCTCGCTGGCGGAGCTGGCGGACAGCGACTGGGTCGGCCCGTACCCCGGCAATCCCTGCCACGACGTGATGCTGCTGGCCTGCGAACTCGCCGGCTTCCAGCCGCGCCTCGTGCACTCCTCGGACGACTTCCGCGCGGTGGTGGCGCTGGCGGGAGCGGGGGCCGGGGTGGCACTGGTGCCGCGTTCGGCGCTGCGCGGGATGGAGCTGAAGGACACAGTCGTACGCCCGGTCTCGGGCCCGGCGGCGACCCGCCGGGTGTTCGCGGCGGTCCGCCGGGGGGCGGAGCAGCACCCCCTGATCAAGCCCGTACTGGACGCGCTGGCCGCATCGGCGGCCGGTCTGTCCACCACGGGCTGACGGGCCGCACGCCACTGCTCCCACGACCCGCCGCTCCTGGCCGGGGTGCGGGCTGCGCCGTCACGAACGGGCGCGCTCCGGGCGGCCGGTGACCGCCGGGGGCTGCTCGGCCGTTCCCAGGGTCGGCGCGTCGTCGGCGCGCGGCAGCCGGGGCTCGGACCGCCCCTGGACCTCGGGTTGCGGCGGCGGAGCCGGAGCCTCGGCCCGGGGCTCCTGGCCGGTGCGCCGCTGCCCCTGTTCCTGTTCCTGTTCCTGTTCCTGTTCCTGTCCGGGCGGCGGGCCCTGCTGCTGCGCCGCGCGCTCCAGGAACCGGAGCAGCTCCACCGGGAACGGCAGCACCAGCGTCGAGTTCTTCTCCGCCGCCACCGCCACCACCGTCTGGAGCAGCCGCAGTTGAAGCGCCGCCGGCTGGTCGGACATGACACCCGCCGCCTCCGCGAGCTTCTTCGACGCCTGGAGCTCCGCGTCCGCGTTGATGACCCGCGCCCGCCGCTCCCGGTCGGCCTCCGCCTGCCGGGCCATGGACCGCTTCATCGTCTCCGGCAGCGACACGTCCTTGATTTCGACGCGGTCGATCGACACGCCCCACCCCACGGCAGGGCTGTCGAGCATCAGTTCAAGTCCCTGGTTGAGCTTCTCCCGGTTCGACAGCAGATCGTCCAGATCGCTCTTGCCGATGATCGACCGCAACGACGTCTGCGCCATCTGCGAGACGGCGAACCGGTAGTCCTCGACGCGCACCACCGCGTCGGCGGCGTCCATCACCTTGAAGTAGATCACCGCGTCCACGCGGACCGTGACGTTGTCCCGGGTGATGCCGTCCTGTGCGGGCACCGGCATCGTCACGATCTGCATGTTCACTTTGCGCATCCGGTCCACCACCGGAACGATCATGGTGAAACCGGGGCCCCTGATGTCCCTGCGGAGCCGGCCGAGACGGAAGACCACGCCCCGCTCGTACTGCCGCACCACCTTCGCCGCCGCCGCCACATAGACCGCGGCGGCCGCCGCCGTCGCCGCGCCGACTGCCAGAAGCTCGTCGAGCATTGTGACCCCCATGGGTCCGAGCCGCATCTTATTTGTCACGATACGCCAGGATTTCCGCGCCGGTCGAGACACCTCCCGCGCCCATCCAATTGCACATGGCATTCATTTTCATGTAGCGTCGGGCCCACACACCGCCGCTACCCAGGAGGACCCCATGGCCGTACCCAAGCGGAAGATGTCCCGCAGCAACACCCGTCACCGGCGCGCCCAGTGGAAGGCGACCACGCCGCAACTCGTCCCCGTCACCGTCGACGGCTCGGTGTACCGCGTGCCGCAGCGGCTGGCCAAGGCGTCCGAGCGCGGGCTCCTGCGCCCCGAGGGCTGATCGGCATGTCCGGCGCGACCGGTATGTCCGGCACACGTGAAACGGCCCTCCCCGGCGGCACCGGCCGGCTGCCCGTGACCGTGCTCTCCGGGTTCCTGGGGGCGGGGAAGACCACTCTGCTCAATCACATCCTGGGCAACCGGGACGGCCTGCGGGTCGCCGTGATCGTCAACGACATGAGCGAGGTCAACATCGACGCCGCGCTCGTGCGCGGCGGCACGGCGGCGCTCTCGCGCACCGAGGAACGCCTGGTCGAGATGACCAACGGGTGCATCTGCTGCACCCTGCGCGACGACCTGCTCGAAGAGGTCGGCCGGCTGGCCGGGGAAGGCCGTTTCGACTACCTCCTCATCGAGTCGAGCGGCATCTCCGAACCCATGCCGGTCGCGGCCACGTTCGCGTTCCCCCGCGACGACGGCGCGACGCTCGGCGACCTGGCCCGTCTCGACACCATGGTCACCGTCGTCGACGCGGCGGGCTTCCTGCCCGAACTGACCGGGGGCGACGGGCTCGCCGAACGCGGGCTCGACCAGTACGAGGACGACGACCGCACCGTCAGCGATCTGCTGATGGACCAGGTCGAGTTCGCCGACGTCATCGTGCTCAACAAGCTCGATCTCGTCACCCCGGAGGCCGCCCACCGGCTGCGGGCGACGCTCTCCCGCCTCAATCCGGCGGCCAGGATCGTGACGGCCACGCACGGCCGGGTGTCCCCCGCCGACGTACTGGGCACCGGGCTCTTCGACCTGGAGCGCGCCCAGGAGGCACCGGGCTGGGTGCGGGAGCTGAACGGTGACCACGTGCCGGAGACCGAGGAGTACGGCATCTCCAGCACCGTCTTCCGCGCGGACCGCCCGTTCCATCCCGGGCGGCTGTGGGACTTCGTCACGGGCGGACTCGACAGCGGTGCGTACGGTCGGGTCCTGCGCTCCAAGGGCTTCTTCTGGCTCGCCACCCGGCCGCGCGTCACCGGCCTGTGGTCGCAGGCCGGCGCGGTGGCCCGCTTCGAGCCCTCCGGGGCACGCGACGCGGACACCGAGCAGGGGCAGGAGCTGGTCTTCATCGGTACGGGGCTGCGCGCCGGCGCCCTGCACGACGCGCTGACCGCGTGCCTCGGCACGGCGGGCGAAGACGCCCTGGCGGACGACCCGTTCCCGGCGTGGGACACGTACGGCATCGACGACGCGTGCGAGCACGATGCGCCCGCGTACGAACCGCGGGAGGTGCCCGCCGGTGTCCGATTCCTTCAAGAGCGGGCCCCGGCACCCCGCCTACGGTGAGTTCATGACTCCACGACTTGACGCCATCGGAATCGTGGCCGCCGACATGGCCGCCTCGCTCGCCTTCTACCGGCTCCTCGGGCTGGACGTCCCCGCCGGGGCCGACACCGCCCCGCACGCCGAGGCGACGCTGCCCAGTGGTCTGCGCGTCCTGTGGGACACCGAGGAGACCATGCGCTCCTTCGACCCGGACTGGACCGGGCCCGAGGGCGGCGACCGGATCGGTCTCGCCTTCCGCTGCGACAGCCCGGCCGAGGTCGACGCGGTGTACGACACTCTGGTCGCGGCCGGGCACCGGGGGCACCTCAAGCCCTGGGACGCGTTCTGGGGACAGCGCTACGCGGTGGTGCTGGACCCCGACGGCTGCGGTGTCTCCCTCTTCGCCGACGCCACGTAGGCGCCCAGCGTCGTCCCCGCCAGGTCGCGCATCTCGCGGGAGAGGTGCGCCTGGTCGGCGCAGCCGGCGGCAAGGGCGGCATCGGCGTACGGCAGGCCGCCGCGTACGAGCGCCAGGGCGCGTTGCAGACGCAGGATCCTGGCCAGCGTCTTGGGGCCGTACCCGAAGGCCGCCAGGGAGCGGCGGTGCAGCTGCCGGGCACCGATGCCGGCCGCGTCGGCGGTCGCGGCGACGCTGTGGCCGGCGGCCAGCCGGCGGGCGACGGCCCGGAGTACCGGGTCGGGCGCGGGCGCGTCCGCCGCGTGCCGCAGGGCCAGGTCCTCCAGTGCGGCCGACGGGTCCGCCGCGCCGTCGACCCGGCCGGCCAGGGCACGGACCCTGGCCGCGGGCCACAGGTCGGCGAGGTCCACGCGCCGGTCGCGCAGCTCGTGCGCGGGTACGCCGAGGAGCGCGGGGCCCGCCCCGGGGGCGAAGCGCACTCCGTCGTAGCGGGCGTTCGCGCCGGCGGGGGTGTCACCCGGCGCGTGGGCGCGGGTGTCCGGGCCGGCGACATACAGCCTGCCGTCGGTCCACAGCAGATCCATGCAGCCGTCGGGGAGGACGGGATGGACGGGACGGGCGGGGACCGGCGTGGTCGCAACGGTGCGGGTCCAGACGACGGCGCCGTCGAGCCGGGATGCGCGTTCCGCGTACATGCTCCCCAGGTTAGGGAGTCCGGGCCGACACCGTGCGGGGCTCCGCCGCGCGGGCGGCCGGGCGCCCGCACCGCCTACGGGTGCGACTCCTTGGCCTCGCGCGTCTCGCGGGCCTCGCGTGCTTCGCGCGTCTCGCGCGTCTCGCGGGGTGTCTCCTTCGGCTCCCGGTCGCGCCCCGAGTGCAGGCGCGATTTCACATCGTCCGGCGGCAGGAACCGCGACCACCGCTCCGGGAACTCGGACGGCATGTCCGGGTCGAAATCCTCCCCGTCCTCCCCGTCGCGCGCCGCCGCCCGCGCCGCTTCCGCCCGGGCGATGACCGCCGCCGCCTGGGCGGTCCGTACGCGGTCGTTCGCCTCGCGGGCGGCCGCCGTGGCCACCGAGGGCCAGACCCGGTCGATGGCGGCGTTTACGGCCGCGCCGACCAGGACCGCGAACGCGCAGATGCAGATCCACAGCAGGACGGCGATGGGGGCCGCGAGGGAGCCGTAGATCGTCGGTCCTTCGACCGTACTGGTCAGGTAGATCCGGAGCAGGAAGCTGCCGAGCACGCACATCGCCAGCGCCATCAGCGCGCCGGGGACGTCCTCGACCCACGGCGAGCGCACGGGAACGGACACGTGGTAGAGCGTCGTCAGGAAGACGATGGAGAGCACTATGACCACGGGCCAGTACAGGACGCTTATGACCTCCGTCCCGAACGGCACGAGGTCCACCACCCGGTCGGGACCGACCACCATCAGCGGCAGCACCACCGCGCCGATGATCAGTGCGACGACGTACAGCAGGAAGGCGAGCAGCCGGGTCTTCACGATGCCGCGGTGGCCGTCGAGGCCGTACATGACGGTGATCGTGTCGATGAAGACGTTGACCGCGCGCGAGCCCGACCACAGCGCGATGGCGAAGCCGATCGAGATGATGTCGGGGCGGGCGCCCTGCGTGACGTCCGCGATCAGCGGTTTGGCGAAGTCGTTGACACCGCGGTCGGAGAGGACCGTCTGCGCGGCGGTGAGAATGTTGCGCTCGATGGACGCGACGGTTTCGGTGTCGGTCCAGGCGTCGACGTAACCGAGCAGACCGATCATGCCGAGCAGGAGAGGAGGCAGGGACAGCAGGGTGAAGAACGCCGCCTCGGCGGCGAGCCCGAGGATGCGGTACTCGATGCACGAGTTGACGGTGTCCTTCAGCAGCAACCAGACCAACTTGCGCTTCGAGACATTGCGGTAGAGGACTCTGGCCCGGTGAAGCCGGCCCTGGGGCCGTTCGGGTGTTTCTTTTGCTGCCTGCACCTCCTTACCGTAGCGGCATGGCAGCCACCACACACACAGTGACCAACCAGGCTCCACCCCTGGTGGAGTACGACGTCTTCACGTCCGACCGGGCCCTGTCCGAGGGTGTGGAGCGGCACGTCGCGCCCGAACTCGCCGAGGAGGTACGGGAAGAACTGGCGAGCCTCGGACGCACCGCCGGATCCGTCCAGGCGCAGGAATGGGGCGTGCTGGCCAACGAGAACCCGCCGAAACTGCGGACGCACGACCGCTACGGCCACCGGATCGACGAGGTCGAGTTCCATCCGGCCTGGCACCGGCTGCTGGGCAAGGCCGTCGCGGCGGGGCTCACCGACGCCTGGGGGCGGCCCGGCGGGCACGTGCGGCGAGCGGCCGGGTTCCTGGTGTGGACGCAGGCCGAGGCCGGGCACGGCTGCCCGGTGTCCATGACGCACGCGGCGGTCCCGGCGCTGCGCACCGACCCGGCGCTGGCCGCCGAGTGGGAGCCGCGGCTCACCTCCCATGTGTACGAGGAGGGGCTGACGACGCCGTCGCTGAAGGCCGGCGCGCTCTTCGGGATGGGCATGACGGAGAAGCAGGGCGGCAGCGACGTACGCGCGAACACCACGAACGCCGAGCCGCTGGCCGGCGAGGGCGAGTACCTGCTCACCGGGCACAAGTGGTTCTGCTCGGCGCCGATGTGCGACGGCTTCCTGGTGCTGGCGCAGGCGCCCGGCGGCCTGAGCTGCTTCCTGGTGCCGCGCGTGCTGGCGGACGGGACCCGCAACGTGTTCCGGATCCAGCGCCTGAAGGACAAGCTCGGCAACCGGTCGAACGCGTCGAGCGAGGTCGAGTTCGACGGGACCTGGGCGCGGCTGGTGGGGGAAGAGGGGCGTGGGGTGCGCACCATCATCGAGATGGTGGCCGCCACCCGGCTCGACTGCGTGATCGGCTCGGCGGCGCTGATGCGCCAGTCCGTGGCCCAGGCCACGCACCACGCGGCGTACCGCAGCGCGTTCGGCGGCAAGCTGATCGACAAGCCGCTGATGCGCAACGTACTGGCCGACCTCGCCCTGGAGTCCGAGGCGGCGACGACGCTCGCGATGCGGCTGGCGGCGGCGTACGACAGCGACTCCGAGCAGGACCGCGCCTTCCTGCGGCTCGCGGTGCCCGCCGCCAAGTACTGGGTGACGAAGCGGTGCACGCCGGTGGCGGCGGAGGCGCTGGAATGCCTGGGCGGCAACGGTTACGTCGAGGAGTCCGGCATGCCGCGGCTGCTGCGGGAGTCGCCGCTGAACTCGATCTGGGAGGGATCGGGGAACGTACAGGCGCTCGACGTCCTACGGGCGCTCCAGCGCGAACCGCAGGCACTCAACGCCTTCCTCACCGAGATCGGGCAGGCGCGCGGCGCCGATCACCGTCTCGACGGGGCGATCAAGGACCTGCTGACCGAACTCGCCGACCTGGGCGGCATGGAGGGCCGGGCCCGCCGCGTCGTAGAGCGGATGGCGCTCGTACTCCAGGGGTCGCTGCTGGTGCGCTGGGCGCCGCCGGAGGTCGCGGACGCGTTCTGCGCCTCGCGGCTCGGCGGGGACTGGGGCACGGCGTTCGGCACACTGCCGCACAGCCTCGACCTGGCTGCGGTGGTGGAGCGGGCGCGGGCGGAGGTCTGAGCGGTCCGGCCCGCTCCGCCGCCCGACCCGGCGGGCCGCCGGGGGAACGACCCGCCGGGAGAAGGGAGCCGCCGGGGTGATGCTGCGCCGACACGGCACCACCCCGGCTGAACGTCTCCACCTTCGTACAAACGCGACCCGGCGCACGAGAGTTGCAGACCGTTGCAATGTTTGTCCCGACTCGTGGGCGCGCGCGCCCGCGGCGGGGCACGATGAGCAAGGAACACCTCACAGCAAGTGACTTTCACGTGAGTTACGGGGTACGCAAAGTGAAGATCGAACCTCTCGACCCCCGCGGCCTGTCCCGTCTGAGCGCCCTGCACAGCGCCGGTTCGGCCCGGCTGCTGGCCGGGGTACGGTCGGCCGCCCTCGCCGGCGAGACACCGCGCACCGCTCCGCGACCGGTCATCGACGCGTCGTGGCAGCGTGTGATGCGTATCGGGATCGACCCCGACCAGAGCACCAGCAGCGAGCTCCTGCCGGCCGGCGAGCTGGAGCACCGGCGCCGGGCCACCGCGCTCGGCGAACTGCTGCCCTCGGTCAGCCAGTGGCTGATCGCGGTCGTGCAGGCGTCGCAGCAGATCATGGTGGTGACCGACGAGGAAGGCCGCGTGCTGTGGCGCGACGGCGACCGGGGGGTGATGCGCAAGGCCGACGGCATCTGTCTGGAGGCGGGCGCGGCCTGGAGCGAGGACACCACGGGGACGAACGGCATCGGCACCGCGCTGGAGCTGCGCAGACCCGTCCAGGTGCACTCCGCCGAGCACTTCGTCCGTACGCTCCACGACTGGACGTGCGCGGCGGCGCCCGTGCACGATCCGCGCGACGGCCGGCTCCTCGGCGTCATCGATGTGAGCGGGGCCGAATCCACGTTCCACCCGGCCACCCTCGCCCTGGTGGAATCCGTCGCCCGGCTCGCCGAGGCCGAGTTGCGCGAGCGGCACCTCAGGTCCGTCGAACGGCTGCGGTCGGTGGCGTCGCCGATCCTGTGCCGGGTGGGCGGCCGGGCGCTCGCGGTCGACTCGCACGGCTGGCCGGCGGCCGTGACCGGCATGCCGCCGGTCGACCGGCTGCCGCTGCCCAAGTCGTTCGCGGCGGGCCGCAGGTGGCTGCCCTCGCTGGGGATGTGCGCGGTGGAGCCGCTGCCCGGGGGGTGGCTGGTGCGGGTGGAAGAGGAGGCCGCCCCCGGACCGGCCGGGGTGAGCCGGGTCGTGCTGGACCTGAGCAGCCGGCGCCGGTCCTCGGTGACGGTGTCGGGGGAGGCCGGAAGCTGGACGCACGAGCTCAGTCCCCGGCACGCGGAGCTGTTGTACGTGCTGAGTCTGCACCGGGAGGGGCGCAGTGCGGCGGAGCTGGCGGCGGACCTGTTCGGCGACCGGACGCGGACAGTGACGGTACGGGCGGAGATGTCCCGGCTCCGGCGCCATCTGGCGCAGGTCCTGGCGCACCGCCCGTACCGCTTCGCCGACGAGGTGCGGGTGGAGGTGGTCCCCCCGCCCCACCCGGCGGACCTGCTGCCGCACTCCACCGCCCCGGCGGTCACGGCGGCGCGACGGGTGCGGGACCCGGAGTAGGCGCCGGCCGTTGGCCGCCGCGCGGGACTTTCCCTCGCCGCCCCTTCCCGGCCCGGGGCGCCGCATCTTCCCGGACCGGGGCGCCGCCCCGGGCCCCGGTCCTCGAACGCCGGAGGGGCCGAGAGTGCCGCGAGCGGCAGCGCCCGGCCCGTCCGGCGTCGAGCGACGCCGGCAGCGGCGGCTAGACCCCCGGTATCTCGCGCGCCCGGAACGCCTCCCGTACCGCCGTCTCCGCGCTCGCGCCGTACATCTTCTTCGCCGTCGCGATCGTCGTCAGCGCCGCGTCCGTGAAGCTCGTGTCCGGCGCGAAGCCGAACTGCGCGTTCACGATGATCCGGTCGGCCGTGCGGGCACCCAGCTCCGACCGGATGTCGAAGAGCGCGCGGGACCAGATCTGGCCGTCGGCGTGCACCTGACCGACCCGGTCCCCGTACACCTTGTCGCCGTCGGTCCGGCGCAGGCAGTGCGGAGTGGCCGCCGTGTAGGAGACCGCGTCCCAGTCCGCCACGCACGCCATGTCCGCCTTCAGCGGCCAGCCGTACTTCGCCGCCGCGTGCGTCCCGACCGTCACGGCCAGGTAGTCGCCGAACGCCTCGCCTATCGCTCCCGCCTCCACCGACGTGCCGAAGCCCGGCACCTGTGCGTGGTGCACGGCGTGCCCGTACTCGTGCATGACGACCTCGGCGTCCTCGGCGTCGTCGACGCCGCCCTTGCCGAAGCGGATCTCCGCCTTCTTGTCCGTGAAGAAGGAGTTGTCGGAACCCCACTGGTTGATACGGATCGGCTGGGCCCGGTCGTTGGCCCCGGGCAGCTCGCTGCCGAAGCCGAGGCCCTGGAGGTACTCCTGCGACTCGTTGACCCAGAAATAGGCCATGACCTGCTCGAACTGGTCGTCGTTACGGTCGTACGTGTCGGCTTCCGTGATCTTCGCGGAGGCGCCGGTGTCCGATCTCACGTATGCCCACCTGCCGGACAGGCCGCCGCTCGCGTCGAGGTTGCGCAGGGCGGCGGTGGCGTAGGCGGAAGAGGGGACGGCGTCCGTGGAGTCCTTGCCGTCGGTCAGCGACTGGTCGTTCGACGACTGGACGGGGTTGACCATGAAGAGGCGGGCCTGAGGTCCGGCCGAGGCCCCGGCGGGGGCCGTGAGGGTGGTCAGGGTGGCGAGGGCCGCGGTGAGGGTGGCCGCGGCGAGCAGGCCGCGGTGTGTGCGACGGGACATGGAACATCCTTCTGCCAGGCGATGCGGGGGGTGGCGTGGCGCGGCGAGATCATCCCGTACGCGCCCGGCTTTGGCCAGGGCCCGGGCCCGTGGTTCGCTTGCCGCATGAGCACCGTCACCGTGACCACCTGGTCCCTGGAACAGACCTCCCCCGACGATCTGCGGCCGGCCGCCGAGCCGCCGGGGGACGTCCGGATCGTCCGGGCGGAGATCCCCTCTCCGGAGTTCAGCCGTTTCCTCTATACGGCGGTGGGCGGCGACATCCGGTGGACCGACCGGCTGGGGCTGACGTACGAGCAGTGGCAGGCGGCTCTGGACCGGCCCGGGGTCGAGACATGGGTCGCGTACGAGAACGGCACTCCGGCCGGGTACGTGGAGCTGGACCCCCAGGACGAGGGGGTCGTGGAGATCATGTACTTCGGGCTGATCCCGGCCTTCCGGGGTCGGCGGATCGGTGGCCACCTGCTGTCCCACGGGGTGGCGCGCGCGTGGGATCTCGCCGAGCGGTGGCCGGACCGGCCGCAGACGAAGCGGGTGTGGCTGCACACGTGCAGCAAGGACGGGCCGCACGCCATGGACAACTACCTGCGCCGCGGTTTCCGGCTCTTCGAGACGAAGACCGCCGAGGAGGAGATCGCGGAGACCCCCGGGCCGTGGCCCGGAGCGCGCGCCTGACCCACCGGCCGCCGACGGCCGTCCGTCGGCGGAACCGCCGGTCGGGCCGCCCCTCGCCCCTCCGCCCGGGCGGCGCGGGAAAGTGACCGGTGACACACCGTCTTGCCATGCGAGACATAGTTGTCCACATGGTGGGCGGTGGTGGACTGGCCAGAGATCCCCATGACACGCTTCCGTCATGTCTTCAGCTGGAGTTGCCTTGGTGAGTCGGCGGCACGTCGACCTCGGCCGCATGTCCAGCGCCATCTGTCCGGTGGGCTGACAGCACAGCACCGCCGAACCACCTAGCCGTCCCCGCCGTCGCGGACGAGCCGGCCACCCCGATACGCACGTGATCCCCGCCCACCGGGCGGGGCACTCCGCTCTGCCGTGTCCGACCGTCTTTTCGCTGGTCACAGGGGGCGGCCGGCGCGATCCGCCACTCCTTGAGCCGCCAGAGAAGGACGAACAACCATGGCCGCCACGCCAGAAAAGCCCGCTGCCGTCACGCCCCGCCGCAAGGCTGGACGCCACCGTGGCGAGGGTCAGTGGGCCGTAGGTCACTTCACCCCCCTCAATGGCAATGAGCAGTTCAAGAAGGACGACGACGGTCTCAATGTGCGGACACGCATTGAGACGATCTACTCCAAGCGGGGATTCGACTCCATCGACCCCAACGACCTGCGCGGGCGCATGCGCTGGTGGGGCCTCTACACCCAGCGCAAGCCCGGGATCGACGGCGGCAAGACCGCGATCCTGGAGCCGGAGGAGCTGGACGACGAGTACTTCATGCTGCGCGTGCGCATCGACGGCGGGCGGCTGACCACCGAGCAGCTGCGCGTCATCGGGGAGATCTCGCAGGAGTTCGCGCGCGGGACGGCCGACCTCACGGACCGGCAGAACGTCCAGTACCACTGGATCCGGATCGAGGACGTACCGGAGATCTGGCGGCGGCTGGAAGAGGTCGGGCTGTCCACGACCGAGGCGTGCGGCGACACGCCCCGCGTCATCCTCGGCTCGCCCGTCGCGGGCATCGCCGAGAACGAGATCATCGACGGCTCCCCCGCCATCGACGAGATCCAGCGCCGCTTCATCGGCAACCCGGACTTCTCGAACCTGCCCCGCAAGTTCAAGTCCGCGGTGTCCGGCTCCCCGCAGCTCGATGTGGCTCATGAGATCAACGACATCGCTTTCGTGGGCGTCAACCACCCCGAGCACGGGCCTGGCTTCGACCTGTGGGTCGGCGGCGGCCTGTCCACCAACCCCAAGCTGGGTGTCCGGCTCGGCGCCTGGGTGCCGCTCGACGAGGTCCCGGACGTGTACGGCGGCGTCATCGGCATCTTCCGCGACTACGGCTACCGGCGCCTGCGCACCCGCGCCCGCCTGAAGTTCCTCGTCGCCGACTGGGGTCCGGAGAAGTTCCGCCAGATCCTGGAGGACGAGTACCTCAAGTACGAGCTCGTCGACGGTCCCGCGCCCGAGCAGCCCACCGGCACCTGGCGCGACCACCTCGGCGTGCACAAGCAGAAGGACGGCCGCTTCTACGTCGGCTTCGCCCCGCGCGTCGGCCGCGTGGACGGCGCCACGCTGACGAAGATCGCCGACCTGGCCGGCGCGCACGGCTCGGGCCGGCTGCGCACCACCGCCGAGCAGAAGATGATCGTCCTCGACGTCGAAGAGGCGCAGGTCGAGTCGCTCGTCGCCGGACTGGAGGCGCTGGACCTGCGGGTCACGCCGTCCCCCTTCCGGCGCGGCACCATGGCCTGCACCGGCATCGAGTTCTGCAAGCTCGCGATCGTCGAGACGAAGGCGCGCGGCGCGTCGCTCATCGACGAGCTGGAGCGGCGCATCCCGGAGTTCGACGAGCCCATCACGATCAACATCAACGGCTGCCCGAACGCCTGCGCCCGTATCCAGGTGGCGGACATCGGTCTCAAGGGGCAGCTGGTCCTGGACGACAACGGCAACCAGGTCGAGGGCTTCCAGGTGCACCTGGGCGGCGCGCTCGGTCTGGAGGCCGGCTTCGGCCGCAAGGTCCGCGGCCTCAAGGTCACCTCGGCCGAGCTGCCCGACTACGTCGAGCGCGTCCTGCTGCGCTTCCAGGAGCAGCGCGAAGCCGGTGAGCGCTTCGCGACCTGGGCCGCGCGGGCGAGCGACGGAGACCTGTCATGAGCGAGCGCGCGGCGCCGTTCCACTGCCCGTACTGCGGCGACGAGGACCTGCGGCCCAACGAGACCGGTCACGGCGCGTGGGAATGCGCGGCGTGCAACCGCGCCTTCCAGCTGAAGTTCCTCGGGCTGCTCGCCCGGGGGGTTCGGCGCAACGACGGCGGAGGGGACGAGATATGACCACGGTTCAGGAAGATCTCAAGTCACTGGCGGAACAAGCCGGGCGGGACCTCGAAGAGGCTTCCGCCCTGGACATCCTCAAGTGGGCCGCCGACACCTTCGGTGACCGCTTCTGCGTGACCTCCTCCATGGAGGACGCCGTCGTCGCCCACCTCGCCTCCCGCGCCAAGCCCGGCGTGGACGTCGTGTTCCTCGACACCGGCTACCACTTCCCGGAGACCATCGGGACGCGGGACGCCGTCGAGGCCGTCATGGACGTCAACGTCATCACGCTGCTGCCCTGGCAGTCCGTCGAGGAGCAGGACGCCGAGTACGGGCCGAAGCTGCACGACCGCGACCCCGACCTGTGCTGCGCCCTGCGCAAGGTCAAGCCCCTCGAAGACGGCCTGAAGGGCTACAGCGCCTGGGCGACCGGCCTGCGCCGCGACGAGTCCCCGACCCGGGCGAACACCCCGGTCGTCGGCTGGGACGAGAAGCGGCAGAAGGTCAAGATCTCGCCGATCGCCCGCTGGACGCAGGACGACGTCGAGGCGTACGTCGCCGAGCACGGTGTCCTCACCAACCCGCTGCTGATGGACGGTTACGCGTCCGTGGGCTGCGCGCCCTGCACCCGCAGGGTCGAGGAGGGCGAGGACGCCCGCGCCGGCCGCTGGGCCGGGCGCAACAAGACGGAATGCGGGCTGCACGGCTGATGACGAGCAACGATCAGGAGAAAGACGTGACTGGGGCCACCATCTGGCTCACGGGTCTGCCGAGCGCCGGCAAGACCACCATCGCCTACGAGCTGGCCGGACGCCTGAAGGCCGAAGGCCGCCGTGTCCAGGTGCTGGACGGCGACGAGATCCGCGAGTTCCTCTCGGCGGGCCTCGGCTTCAGCCGCGAGGACCGGCACACCAACGTCCAGCGGATCGGTTACGTCGCCGAACTGCTCGCCCGCAACGGCGTGCTGGCCCTGGCACCCGTCATCGCGCCGTACGCCGACAGCCGTGACGCGGTGCGCAAGCGTCACCAGAGCGAGGGAACCGCGTACCTGGAGGTGCACGTCGCCACGCCGGTGGACGTGTGCTCCGTACGCGATGTGAAGGGCCTGTACGCCAAGCAGGCGGCCGGCGAGATTTCCGGGCTCACCGGGGTCGACGACCCCTACGAGGCCCCCGAGTCGCCCGACCTGCGGATCGAGTCGCACCAGCAGACCGTGCAGGAGTCCGCAGCGGCGCTGCACGCGCTGCTCACCGAAAGGGGCCTGGCCTGATGACGACCACCTCCGCAACCGTCGGCGAGGGTACGGACAGCCCGTACGCGCTCAGCCACCTGGACGCCCTGGAGTCCGAGGCCGTCCACATCTTCCGCGAGGTGGCGGGCGAGTTCGAGCGGCCGGTGATCCTCTTCTCCGGCGGCAAGGACTCGATCGTCATGCTGCACCTGGCGCTCAAGGCGTTCGCGCCGGCGCCGGTCCCCTTCTCCCTGCTGCACGTCGACACCGGGCACAACTTCCCGGAGGTGCTGGAGTACCGCGACCGCACGGTCGCGGAGCACGGGCTGCGGCTGCACGTCGCGTCCGTACAGGAGTACATCGACGCCGGGAAGCTGCGCGAGCGGCCCGACGGCACCCGCAACCCGCTCCAGACCGTGCCGCTGACCGAGGCCATCCAGCAGCACCGCTTCGACGCGGTGTTCGGCGGCGGGCGGCGCGACGAGGAGAAGGCGCGCGCCAAGGAGCGGGTGTTCTCGCTGCGCGACGAGTTCTCCGCGTGGGACCCGCGCCGCCAGCGCCCCGAGCTGTGGCAGCTCTACAACGGCCGCCACGCGCCGGGCGAGCACGTGCGCGTGTTCCCGCTGTCCAACTGGACCGAGCTGGACGTGTGGCAGTACATCGCCCGCGAGAAGATCGAACTGCCCGGCATCTACTACGCCCACGAGCGCGAGGTCTTCGCCCGCAACGGCATGTGGCTGACGGCGGGCGAGTGGGGCGGCCCGAAGGAGTCGGAGACGGTCGAGACGCGGCTGATCCGCTACCGCACGGTCGGCGACATGTCGTGCACCGGCGCCGTCGACTCCGACGCCACGACGCTCGAAGCCGTGATCGCCGAGATCGCCGCCTCCCGGCTCACCGAGCGGGGCGCGACCCGCGCCGACGACAAGATGTCCGAGGCCGCGATGGAAGACCGCAAGCGCGAGGGGTACTTCTAACATGACCACCACCACTGGCACCGGGCTGACCGAGCAGTTGTCGGCCACCACCCTGCTGCGTTTCGCGACGGCCGGCTCCGTCGACGACGGCAAGTCCACCCTGGTCGGGCGGCTGCTGCACGACTCCAAGTCGATCCTCACCGACCAGCTGGAGGCCGTCGAGGCGGCGTCCCTCAAGCGTGGTCAGGAGGCGCCGGACCTGGCGCTGCTGACGGACGGCCTGCGCGCCGAGCGCGAGCAGGGCATCACCATCGACGTCGCGTACCGGTACTTCGCCACCACGCGCCGCCGGTTCATCCTGGCCGACACCCCCGGGCACGTGCAGTACACCCGGAACATGGTGACGGGCGCGTCGACGGCCGAGCTGGCCGTCGTGCTGGTCGACGCCCGCAACGGCGTGGTCGAGCAGACCCGCCGCCACGCGGCGGTCGCGGCGCTGCTGCGCGTCCCGCACGTGGTGCTCGCGGTCAACAAGATGGACCTCGTCGAGTACGCCGAGCCCGTCTTCGCCGCCATCGCCGAGGAGTTCACGGCGTACGCCGCCTCGCTCGGCGTCCCGGAGATCACCGCGATCCCGATCTCGGCGCTGGCCGGTGACAACGTCGTGGAGCCGTCCGCGAACATGGACTGGTACGGCGGCCCGACGGTGCTGGAGCACCTGGAGACCGTCCCGGTCAGCCACGACCTGGCGAGCTGCAAGGCCCGTTTCCCGGTGCAGTACGTGATCCGCCCGCAGACCGCCGAGCACCCCGACTACCGGGGTTACGCCGGCCAGATCGCGTCCGGGGCGCTGCGTGTGGGCGAGGCCGTGACGGTCCTCCCGTCCGGTCGTACGTCGACGATCAGCGGCATCGACGCGCTGGGCGAGGCCGTCGACATCGCGTGGGCGCCGCAGTCCGTGACGGTCACGCTCGCCGACGACCTGGATATCTCGCGCGGTGACCTGATCGCGCCGAGCGGCTCCGCGCCGCGCACCACCCAGGACGTCGAGGCGACCGTGTGCCACGTAGCGGACCAGCCGCTCACCGTGGGCCAGCGGGTCCTGCTCAAGCACACCACCCGTACGGTCAAGGCGATCGTCAAGGAGATCCCGTCGCGGCTGACGCTGGACGACCTGTCCCAGCATCCGGACCCGGGGCAGCTGGTGGCCAACGACATCGGGCGGGTGAAGGTGCGTACGGCCGAGCCGCTCGCGCTCGACGCGTACCGCGACTCGCGCCGCACGGGGTCGTTCCTGCTGATCGACCCTGCGGACGGTACGACGCTGGCCGCCGGCATGGCGGGCGACTCGTTCGCCGCCGAGGCCGTGAAGACCGTGGCGGACGACGAGGGCTGGGACTTCTGACCATGGCCGTAGACACGATCGACATCTACGCGACGTTCGCGAAAGAGGGCGGCCGCATCGGCAGCGGCACCGTCGGCGCGGGAACGGGCGGCGTGGCGCGATGTGCCCGATGACGTACGCGCACCGCTTGCGCGCCCTGCCGCACCACCTTCCGCCGTACCGACGAAGACCTGCCGAACTCCCGGGCACACCCCGCTCCACGCGAGAGGTGTGACGCCGGGCCATCGAGAGGAACGCCTCCCGTGCATGCCCCCCGTACCACCCTTCGCCGCAGCCTCGCCGCTGCCGCCGCCCTGCCGCTGCTGATCGGCGTGCTGGGCGCCTGCGGCTACGGTTCGACGGCCGAGAAGGACGACAAGGTCGCTCCCGTCGCCAAGGGCGAGAAGGTCGGCGGCCTCGACGAAGTACGCATCGGTTACTTCGCGAACGTCACGCACGCCACCGCCCTGGTCGGCCTTCAGAAGGGCCTGTTGCAGAAGGAGCTCGGCGGCACGCAGGTCAAGCCGCAGGTCTTCAACGCCGGCCCCTCCGAGATCGAGGCCCTGAACGCCGGCGCCATCGACATCGGCTGGATCGGCCCCTCCCCCGCGATCAACGGCTTCACCAAGTCCAAGGGCCAGAACCTGAGGATCATCTCGGGCTCGGCCTCCGGCGGTGTCTCCCTCGTCGTCAACCCGGAGAAGATCAAGTCCCTGGACGACCTCGCGGGCAAGCGCATCGCGACCCCGCAGCTCGGCAACACCCAGGACGTGGCGCTGCTGAACTACCTGTCGGAGAAGGGTCTGAAGGTCGACCCGAACACCGGCAAGGGCGACGTCTCCGTCGTCCGCCAGGACAACAAGGAGATCCCCGCCTCCTTCGAGTCCGGCGCGCTGGACGGCGCCTGGGTCCCGGAGCCCACCGCGTCGAAGCTGGTCGCGGGCGGCGGCAAGGTGCTGCTCGACGAGAGGAAGCTGTGGAAGGACGGCAAGTTCGTCATCACGAACGTGATCGTCTCCCAGAAGTTCCTCAAGGAGCACCCGGACGTCGTCGAGGCGGTACTGCGCGGCTCCGTGAAGAGCAATGAGTGGATCAAGGCCAACCCGGACGAGGCGAAGGCCGCGGTCAACGCGAAGCTCAAGGCGGACTCCGGCAAGGAACTGCCCGCCGAGGTGCTCGACCCCGCGTTCAAGAACGTCGAGACGACCAACGACCCGCTCGCGACGACGCTGCGGGAAGAGGCCGACCACGCGGTGAAGGCCGGTCTCCTCAAGGACCCGGTGCTCGACGGCATCTACGACCTGAGGCTCCTGAACAAGGTGCTGAAGACCGAGAAGCAGCCTGCCGTCGGGGACGCCGGACTCGGCACCAAGTAACCCGGCACCAAGCAACCGCCCTTCCCGCAACGGAACGCCCTCAGGAGGTGAGGCTCATGGCCACCACACTCGACGTCAAGCAGGCCGCCGCGCCCGTAGAAACGGTGCCGTACGCCGCACGGATCGACCACGTGTCGAAGTCGTTCGGCCGGCCCGGCGCGCAGCAGCTCGTACTGGACGACATCAGCATCGATGTGGCACCGGGTGAGTTCGTGACCCTGCTGGGGGCTTCCGGCTGCGGCAAGTCGACGCTGCTCAACCTGGTCGCCGGGCTCGACCGGCCGTCCGCGGGCGCGATCGACGTGCCCGGCGGGCGGCCCGCCCTGATGTTCCAGGAGCACGCCCTGTTCCCCTGGCTGACCGCCGGCAAGAACATCGAACTCGCCCTCAAGATGCGGGGCATGCCCAAGGCCGACCGTCACGACGAGGCTGAGCGGCTGCTCCAGCTCGTACGGCTGAACGGGGCGTACGGGAAGCGGGTGCACGAGCTGTCGGGCGGTATGCGCCAGCGCGTCGCCCTGGCGCGTGCGCTCGCGCAGGACAGCAACCTGCTGCTGATGGACGAGCCGTTCGCGGCCCTGGACGCCATCACCCGCGACGTACTGCACGAGGAACTGACCCGGATCTGGTCCGAGACCAGCGTCTCGGTCCTCTTCGTCACCCACAACGTCCGCGAGGCCGTCCGCCTCGCCGAGCGCGTGGTGCTGCTGTCGTCCCGTCCGGGACGCATCGCGCGCGAGTGGAAGGTCGGCATCCCGCAGCCGCGCCGGATCGAGGATTCCGCGGTCGCCGACCTGTCCGTAGAGATCACTGAACAGCTGCGGGGGGAGATCCGCCGACATGGCCAGCACTGATACCAGCCCGAAGAACGACCTCGCCGGTCTCGAAGCCGGCCTGGACGCACTGGAGACCACGCACTCCGCCGAACGGGTCGGCCTCGGCCGGGTCCTGCTGTCCAAGGTGGTGCCGCCGCTGGTGGCCATCGCCCTGGTCCTCACGCTGTGGCAGCTCGCCGCGGCGTCGGACCTCAAGCCGGACTACGTCCTGCCCGGCCCGGTCGACGTGTGGAACTCCATCGAGCAGATGTGGCTCGAAGGCACGCTGCTCGGCTACATCTGGACGAGCGTCTCGCGCGGCGCCCTCGGCTTCGCCGTATCGGTGGCCATCGGCACGCCGCTGGGCCTGCTGGTGGCACGGGTGAAGGTCGTGCGGGCGGCGATCGGGCCGATCCTGTCCGGCCTCCAGTCGCTGCCCTCCGTGGCCTGGGTGCCCGCCGCCATCATCTGGTTCGGGCTGACCGACGCGACGATCTACGCGGTGGTGCTGCTCGGCGCCGTACCGTCGATCGCGAACGGCCTCGTCGCCGGCGTGGACCAGATCCCGCCGCTGTACCTGCGGGCCGGCCGCACCATCGGGGCCACCGGGATCAACGGCATCCGGCACGTCCTGCTGCCCGCGGCGCTGCCGGGCTACCTGGCGGGGCTCAAGCAGGGGTGGGCGTTCTCGTGGCGCTCGCTGATGGCCGCCGAACTGATCGCCAACTCGCCGGACCTCGGCACGGGTCTGGGACAGCTGATGGAGAACTTCCGCACCTACAGCGACATGTCGGGTGTGCTGGCCACCATCATCCTGATCCTGGTCGTCGGTATCGGCATCGACCTGCTGTTCTTCTCCCCGCTGGAGCGCCGCGTGCTGCGCAGCCGTGGCCTGCTGACCAAGGGCTGATCACCATGTTCCGTCGTCCGGTCCTCCTCGTCATAGCCCACGGCAGCCGCGATCCGCGGCACGCCGCGACCGTGCACGCGCTGGTGGCGCGCGTACGGGCGCGGCGGCCGGGGCTGCGCGTGGAGACGGGCTTCCTGGACTTCAACGCCCCGGCGGTGCCGCAGGTGCTGGAGCGGCTGGCCGGGGAGGGCGTACAGGACGTGGTGGCCCTCCCGCTGCTGCTGACCCGCGCGTTCCACGCGAAGGCCGACATCCCCGCCGTACTCCACGAGGCGTCGGCGCGGCTGCCGAGGCTGCGGGTCCACCAGGCGGAGGTGCTCGGCCCGTCGCCGCTGCTGCTCACCGCGCTGGAGCGGCGGCTGTACGAAGCCGGGCTGACGCCCGGTGACAAGAGCTCGACCGGGGTCGTACTGGCCTCGGCGGGCTCCTCGGACCCGGAGGCGATCGCAGTGATCGCTGAAATCGCGCGGGAGCTGCGGCACACCGGTTGGTGCGCCGTGCGGCCTGCGTTCGCCTCCGCATCTCTGCCGCGTACGCAGGACGCGGTCCGGGACGTGCGGCGTGTCGGCGGAGTACGGCGGGTCGCCGTGGCCCCGTACGTCATAGCCCCCGGCTTCCTGCCGGACCGGATCGCGCGCGGGGCGCGGGAGTCGGGCGCGGAGGTACTGGGCGAGGTCCTGGGCGCGTCCCCGGAACTGGCCGAACTCCTCCTCGCCCGCTACGACGAGGCGCGGGTTCCGGTGCGGCTGGCGGCGGTCAGCGCGTAGGCGCCTGCCCGGCGTTCCACTCGGCCCCTTCCCGCACCGGTGTCACGGCGGGAAGGACGCGCGAAGAGGCGTACGGGGAAAGGTTCAGCGCGCGTCGACCATGGCCGCCAGTTCGGCGACCGGCAGCGAGCCCGCCGGCCTGCGCTCCCGTGCGAACGTGTTCGCGACGCGCTGCAAGGCGTCGTTCACGGGAGTGGGGACGCCATGCAGCCGGCCCAGCAGAGCGATCTCCCCGTTCAGATAGTCCGCTTCGATCGTGCCCGTCCCCCGGCTGAGGCTCTGCCAGGACGATCCGCCCCCGCGCTCCGCCCCGTCGAGGGGTGCGAGGGTGATCCGGCCGTCGCGGGCCGCCGCCTGTTCCGCCGGGGACGCCGCCTCGATGCCCGCCGCGGTCAGCGCCGCACGCCCCTCCGCGAGGGCGCGCCCGAGGAGCGACTTCGCCTCGTCGCCGTCGATGACTCCCGAGACCGCCTCGATGGCGTTGGCCAGGTTGCTGAGCAGTTTGGCGTACTTCCACCGCATCACGTCCGGCGCCACCGGAGCCAGGAACCGTGACTTCTCCAGGTCGGCGGCGATGGCCCGGGCCGTGTCGTCGGCGCCCGACGGGTACTGGCCGACGTGCAGCATCCCGGACACGGGTGTGGCGGCGGCGGACACGGCGCCCGGCTCCGTGTGGGTCGCGGGCAGCCAGACGCACATGGCGTAGACGCGCCGGAAGCGGCGCAGCGCGAGGCGTTCGCTCTCGACACCGTTCTGCGCGCAGACCAGTGGCAGCAGCTCTCCCGCCGTACCGCCTCCGGCGACCGGCCGGGCGCTCCACAGGTCGAGGGCCGCCGTGCTGTCCTGGGTCTTGACGGAGAGGATCAGTACGTCGTCGGGGCGCAGCGGCCCGTCGAGCTCGTCCGGGCTCTGGATCACGGGCAGTTGATGCGTACGGGTGCCCTCGGGCGTCGTGAGGCGAAGCCCCCCGGTGCGCAGGGCGTCGTGGTGCGCACCGCGTGCGACGAGTACGACTTCGTGGCCGCCTTCGGCCAGCCGTCCCCCGATGGTGCCGCCGACCGCCCCTGCCCCGATGATGATGTAGCGCATGGTCGTGAGCCTGTCATACCCCGGTGCGGTGTGCAGTGGGCACGGAGTAGCGTCCGTACATGATCTCCGACACCTTCACGATCGGCGGGGACCTTCCCGTACGCCGCCTCGGGTTCGGTACGGCCCAGTTGACCGGGCCCGGTTACTGGGGCCCGCGCGGCGAGCCCGCGGACGCGGTCGCGGTACTGCGGCGTGCGGTCGAGCGCGGCGTCACGCTCATCGACACCGCGGACAACTACGGTCCGGGGCTGGCCGAGGAGCTGGTCGCCGAGGCGCTGCACCCCTTTCCGGACGGGCTCGTCGTCGCGACGAAGGGCGGGGTGGTCCGTACGAGCGCCGACGCCTGGCACATCGCGGGGCGCCCCGAGGACCTGCGGGCGATGTGCGACGCGAGCCTGCGGCGGCTGCGGGCCGAGACCATCGATCTCTATCAGCTGCACCGCCTCGATCCGCGCGTACCCATGGCCGAGCAGCTCGGCACGCTGGACGAGCTGCGCGCGGCGGGCAAGATCCGGCACATCGGGCTCGACTCCGTCACCGCCGGGCAGTTGGAGGAGGCTCTGACGCTGACGGACATCGCGTCCGTACAGAACCGCTTCAACCTGGTGGACCGGTCCGCCGAGGACGTACTCGGTCTGTGCGAGGCGCGGGGGATCGCGTTTCTGCCCTGGTTCCCGCTGGCCAACGGCGAGCTGCGGGGGCGGCACCAACTCGCGCTGGCCTGGCTGCTGCACCGTTCGCCGGTGCTGTGCCCGACGCCGGGTACGGGGTCGCTCGTCCACCTGGAGGAGAACCTGGGCGCGGCGGCGCTGCGGCTGAGCGCACAGGAGATGGCGACGCTGTGAGCGGCGGCCCGGCCCCGGTCGCGACGGTCCGCCCCTGACGCGGACGCCACCGGGTCGCCGCCGGACACCGCCGGGGAACGGCTCCGGGCCGGGCACGGGGCTCAGGCAGGGGACGGCGGGCTGTCCGGGGGCACCTGGTGGGACCTGGTGCGGTGACGGCTGCGGAATTCCGCCAGCATCTCTTCGGTGGCCTCGGCCCCGGCGCTCACGGCGGCGTGGACTTCGCGGAAGTAGTTCTCGTAGCCGGCCGGGGTGTAGAGGCACAGGGCGCGTGCGGGGGCCGGGCCCGCGTTGCGGAAGCCGTGCGGCGTACCGCGGGTGGCGGCGAGCAGGTGCCCGGGACCGGCCGTCACCTCGCCGTCCCCGGTGTGCAGGGTCAGTTGGCCTTCCAGGACGTAGAAGTACTCGTCGTGTCCGTCGTGCACGTGCGGCCTGGCACCGATGGTGCCCGGGGCGAGAGTGAACTCCTCGAAGGCGAAGTGTCCGCCCGTGTGTTCACCGGTGAGCCGGAAGAAATGCGCGACACCGGCGACGTTGAGGAGTTCACCGTCCTGCGGGCGGCGCAGCAACGGACGTGCGGGGGTGTGGGGCTGATGATCGGTCATGGGCGCATTGTGGCGCAGAGCTGTCGAGCCGCTTCCACGGGCATGACACGTCCCAGCGCCGGCCCGACGCGCCGAACGCGCGGACTCGGGGTGCAGGAGTCCGGCCAGCGGTTCGGGGGGCGTTGCGGACGGCCGGGTCGAGCAGGCGCGGGGCGTTCTCGACGGCGGCTTCGACAGCGGGGTCAGCCGCTGGTCATCTCCACGAGCTTGACGACCGTGTTCCAGTTGCGGGTGGTCCCGGTGACGCCCTTGAGCAGGGACGGCCGGGCGAGTACCTCGGCGAGCTTGGAGCGGCCGAGGCCGTTCGGCGCGTACAGGTACAGGGCGCGGTCGCCGAGGCGGAACTCCTCCGGCAGGTACGCCGTCTGGTCGACGGATGCGAACCGGCCGGGAGCGACCGGCTGCGAGAAGTACGTGATGTGGAGCTGCTTGGCCTCCAGCTCGGCGGCCGGGAAGGGGCAGGCGTCGGCGACGGCCTTCAGGTAGGCACCGCTGCGGACAAGGCATTCGACGCCGAACCCGAAGCGCTCCTCCAGGGCCCGTTCGAGGTCAGCGGCGAGTGCTTCCTCCGAGGCATCGGCGTCGGTGGTGAAGACGGCGTTGCCGCTCTGGAGGTACGTCCGGACGTCCCGGTGGCCCAGTCCGGTCAGCAGCGCCCGCAGGTCCGCCATGGGCACCTTCTTGTGCCCGCTCACATTGATCCCGCGCAGGAGTGCGGCGTACGTCGTGGTCATGCGCCACACGATAGGCGGCCGCCGCACCCCGTGGGGGAGGGCGCGGCGACCGCCCGATCCGTGCTGAACCCGCGTCTTTACTCGACGACCTTCAGCAGCTTGTTCGGCGTGCCCGTGCCCGGGTTGCTGATCTTGTCGGGGATGGCGCCCCCGGTCAGGGCCGTCGCGACGGCCTCCGGCGTCGCGTCCTTGTGGCCCGCCAGGTAGAGCGCCGCGGCGCCCACCACGTGCGGGGTCGCCATGGACGTACCGGAGATGGTCTTCGTGCCCTCGTCGCTGTCGTTCCAGGACGAGGTGATGTCCGAGCCGGGCGCGTAGATGTCCACGACGGCGCCGAAGTTGGAGAAGTCGGACTGGGCGTCGTCCTTGGTGCTGGAGGCGACGGTGATGGCCTCCTTCACGCGGGACGGCGAGCCCTGGCCCGCGTCGCTCGACTCGTTGCCCGCCGCGACGCCGTAGGTGACGCCGGAGGCGATGGACTTGCGTACCGCCTCGTCGAGGGCCTCGTCGGCGCCGCCGCCGAGGCTCATGTTGGCGACCGACGGGCCCTGGTGGTTCTTGGTGACCCAGTCGATGCCGGCGACGACGCCCTCGGTGGTGCCGGAGCCCTGGTCGTCCAGGACCCGGACCGCGACGATCTTCGCCTTCTTGGCGACACCGTGCGCGGCGCCGGCGATGGTCCCGGCGACGTGTGTGCCGTGGCCGTTGCCGTCGTCGGCCGACTCGTCGTTGTCCACGGCGTCGAAGCCGTGGGCGGCGCGGCCCTCGAAGTCCTTGTGCGAGATGCGGACACCGGTGTCGATGACGTACGCCGTGACGCCCTCGCCCGCGCTGTCCGGGTAGGTGTACTTGCTGTCGCCGGCGGTGCCGTCCTGGTCGATGCGGTCGATGCCCCAGGACGGGGGGTTCTCCTGCGTGGCGTTGATCGTGAACTTCTTGTTCTGGACGACCTTGGCGACGGACGGGTCGGCGGCGAGGCGCTTGGCCTCGGTCTCCGAAAGGCCGCTGGCGGAGAAGCCGTTGATGGCGGAGCTGTAGTTGCGCCGCAGCTTGCCGCCGTACTCCTCGGCCAGGTCCCGCTTGTCGGCCTTCTCGTCCAGCATCACGATGTAGCTGCCGGCGACGGCGCCCTTGGCGTCGGTTCCGTACACATGTCCCTGTGGGGCTGCCGGAGCCGCTCCCGCGAAGGAGGAGTTGAGTACGGTCACACCGGCCGCGGCCGCTACGGCGGTTATCGCCGCGGTGAGCTTCAGTCGGCTGGAACGCTTGTGCATGGCCATGAAGAGGGGTCTCCTCGTGAAAATGTGGGGGGATTTGCCCCCGGACCGGAAGATCTCCGGGGGCTGGCTCGAAACCCTGACGGATTGACGCGCTCAGATCAAGACCTTCATACGCCTGTTACTTACTCAACAAGGTTTCGTAATAAGAAAAGGGTCAGCGCGTTCCAAGTCGGACAGGTGCCCGTGAACTTCCGTTACGCCCCGGGCAGTTCGGCCTCGATGAGGTCGGCCGCCCGCCCGGTGCCCCCCTCGGACGCCATGCCGCGGCGGATGTCCTCGGACCTGCGGGCCACCTCGGGATCGGCGACGAGACCGAGAACCGCGGACCGCAGGGCCTCGGCGGTGGCGTCCTCGGTGTCGATCCGGCGGGCGACGCCGAGCGAGACGAGCATGTCGGCGTTGCCGAACTGGTCGACCGCCTGCGGGACGGCGACCATCGGCGTACCGGTGGCGAGGCCCTCCTGGCTGCCGCCGGCGCCCGCGTGGGTGATGAAGGCGTCGGCCTGCCAGAGTACGGCCAGCTGTGGCACCCAGCTGCGCACCTCGATGTTGGCGGGCACCTCGCCCAGCTCGGACTCGTCCACGAACTTGCCGATCTGGAGCACGACGTGCCAGCCGGGAAGGTCACCGAAGGCCCTGACGCACTCCCGGTAGAAGCCGGGCAGCTTGGTGAACGCCGAACCGAGCGACACCAGCAGGACCTTGTCCGCCGCCGCCGGGCGCCGCCAGTCACCCTGGTCCGCGCGGTCACCCTGGCAGGCGCCGACGAAGGAGTGGACGGTTTCGTCGACCCGGTCGGCGTTCGGCTGCAGGACCTTGGGGATCAGCACGATGCTGCGGGACGGGCGGCCCACGAAGTGGTCCGGGTCCGTGCCGTTCAGGCCGTTCTCGTCGAGCCAGGCCCGGAAGCGCGCGTAATAGGCGCGGCCTCGCCCGGTCTCCCTGAGCGGGCCGAACAGCGGCTCGGCGACCTCCTCCTCGTACCCCTCCCAGGCGACGAGGTTCGGGGAGAGGGAGACAGCGGGCACGCCCCAGCGGTGGGCGAGGACGCGCGCCGGGTAGGAGGTGATGTCGTGAAGGACGAGGTCCGGCTCGTCCCCTTCGAACGCCTCGGCCAGTTGGGGCAGCGCCTGTACGGCGTCGTCCAGGAATGGCTCGATGTTGTCGATCAGCTCCGTTCCCCAGTCCTCCGGATTGTCCTCGGTGGGGAGCGTCGAGGTGTAGATCACCGGGTCGGCACCGGTGACCGCGACCCTGTCCGCGAAGGAGGCGGGGATCGCGTACGAGACGCGGTGGCCCCGGGCCACGAGCTCCCGGATCACCTCGATGCTCGGGTTCACGTGACCGGGGGCGGCGATGGAGAACATGGCGATGTGGGCATGCCTGCGTGAAGTCATGCCCGGAAGGCTAGACGAGACGAGACGTCTCGTGCAACGCGATTTCGGCCCAGCCGGACATGTCCTTCACATGTACTGCCCGTGCCCTTTCACCGCTGGTAGCGGGCGAGCACCAGATTTCCGTCCTCGACCAGGCGTTTCCTCAGCTCTTCGGCGTCGATCGCGCCGCTGTAGTACTCCTGGTAGGCGGGGGTCGCCACCTTGTCCTTCCACTCGGGGTAGCCGCGCACGGACTGGGCCGGGGCCGGAACCAGGTGCTCGGCGAGGGCCGCGCCGGTGGCCCAGCCGTCCTTCTCGGTACGCAGCGCCGGGTCCTTCAGGGCGGCGGTGCCGGTCGGGAGCATCCAGTCGCCCTTGGCGAGGCGCGCCATGTTCGCGGGTTGGAGGAAGAAGTCGATGAACTCCATCGCCTCCTTCTTGTACGGACTGTCCTCGGCGATGGAGAGCGTCTGGGGACTCACGCCCTGCACCGGTCCCTCGTCCCCCGCCGGAGCGGGCAGCACCTTCCACCGGAACCCCTCGGGCGCCTGCTGGGCGATCTGCTGCCGGTAGGAGAATCCGAGGGGCACCATGGCGTACTTGCCGCCGAAGAAGCCGGGCAGGGTGTCGGAGCCGCCCATGCCGAGGGTGGCCGCCGATGCGCTCCGGTCGGTGTTGACCTGGTCGTGGACGGTGTCGGCCACCACGGCGTCGCCCTCGGTGAAGCGCACCTCGGCTCTGCCGTCCTCGTCGCGGTGGAAGAGCTGCCCGCCTGCCGAGAGGCCGAGGTTGAGGGTGGCCGAGACCGGGTCCTTGAGCGGCCAGGCCACACCGAACGTCTTGCCGTCGCCGCCGCTCAGTTCCTTGGCGATTTGTCGGAACTCCGGCCAGCTCCACGGCCTTTCGGGAGTCGGGACGCGTACTCCGGACTCTTCGAGGATCTTCTCGTTGGCGATCAGGACCCTCGGCTCCTGGAGGAACGGCACGCCGTACACCCCCTCGCCGAAGGTGGTGGTCTCCCAGCCGCGCCGCGGGATATCGCTCCTGAGCCGGGCGGGCAGCAGCTTGCGCAGATCGGCGAGGTAGCCTCCGTACGCGAAGTCGGCGAGGTCGTCGGAGGCGTCGTGGATGATGTCCGGGGCCTCGCCGCCCTCGAAGGACGTCAGCAACTGGTCGTGGACACTGTCCCAGCTGCCGTGGACGTACTCGACGCGGACCTCGGGGTGCGCGGCGTTCCACTCCTCGACGAGTTCCTTGTTGGCGTCGACGGATTCCTTCTGCCAGGCGAGGGACTGGAAGCGGAGCGTGATCCTCCCGTCGGCGTCCCTGCCGCGGCCGCCGCCGTCCGAGCAGCCGGTGAGCAGCAGCGACGCGAGCGCCACGGCGGTGACGGTGAGCCGGGCGGGTTTCTTGAGCATCACCCCTTCACCGCCCCGGCCGTCATCCCGCCCGTGATCCGCTTCTGGATGAGGGCGAACACGACGAGGGAGGGCAGCGTGGCGAGGAACGCGGCGGCGGCGAGCGGGCCCAGATCGGCCACCCCCTCCGCGCCGAGAAAGTGTGTGAGGACTACGGGCAATGTCTGCTTCTCCGGGGTCTTGAGGAGGACGAGCGCGAAGAAGAACTCGTTCCATGCGGTGATGAACGCGAACAGCGCGGTGGCGACGACGCCGGGGGCCAGCAGCGGGGCGATGACCGAGACGAGCGTGCGGAGCCTGCTCGCGCCGTCGACCGCGGCGGCCTCCTCCAGCTCGCGCGGTACGGCCCGGACGTAACCGACCAGCATCCAGAGCGCGAAGGGCAGCGACCACACGACGTACACCGTGATCAGGCCGGGGAGCGAGTTGACGAGGTGGAGGTTCTTGAGGATCAGGAACAGCGGGATGATCACCAGAACGAAGGGGAACGCCTGGCTGACCACCACCCATCCGGTGGCGGCCGCGGAGAGCTTGGTGCGGTGGCGGGCCATGACGTAGGCCATCGGCGTCGCGATGACCACCGCGATCAGGGCAGCCGAAAGAGCGGCGAGCAGGCTGTTGAGCGCCGCTTCCAGCAGGGGCTGTTCGTCGAAAGCCTGGCGGAAATTGCCGAGCGTCGGGTCCCGCGGGATCCATGTGGGGTGCAGGGAGCCGAGTTCACGCGGCGGCTTGAAGGCCGTCGAGACCAGCCAGAGGAAGGGGAAGGCGAGAAAGACGAGGTAACAGACGAGCGCGAGGTACTGGCCGGCGCGCGTGGACCTGCGGGTGCGCATCGTCACTGGTCGTCGCCTCCCTTCAGGCGGCCCACGAGGTAGCAGGCGAGCATCACGGAGATCACGGCGACCATGACGCAGCCCATGGCCGCGGCGTAACCGAACTGGCCGTAACGAAAGGCTTGTTCGTAGGCGAAGAGCATGGGGAGGCGGGTGCGGCCGCCGGGTCCGCCGTTGGTCAGGACGTACACCAGCGCGAAGGAATTGAAATTCCAGATGAAGTTGAGCGCCGTGATGGCCAGGGCGACGGGTTTGATCGCGGGCCAGGTGACGGTACGGAACCGGCGCCAGGCGCCAGCGCCGTCGAGGGCAGCGGCTTCGTGCAGCTCGTGCGGGGTGTTCTGGAGGCCGGCGAGCAGGGCGACCGTGGTCTGCGGCATGCCCGCCCATATGCCGACGAGTATGACGGCGGGGAGGGCGGTGGCCAGGCCCGTCAGCCAGTCGCGCCCGTCACCGAGACCGAAGTCGCGGACGGTCTCGTTCAGGATTCCGGCGTCGGGGTTGTAGACGAGGCGCCACATGATGCCGACGACCACTTCGGGCATCGCCCAGGGGATGATCGCGAGTGCCCTCGCCAGCCAGCGGAAGCGGAGGTTCTGGTTGAGCAGGAGGGCGAGACCGAGCGCCAGCAAGAACTGCGGAACGGTCACCCCCACCGCCCACAGCAGGCCGATCCGGAACGAGTCCCAGAACAGCGTGTCGCGCAGCAGGTCCTGGAAGTTCAGCAGGCCGATCCACTGGGTGGGTGTGGTGCGGCCCGACTGCGAGTCGGTGAAGGCGAGAGCTGTGCCGTAGAGCAGCGGGCCGACACTGAGGATCAGGATCGGGATCAGCGCGGGCAGCACCAGGAACCAGGCTCCACCGCCGGACTTCGTTCCGGACCGCGATTTCGCGGTCTGTAATGTCACGGATTCGACTCCTTCGGGCGGCATGTAGGGGTCTGGCCGTCCCGGCGGCCCTCGTCATCGTGCTGACGGGTCGTCGGTTCGTCAACCCCACCTGCGGTGATGCGAGAATCTGTGCTCATGGACGAGACAAGGGCACGCGAGGTCCTGGCCGTCGCCGGGCTCCCCGCCTCCACCACCGGTGCGAAGCTGCTGGCGCTGGGCGAGAACGCGGTCTTCGCGACCGGCGCCCTGGCCGTCAAGGTCGGGCGCCGGGACCCGGAGCTGGTGGCCCGTGCGGAGCGCGAACTGGCCGTGGCCGCCTGGCTCGCCTCTGCGGGCGTCCCGGCCGTACGGGCCGCCGAGCCGAAGCCCCGCCTGGTGGACGGTCATCCGGTGACGCTGTGGCACCGGCTGCCCGAGTCCGTACGCCCCGCCGGCCCCGGCGACCTGGCGGAGCTGCTGCGCCTCGTCCACGCACTCCCCGCTCCCCCTTCCCGCTCCCCGGCGCGAACTGCTCGGCGGCGTCGAGCGGTGGCTGCGGCTCGCCGGGGACGCGATCGACCCCGCCGACGCGGCGTACCTGCGCGCGCGGCGCGACGGCTTCACGGCGGCGTCGGCCGCACTCACCCCGCACCTGCCGCAGGGCCCGATCCACGGCGACGCGCTCCCCCGCAACGTCCATGTCGGCCCCGAAGGCCCCGTACTGGTCGACCTGGAGACCTTCGCCGCCGACTTCCGCGAGCACGACCTGGTGGTCATGGCCCTCTCGCGCGACCGGTACGGCCTGGCGCCGGAGGCGTACGACGCGTTCACTTCGGCGTACGGCTGGGACGTACGCGAATGGGCCGGCTGCGCGGTGCTGCGCGGCGCCCGCGAGACGGCGAGCTGTGCCTGGGTGGCGCAGCACGCCCCGTCCAGCCCGGCGGCGCTCGCCGAGTTCCGCAGGCGAGTGGCGTCCCTGCGCGACGGGGACACGGCGGTGCGCTGGTACCCGTTCTGACGCGCGAGGACGCGGGGCGAGGCGCAGGGTGCGGGCACAGGGCGAGGAGCGGCGGCCGCCTGGCGCGGGGCGCGAGTGGCCGAGGCGCTCGGGTGGCGCCGGGTGCGGCAGGACTGGTTCCGCTCGGGGCCGGTTTCGCGGGGGGGGCCGGTCTCGCTCGGGGCGGCCGGTTTCGCGCGGGGCCGGTTCGGCGCTGTGTTCAGAGCACGGCAGGCGTCAGTTCGCGCAAGGGCCACCGGGGATCGATGACCGCGTCCGCTGTCCCCTTCTTGCGGAGGAACTCCTGGAAGTTCGCAGCCCAGTCGGCGTACCACCGGATCTGCCGCTCGTGCAGCTCGGCAGGGTCCAGCGCGGCGACCGACGGGTGGCGCTCGGCTATCGCGAGGGCGACCCTGACCGCCGCGAGAGCGTCGGCCGAGGCTTCGTGGGCACCGTCGAGGACCACGCCGTACTCGACGCAGACCGCTTCCAGCGTCCGCTTGCCCTTGCGGTAGCGGTCGACGGCTCGGTCGATCGTGTACGGGTCGATGACGGGGCCGAGGCCGGCGCCACCGCGCCGCTCGCTCAGCGACGGCAGCCCGTACCTGCGCAACTCCGCCGCGAGCAGCGTCAGATCGAAGGCCGCGTTGTAGGCGACGACCGGCACGCCCTGCGCCCAGTACCCGGTCAGCGTCTCCGCGATCTGGTCGGCCACCTCATGGGCGGGCCTGCCCTCCGCCCCGGCCCGCTCGCTGCTGATCCCGTGGATCGCCGACGCCTGCGCCGGGATGCGGATGCCGGGGTCGGCCAGCCAGTCGCGCTGGCGTGACACCTCGCCGTTCCGCACTCCGACGATCGAGGCCGTGACGATCCGGGACTCCAGCGGCTCCGTGCCGGTCGTCTCCAGGTCGAATCCGACCAGCGGTTCCCCGTGCCATCCCATCGTGGGACCTCCTTCGTGATGCTCCCCGTGCTGCTCCCCCCGGAAGATCCCCGGTGGAAAACCACCCTCGCACGCACCACTGACAACGCCCTCAGGACACCGGTCGGGAGTCCACCCACACGGCTTCGAATTCCTCCCGGTATGTGTCGAAAAGACCGCCTTCGGCATCTTGACCGTCATGTCCGTGCCTGACCACGCCGCGCCCGCCACCCCGCAGCACCAGCACCGGCGCCTCCATGCCGCGCGCCTTGCGCAGATACGTCTGCACGACGGCGAGCCCGTCCGAGCCGTCCCCGTCCACCAGATACGCCGTGAAGCGCGGCGTCTCGTCGAAGACCTGGATCTCGAACGCCCCCGGGTCGCGGAGCTTCGAGCGCACCCGCCGCATGTGGAGGATGTTCATCTCCACCGACCGGCTCAACTCACCCTTTGCCAAGCCCAGTTCGCGTTCCCGTCGCCGGACCGCGCTGCTCGCCGGATTGAGGAAGAGAAGGCGTATGCGGCACCCCGACTCGGCCAGCCGCACCAGCCGCCGGCCGGAGAAGTTCTGGACGAGGAGGTTCAGCCCTATGCCGATCGCGTCGAGCCGCCGCGCCCCGCCGAAAAGGTCCTCGGCGGGAAGCTGGCGCTGGAGACGGACCCGGTCCGAGTGGACGCTGACCACATCGGCGTACCTGTCCCCCACCAGTTCCTCGACGGCGTCCACCTTGAGCCGGCCGGCGGACTGCACACCGGCCCCGCTGCCCAGGATCTCCAGGAGCCGCGCGGACGCCCGTTCCGCCTGCGCCAGCACGGCCTCGGACAGCGCCCGGTTGCGCGAGACGACGTTACGGGTGACTTCCAGCTCGTCCAGGGCCAGTTCGACATCGCGCCGGTCGTCGAAATACGGCTCGAAGCACGGCCAGTGCTGCACCATCAGCTCGCGGAGCTGGGGCAGCGTGAGGAAGCTGATGACGTTGTCGTCGGCGGGGTCGAGCAGGTACCCCTTCCGGCGCGAGACCTCGCGCACCGCGACGGCGCGCTGCACCCACTCCTGACCGGCCGGCCCCGCTGCCGCGACCACCCAGTCGTCCTCGCCGTGCACCGGCTCGTAGATGGGCCGGAGAACGGCGGCGACGACGGCACGCAGCCGCTGCTCCACGAGGTTCAGCCAGATGTAGGCCCGGCCGGCCCGCTGGGCGCGCGTACGCACCTCGCTCCAGGCGTCCGCGCCCCAGTCCAGTTCCGCCCCGATCTCCATCGGGCGAGCGACCGACACCGCTCCGGGCGGGACGCCTGCGGAACCCCCCTCGTGACCTGCGTCACCGGGGGGCAGTTCCAGCCCTCCCGAGCTCACCCACGCACCGCCTTCAGCTCCTGGAAGCCCCGTCTCCAACGATCAAGGAAGGGTACTCCGGGAGCGGGAGGCGGTGCAGCCGGATGCGCAGGCTCTTTTCCCAAGTCCCTTATTCGTAATGCCCGTTCTGTCCTGCGAGATCGGCCGGAGTGAGCGGATTCATAGCGGTTACGTCCCTGGGGGCGAGCTGGAAACCCTGCCAGTGGACCGGCATGGGCTGCTGGTCCTCGTCCCGCGCGATGTGGTGGAAACCGATGTTGACCCACGCGATGGGGTTCTTGAGGGCTTCACCGTTCACCCACTTGTCCACGCTGTTCGGCGCGTTCGCGCTCCCGCAGTCGCGGATGTTATTGCTGGCGAACTGCTCACACTTGCGGTAGTTCGTGAAGTACACGTCGTGCTTCGTGAAGCTGCGCCCCGGGTGCTTGTTGGAGCTGCCCGGCACGATCTCGTACGAGCGCGCGTGCCCGTCCTTGTTCTTGCCGGTCGAGCTGACGACCCGCCACCACCGCATGCTCTTGGCGTCGCCCGCGAGCTCCTTGGATATGGGGGTACGGGTGGTCTTGGTGGTCGGCTTCCCGTTGCCGCGCGGCGGGGTGACCTTGGAGTCGTACTGTTCGATGCGGTTCTTGGAGCTGCCGTCGATGCCGAAATTCAGCCGCCAGAAAACGTTGTGGCTGTGGCTGGTGGCGTAGTCGCGCGCGCCCTTGCCGATCGGCCAGCCCCGCCCGTCGGTGGCGTCGTAGTCGTCCGGCGCGAGGCTGCCGGTGGCTCCGACGTTGGCGGAGACGGTGCCGTCGGAGGAGAAGCGCCACTCGGTGATGTACTCGTACCAGGACACCTTGTTGACGGTGTAGACGAGCAGGTCCTTGCCCTGGGCCTGCCAGACCTTGGTGCCCTCGTCACTGGCGAGGCGGTACGCGTGCCCGCGCGCACGCGTGGTCGTGCAGATGCCCTTGACGTTGCCCAGGTCGGGGACCCGGACCGTCCGGATCGTGCCGCCCGGGCACTCGGCCGGCTTCAGGTCCTGGAGGCCCGTACCGAAGCCGTAGCTCGTGAGGTCGTCGTACTCCTCCTTGCCGTTGTCGTAGGGCACGTGCACCTGGGCGAGCTTGCCGCTCGTCAGGACGCGGATCGGTTTGGGTTCGCCCTTGGGCTGGTACGACACCTTTTCCAGGATCAGTCCGGCGTCGCTGTCGTAGTTCCAGCACATGCGCCAGGTGGTGCCGCCGTCGAGCTTCTGCTCGATGCGGTACGCCGCGCTGCAATCGGCCGGGGCGGGCGCCGGGGCCGCGGGGGCGGCCTTCGGCGCGTTCTTGGGTGCGCTCTCGGGTGCCGCCTTGGGCGCCGCGGAGGCCGCGGAGCCGCCCGCGGCGGCGAGGCTGCCCAGCAGGGCGGCGGCCGCGAGGGTTGCGGCGGCCCGCTTGCGGGCACCAGAAGCTCTGTTGACGTGCATGAGGATGAACTCCCTCGTACGGAAGTGCGGGAAGGGACTGGGACGGATGAGCCGGGCGAGCGCGCCGAGAGGGTCAGCCGATACGGCCGACCGTCCTCGCACTCAGGTCGACGACGAGGTCGCGGGTGTCGATCCACGGCCCGTTCACGACCTTGGACGTGACGCGGACGCAGCGGTGCTCGCCGCACTTCGCGAGCGCCGCCGGCACGTTCTCCTCCCGGTCCGCCCGGTAGATGCCACCGTTCACCCACAGCTGGTCCACCGAGGTCAGCGGCTTGCCCATGGCGTCCTGGTAGTCCTCCTTCAGGCCCTTCCCGTGCGGGCTCGCCAGGATCAGCTCCGTGGCCTCACGGTTCTCCGCGCGGGTCGGCGAGGGCTGTACGCCCTTGAGCACGCCGGTCCGCTCCACCTTTCCGGTGGCGAGGTTGACGGTCTTCGTCACCAGGGCGTCGCGCTTGTAGTCGTAGTACGAGATGTCCGCGCGGCGCGGCGGCGCGGCGTCGTCGACCTCGGACGGCTGAATCTCGCTCAGGTTCGTGGCGAGGTGCTGCGGTCCCCGGTCGCCCTCGACGTCCCTGCCGCCCGCGAACTGCGACGGCGTCAGCGCGAGCTTCTCCACCCGCTCCAGCTCGGCGTCGGTCAGCGGGTCCCGGCCAGTGCCCTGCTCCCCTTCGGCCGGGGCGGCCTCGACGACGCCCGGCTCCGGCGCCTGCCCTGCCTGCGCGCTCCCGCCGTCCTCGGCGGCCCGGTCCCCCTGCGCGCTCTGCTCGCCCCCCGTGGAACCGGCGGCGGTCGCGGACCCGGTGCGCCCGCCGCGCGTGTCGTCGGCGGCGCCCGCCGGACCCGGCAGTGTCACCCCGATCATCACCGCCGTCCCGGTCACCGCTATCGCGGCCCCCGCCAGCACCTTCCCCAGATGCCGGCGCACTGTCCTGTGCACTGTGCCCCCCTAGTCTCCCGGGCGCCCCCCGCCGCTCCGCGCGTCACACGCGACAGCAACTGGCATACCGGGTATGCGTGGTCACCCGGTAGGACGGTCCGAAGTCCTAGGAGGTTGCCCCACTTTCGGGGAAGATCTGTGCGAAGTGCCCCGCAGCACCCGGATCAGAAGTGGAAGAGTCGATCGCATGCAGGTCTGGCCGGGAGAGGCTTACCCACTCGGCGCCACGTACGACGGCGCCGGAACCAATTTCGCTGTCTATTCGGAGGCCGCCGACCGCATCGAGTTGTGCCTGTTGCACGACGACGGTTCGGAGACGGCGGTGGAACTGCGCGAGTCCGACGCGTTCGTACGTCATGCCTTCCTGCCCGGCATCATGCCGGGTCAGCGCTACGGCTACCGGGTCCACGGCCCGTACGCCCCGCAGGAGGGCAAGCGGTGCAACTCCGCGAAGCTGCTGCTCGACCCCTACGCGCGGGCCATCAGCGGCAAGATCGACTGGGGCGAGGCGGTGTACGGCTACCACTTCGGGAAGCCGGACTCCCGCAACGACCTGGACTCGGCGCCGCACACGATGGCGTCGGTGGTGGTGAACCCGTACTTCGACTGGGGTGACGACCGCCCTCCGCGCACCGACTACCACCGCACGATCCTCTATGAGGCCCATGTGAAGGGCCTCACGATGATGCACCCTGACCTCCCCGACGAGCTCCGGGGGACGTACGCGGCGCTCGCGCATCCGGCGATCATCTCGCACCTGACGGAACTGGGGGTGACGGCTCTCGAGTTGATGCCGGTGCACCAGTTCGTCAACGACCACCGGCTGGCCGACGCGAAGCTGAGCAACTACTGGGGCTACAACACCATCGGTTTCTTCGCCCCGCACAACGCCTACGCCTCCTGGGGCGACCGGGGCCAGCAGGTCCTGGAGTTCAAGTCGGCCGTACGGGCGCTGCACCGGGCGGGCATCGAGGTCATCCTCGACGTCGTCTACAACCACACGGCGGAGGGCAACCACCTGGGTCCCACGCTCTCCTTCCGGGGCCTGGACAACGCCTCGTACTATCGTCTCGCCGACGATCCCCGCTACTACATGGACACCACGGGCACCGGGAACTCCCTGCTCATGCGGTCGCCGCACGTCCTCCAGCTGATCATGGACTCGCTGCGGTACTGGGTGACCGAGATGCACGTCGACGGCTTCCGCTTCGATCTGGCGGCGACGCTGGCGAGGCAGTTCCACGAGGTGGACCGGCTGTCGTCCTTCTTCGACCTGGTGCAGCAGGACCCGGTGGTGAGCCAGGTGAAGCTGATCGCGGAGCCGTGGGACGTGGGCGAGGGCGGCTACCAGGTGGGGAACTTCCCGCCGCTGTGGACCGAGTGGAACGGCAAGTACCGGGACACCGTCCGGGACCTGTGGCGGGGCGAGCCCCGGACGATCGCGGAGTTCGCCGGGCGGCTGACCGGGTCGTCCGACCTCTACCAGGACGACGGGCGCAGGCCGCTCGCGTCCATCAACTTCACCACCTGCCACGACGGATTCACCCTGGCCGACCTGGTCTCGTACAACGACAAGCACAACGAGGCCAACGGCGAGGGCAACCGGGACGGCGAGAGCCACAACCGGTCCTGGAACTGCGGGGCGGAAGGTGACACGGACGATCCCGCCATCCTGGAGCTGCGCGCCCGCCAGATGCGCAACTTCATCGCGACGCTAATGCTGTCGCAGGGCGTGCCGATGCTGTCGCACGGGGACGAGTTCGCCCGGACGCAGGGCGGCAACAACAACGCCTACTGCCAGGACAACGAGCTGTCGTGGGTCCACTGGCCCGACAAGGACGACGAGGAGGGCTCACTCCACGCCTTCACCCGGGCGATGGTGTGGCTGCGGCGGGACCATCCGGTCTTCCGGCGCAGGCGGTTCTTCCACGGGCGTCCGGTGGAGGGCACGCACGACGACCTGTCGGACATCGCGTGGTTCACCCCGGACGGCAAGGAGATGGCGCAGCGGGACTGGCAGGCGGCGCACGCGAAGGCGCTGACGGTCTTCCTCAACGGTCACGCCATCTCGGAGCCGGGGCCGCGCGGCGAGCGGATCTCGGACGACTCCTTCCTGCTCATGTTCAACGCGAGCGCGACGGATCTCGATTTCACCGTTCCGGTGAACCACGGGAAGCAGTGGCAGGTCGTGGTCGACACAGCGCGTCCCGAGGGGGTGCCGCCGGGGAGCGGTCCCAAGCTGGGCGCGGGCGAGCAGATCCTGCTGATCGGGCGCAGTCTGGTGGTGTTGCAACGGCCGGCCTAGAGGCGGGTGTGGGAGCGGGGCGGGCGGTCCACGCCGGTACGGCGCAGAGCGTGGCCGCCGCCTCCACGGGGGACACGGCCGGCACGACGGCGCGCTGTCGCTGCCGGGCATCGGGTGAACGTATTACCGGGTCATCACACGTACGCATGGGCCGATGACACAGAAGGTCCCAATGCGGGTACGTATGTTCGCATGACGCCCACCGCCACCTATCGTCTGCAACTCCGATCCGACTTCCCCTTCTCGGCCGCCGAGGAGGCGGTGCCCCATCTGGCCGCTCTCGGGGTCTCGCATCTGCATCTGTCACCCGTGCTCGAAGCCGTTCCGGGCTCCCAGCACGGATACGACGTCGTCGACCACGCGCGCGTGCGGGCCGAACTCGGCGGCGAGGAGGGACTGCGCGCGCTGTCCCGTACGGCCCGCGCGCACGGCCTCGGCCTGATCCTGGACATCGTCCCGAACCACATGGCCGTGCCTACTCCCGAGAACCTGAACCGGCCGCTGTGGGAGGTGCTCAGAGAGGGGCCCGGTTCGCCGTACGCCGGGTGGTTCGACATCGACTGGGAGGGCGGCGACGGGAAGGTCCTGCTGCCCGTGCTGGCGCACCGGATCGGTGAAGAGCTGGAGGACCTGACGGTCGACGGCGAGACCCTGCGCTACTACGACCACACGTTTCCGCTGCGCGAGGGAACGGCCGGGCTGCCGATGCCCGAGCTGCTGGACGCCCAGTGGTACCGGCTCACCTGGTGGCGGCTGGCACGGACCGAGCTGAACTACCGCCGCTTCTTCACCATCTCGGAGCTGATCGGCGTCCGGGTGGAGGACCCTGAGGTCTTCGCCGCCTCGCACGCGAAGATCCTGGAGCTCGTACGGGACGGGGTGGTGGAGGGGCTGCGCGTCGACCATCCGGACGGGCTGGCCGATCCGCAGACGTATCTGCGGCGCCTCGGTGAGGCCGTCGAGGGCCGCTGGACGGTCGTGGAGAAGATCCTGACCGGCGGCGAACGGCTGCCCGCCGAATGGCCGGTCGCGGGAACGACGGGATACGACGCGCTGTACCGGATCGACGGGCTGTTCACCGATCCCTCCGGCGCCGGGGAGCTGACCGCTCACTACCGCGATTTCGCGGGCCCCGCCGGGGATCGCGGCGGCTACTGGGAAGCGACAGTACGACGATCGGCGTACAAGGTGCTCACGCATGAGCTGGCCGCGGAGACCCGCTACCTCGTCCGTACGGCCGAACGGATCTGCGCGTCCGATCCCGCCCTGCGCGACCACGCTCCCTGGGCGCTGCTGACAGCCGTACGGGAACTGCTCGTGCGCGTTCCCGTGTACCGGCCGTACGTGACGGCCGGCGGGCCCTGTCCCGAGAGCGCCGATGCGGCCGTTCCGCTGGAGGCGGCGCGGCAGGTGAAAGCGGCGTTCGCGGTGCGCGAGGAAGCGGCGGTCGTCGATCTGGTGCGTGATCTGGCGCTGGGGAAGCTGGGCGCGGGGCCGGACCGGGCGGCGTTCTGCGCGCGGTTCGCCCAGACGGCGTCGGCGCTGCGGGCCAAGTCGGTGGAGGACACCGCCTTCTACCGGTACACGCCGCTGATCTCGGCGAACGAGGTGGGCGGTGACCCCGGGGAGCCCGGGGTGAGCCCGGCGGACTTCCACGCGTTCTGCACCCGGCTGGCGCGCGACTGGCCGGCCACCGGCACCGTGCTGTCCACGCACGACACGAAGCGCAGCGCGGACGTGCGCGCGCGGATCGCGGTGCTGTCCGAGTGCCCCGGGCGGTGGGCCGGGCTGCTCGCGGGGCTGGCCTCCGTTCCCGGCCCCGACGCACACCTCGCGTGGACGGCATGGCAGACGGCCCTCGGCTTCGGGGAGCCCGACGCGGAGCGGCTGACGGCTGCGCTGCTGAAGTCGGTGCGCGAGGCCGGTCTGCACACCAGCTGGACCGAACAGGACGAGGTGTACGAGCGGTCGGTGGCCGACTTCGTCGCGGCGGGTCCCGCGGGCCCGCCGTTCGAGACGGTGGCGAAGTTCGCGCGGGATCTGGCTCCGTACGTACGGGCCAATGTGCTCGGGGCGGCGCTGCTGCACCTGACGATGCCGGGGGTGCCGGACCTCTACCAGGGCACGGAGCGGGAGTTCCGGGCGCTGGTGGACCCGGACAACCGGCGCCCGGTCGACTTCACGCCGCCGGCGCCGGGTGACGACGGCCTCTCCGCGGAGAAGTACGCCGTCACCGTGGCGGCGCTGGGCCTGCGGCGGGCGCGGGCGGAGGTCTTCGGCGAGTCGGGGACGTACACGCCTCTCACGGCCGTGGGGCCGGCCGCGGACCACTGCGTGGCGTTCTGCCGCTCCGGGGAGGCCGTCACGGCCGTCACGCGGCTGTCGCTGCGCCTGGCGGAGGCGGGCGGCTGGCGCGACACGGCGCTGGAGCTGCCGGAGGGCAGGTGGACGGACGCCCTGGCCCCGGGCCGCTCGTTCACGGGATCGGTGCGCACGGCCGACCTCTTCACGGAACGCCCCGTGTCACTGCTCACCCGTGAGCGGGAGGAGACACCGTAGGGCCGCGCCGGACCCGGGCGCCACGCGGGACCCGCCCCGTGCCGGGCCGGTCCCGCGTGCGCTGGTGGGTTGGGGCCGGCCGCCGGGCCTTCCCGCGGTCAGCCCCACGCCCGCTTCGCGGGGCAGCTGTGGCAGAGCGGGCGGTTCAGCGCGCGGAGAGCCGGAAGGTCATCCGCCCGAAGCTCACCTGGTCCCCGTCGCGCACGAGCACCGCTCCGGTGACCCGCCGTCCGTTGACGGACGTCCCGTTGGTCGAGCCGAGGTCGCGCAGGATCCACCCGCCGCCCTGTACGGACAGTTCCGCGTGCACGCGCGAGACCGTCTCGTGGCTGAGCCGCAGACCGTTCGCGGGATCGCGTCCGATCCTCAGCGGGTACGGACCCGGCTCCGGGAACAGCAGCTTCGGCAGCCGCTCCGACTGCCAGGCCCTGCGCAGCCGCACCGTGAACGCCGAGGCGCGCTCCACCACGCCGAACACCCCCCGCGCCCAGCGGCTCTCGGGCTCCAGGTCCGAAGTGAGCACGGCCAGTTCGTCGGACCGGCGGGCGACCAGGGCCAGTTCCATCCGGCGCATGAACGTGTCGTGCGAGAGCTTCCCCTGCGCCGCGCCCTCCCTGAGCACCCCGAGCACACGGTCGCGCTCGGCGTCGGAGAGCCGAGGGGGATACGTGTGGAACTCGAAGGACGACGTCACAGACCCGATTGTCGGGCCGACCCCGCACGGGTGTCCAGAAGAACAGGGCATTCCGCCCGACCTGACCTGCACAGACGGAATTCCGTGACCGACCTCGGATGATCTTGTTACGGTCTGCGTACTCAGACACCCCAGGGGGACGGCTTGACCTCGGTACCGCACGACCAGGAACTGACCGTACGACCGCTCGCGGGACCGGAGGAGCTCGGCCTCTTCTGCCGGCTCGCGTACGTGCTCGACCACGAACTCGAGGACGACGTGGCCACCGGCCGCCGCCGCCCGGAATGGATGTGGGTGGCGCTGCGCGGGGAGCGGCTGCTGGGCCGCCTCTCCTGGTGGACCCCGAGGGCCGGCGAACCGCCGTGCGCGCTGGACTTCTTCGACCTGGACGACACGCTGGCGGAACCCGAGCGCGGCGAGATCGGTCTGCACCTCCTGGAGACTGCGTCGGCCGCCGTGCTCCCAGCCGGTGCGCCGCGTCCCGAGTACGGCCGTTTCATACCGGCGCACTGGCGTGACGACGCGGCGGCCCGCGATGTGGTCGAGGCGCGGATGCGGGTCCTGGAGAGGACCGGCGCGCGGCTGCTCGTGGAACGCCTGCGTCTCGAATGGCGCCCCGGCACCCCGCTGCCCGAGCCCACCGGCCGCCTGACGTTCCGCGGCGCGGACGACCAGGAGGAGCTGCTCGCGCTGATGACGCTGGTCCTGGAGGGCACGCTCGACGCGCACAGCCGCGCCGACCTGGCGTCGGGGCTCAGCCCGCGCGAGGCCGCCGAGTTCCAGTTCGAGGAGGAGTTCGCGGCCCTCACGTCGCCGCGCGAGTGGTGGAGGATCGCCGAACTCCCGGACGGCGGCGGTCCGGTGGGCTTCGTCCTCCCGGCGCGCAACAACTACCACCACATCATCGCGTACATCGGTGTCGTGCCGGCCCACCGCGGCCACGGCTACATCGACGACATCCTCGCCGAGGGCACGCGCGTCCTCGCCGCCCGGGACGTGCCCCGCATCCGCGCGGCGACGGACCTCGGCAACGTACCGATGGCCAAGGCGTTCGAACGCGCCGGTTACGTCAATTTCGAGCGCTCGGTCAATATGACGTGGAGCTGACGAATTACCGGCGGATCATGCCCGTCTGACGCACCATGGGTGGCGGCATCGTCGACGAGAGGGGCCGCCAGTGCGGTTCGAGGTGTGGGCACCGAAGGCCGAGCACGCCGAGCTCCGGCTGGCGGGCGGGACGTACGCCATGGAGCGCGATCCGGAGCGTGAGGGGTGGTGGGCGGCCGACGCCGACGCGGGCGAGGGCACGCGTTACGGGTTCTCCCTGGACGGCGGACCCGTGCTGCCCGACCCGCGCTCGCGCCGCCAGCCGGACGGTCCGGACGGCCTGAGCGCCGTAGTAGACCACAACAACCACGTGTGGCGGACCGCCTGGTCCGGCGGCAGGCCGCTGGCGGACGCGGTCCTCTACGAGCTGCACATCGGTACGTACACCCCCGAGGGCACCTTCGACGCCGCCGCCGCCCGCCTCGGCCATCTGGCGGAGCTGGGCGTCACCCATGTGGAGGTGATGCCCGTCTGCCCGTTCCCGGGAACGCACGGATGGGGCTACGAGGGCGTGTCGCTGTGGGCCGTGCACGAACCGTACGGCGGCCCGGAAGGGTTCAAGCGTTTCGTCGACACGGCGCACGGCCTCGGGCTCGGCGTCGTACTCGACGTCGTGCACAACCACCTGGGCCCCTCCGGCAACTACCTGCCCATGTTCGGCCCGTACTTCACCGACACGCACCACACCCCGTGGGGTTCGGCCGTCAACCTCGACGCCCCCGGGTCCGACGAGGTACGCGCGTACCTGATCGGCAGCGCTCTCGCCTGGCTGCGCGAGTACCGTGTCGACGGTCTGCGGCTCGACGCGGTGCACGCCCTCGCCGACACCCGCGCGCTGACCTTCCTGGAGGAGCTGTCCACGGCCGTGGACACCCTCTCCGCCGACACGGGCAGGCCGCTGTTCCTGATCGCCGAGTCCGACCAGGGGGACCCGCGCACGACCGCCCCGCGCGAGACCTGGGGGCTCGGTCTGCACGCGCAGTGGAACGACGACTTCCACCATGCCCTGCACACCGCTCTCACCGGCGAATCGCAGGGCTACTACGCCGACTTCGCCCGTGCGCCGCTCAGTGCGCTCGCCAAGACGCTCACGCAGGTGTTCTTTCACGACGGCACGTACTCGTCGTTCCGGGGACGCGTTCACGGCCGTGCCGTGGACCGCACGAAGACCGCCGCGCACCGCTTCCTCGGTTACGCCCAGACGCACGACCAGGTCGGCAACAGGGCCATCGGGGACCGGCTTTCCGCCACCCTCTCCCCCGGCCTGCTCGCCTGCGCCGCCACGCTGGTCCTCACCGGCCCGTACGTTCCGATGCTCTTCATGGGTGAGGAGTGGGCGGCCCGCACGCCGTGGCAGTTCTTCACCGACCACACCGATCCGGAGCTGGCGCAGGCCGTACGGGAGGGCAGGCGGCGGGAGTTCGCCGCGCACGGGTGGGCGGCGGAGGACATCCCGGACCCGCAGGACCCGCGTACCCGGGAACGCTCCTGCCTGGACTGGAGCGAGCAGGAGAACGAGCCGCACGCGCGCGTGCTGGCCTGGTACCGCGCGCTGATCGCACTGCGCCGCGAGCGGCCCGACCTCGCCGACCCGGACCTGGCGGCGGTCAAGGTCGCGTACGACGAGGACGCGCGCTGGCTGGCGTACCGGCGGGGTGACATCCGCGTCGCGGTGAACCTGTCGCGGGAGCCCGCCCTGATCGGCCTCGGCCGCAACGGCCTCAGCCGCGTGCTGGCGGCCTGGGAGCCGGTCGACGCACCGGGCTCCGACGGGCTGCTGCGCCTGCCGCCGGAGTCCTGCGTCGTACTGGGCCCCGCAAGCGGCTGACTGGGGGTGCCCCGCGACCGGGGGTGCCCGTGACCGGGGGTGCCCCGTGAGCGGGAGGCCCGCTGCCGCCGGCCGGTCCGTGGGCCGGTGGACGGTGTCAGCCGACGACGGCCAGCTCGCGGGCCGTCGTGTTGAGGCGCCGCCCACCGTCCTCCGTGACGGTCACGATGTCCTCGATGCGTACTCCGAAGCGCCCCGGGAGGTAGATACCGGGCTCGATGGAGAAGCACATGCCGGGCACGAGCGGACGGCGCTCGCCCTCGACCATGTACGGCGGTTCGTGCGTGATCACTCCGATGCCGTGTCCGGTGCGGTGGATGAACCGCTCTCCGTACCCGGCCTCGGTGATCACCGCGCGCGCCACCCGGTCGACCTGCTGGCAGGCGACCCCGGGCCGCACCGCCTCGAACGCCGCCTGCTGCGCCTCCCGTACGACGTCATGGACGCGCTGCTCCTCGGCAGTCGGGGCGCCGACGTGGACGGTGCGGGAGGTGTCGGAGCTGTAGCCGTGCTTGAGGCCGCCGAAGTCGAGCACCACCATGTCGCCCTCCTCGATGACCCGCTCGCCCGCCTCGTGGTGCGGGTCGGCGCCGTTCGGGCCACTGCCGACGACGGTGAAGTCGACCTGCTCGTGCCCGAACTGCGTCAGCAGGTGGGCGAGTTCCGCCGCCACCTCCGATTCGCGCCGCCCGGAGAAGCGCACTCTGAGGATTTCCTCGTACGTCGCGTCCGCGGCCGCGCCCGCGGCCTCCAGGCGGGCCAGCTCGGCGGCGTCCTTGACGGCCCGCAGCATGGGCAGGGCCGCCGTCAGTGACACGTACGAGGTACTGGGCAGGGCCTGCTGGAGCCCCAGCAGATGCATCGCCCAGGTGTTGTCGCTGACCGCGAAGCGGCCGGTGACGTCGAGGAGCGGCGCGGCGACGGCGTACGGGTCCTTGCCGTCCGTCCAGTCGCGCAGGGTGAGTACGGCCGCTCCGGGCGCCTGGCGCGCGTCCGGTGCCTCCAGGGTCGGCACGACGAGCACCGGTTCCTGTTCCACGGACAGTACGAGCAGCGTCAGCCGTTCGGTGTCGGCGGTGGGGCGGTAGCCGGTGAGGTGGACCAGGTCGGGTCCGGGGGCGACGAGGACGCCGTCGAGGCCGGCGTCGGCGGCCGCCTCGGCGGCGCGGGCCATCCGGGCGCGGTAGAGCTCGGCGGTGAAGGGCGCGGGAGCGGGCCCGGCGGCGGCGGACACGGGTGCGGACGCGGGGCCGCCGGGCGCGGCCGCCGCGCTCGCGGAGGTGGGGGCTCCGGATGCCGGGGCGGAGGCGGGGGGCGCGGTGGGCCGGGGCGCGGAGGACATGGCCTCATCCTGCCCGGCGCCCGGTGTCCTCGCCAGCCGTCGACCGGGCGGTGCCGGGGCCGAGGGTGACGACGAGGTCGGCGCGGTCCCGGCCGGCGGCGACCAGGCGCGCGTTGGCCTCGTCCGACGCGTGGACGAAGCGTTCGGCGGCTTCCCGGGGCTTGCCGAAGCGTTCGTGCCGGTCGACGAGGCGGCGTACCCGCTCCTCCTGGTCGAGCTCCAGGAACCACACCTCGTCGAGGAGGTCGCGTACCCGGGCCCAGGGGCCGTCGTCGTGCAGCAGGTAGTTCCCCTCGGTGACGACGAGCGGCACGTCGCACGGACCCGGCACGGCGATGCTGCCGGCGACCGGTTCCTCGGCCGACCGGTCGAAGGCGGGCGCGTAGACGACGGTGTCCGGGGTCTCGGGGGTGCGCAGCCGGGCGAGCAGCGCGGCGTATCCGGCGGCGTCGAAGGTGTCCGGGGCGCCCTTTCTGTCCGTACGCCCGAGGCGCTCCAGCTCCGCTCCGGCGAGGTGGAAGCCGTCCATGGGGACGAGTACGGCGAGCGGGCCCAGCCGGTCGACGAGGTACGCGGCGAGGGTGGACTTGCCCGCCCCGGGCGGTCCGGCGATGCCGAGGATGCGGCGGCGGCCGGGGACGACGAGGCGGCGGGCGCGGTCGGCGAGGCGGTGCGGTTCCATGCGGGCATTGTGGCGGCGCGGGCCCGGCCGGGCGCAACCCCCGGCCCCGGCCCACGCGGGCGCGGGCGCGTTCCGGGTGCCGGGTCCGGGGCCGGCGGCGCGGTTGGGAACGGGGTGGAGTGGGGAAGGACGAACCCCATGCCGCACATCGCCCTCGTCACGCTCGTCGTCCGCGACTACGACGACGCCATCGCCTTCTACACCGGTCCCCTGGGCTTCGAACTGGCCGAGGACACCGACCGGGGCGACGGCTCCCGCTGGGTCGTCGTCCGCCCGCCCGGTTCCGCCGCCGGCACGGGGCTGCTGCTGGCCCGCGCGAAGGACGACGCCCAGCTCGCGCGGGTGGGCGGGCAGACGGGCGGGCGGGTCGGTTTCTTCCTGCACACCGAGGACTTCGCGCGTGACCACGCCCGGATGACGGCGGCGGGCGTGCGCTTCCTGGAGGAGCCGCGCCATGAACCGTACGGTTCGGTCGTCGTCTTCGAGGACCTGTACGGCAACCGCTGGGACCTTCTCCAGCCCGCGTGAAGCCCTCCCGCCGGCCCCGGCCGCATCCACCACCGGAGTCACCGCATGCATGACGACCGAAGCATCGTGGAGCACCGCCTGCGCCGCGTCCTCACGGAGCGCGTCGCGCCCGCCGTCCGCTCCCGTTCGCTGCCCCTGACCGTCGGGAAGTGGGAGGCCCTGGGTGAGCCGGTCCCGGTCGCCGAGGGCCTGTCCGCCGGGTACGAGCCGTCGGGGGCGGGGCAGGCGTGGGGCCCGGCGTGGGGCACCACCTGGTTCAGGCTCACGGGCCGGGTGCCGGACGAGTGGCGCGGGCGTACCGTCGAGGCCGTCGTCGACCTCGGCTTCGACCGGCGGATGCCGGGCTTCCAGTGCGAGGGCCTGGTGTACCGGCCCGACGGCCGGGCCGTGAAGGGCCTCCATCCCTTGAACGACTGGGTGCGGATCGCCGGCCCGGCCGAGGGCGGCGAAGAGGTGCTGCTGTACGTCGAGGCCGCGTCCAACCCGGTGCTGGCCGGGCAGACACCGACGTACGAGGGGGACAGGCTGACGGCGTCGGCCGACCCGCTGTACCGCGTCGGGCGGGCGGACCTGGTGGTCTTCGAGACCGAGGTGTGGGAGCTGGTCCAGGACCTGGAGGTGCTGGGTTCGCTGATGCCGGAGCTGGCGGAGAGCGACGCGCGGCGCTGGGAGGTCCTGCGCGCGGTCGAACGCGCGCTGGACGCCGTCGACCTGGCCGACATTCCCGGTACGGCGGCCCGCGCCCGCGCGGAGCTGACCGCAGTCCTCGCCTCCCCCGCGAACGCGTCCGCGCACCGCGTCAGCGCCGTCGGGCACGCGCACATCGACTCGGCGTGGCTGTGGCCGTTGCGCGAGACGGTGCGCAAGGTCGCCCGTACCTGCTCCAACGTGGTGGCCCTGATGGACACCCGCCCGGACTTCGTGTTCGCGATGTCGCAGGCGCAGCAGCTCGCCTGGATCAAGGAGCACCGGCCGGAGGTCTTCGCGCGCGTTCGGGAGAAGATCGCGAGCGGGCAGTTCGTGCCGGTCGGCGGCATGTGGGTGGAGTCGGACACCAACATGGTGGGCGGGGAGGCGATGGCCCGTCAGTTCCTGTACGGGAAGAAGTTCTTCCTGGACGAGTTCGGCGTCGAGACGAACGAGGTCTGGCTGCCGGACTCCTTCGGTTACACGGCGGCCCTGCCCCAGCTCGTCAAGCTGTCGGGCTCGAAGTGGTTCCTGACCCAGAAGATCTCCTGGAACCGGTCCAACGCGTTCCCGCACCACACCTTCTGGTGGGAGGGCATCGACGGCACGCGCGTCTTCACGCACTTCCCGCCGGTCGATACGTACAACTCGGACCTCGGCGGTGCGCAGATGGCACACGCGGCCCGCAACTACCGCGAGAAGGGCCGGGCCTCGCGCTCGCTCGTGCCCTTCGGGTGGGGCGACGGCGGTGGCGGGCCCACGCGCGAGATGCTGGCGCGGGCGGAGCGGCTGCGGGACCTGGAGGGGTCCCCGAGAATCGCGGTGGAGAAGCCGTCCGCCTTCTTCGCGAAGGCGGAGGCGGAGTATCCGGACGCTCCGGTGTGGGCGGGCGAGCTGTACCTGGAGCTGCACCGCGGTACGTACACCTCGCAGGCGAAGACCAAGCAGGGCAACCGCCGCAGCGAGTCGCTGCTGCGCGAGGCGGAGCTGTGGTCGGCGACGGCGGCGGTGCGGGTGGCCGGGTACTCGTATCCGTACGAGGACCTGGAGCGGATCTGGAAGACGGTCCTGCTGCACCAGTTCCACGACATCCTGCCGGGCTCGTCGATCGCGTGGGTGCACCGGGAGGCGCGCGGGACGTACGCGCGGGTGCGGGCGGAACTGGAGGCGATCACGGCGGGCGCGCAGGCGGCGCTGGCGGGCGGGGGAACGGCGCAGGTGACGTTCAACGCGGCTCCGCACAGCCGTCGTTCGGTCCCGGCGGGCGGCGCGGCGGTGGTCGCTCCGTCCCGTACGCCGGACCCGGTCACGGCGGTGCGCCACGCGTCCGGCGGCCACGAACTCTCCAACGGCCTCCTGCGCGTCATGATCGATTCACGCGGCCTGGTGGTCTCGGTGTACGACGTGGGGGCGCGGCGGGAGGCGGTGGCGCCGGGCGGTGCGGCCAATCTGCTCCAGATCCACCCGGATTTCCCGAACATGTGGGACGCGTGGGACATCGACGAGTTCTACCGCCACAACGTGACGGACCTGGTGGACGCGGACGGCGTCACCCTCACCGAGTCGTCGGACGACCGTGCGGTGGTGACGGTCACGCGCTCCTTCGGCGACTCGACCGCCGTACAGCGCCTCACGCTCCGCTCGGGCGCGAAGGTGCTCGACATCGAGACGGAGGTGGACTGGCACGAGACGGAGAAGCTGCTGAAGGCGGCCTTCCCGCTGGACGTGAAGGCGGACCGGTCGGCCGCCGAGACGCAGTTCGGGCATGTCTTCCGTGCCACGCACACCAACACCTCGTGGGAGGCGGCCAAGTTCGAGATCTGCGCGCACCGCTGGATCCAGGTGGAGGAGCCGGGGTGGGGCGCGGCGATCGTCAACGACTCGACGTACGGCCATGACGTGACCCGTACGGTACGGGCCGACGGCGGCCAGACCACGACCGTCCGCCTCTCCCTCCTGCGCGCCCCGCGCTACCCGGACCCGGCCACCGACCAGGGCACCCACCGGCTGCGTTTCGCGCTGGCGCCCGGCGCGACGGTCGTCGACGCGGTGCGCGAGGGGCACTGGATCAACCTTCCGGAGCGTACGGTCACCGGTTCCGGCGCCCCCGTCCGGCCGCTGCTCACCTCCGACGACGACCGGGTGGTCGTCGAGGCGGTGAAGCTGGCCGAGGACCGCAACGGCGATGTGATCGTGCGACTGTACGAGGCGTCCGGCGGTCGCGCGTCGGCGACTCTCGCGGCGGGCTTCCCGCTCGTCTCGGCGACGGCGACGGATCTGCTGGAACGCCCCCTGGCGGACTCGCCGGCGTACGAACCCACACCGGAGGGCGCCTTGAGGGTGACACTCCGGCCGTTCCAGATCCTGACGCTGCGTCTGGGGCGGGGTGACTGAGGCGGTGCGGCTCGGGTCACGGGCCGGACCCCCGTGACGACGTCCTGAGCCTGTTCCGCGCGCCCGACGGCTCAGAACAGGGAGGGCACCTGCGTCCAGACGAGCGCCGTGGCGACGAGGTGCGGCAGCCACAGGGCCCATGCCGCCTTCCATCTGCGTGCCACCACGGCCGTGGCGGCGAGGAAGACGGTGGACAGGGCGAGGCAGAGGTTCGCGCCGGCCACGAAGTCCCGGTCGGTCGTCGGGTTCACTTCCCTGCCCATCGCCGAAAGGCTCAGGCTCAGCATGAAGGCGGCCATGACGTACAGGGCGGCGGCCACGGCCGCACGCAGCCACAGGGCCACGGTCCGGTTCTCGGACATCACGGTCCATCCGTCCCGCACGGAGCGCCGAAGCGCCGGGGGGCGGGGACGCCGGGGCGTCCGGGAGCCGCGGCACAGCGGGCGCGGCGCGAGCACGCGTCGTCGGCGGCAGTGGTGAACACAGCCCGGACCTAACCCTGAGCCTCGTCGAGGGCGCCGGTCAGGCGTGCCAGCAGCCCTTGCAGGCCGAGGACCTCCTCGACGGACAGGCCCGTCGCCGCGAGGATCCTGCGCGGCACGGGCAGCGCCCGCTCACGCATCTCCTCGCCCGCTTCCGTCAGCCGGACGGTCACCGAGCGCTCGTCCTCGGCGCTGCGCTCGCGCCGCACCAGGCCGGCGGCCTCCAGTCGCTTGAGCAGCGGGGAGAGCGTGCCGGAGTCGAGGCGCAATTGCTCGCCGATCGCCTTGACGGGCTGCGGGCCGTGCTCCCACAGCACCAGCATGGCCAGGTACTGGGGGTAGGTGAGGCCGAGATCCCTGAGCGCGTCGCGGTAGACGCCGCCGAAGGCGCGCGAGGCCGCGTGCAGCGAGAAGCAGACCTGGTGATCGAGGCGGAGCAGCTCCGCGTCGGACACGGCGGGCAGCGTCGGGTCGGTGGTCGGCGGTGGCGTCATGGGTCCAGAGTAACCTCCCCGGCCGATTTAGTTGTGCACAACTGAATCGTGTGCAACTATTTTGACCTCCCGACGAAACGAGGACACCCCATGAACGCGCTGTACACCGCTGTCGCCACCGCCAACGGCCGCGAGGGCCGCACCGTCAGCTCCGACGGCCAGATCGACCTCGCCCTCGCGATGCCCCCGGCTCTCGGCGGCAACGGTCAGGGCACCAACCCGGAGCAGCTCTTCGCCGCCGGGTACGCCGCCTGCTTCGCCAGCGCGATGGGTCAGGTGGCGCGCCAGATGAAGGTCGACACCAAGGACGTCTCGGTGACCGCCGAGGTGTCCATCGGCAAGGACGACACGGGCTTCGGGCTCGCGGTCGTCATGCGCGTGGAGCTCCCGGACGCCCTGGCGGGCGAGACGGGCCGGCAGCTCGTCGAGGCGACCCACGCCTACTGCCCGTACTCGAAGGCCACCAGCGGCAACATCGAGGTCGAGCTCGTCATCGAGTAGGTCCGGTCACGCGCGGCGGTGCCGGACCGGCCCGCCCGTTCACACCGACGCGCCCCGTACCACCGGATCGGATCCGGGGTGCGGGGCGCGTCGGTGTGTCGGCTCGGGCGGCTCCTGCCGCGGCCGTCAGACCTCGTCGGGGGTGAGCCGCAGCGAGATGGAGTTGATGCAGTAGCGCTGGTCCGTGGGCGTGGGGTAGCCCTCGCCCTCGAAGACGTGGCCCAGGTGTGAGCCGCACCTCGCGCAGCGGACCTCCGTGCGCGTCATGCCGTGGGAGGTGTCGGCGATCAGTTCGACCGCGTCCGTGTCCTTCGGGTCGTAGAACGACGGCCAGCCGCAGTGCGACTCGAACTTGGTGTCCGAGCGGAAGAGTTCCGCCCCGCACGCGCGGCAGGAGTAGACACCCGTCGTCTTCGTGTCCGTGTACTCACCGACGAAGGCCGGCTCCGTGCCGGCCTGACGCAGGACGGCGTACTCGGCGGGCGTCAGTTCCGCGCGCCACTGCTCGTCGGGCTTGTCGACGTCGTACGGCATGGGGGCTCCCTCAGTTCGACAGGCGGGCGAGGATCTGCGGGCCGAGGTCCGTCACGTCTCCCGCGCCCATCGTGAGAACGAGATCGCCCTGCTTCGCCATTCCCGCGATCACGTCCGGCACCGTCGCCTTGTCGGCCACCGCCGTCACGTCGGCTCCCGCCGCGCGGGCCGCGTCGATGATCAGGGCGCTGGTGATGCCGGGGATCGGGTCCTCGCGGGCCGGGTAGATGTCGAGGACCACCGACGCGTCCGCGAGGGCCAGGGCCTGGCCCATCTCGGTGCCCAGCTCCTGGGTGCGGGAGAAGAGGTGGGGCTGGAAGACCACGAGCAGGCGCGCGTCGGACGCCGCGCCGCGCATGGCTTCCAGGTCGGCGGTCATCTCGGTCGGGTGGTGGGCGTACGAGTCGATGACCTGCACGCCGTTCACCTCGCCCTTGAGCTGGAGGCGGCGCTTCACGCCGGTGTACTTGCCGAGGGCGGACGCCAGGTTGTGCGCCGGGATGCCCAGGGCCACGCCCGCCGCCAGGGCGGCGACCGCGTTGTGCGCGTAGTGGCGGCCGGGCACGGAGACCGTGAAGGTGAGGTAGCGGCCGTCGAGGACGACCGTGACCTCGCTGGTCAGGCCGCGCGGGGTGACCTTGTGAACGCGTACGTCGGCCGACGGGGAGTCCCCGTACGTGACGATCTTCAGGGTGGAGAGGTCACGGAGGCGGGACGTCAGTTCCACGGCGCCCGGCTGGTCCGCCGTGATGACCAGCGTTCCGCCGGGGACGATCTTGCCCGCGAAGGTCTCGAAGGAGTCGTAGATCTCGTCCATCGAGGCGTAATTGGCGTGGTGGTCCAGCTCGACGTTGAGGACGATCGCGACCTCGGGGTCGTACTTGTGGAAGCTGCGGTCACTCTCGTCCGCCTCGGCGACGAAGATGTCGCCGGCGCCGTGGCGGGCGTTCGTGCCGGGGCCTTCGAGGTCGCCGCCGATGGCGTACGACGGGTCGAGGCCGAGCTCGGTCAGGGCCACGGCCAGCATCGAGGTCGTGGTCGTCTTGCCGTGCGTGCCCGCGACGGCGATGGCCCGCAGGCCCTCCATCAGCGAGGCCAGCGCGTCGGAGCGGTGCACGACGGGGATGCCGAGCTCGGCGGCGCGGACCAGCTCCGGGTTGTCGGCGCGGATGGCACTGGAGACGACGACGCAGGTGGAGTCGTCCGCCAGGTGCCCGGCGGCGTGGCCGATGTGGACCGTGGCGCCCAGCGCGCGCAGGGACTCGGCGGTCGCGGACTCCCGCGAGTCGCTGCCCGCGACCCGTGCGCCGCGCTGGGCGAGGATCTTCGCGATCCCCGACATTCCGGCGCCGCCGATGCCGATGAAGTGCGGTCGGTCCATGGCGGTGGGAAGGCCGGGTGCCATACGTATGTCTCCCAAGGTGTGACGAGTGAACGGCGGCCCGCCGGTGCGGGCGCGGTGCCCCCGTGCGAGCGGTGCCCCAGCCTATTCGTTGTGGGCGAAGAGCTTGAGCACCGGTACGCCGACCTTGTGACGGGCGCGCGACGCCCAGTCCCGGTGGAAGAACTCCTCGACGTAGTGCGGAGCGGTCAGGACGATCACTTCGTCGGCGCCCGTCTCGGCCACCACCGACTTGAGCAGGTCCAGCGGGTGATCCTCGACGACCTGGCCGACGGCGTCGTTGCCGCGCGCCCGCAGGGCCTCCAGGGTCACCTCCAGGCCGCGCTGCGCCAGCGGCTTCGCCTCCTCGCCGCGGGGCTCCTCGGGCTCGCGGACGGCTTCGTCGACCTGGCCGAGCGCCACGTCGTCGATGGCGCGCAGGAGGACGTCCGCCTGGTCGCCGCGGGGCTGCATCAGGACGACGAAGGAGACGCCCTCGTCACCGTGGAGGGTGCTGACGAAGTCCACGTCGACGGACGACAGGGGCTTCTCGATCATCAATACGCTCGTGAACACGGCGGGCGCCCTTCTCTTCTCCTTGGGCCGGCGCTTCTGAGTGGCGCCGCCGGCCCCCTGCGGAAACCATCCTTCCCCGTGCCCGCACGGGGTCTGCGTGAGATAAGTGTGCCCAGCGAAAGCTAAGCGGAACGGTCAATTCCGCGGCCGGTCAGATCCGACGGTACTGGGTGAAAAGGAACCCGGCCTCCTCCAGGACGGACGCCAGTGCGAATCGCTCGGGGACCGACACGCCGGGCCCGTCGGCGATCCGCTGGGCGCGGCCGGCCGTGAGCACGGGCGAGACCGTCAGGCACAGCTCGTCCAGTACCCCGGCCGCGATGAACTGCGCCAGGAGCCTCGGCCCGCCCTCGGTCAGCAACCGGGTGAGCCCGCGCGCGGCCAGCGCCTCCACCATGCGCGGCGGCTCCACCGCCGCGCCGTCCCCGACGACCAGGACCTCGGCCCCGGCCTCCCGGGCCGCGCGGACGCGGTCCACAGGGGCCGTGGCACCGGTCAGGACGAGGGTCGGGACCAGCGGGGAGGTGAACAGCGGAAGGGAGAAGTCCAGGTTCAGGCTCGCGCTGACCACCGCGATGGCGGGCGCGGGGCCCTGGCCCGCCGCCGCTCTGCGCGCCGCGAACGCCTCGCGCGCGGGGGCCGGACGGTACCCCTCCAGGCGGACCGTCTCCGCGCCGACGACCACCACGTCGGCCAGCGCCCGCAGCGTGCCGAAGATCCGCATGTCGGTGTCGGAGGAGATCGGCTGCGAGCGGCCCTCGTGCTGGGCGGCACCGTCGAGCGAGGAGACCATGTTGGCCCGCAGCCAGGCTCCGGACGCTCCGCGCTCCTTCGGGTATGCGTAGGCGTCGGCCAGCTCGTCGAGGCTCCACTCCCCGTCGGCGGCACCGGCGGAGGCGGCCGGGGCGGCGGGGACTGTTTCGTCGGTCACAGGGAACAGGCGTCGCATGCCGAGCAGTGTGGCACGGCGCCTAGACTTGAGCCCCGTGTCGTCCTCCACCGCCGCTCATGGGCCCGTTCCCATAGCCGAAGCGGCCCCCCTGTCCCTGTGCGCACGCGAGCCGCACGTCCCCGCCGACCGCCTGGTCGCGGAGATGGTGCCGCCGCCGCGCTTCGACTCGGTGCGCTTCGATACGTACGTACCGGACCCCGGCCAGCCGAGCCAGAGCGAGGCGGTCCGGGTCCTCAGCACCTTCGCGGCCGGACTCGGCGGGGCCTCGGCGATCGGCGGCGGCAAGCGGCGCTGGTTCGAGTTCGGCAAGAAGCCGGCCGCGCCCACCGCGCCGCGCGGCGTCTACCTCGACGGCGGGTACGGCGTCGGCAAGACGCACCTCCTCGCGTCGCTCTGGCACGCCACCCCGGCCGCCCCCGAGCTCAAGGCGTTCGGCACCTTCGTGGAGCTGACCAACCTGGTCGGCGCGCTCGGTTTCCAGCAGACCGTGCAGACGTTGAGCGGGCACCGCCTGCTGTGCATCGACGAGTTCGAACTCGACGACCCGGGCGACACGGTGCTGGTCTCGTCGCTGCTGCGCAGGCTCGTCGAAGCGGGCGTCGCGCTCGCCGCCACCTCGAACACGCTGCCCGGCAAGCTCGGCGAGGGCCGCTTCGCCGCCGTCGACTTCCTCCGTGAGATCCAGGGCCTGTCGGCCCACTTCCGGCCGCTGCGCATCGACGGCGAGGACTACCGCCACCGCGGCCTGCCCGAGGCCCCTCCCCCGTACTCCGACGAGCAGGTCACCGGGGCGGCG